>DIQS01000003.1 GCA_002427325.1 Cloacimonetes bacterium UBA5456 | reverse complement strand
TGACTCATCTGTTGAACAGTCTCGGCGCAGTCTTTTAACATGGGAATAAGCATGGCAATGATTTTCATTGTGGCAAATAGCGTTATCAGAAGCTCGTGCAAGGGCGTTTTCGACGAGATATCGCCGTCTCAAAACCTGATTTCTGCTTGGGAACAGCCCCTATTTCCTTACATCAAAATAATAATTCATACTCGTAAGCTCGCGTCAATTTAGCAAATAGCGATTTAGCTAAAAATATATCGAATATTTATCTTGACAGAAAGGACGGTCTCTCAAAGCTTGATGCAAATGATTCTCAATACTATTAAGGATAGCACGTGAAAGATTTCGAAAAACAGTTCAAAGAATTTCTCGTAGAGAAAGAGCTCAAGCTGACTCGCAGCAGAAGCCTCATCTTAGAGGCGGTGTCTGCAATGCAGGGTCACTTCGATGCCGAAATGCTCTATGACCGCCTCAAGGACGACAGCGTCTCCTTGGCGACGGTATATCGCACCCTACCTCTATTGGTGGATGCAGGTTTGATTCAACTTTCCGTTCGCATGGAGGGGCGCGATAGATTCGAAAGAACTCTTGGGCACCCGCAACACGTGCATTGGATATGTGAAAATTGCCGATCGGTAGTGGAGTCTGATCTCGGGAAGATCAAAGAGCTTCTCAAAGAAGAAGCTCACGCCCTTAAATTTGAAATAGATCAGTTCAGTATCAATGTCGGCGGATTATGTTGGAAGTGCAGGACAAATGAAAATGACTCGCAATAACACACCCGTCATCGCCCTTGCGGGCAACCCAAACGTTGGTAAAACAACACTTTTTAATGCGCTTACAGGCTCAAGGCAGACTGTGGGCAATTGGCCAGGCGTCACTGTTGAACACAAAAGCGGCAGCTATAGTCACAAAGGGGTGCACTATGAAGTCGTCGATCTTCCGGGTATCTATTCCCTGAGTGGAGGAAACCCAGACGAATTGGTGGCTCGTGATTTCATCCTCAATGCAAAGCCGGATTTGATCATCAACATCGTGGACGCCTCAAACCTCGAACGAAATTTATATCTCACCATCCAGTTGATGGAACTGGGCGCACCCATTCTGATGTGCCTCTCCATGACGGATATCGCCGAGCGTAACGGACTCAAGATCGATCTCGAGCATCTCAGTTCACACCTCGGTTTTGAAGCCATCCCTTTGGTTTTAAACAAGAAATTTGATTCCAATAAGCTCTTGGATAAGATCGTCGAAAACCTCGATTCTCCGGCTGTTCCCCAGCAAGTGAGCTATGACCACATCATTGAAGAACAATTGGAAGAGCTGTGGCAAGAGCTTCTCAGAGAAGAGAATATCGAGACCGACAGCGAGGTTAAGCTCGCCACGGAAGAAGTTTATTCAAAGCTCCAAAAGACGCGCTGGCGTGCGCTGAAACTCTTGGAAAAGGATGAGGAATATCTTTCTCAGCTAAATGAAACTGAACTGGCAAAACTGGGTGAACGCATCGCCGTGATTGAAAAACACCGCGGGCAAGACGTCCAAAACTCCATTGCGGACAGCCGTTATGGCTATATTCGCGGTTTGGAAAAAGACGTTGTGAAGCGCGGACGTCCCGACAACTGGACTTTCTCGGATGCAATTGACAAGGTTTTGCTTTCCGGCTATTTAGGATTGCCTATATTCTTCTTTGTGATGTATTTGGTCTTTCTTATGGCGGTGACTCTATCCGAGCCGATTATGGATTTCCTCGAAGGCGGTTTACTCTGGCTTTTTGGAGATAAGCTTGCCGGATTGCTCAGCAGTATAGGCACGCCTGAGTGGTTGAATTTCCTCATTAGTGACGCCATCGGCGGCGGTCTTGCCACGATTGCCTCATTCATCCCACCCATCTTTTTTATATATATTTCACTTTCGATCTTGGAAGATAGCGGCTATATGGCGCGCGCTGCCTTCATTGCAGATAAATTTATGCGCCGTATCGGTTTGCCGGGCAAGGCATTTATCCCGCTCTTGGTGGGCTTTGGTTGCACTGTTCCTGCCATCATGGCAACGCGCACCTTGGAGAGCCCCAGAGACAGGGTTTTTGCTTCGCTGCTCACTCCCTTTATGAGTTGTGGCGCAAAGTTGCCCGTCTATACCTTCCTGGCGATGATCTTCTTCCCGAGGCATGCCGGGCTGGTGATCTTCGGCTTATATTTCTTTGGAATCGTGATGGCGATGCTTACGGGATTGCTCTTAAAAAAGACGATTTTCAAGACCGAGCCGGGAAACTTCGTGATGGAGCTTCCGCCCTATCACTTCCCCACTTTCAATGGCATCATGCTCCACACATGGTTTAGGCTCAAGGATTTCATCCTGCGTGCCGGCAAGACCATTCTCATCGTGATCGTCGTGATCAATATTCTCGGCGTGATCAAGATGCCGAATATTCTTAGCAAAGAAAAAGAGAAGGTCAGCGTTTTGGAAATTGGCGGACACGCGCTTACTCCCGTGCTCAAACCCATGGGTATTGAGACCGAAAACTGGCCGGCATCGGTTGCCTTGATCACCGGACTCTTTGCCAAAGAGGCAATTGTGGGAACTTTGCACAGCCTCTATTCCGGCGAAGAGCTAAGCATGGATTTTGATGATGATGAAGAGCCCGCGGACAGCGTTAAAGACAACATCAAGGTGAGGTTTGGCGGCTGGGCTTCGGCTATGGCGTTCCTCTTGTTTGTCGTTCTCTATTCGCCCTGTATGGCGGCACTAACTATGCTGTTTCAGGAACACGGTGCTAAGTGGACTATCTTCAGTTTCATCTATCTGAACCTCTTGGCATGGCTGATCTCAACGGTCTTCTATCAGATCGCTGCCTTCAACTCCCAATCCTTTATCTGGTTAGGGGTGGCACTGCTCAGCTTTGTGATCATCTTTGTGAACTTAAAATTAATAGGAAATAGAAATGAACAAAAATCGCAGATTTAGACCCTTTGGCAGGGGCTTTGGAAGACGCAGGCAAGCTTGTGTTTGCCCCAGCGGACAATGCATCCCCATGAGTGAAGTGACAGAAGGAAACGATGGCATAGTCTCTTGTAACAACGACCTCAGAACTATTGAACGTGGCATATATAGCGGCGCGAAGATCTCGATCTTCCGCAATGAAAAGGATGAACCGAATATCATCGTTGCAGTGGGAGACGCACGCTATGTCTTGGACCGCAGAATTGCCGAGACGATACGCGTGAAGGTGAGCTAAATCAGCTTCTAATAATCCAAAAAAATATGGGCAGAGAGCGTGCATACTCTCTGCCCATTTAATTATGTGTTTTTTATATAGTTATTCCGCGATATCCTTTTCGGGAACCATGATCAGGGTCAGTCTATTTTTATCGAACCTGAGATATTTCTTTGCAGTTTTGACCACATCTTTCTTTGTCAACTTGGCATAGCGAGCTTCCATATTGAGGAAAGCGTCAATCTTTTCACGACCGAAGTAGTTGTTGACCATGTGCGCCTGCCAATAGCGGTTTTGAGAGATGTTTTCTTCATAGCGCTTTTTGAGAACCTGCTTAGCAGAATCCACATAGCTTTGGTCAAAATCACCGCTGCGCACGCTTTCCACGGTCTCAAATAAGGCTTCATTGAGCTCGTCAACCTTATCCGGATCGCATGCCATATAGATGGTGATTTCATATTCTTCCTTGGGATGCTGTTCATAGCTCTGCCAAGCTTGCACGACATATACGCCGCCAAGCTCTTCACGGATGTTTTCCCTGAGCTTTTCGTTTAGCACCAAAAGCATGGCGTCAATCTTGCTGCGGTTTTTGTCTTTGAGGCAAATCTTGCCATTGGTCATGTGGGCAACTTGTGCACTCTCGCTGGCACCCTTTCTGAAGCGTACATCATGGATTCCGTTTAATTTGCGAATCTTGGCATCGACAATCTTGTCTTTGCGCTTGGTTTTGGGCAGGCTGGCGAGATAGGTTTCCACATATTCTTCGAGGAGCTTTTCATTGAAATTTCCCACAAAGAAAAAGCGGAAATCGCTGAAATCGGCAAATCTATCGGCATAAATCTCTTGCAATCCTTGCAGTGAGAGAGCTTCCAGCCTATTGATATCAACTGAGTAGGACATGGGGTGATGAGTTTCACTAAACACATTCAGAGAATCAAAGAAGGCTCTTTCGGGGTTTGAAGCCTGGTTCTCATAGAAGGGTCGATAGCGATTGATAAAAGTGTTCAAGCTTTTTTGCTCGAAACGCGCGTTTGTGGAATATTCGTGAATGAGTTCGAACATTACTTCGAGGTCTTTGGGTGAAGCCTGTCCGCTGATTCCTTCATAATATCTGCGCACAAAAGGCATTGCAGAGGCGATTTTTCCCGTTCTTATGCGATCAAGCTCGGTGCTGTCAAATCTGCCTACACCACTGCTTCCCAAATAATCTTCCAATAGTCTTGCATTGAATGATTTATCCACATCATAGCGGGTATATCCGCCGGGGCTGTTGGCTGTGAAAAGTATTTCGTCTCTTTTGAAATCTGTCTTTTTGCTAAATACTTTGGCGCCGTTGGAGAGAGTCCATTCTTTGATTCCGCTTTTCTTGTGGGTCTTGCGTTTGATAATCTTGCCCGGTTCCGGCTTTTCTTCCATCAATTCGCTTAGAACTTCATTGTCTTCATAGGGCTCGATCTCGGTAGCGAGAACTTCGCTATAGACTGCAAGCAACTGTTCTTCGGTGGGATGAGTGATGCCCATGCCCTCGTTTGCAGTGTAGGTGATGGTGAGATTTTCTTCGGTGATAAGTTCGTCAACGAGGCGATTGATGAGATCAAGATTTACCATGCCCATCATGAGAAGTCCGAGGTCTAAACTCTTCTCTGCGCTCAAGATGGTGTCTTCGCCGATGAGTCCGCTAAAGATTTGCCACACAATGGCGGAGGATTCGCGGGTGCTGCTTTGCTCGACTGCTCTTTCGAGTTGTCTGAGCACACGCGTCTTGGCGCGCTCTAATTCAGACATGGAAAAACCATATTGTCTGATGCGTTCAGCCTCGATCAATAGCGTACTGAGTGCTTCACGGTTTTTACCGGATGCGGCATAAGCCATGAGGTCTGTGCTGTTCAAGCCCTTCATCATGGAGCCGCTATAGCCAAATGCCATGCTGAAGGGTGGGTTTTCACTTTGACTGAGCTCGCCTAATCTGGCGTTGAGCATATCAAAAAACAGGGTTTCATGGAGCTGTAGATAAAAGTCGTCATAGGTTTTCTGAGCTTTGTCTGTGCGCGTCCAAGATGCCGTGATCGTGGAATAGGGATATTCTGGATCGGTGGCGACCACTGCACGAGCTTCGGGGAAATCCGGCACTCTATAACGCTCGCGAGGACGTGGATTGGGATGGGGTGGGATGTGGGCAAAATGCTTTTCAATCAAGGCAAGTGCTTCCGCTTGGGGAAGATCGCCGACCACGACCACGCTTTGCAAATCGGGACGATACCAGTCCTCATAAAAACGCAGGATCTTGTCACGCGTGAAAGTGGTGAGATTCTCATAAGTGCCGATGGGAGAGCGGTCTGCATATCGACTTCCGGCAAAGCGAACCTTGGTCACTTTGTCGGATATCCTGCTCTGAGCATTTTGACCCATGCGCCATTCTTCGATGATCACTCCGCGCTCGCTTTCCAATTCGTCGGGAAGAAAGCTGACATTGTGCGCCATGTCCGAAAGGATGAGAAATCCCTTGTCCAATTGCTCTTTATTATCTGTGGGAATCTTGAGTTCATACATGGTGAAATCATAGCTGGTCATGGCGTTCAGACCATTTGCAAAGCCCATTCCGATGGAAGAGAGATAGCTCACGACCTCGGTGCGGTCAAAGTGTTTGGTGCCGTTGAAAGCCATGTGTTCTGTGAAATGAGCAAGCCCCACTTGGTCTTCATCTTCAACGATGCTACCGACATCCACAAAGAGCCTGAGCTCTGCACGTTTTGCCGGTTTAGAGTTTTCGACGATGTAATACTTGATTCCGTTTTCAAGAGTTCCTGTAAGTATGCTTTCGTCTTGTGGAAGCAACATTTGCCCTTCGGGGATGATCGACTGTGCGAAAGAAAGGCTGATTATTAGTGTGAATAAAGAAAGCCAAAACGCTCTCATTGTAACTCCTTGATTAATGATATTCTTTGTTATTCTAAAGTAAGCACCCAACGCTGGTCTTTATATAAGACATCTTCGGGGTCGCCAAAGATCTGTGCTTCTGAGCCTGCGCCTTCATAAACATAGACCATATAATAAAATGACTCTCCGGGAGAATCAGAAGCCATGGGCAAAACTCTTTCCCATACTTCTTCGCCCGATGCGATGTCGCGGAGAGTGATAATTCTTTGATGTTCAATTGAATTGTGTTTAAAACGCCATATTTCAACGCGCGCGATGTCGTTGTCGCGATTGTTTTGGATCATAATGCAAGCCCGATTGGGATGCAGATAGGCGTCCAAGCTCTTTCCCGCCTTGAGAATGACAACAGTTGTGTCCTGTGGAGCCTGGTTGATGTCGTTGATGATGCTGTAGGTTTGTCCAAATGCACGAACTGTCATCTCGCGAGAAATCTCGCCGGTGAGAAAGCTCTGGGTCTCTGTATCTATCTTGAAGGTATATTCTTCACCGCCGGGAATTGTCTGCAACTCTCCATCTTCAAGAGCCACATAAGCGGGGAAGGAACAGCGGTTTATGACGCGGAATTCAGAGCCAGATTTGCAAGCTCCGACCAAGATCAACAGCGATAATAGTGCGACTATATATCGAATTTGCTTCATTGTCTTCTCCTCTTTGCTTATAATTTGAACAAGCTTAAAGTTCTAAGAACAGGTGTCAAGCAATTTCGAAAATCCGGCGATTTTAAAAATAATTCTTGGATGCTTTTTTAAGATTATGCTCGCCTCAAGCAGAACATCGCTCTTCTGAATAGCTCATTTAATCAAACGTCACATACAATTTTGCAAAATGCAATATTTTCTTTGAAAAAAGATTTGACATGGCACGTAATCGAATTATAATATGGTGTATAGACACTAAAATGAAAACAAGGAGTACACAAATGGATCAGTACAGAATGCCCTTACTCGGCGACAAATTCCCAGAAATGGAAGTAGTAACCACTCGTGGTAAAATGAACCTCCCCGGCGATATGGCAGGGAAATGGTTTGTATTATTTAGCCATCCGGCGGACTTCACCCCGGTTTGCACCACTGAGTTTGTAGCTTTTCAAAAGCTATATCCTCAATTTAGAGAAATCAACACCGAGCTCATCGGAATGAGCGTTGACCAAGTATTCTCCCACATCAAATGGGAAGAATGGATCAAAGAAAACATCGGCGTTGAAATTCAGTTCCCCATCATCGCAGACACCGGTGCTGTGGCAAACCGCCTCGGCCTCATCCACCCCGGAAAGGATTCAAACACCGTTCGCGCAGTATTCATCGTGGACGACAAAGGCTTCTTGCGCATCATCCTCTATTATCCCCAAGAATTGGGTCGTAATATGGAAGAAATCCTGCGTGCAGTCAAGGGAATGCAATATAGCGACAAAAATGGTGCTGCCATGCCCGCAGACTGGCCAAACAACAGCATTATTGGTGACAGAGTCATTGTGCCACCTCCAAAAGATATTGACGCTGCTAACGAGCGCATGCGCACCGCCAAAGAAAAAGGCTATGAATGCTTTGACTGGTGGTTCTGCCATCGCGAAGGCTGATCATTTCGTTTGGAATCAAAATAGATATAGCGCCTGCCAATTCGGTGGGCGCTTTTCTATTTTTTGGGCATCAGGTTTACATAACATTTTTGAATCTATGATTATTTAGAATTATCTCAGGCTTCATTTTTGAGTCACTTACGAGTTCGGCAAAATAATAGTTGCTCATTTTGTCACCTTTTTTTCGATTTTGTCCCCCTTATATAAGTGAAGGCTTTTTTAATTAGCCGAAAGATGATTTCCCTCTTCAAGGAAAACATGAATATCGAAAATAATTAAACGGGAGTATAAAAGCTTTTCTTTTTTTGTTGACAAACCCACGCTGAGTATTAGTTTGACCGACAAAGTGAGAAAAAGGCTCCAAAAGGAAGAACGATGAAAAGATATTTGATTTTGCTATGCATGACCCTTCTTTCCGCAGGCATGTTGAGTGCGCGCATTGCCGCAAAGATCGGCGATCGGGAATATAGCACGGAAGAGATCAAATCAAGCTTTGAAGCTTATAAGGAATTTAATCAAAGTTCGGATTCACCAGAGAAGCAGACAGAATTGCTGAAGCTTTTCTTTGATAATATGATCGCAAAACACATCTACGATCGTGAAGTCAAAGCGCGTGGCATCACCGTCTCCGCCGAAGAATTGGAGGCTGAGATCACCAGGCGTCCACCTTCTTTGGCTTTTGCAATTGAGGAGCTTTATACAGGTGATGAATTTGATTATGACAAATATTTGAACAAGCTTGAGAGCGATACATCATTCAAAAAAGGGCTCATTGAGAGCATCAGCGACACTTTTGCCTTCTCTAAACTGCTTGAGGAGGTTCGCAATGAAACTGTCATCGATAGAGATTTAATCAAAACTCAGTGGTTGAGCATGGGCAATAATAGCGAAGCGCGCATCATCCGCTTCATCACCAAAGAAATCGATGCAGATGTCACCGAGGCGGATGCCCGAACACTTTATGAGGCAACAAAGCAGGATTACCTCAGAGAAGATGGACGTAGCTTGCGCTATGTGGTCTTTGATTCCCCGGCAACTCACGGGCGTGCACAGCACTATGATGGTGGCGTCGATGAAACAGAAAAGGCAGATGAATTCTTGGCTTTGGCAAAAAGAAAAGGTTTTAGCAAAGCGGCAAAAGAATTGGATTATGAAGTATTCGAAACCCCGCCTTTTTCCTTTGATGATGGTTTTATCCGCGGGATCGGCAGAGACCTAAACCTCATGAAAAGGATATTCAACACTTTCGCAAATGAGCAAATTGGGCTGCATAAAAGCAATATGGGCGGCATCTATGTCTATGAAATAGCTGGCACTTATGATCACTATTACATCCCTTTCGAGATAGAGAAAGATCAGCTCATGCTCAAAGCTGCATTCCTCAAAAGACAAGAGGCAAAAGAAGATGAGATCGTGGAATTCATCACCGGCAGAAGTTCAGCCGAGTATTTTCAAGAAGCAAGAAGACGCGGTTATGAGGTCTTTGAAAAGATCGACATCACAAGAGATAGCAACTTCGGCGAGCATGGCAATATTGAGTTGCTAAACCAAGCCATACTAAGCACCTTTGAAGGAGATTTTACCCCGCTCATCGAAGATCAAGGGAAGTATTTTATCGCATGGGTAAACAGACACTATGTGCGCAATGAAAAGGTCTGGAAATTAACCGGAGAGTCGATCATCAACGAAGTGAGTAAAGTGGAACGTCAGAGACACTTAGACCAGTGGTATCAAGAACAACTCAAGAGCTTGGGACTGCTCTATCCTGAGGCTTCAGTGATCCTAAAATGAATCAGGAAAGCCCGAGGTATCGATATGCATAGTTCAATATTTATAAGAAAAGATGGAATCACAAGAAGAAATCAAAAAAATATCTTTACGAAAAAGCGGCTTTCGCTGAGCGTGTTTAGCATGGTGAATGTGGAGGTAAGATGCTAAAATATATTAAGCAAAACTTGCTGGTAATCATACTTTTGAGTCTGGCTTGCAGTCTTTTTGCTGCCGGCGAGACCATCTATGAAATCCGGGTTGTCGGAACAAAGAACATAGCTCCGGAATTGGTGACATCGGCGATAAGCATGCGAGTGGGCGATCCTTTGGACCCCGAGGCGGTTGCGCGCTCTATCAAGACTCTATATCGCATGGGTGTCTTTTCCGATATCACTGTGCTATCTGAACCCTATCGCTCCGGTATCAACGTGATCATTGAAGTGGAAGAAAACCCCGTCGTGAGCTCTGTCAGCTATCATGGCTTCAAGGCGGTCAAAAAAGAGAAGGTGGAAGAACTTGCCAATCTCAGAATAGGCTCATATTGGAGTAGTGGCGTGAAAGCCGCACTACATCAGAAGCTCATGAGTGAATATTCCTCCAAGGGATTTGGGAATGTCAAGATCGAAGTCATCGAACAAGACCTACCCGACATGAAGGTTGCCCTTCAGATCAGGGTGGAAGAAGGCTCACGCACCACCATCAAACAGATCACCTTCAACGGCAATGAATCCATGGATGATAAGACTCTGAAGAAAAAGATGAAGACCAAGGAAAGCGGGTTCTTGCGCAGCGGTAGATTTGATCAGGAAAAGTTCGATGCAGACCTCATTCTCCTCAGCAATCACTACAAGAAAAACGGCTATATAGATATCAGCATCACCGGCTATGAGATGGTTCAAATCTCGGACAAATATCATGAACTGGTCATCAACTTCTTTGAAGGTCAACAGTTTACTTTTGGCTCTGTCAATGTGCACGGGAACGAGTATTTCGACAATGAAGAGATTTTGGCACAGTTTTCTATGAAAGAAGGAGATACTTTCAATCAGGAGAAGTTTGAATCTCAGATGTATGGCATCTATTCTCTTTATTCTGATGAAGGCTTTATCTATACGCAGATCAATAGCGACTATGCCCGTGACGAAGACCGCTTGAATATCGAGCTGAATATCACCGAGAATACGCGCGCAAAGGTGAGGCAAATACATCTCTCCGGCAATGATAGAACCAAAGAGAAGGTCTTAAGACGCCAATTGGAGATTGCGCCGGGGGATTACTTCCGCCGCACTCAATTGATTCGCAGTCAACAAAATATCTATAACCTCGGTTACATCGATCCCGATATCGGCATAGACTATGATCAAATCAATAGAAACGGTGATATCGATCTCAAAATACACGTGGCTGATGCAAGTAGTGGCATGGCAAATGGCGGCATCGGTTACAACTCTTTGGACAAGCTCGTGGGACAATTTTCCATCTCACAAACAAACCTCTTTGGCAACAATTGGAGCAGCGGTCTGACTTGGGACTTTGGTGCAAACACCCAGAACTTTGACTTCAGCTTCACTAATCCCAATCTCTATGATACAGACATCCTCTTGGGAACAAATCTCTATTATACCAGCAAAAACTGGAGCTCTTTCAATTATAAGATATCTACGCGAGGCGGGACAGCCAGACTGGGACGAAGCGTGCCTTGGGTGGATCGAAGCCGTGCCAGCGTAGGTTATTCCTTCTATAGCAAGAAATATAGGATCACAAATGAGAGTGCCGTGATGGCAGATTCTGTTGCAAATGCGACCCTGATCGAGCTCGCCGGCAAAGATTGGATGCGCACCTCAGCGGTGAACTTCACCTTTAGCCGAGATAGCAGAGATAACATCTATTTCCCCACAAAAGGCTCGCAGCTGACGCTCTATTCAGAGGTTGCAGGCGGACCGTTGATGGGTGACTTTGATTATTTCAAGCAGATCGCACAAGTAAACTGGTACACCGATGCTTGGTATAAGATTACTTTCCGCAATAAATGGAGATTCTCTTATATCACGCCCTATGGCAGGAGTGACGATGCACCGCCGGATGAGAAGTTCTATCTTGGCGGAACAGGCGTAGATGGCATTCGCGGCTATCCTGATAGCTCCATCGGGCCCACAGGCGGCGGCACTCGCGCAATTCTCTTATCCAGCGAGATAGGTTATCCCATCGCTGGTGACCAAGTTATCGCTGTAGCATTCTTTGATGCGGGTGATAGTGCCAATCACCTCCGAGATTTCAACTTTCTCAAATTCAAAAAAGGAATAGGAGCAGGGATCAGGATTCGCAGTCCTTTCGGACTCATCGGCTTTGACTATGCTTACGGCTTAGACAATCGTAGCTGGGAACCTCATCTCCAGTTCGGAACAACGTTTTAACCTATGAAATATAAACATCTTTTTGGACCGGTCAGCTCGCGCAGACTGGGGGTTTCTTTGGGCATAGACCTCGTCCCATATAAACACTGCCCCCTCAATTGCGTCTATTGCGAGATACAGAGCACGACCTATCTGCAAACTCAAAGAGAAGAGTTCTTCCCCGTAGAAGAGATTCTTGAAGAATTGGATAGTTTTTTGGCAAGCTCTCCCGAGCTGGATTATATCACCTTCTCCGGTGCGGGTGAGCCTACTTTATATAGTCGCATTGGTGAAGTCGTTGACCACATCAAAGCGCACTATCCGCAATATAAATTAGCCCTTTTGACCAATGGCATCTTGCTGAGCAATGAAGAAGTGCTCAATTCCATCATAAAGTGTGACCTCATCCTGCCTTCCTTGGATGCAGCTACTCAGGAAGTGTTTGAGCGCGTTAATCGTCCCATGGAAGGTGTTATGGTCGCCGAGCAAATCGAGGGACTGGTTCGCCTCAGACAAAGATATAGCGGGGAGATACATCTCGAAGTCTTCATCGTTCCGGATATCACAGACACTCCTGAGGAACTGGAAAAGCTCAGGGATGCAATCCTTAGAATTAAGCCGGATTTGGTGCAGCTCAATTCCTTGGATAGACCAGGAACCGAGGAATGGGTGGAAGCGGCGGACGCCAAACGTCTGATCGAGATACAGAAGTATATGCAAGAAAAGATCGAGGCACCGATTGAAGTCATCGCAAAAATCGAGTATCAAGGCGGGCTTAATGCGCTGGATTCTGACCTCGTTGAGCGCATCCGCGGCATCATTCTCAGACGCCCCTGCACCGCTGAAGAGCTGGCTAAAACCTCTGGGGCTCACATCAATGAGATTTCCAAAGCCTTGCGCGAACTCAACAACCTCGGCAAACTTAAGACCGAAAGAAAAGAGCGAGGTGTCTTTTATTCATGGATAGAATAAAGACAAATACAGCAATCATCACGGCTGCCGGTAGCGGAGTGCGCATGGGCGGCGGCATCAAAAAGCAATTTCGCCTCTTGGGCGGCGTGCCCATAATCATCCGAACGCTCAAGCCTTTCTTCCTCTGTGAGCATATCGATAACATCATCATCACCGCACCGGAAGAGGATGTGGACTATTGCCGAGAGCTGATTGAGGCGCACTATCCTGAAGCAAGAAAGCCATACTTGGTAATCAGCGGAGGTGCGCAAAGACAGGACAGCATCTTGGCAGCATTAGACCATTGTCCGCCGGATACAGGCTTGGTTTTCATCCACGACGGCGTGCGTCCTTTCATCAGGACAGACTTTCTTGAAGAGCTCAGGAACATGGCGCTTCGCTTCAAGGCGGTGGTTCCCGCTTCTCGGCTCAAGAACACGATCAAGCAAGTAAGTGGCGAATATATCGATAAGACCTTAGCGCGGGATAGGTTGATTCAGGTTTTCACCCCGCAAGTTTTTGACTTTCAACTTTTGATAAATAGTTATGATAAAGCCTATAGCGATGGCTTTACGAGCACGGACGACTCGGCATTGGTAGAATATTATGGCAGCAAGGTGAGCTATCTTCTCACCAATGATTTGAACTTGAAGATAACCGATGAATGGGATATGACAATCGCCCATCTCATCTTAGAAAAAGAGATATTTTAGCTTAGAAAAGAAGGTATTACATTATGCTTAGAAAGCTTCTTAAAAGACTTAGTAAAGTCGAGTTACGCATTCCCATTTTAATCCCCGGTTTAGGTTGTGGCGTTTTGGGCATGTCTTTGCCAAAGGTTTCCCTGAACCTCGGCAAGTATGCAGCTTCCCTCTTAAAAGACCTTGAATATCGCGGGAAAGACAGCACCGGTGCAGCATTTTTGGATGATGAAAAGAACATCACCCTGCTCAAAGATGTTGGAGCTCCTTCACGCCTGATCACGACTTTGGGCATCCAAAAACAATCAGGCAAGATATTTTGTGGACAGGTTCGCTGGGCATCCTCGGGCATGGTCACAAAAGAAAACGCACAGCCTCATGTGGTGGATTGCAAGCGTCAAATCTTTGGCGGACACAACGGCAACATCATAAACACCACCGAATTGGCAAATTTCCTGAGCCGTGAAGGTCACGACCTGAAGACAGACACCGATGGCGAGATGCTCATCCACATGGTGGAACACTATTATGACATCGAAATGACGCGTGCAGGCAATCCCGAAGACCCTAAAAAGTCTGATGAAGCCATGCGCAAAGCCATCATCCGCACCGCCGACAAGATAGCCGGCTCCTATGCTGCGGTGATCGTTAATCCCAAAACTGAGACCAGTTGGGCGATCAAGAGCGGCTCCAGCCTCTATTTCGGAGTCGGCACTGTTGATGAATTGCCCTTCTCTTTAGCTTCCAGCGACCTCACATCAGTTTTGCGCTTCACCAAGATGCTCGTCAACCTTCGTGAAGGCGAATTCATCGAATATGGCTCGGAAGACTACCAAGTTTATGCGCTTAGAGACCTCAAATTCAAGCGTTTGGGCATGGTGGACGAGATATACTCCACCGGTGATAAAATCCCCACACGTGCCACATATTCCAAATTACGCGCAGAAGACGTGCAGCTCTTGCCAAAATATAAATACTTCATGGAGCAAGATATCTACGACCAAAGCGAATCTACCGGCAAGCTGATCAAGCTCTTCCAAGGCGGTTCAAATTCCGGCAAATACATGGAGCAGAGCATCAAACAAAGCGGCACGGAAGAGTATATCAATCACGCTATGTTGGAGATTTTAGGGCTTCCGGACTTAAGCGAAAAGCAGGCGAGATTTGACGAGCTCTGCAATTCGGAGGAGGCCAAAAAGCTGCTCAAACACACCCAAGAGAACTATTCCGCCATCTTCGACGTGGCAATCAAGGAAAACTTCGAGCAGAAATACTTCTTCTCGGACGATAAAAACGTATTCATCGAACTTCTCGGCAGCGAGTTTGACAAGAGCAGACTGATCATCGCCAAAGCTTTGGATAGCGTCTCCGAAAGGATTGCCGTGCTCGCTTTTGAACACAAGATCATATCTTTCTTAGAGCTGATGAAAAACACTTTGGACAACAATAGAAACATCTATTCAATCGCTTGCGGAACCTCTTTCCATGCTACCAAGATGGCAGCGCTGTTTTTCAATGAGATCGCCCAGATCGAACTGCTCCCCATCCTGCCGGGAGACTTCCGTGGAGAATATTCCAACTGCATCAAAAACGACGATCTCGTTATCGGGGTATCTCAGAGCGGTGAGACCAAAGACCTTATTGACATCTTTAACGACATAGATAACAAGAACATAAACGTTCACAAGATCGTGATTGTAAACAATCTTAACAGTACCTTGGGACAAGAAAAGAGCGACGTTGCCATCCCGATTCTCTGCGGTCCCGAGATCGCTGTTCCTGCCACCAAGAGCTTTATGAACCAAATCACGGTCTTCTATTATCTCGCCGTCAAAGTGGCTGAAATGAAGCTGGAGACGATTAAAAAGACTCTTTCTAAAGAGGAATATAAGCAAAACAAAGCCGCTCTGAATCGCAGGATAAAGCTCATGGGAGACATCCCCACCCTGCTCAAAGAGACCATCGAAAAGACCGACGACGCCATCGACAGCATGGCAGCAAAGATGTATCTTGAGCCATCCATGCACATCCTCGCTACCAAGATCACCGGCGTTGCACTGGAAGGTGCGCTAAAGATACGCGAGACAGTCCTCACTCACGCAGAAGGTAAAGAGGCCAGCGAATTTAAGCACGGCCCAAATACCATCTTGGGCAAAAACACCGTCTTCGGCGTCAAACACGTGCGCAGTTTCATCCGCTCTTTCAGCAAGATGATCGACACCATCGACGAGGAAGCCAAGGAGAGAGACCTCGATGCTCAGGAGCGCAAAGACCTGCTCAAAGCATTGGCAGACTACATTTTCACCCACAATATGCCTTTCAATCTATCCACCGAAGGCACCAAGCTTTTCAAAGAAACCGTGAGAGGCGTGGACTTCTTTGAACCCCTCTATCGCAACTATCCGCTGGTGTATGTGACCGGCCCGGATCCGCGCGATGTCCAACTCACCATCACTCAGATAAACACTCACAAGATACGCGGTGCAAATTCCTTCGTCATCGCCGAGGAAAACGAAGCTCTGCTCAAAGCCGCCTCCACCAATCCCAAGGAAGGCGAATATTACAACTGGGCATACATCATGCTTCCCAAGACCGGCGACACGCTGATGACCTGTTTCTCGGCAACCATTGTGCTTCAGCTTTTAGCACTGAGAATGAGCATTCGCAAGCTGAATAAATTAGACCTTTTAGGCGTAAAAGACCACGGAGTTCACCCCGACGTCCCCAAAAACGCCAGCAAATCCATCACGGTTGACTAACACAATGAGAATTGGCTTTGGCTATGACGTTCATCGTCTGACACTAGGACGCAAGCTCATCTTAGGCGGGATTGAGATCCCGTTTGAGATGGGCTTGGCCGGCCATTCCGATGCAGATGTCTTGATCCACAGCGTTTGTGATGCACTTTTGGGCGCACTCGCGCTGGGCGACATCGGACAATTCTTCCCTGATTCCGACCCCGCTTTTAAAGATATTGATTCTAGGATTCTCTTAAGAAAAGTGTATGAAAAGATCCTTGAAAAGGGTTATGAAATCGGTAATCTCGATGCTACCATCGCCGCACAAAAGCCAAAACTTGCCGGATATATTCCTCTGATGAGAGCGAACATAGCATCAGACCTGCGCTGTGAGATAGACAAAATATCCGTTAAAGCAACGACTGAAGAAGGCTTGGGCGTTTCCGGCGAAGGGCTGGGAATGAGCGCAACGGTGGTCGTCCTCTTAAAACCAAGTTCTTTTAGCTAATCATTTATCACTTTTTCTTGGGGATTTTGCTACTATTATGAGCAATATCCCCTATTTTTTTCTTATCAATTCTGCAAATTCGAGGGTCTCCCCCACTGCTTCCTTACTGGGTTCTGGTCATGATATGGTCATGATGTGGTCATGAGCATGAGCATATCATAAGCGGAGCATAAGCGTAATCCATAGGGAAGGAATGAGTTGCGGCTTGACTTGTTAATTGTTATCGGACTGTGATGCTTTTTAGGGACTTTGTCTGGCTTTTGATCATGAATAACGAAGGAAAACGGGCTTTATTTCAGGTCTAATATCTTGTGCAGTTGCAGGCTGAGTTTTGCATCAAGGCCGTCTTCTAAGAGCCAATTGGCGAGCAATTCGGGCTTGAGCCTATCCCAGACCACAGACAGGTGGATGAGCTGATTGAGCTCGGGATGGTCATGGATAAAGTCTTTTGCAAAAAGATAGTCTTCCCGGTTTGAAAGGACAAATTTCAGTTCATCATGCGGCTGCAGATATGCCAAGTTCTCCGATAAAAAACTCTCGCCTTCACCGCTACCGGGGCACTTGAGATCCACAATCTTGACTACTTTGGCGGGCACGTCAACCAAAGAAACCGAGCCATTGGTCTCAAGCAGTAGTTTGTACCCTTTTGCGAGCAAATCCTGCATCAAAGGGATGCTCGCTTCTTGGATGAGGGGCTCACCACCGGTGATTTCGAGCAGCTTTGTGGGAAAATGTGATATCTCCTTCAGGATGCGCTCAATGTCCATCATCTCGCCTTCCGTGTGTGAATAGCGGGTGTCACAGTAGTTACAATCGAGGTTGCAACCCGCGAGGCGGACGAAAATACAGGGCATGCCGCTATAGGATGATTCACCCTGAATGCTATAGAATATCTCGCAAACTTCCAAGGTTTTCACGGCAGCACTCAAGTCTGGCTCAGAAAGGCAAGAAGGGGAAATCTTTGTGGTAGCCCAAAACCGAATCGATCTCGTTGCTGATGGCAAGCGGATCGCCGATCACGAACTTCTCGCGTCCGGCGATGTCGAAGAAAGTGTATTCTCTTTCGGATTTGGGGAAGTAGTCAAGCAGATCTCTATCGCCAAAACGCGGGATATCTTCCACGACGAGCAGCTTTATTGATGCGGCATTGAGCTCAAGAATATTTTCGAAAGGGTCTTCTTTTTTGCGATCGAGAACGAGCAAGTTACGACAGCGATCAGGGTTGAGTTTGCCATAATCTTCAGATAGATAGAGAGCTTTGGCGCTGTTTTCGGTGACCATGCGGAAGAGCGTATTAAGCGGGATATGAGGATATTTCTCGTGTATCTCTCTTAATTCGGCGATGAGATTGATGCCGCCGCTCATGGTGGAATCTGTTCCGATAACGACATTTGCGCCGACTTGCAGTGCAGAATCGATATCGAAAGTTTCGCCGATGAGATAGGCGTTTGAATTTTGACACCAACACACCGAGGCACCGGCTTTGGCAATGCGAACTATCTCTTCTTTGGTGAAGGCGATACCGTGGATCAGGAGAGTGTTTTCTTTTAGCAAACCACGCCTTTCCAATTCGGCAAATTCCTGTTTTGTCACCTCGTCCGTTCCCTCACCGAGGTGGATGATGAAAGGCATTTTCCCGCCGGCGAGTTCCATCTCTCTTTCCGGGCTCTCGCCTCCCCACCAGTTTCCCAAGGTGATGGAATGACACTGTCTGTATGCCTCAATGACATTTATGGGCATTGCTTGGTAGTATTTAGGAAGCTGGTTGGGGCCATGATCATGCACGGCAGAACAGCCGCTAAAGAGGTTTTTATATGCGCCCAAACGTCCTAAGGCATGTGCTTCGGGGACTAAGAGATTGAAGCTACCATCATTGAACCAAAACTTATTTCTTTCCAAAAAGCTGGCTGATTGTTTCATATCCTCAACCCAGATATGGGAATTTGGATAGGGCTTATCCTTGCCGGCTTTGGGATACCAATTGCCTATGAGATGGTCGTGGGCATTGATGAGCGGGCAATAGGCGACGCTATTATCGAGACTCAGGTCTTTTGTTGTTGTGTGAAGATTGAGAGGCAAATTCTTATGAGTGCTCTTGGAATCTATGACAACCTGAGTGGTGTGTAATATCATTGTCTTATGTCTGTTACGCGCTTGACAAGTTTGGGAACTATCTCAAAAAGATCACCGACTATGCCGAGATCGGCAACTTTGAAGATTGGGGCGTCGGGGTCTTTGTTTATCGCAACGATATAATCTGCCGAGCTCATTCCGGCGAGATGTTGAATGGCTCCGGAGATGCCGACGGCGATATAGATGCCGGGTTTCACGGTCTTACCCGTTTGTCCAACCTGATGGGAATAGGCGATCCATTCGGAATCCACAGCGGCACGAGATGCACCCACGGCACCATCCAATGCTCCGGCAAGCTCTTCGAGCAAAGTGAAGTTTTTGGCTTCTTTGAGCCCGCGTCCGCCGGATACGATGATATTGGCGTCGGTGATATTGATGAGATTGGTCTTTTCTTTTTCAAATGAAATGAAGGTGCTGATATCCTTTTTGCCGCTAAAATCATATTGTTCTTTGACGACCACGCCGCTGCGAGCATCGTCACGAGGCAGAGGGTCCATCACCTTATGACGAACGGTTGCCATCTGCGGTCTATGGTCTTTTGTGATGATTGTTGCCATGATGTTGCCGCCGAAAGCCGGGCGAGTCTGCAAGAGGTTTTTAGTATCGGGATCAATCGCCAATCCCGTGCAATCTGCGGTGAGTCCTGTCTTGAGGATCACGGCAGCTCTGGGGATGAAGCTGCGGCCGGTGACGGTTGCGCCGGCAAGAACTACTTCGGGTTTATATTTCTCAGTTAGATAAACGAAAGCATTGGCATATTTGTCGTCACGGAAGTCCTTGAGCGCGGGGTCATCAATTTGGATAACTTTGTCGGCGCCATAGGCGATAAGCTCTTTTGCCATAAGGTCTAAGTCTTCACCAAAAAGGACGGCGCAAAGCTCTGCGGAAAGCTCGTCAGCCAATTCACGCCCTTTGCCCAAAAGCTCATAAACGACGCCTGCGACGACTCCATCGCGCTGTTCTGCAAAGACCCATACTCCGCTATATCCATCCTTGTTTATCTCAGTCTTTGCCATTTTATTGATGACTATGGCTTCTGTGGGACATGCCTGAACACAGGCTCCACAGAGCACACATTTATCCTGGTCAATTTGGGCAAGATCAGAAACAAGGGTAATTGCGTTGTATGCACAAGCTTGCAAACAAGCACCACAACCAATACACTTTCCGGCGATAACTTCGATCATAATTCTCTCCTAAACAGAGTTTCTTTAACTACATGCATTTGTCAAGCTTTATGTGCAAAACGACAAAATTTAATCAAAATATTAACGTTATAATAATTCAGACGGCTGTCCATAATCTGTATTTTTAAGTGATGTTTCAGAAAAGATGACCCCGGTTTGTTTGGTTACCGGGGTCATAATAGTATATTGTTTGGCTATTAATTATAGCCTTGAGAGATTGCTTCACCGAGGTCGAAGATGGGCAGATAGATCACGATGATGATTCCACCCACGACAATTGCCATGATGACAATGAGTAAAGGTTCGATGAGCGAGGTGAGTCTGTCGATCACACTATCAACCTGCTTTTCATAGAACTCTGCAGCTTTACTCAGAAGCTTATCCATATCTCCGGTTTCTTCGCCTGTTGCCATCATCTGCAAGAGAGTGGGCGGGAAGTGGCCGGATCTGCGGAAGGCATTAGCTACGCCATATCCTTCTTTGACCAACACGCGTGAACGGCGCACTGCTCCTTCGATAACGGAGTTTTGCACGACGTTTTCGGTGAGCTCCATGGTGTCCATAATAGGCACACCGGCAGCCATGAGAATGCTGAAGGTGCGAGCAAATTTACTCATGATTGAGTTTGAAATCACTCCTCCAACCACGGGTATCTTGAGCTTGATCGTATCCATGATATGCCTTCCTCTATCGGTGAGATAGAGCAGGAAGAGTCCGGCAAAAGCGAGGATGAAGATCAATATCGCAAAGAACAGATTGTTCACCACGAAGTTACTAACAGCTATTGCTACCAGTGTGGGTCCGGGAAGGTTTGCGCCGAAGTCGGAATAGACTTGAGCAAACATCGGGATGATGAAATAGAACATTCCCCAAACAACTCCGACGAGGAACACAAGAATAAAGATAGGATATGCCATTGCACCCATAACTTTACGGCGAGTGTCTTCAATCTTTTCAAAATAGTCTGACAGCTCATCCAAAACTGTGTGCAAGGTACCGGACATCTCCCCAGCTTGAACCAGCGCAACATAGAGCGGATTGAACACACCGGGGTGCTGCGCTAATGCTTCCGAGAGCGAATAGCCCTTACGGATATCGTCGCTGATCTTGCGCAGAACCTTAGCAAATCTTTTGTTTGTTTCTTCTTTTTCAAGGTCTGTTATTGCTTTTTCGATGGTTAGACCGGCGGAAAACATGGTTGAGAGCTGGCGGGTGAAGAAGACCAGCGTTTTAAGGGAAACACCCGTACGAATCTTGTAGATGGTGAGCATGACTTTGTCAAAGAGCGAGAGTTTGCCTTTGAAAGCACCCTCTGCGGCAGCTTTGACGGATATGATTGTGGAGCCTTCTTTTGCAAGCTTCTCCACTGCCATATCTAAGGTGTCAGCCTTGATTACACCTTCTACTCGTGCGCCCTTGGCGTCTTTTACGATGTAGGAAAAGTTTGGCATATTATATCTACCTTCTTAGTCTATCTTATTCAACAATTGTCAGTTTAATTACTTCACGAATGGTCGTTACACCACGTTTCATCTTCACTACTGCTGCATCATGCAAGGTGCGCATTCCTGCTCTGAGAGCGGCTTCACGAATGAGGTCTTGGTTGCCACCTTCATAGATGATGCCACGGATTTCGGGATCAACGGTGAGAAGTTCGAAGATACCGGTTCTGCCGCGGAATCCTGTGTTATCACAGTGAACGCATCCCACACCAAGCTTGAAATTGGATTCTTTGATGTCTTGCTCGCTGAGGCCGGCATCACTGATTTCTTGCTCTGTGGGTTGATAGTCCGAGATGCAATAAGGGCAAATCTTTCTAACGAGACGCTGAGCCATCACGAGGGAGAGAGAAGAACCAACGAGATAGGGTTTGATTCCGATGTCAATCAGACGTGTAACGGTTGAGGGAGCGTCGTTTGCGTGCAGCGTGGAGAACACCAAGTGACCGGTGAGCGAGAACTTAATTGCAATGTCAGCGGTCTCTTCGTCACGAATTTCACCGATGAGCACGACGTCAGGGTCTTGACGCAAGACTGAGCGCAGAGCAGAGCCGAAAGTGAGTCCGATTTGCTCCTTCGTCTCAATTTGGGTGACTCCTTCCAGACGATACTCAACGGGGTCTTCCACTGTGACGATATTGGTTTCAATATCCAAAATCTCTTTCAAGGCAGCGTGCAGGGAAGTTGATTTACCGCTACCTGTGGGGCCTGAAACGATGATAATTCCATAAGGACGACGGATAATCCTGTTGAAGATTTCCATATCAGTTTCTTCAAAGCCCAATGAGGAAAGAACAAAGCCAAAGTCACCCTTGTCCAAAAGACGCATAACGACTTTCTCACCGAGCACGGTGGGGGTGATTGAAACACGAACGTCAACACTCTTGATGGCTGTCTTAAGTGAGATATGACCGTCTTGCGGGAGGCGACGCTCAGCGATGTTTAGCTTACTCATGACCTTGACCAAAGAGATCAATCCGGCATGCATACCGATCGGAGGGGTCATGACTTCGCGCAAAGCACCGTCAACACGGTAGCGCACGCGGGTGGTTTTGTTCAAAGGCTCAATGTGAATATCGGTAGCATTTGCTTTGATCGCTTCATTGATAATGAGGTTCAAAAGTTTAACGACGGGAGCGTCGGCTTCGGCGGAAGTTGAAGAAATCGAGATTTCGTTTTCATCTTCGTCCACAGCCACAAAGTCAAAGTTACCAACCGCATCCTCAACTTCACTGGTTGTACGAATGCTTTTGTAATACTTTTCAATTGTGTCTTTTAAAGTGGTCTCGCCTATGATCTCTTGTTTGATGTTTTTGCCCAAAAGCTTTTTGAGGCTATCCACAACGGTGAGGTTTTCGGGATCTACAAAGGCTACAACAATGCCATCAGCATCTTCGCGCAGGGCAATTACTCTGTTTTCAACTGCATAAGGCTCTGGGATTTGTGCCACAACACTGAGGTCTAATTCCATCAGCTCGGATTCTTTGACGATATCATAATCAAGCTGAGCATGCAGTGCTGTAAGCAGTTGTCTTTCTGTGATATAACCAAGTTTGATAAGGGTCTCACCAAGCTTCAAACCAAAGTTGTTTTGCTTGACGATTGCTTCTTTGACCCGGTCTTCTGTGACGAAGTCCTCATGGATGAGGATCTCGCCCAATCTTGCAAATGAAGGGTTAAAGCTCATTTTCTATTTCCTTATTCTCTTTATTTTTTACAATACGTTTATAAATTAGTGTCCGCTTCCGGAATCAATCATTCATCGCAGCTCCTTTCTTTATTTTTGCGCAGGGGCATGTTTCAGCCCCCGCGCATAGATCTATTTCTTTAGAAGGGCGGGGTACCCGTGTAACACCAAGCGGTTAACTGAGTTTGCACTTCTTCGTTTTGAGCATCACCCATCAGCCAAGCTGTAATGATGATGACGTTTTCTTCCGGTGGATCACCAGGCTGAGGCGGAGGAGTTAGCGATGCTAAATACACCTTACACCTACTATAGGCATAGCCTTCAGTGTTGGTCCAAATCCTGTTCTCCACGGGGGCACCGGGGCCATAGTTGTATGGAGAACTTATGTGATTTGGATTCATAATTATCTGCGACAGACCTCCGTCTATCATGAAATTGCTAAACTTAACAGGCGTACCTTGTCCATCAGTGTGATAGATGATGATATCAGCCATTTTATTGCTCACAGTTCCTCCCAAGTTCACTGTACGAGGATCAGTTGTCAGGTGAACCATTGAGCCGATTAAGGGCAACTTCGAATCCAAGTAGCCGGTGGCATTACCGCTGGTTGCTTTGATGGTGATCAGTGAATTGATCATAGAACCGGGATAGACAATCTCGGTATATGCTGTTCCGTCCACTGTATCTTCATTAGCGTTTGCATTACCAACTGTGGCAAAGCCCATGATGGTGACGCCTCCCATAGATTCCGGCGTATAGTAGCAGGGATCAAGGAGCTGTTCGATGGAGAACCATACGGGGGTATTGTTCGTGACGGGGTTGTTATAGATGTCACGCACGATCGCGCCGACTTGGATCTGCCAGAAGCCTGCACCTGCAGATTCGCCTTGTTCAAAACCTTCCATGAAGGGTGCGATATGTGCCGGTGGCCCAGCATGAATCAGAACGTTGGGCTTTCTAGTTTTAATAACGTTGCCGCTATTACTCGTGCATTGTGCTTCAATCACGAGCACACCAGACTCCGTTCCGGCATTCACTGAGACTTGCGCTTCGCCTCCATTGGACATCACCGTGACCGCAACAGGTTCACCGGCATTGTTCAGTTCACCGTTAAGGTTTGCACCTGCGGGCGGTGTGATTCCTGCCTCTTTCACTATTTTGAAAGTAACTTCATAGGGTGAGTCAACAAGGTTGTAGTTGATGTCTCTGAGTTTCACTCTGAGGATTGCAGAGCTCTGACCGCCACTTCCTTCAACGTTTATGCTGACGGCTTGTTCCTGGGTGAAGTCCATTGAATAGACGTCATCAGAGCCGATTGTGAAGATGATCTGAGTCTGCAAGGTGTCGTTGTTTGCAGAGGCGACGATCGTTGCTGCACCTGCGGAAAGACCGGGGGTGAAACGAACTCTGGCAAGGCCATATTCGTCGGTGGTGAGACGTGTTTGGTTTGTGGTGTTCATAAATGTACCAAGGTCTGTCTCCATGTCCACTCTCTTAGCATTGCACTTGTTATTATACATATCACTGAGTTCTGCCTGGATATAGATGTGGTGTGTGCTGCCGACTTCAGTCGAGCTGGCTTCCACATCCACGCCACCGATGTTTAAGAAACTCTTAAGGTTGATGCTGGCAGGACTTCCGGGTCTGATATTGATGTTATGAGATGCTTCGGCAGCACCGATTTTTGCTTTGACCATTGCAAGCTCTGCTCCGGGCAGGTTTGTTGCCTGTGTGCCGGAGTCATATTTAATCGTGGCTTTGCCGTTGCGTGTTTTGGCTACAAATTCGTTTCCGAGGTCATTATCTTCATTATCAAGGAATCTGCCCTTGGTGCACTCAAAGGTGACCAGTGAGTTATTTGGAACGGGGCTGCCCGTTTCAAGATATGCTCTGGCAGAAATATCGACAACGGTGGATACACCCATATTGTAGGTGACTCCGGGAACGATGTTTGGAAGATCAAGAATAAGGGTGCTAATTTCGGGAGTCTCAGCAATCATGACCTGGATGGTTCTCTTGTCTGAAGAGAGCAAAGAATCCGAGATCGAGGGATGATACTTTCGAACTTCTGCCGTAATGTTTGCATTTCCCGAATCGCCGCTATCAAAGAATGTAGTGCGTGCAATTCCTGTGCTATCTGTAGAAACCGTGGTGATAATAGAGCCGATATCGGTCTTAAAATTCACGGTTTGCCCGGTTACGCCAAAGCCTTCACCGTTTTTGACTTCCACACTAATCTCTGAGTATGTGATGTTATTATCAGCATAAATCAGATCGGGAGAAGCCCACATCCTCGTGATTTGCAGGATGTCTGATTCCGGAACTGGTTCCGGCGGTGTAGGAATTATTGGGGGCGGGTTACGCTTGTCACAAGATGCTGTAAAGCTAACCAAGAGCAATACAAACAGGGTCAGGAGTAATGTTAGGGAACGATAATTCTTCATTCTTCCTCCTCTTGCTCCTCTTCTTCCTCTTCATATCTGATAAGAGTACGGGTAAGCCTTTCGTCAAGGATCGGTTCCGGTGCTTCTTCAAAGGCAGAAATGAGTCTGGGGGTGATCTCAATGATGAGATCGGAGTTTTCTACCAATTCATAGCGGTGCTGGAAGAGACGGCCGACGAAAGGAAGGTCGCCCAAGAGAGGCAGTTTATTTGTTCTTTGGGTGATGGTGGAATTAAGCAAACCGCCAACAACGATCTTTTGTTCGTTGGGAACGGTAACGGTGGTGGCAACTCTGCGTACTTTTGTGCGGGGGACATAGCCTCCGACAAGGTCCACAACGGAAGATACTTCCGGTGCGATCTTTGCAGTGATGTTTCCATCTTTGTTGACTGTGGGGGTGACAGCAAGCATGATACCTACGTCTTCACGTTCAACTTGGATCTGCTTGTCGTTATCGGTAACCACAAAAGGAATCACTTCGCCAATATGCAGTGTTGCTTCTTCTCCGTTAAGAGCGGTTACGCGCGTATCGGTAAGAAGATGAGCCGCGTTGTTTTCCAAGAGCCAATCGATGGTGATATCGAAGGCGGTGAGCTGACGGCTGAAATGACCGATGTCGTTAAAGCCATTGATTCTCTGGAAATATTGGTCGTTGGGCAATTTCTCAAAGTCTGTAGGATTTCCGTGAGGCATATAGCCTGTATCATCACTATAGTTATAGGGAAGTCCTGCTCCATCTGCGTTGATGGGGTCTTCAGCCAAGATGGTGGTAAGGTGGTTGAGGCGGCTCCAGTCGATACCAATCTTTTTGGCTTGGTTGAGATTGATTTCGATGAGGCGAACTCTGATTTCCACTTGGTTTTGAACGGTGTCCATGCCTTGCACGAGGTCTTGGATTTGCTCAAATGTTTCTTGGTTTGCATAGACCATGATGGCGTTTTGTCCTTCCACCGGCACAATTTTGCCGCCGGCATTTTCGAGGGACCTAGCAACTTTTTCTGCATCGAGGTTATTCAGATACATAATGTTGCTACGCTCGCCAACTTCTTCCATAACATTTTGTTTGGGACCCACGATAAACGTGTTTCCGGCTTGAATGCGATATGCGAGGCCAACAGTTCTTGCCACGAGTGATACGGCTGTTTCTATCGGCACATCTTTAATATTGATGGTAACGCGTTTCTCCTCACGACCACTGGCGCTTGAGCCTTGATCATCCGCGAGAACGATATTCGTTCCGGAGAGGCGAGACAGTGCATTGAGAACCGAAGACAAAGTTGCGTCGTCGGCACTGAACGTGACCTTCGTTGCCATTGGGTCTGCTGCTGCTACCAGCGCTGAGATTGCGAAAACCAGCACTAAGATTAGGCAGAGATATTGCTTACTTACAAGCATGTGTTTCATATTTTCTCCCACTATCATAATATATTTTACCAATTACCACTCATTCCCTTTTTCTGATATTGATTTTCATCAGGTATCTCGGGACGGGCCATTAGATTTGCTGTGTATGTGTTTCCGCCCATTGAATAGCGGATACTCTTATCTTTGATCTCAATTATTTTGCGTCCGGCTACGGTCTCACCTTCACGAGCAGAATGCAAGGCATCCTGATATTCGATGAGGGCGATCTTGTTACCGTGTTCGTCGATAGCGACGGTTGCCAGGCGGAAGAGGTTGCGAAGCATCTCTTCATATTCTTGAATTCTATCGGCTTTATCTTTAATGATATTACCTTGGCGCAAGGGGTCTTTCTTGGTGGTAAACACAAACACCTTACGGTCTTGTATAGAATTTTCGATGTTTCTGATCTGGCTCATGAGGCTATCCGACACAGATTCTCTGCTATAGACGGAGTTCACCGGTATCTTATGGAGGTCTCTATTGATCACCACCAAATATCCCACGAGGACGAGGAGCACGATCACCACCAGTCCGATTGCGAGGTCTTTTACAAAACGTGTTTGCATTGTTTATACCTCCTTCTTTACTTTGAACACAGAAAGTTCCATCAACACACGATAGCGTGATGTTTTCCCAGCTGCTTGACTCTCTTCCTCTTGGGTGAGATTAGCAGGGCTGATGTCCAAGCTTTGAATTTTGATGATATTATCTTGACTTTCGAGATCGGAAATGAATTTACCGATCTGGATATAGTCAGCTTCGAGCTCAAGGGTAACGGTTGACTCAATAAGGTTTGGCATCGTCCACTTACTGGCATCAGCCATTCTATTTATAGAGATTTGTCTCTCATGTGCGATTTCGCCGATACGAGTCTTGAGGTCATTGATTTCATCAAAGGAGAATCTCGCTTCTTTGGTCAGGGCATTATCGATGACCATTGCAAACTGCTGAAGCTCCTGTTCCATGATTCTGGCGCTATTGAGTTTTTCTTGTGCAACTTTGATATCTCTGTCCAAACGGCTTATTTTATCAAGATTATCTACTAAGCTTTTGTTCGTAAAAAGGATGAAGATCGCACCTGCTGCGAGCATTATGACGATCAGGATTAAGTATCTCTCTTTCATCTTCTTCCTCCTCCATACGTTGTAGAATAGCATTCGATCACAAATTCAAAGATTGCAGTATCTTTAACAACTTGCTTAACAACCGGACCGCTCTTGATATCGGGGAAGTCATTATTTATCTCAGGATTAGATTTGAGCCTTTGAATAAATTCATTGATCAAATCAAACTCCTTCACGTTTTTATCCACTTCCGTGATACCGTTAATGGTAAGGATACCATTTGCATAACTAAAACTACGCACCGCGAGCTTATCATCGATTTCTGCACCTAAGGCGACCATCTTCTTTGCCCAGAATATACGATCGGTAAAGGTTTTTGCGAGCCTATTTAGATCATTTGAGGAAAGATAGTCACCGCTGGTCTGATAATCTTTGAGCTGAGCTGTAGTCTCAGAAAGATATTGTTCGCGGTTCTTCACCTTGCGGGCAAGTCCGTTTTGGATTGATAACCAGAATCCTGTCAGGATAATCATACCAACTACAAAACTTATTGCGGAATTTCTGAATGTACGGCTTTCGCGCACTTGTTCGAGGCGCTGTTCACCATACTTATTCAGGTTAATTTTAAAATAGAATTGGTTCATCATCGCTCTCCCTTACTCCATCCTCATTGCCAAGCCAATGGCAAGGGCAAGTTGGGGGTCTTTTTTATCTTGGAGTTTCTCAGGCATCTCAACGTTTATGAAAGGCATGAACACTTCTGTGGGCACGTTTACCTTATCTTGGATATATTCGGGCAAGCCTTTAAGCTTTGCACTGCCACCCATGAGGTAGATCTTTCTGAAATCACTGGTGCCGGCTTCTTTCACGTAGAAACGTAAGGAACGGCGGATTTCTTCGGCGATTGCCTCTTCGGTGGGTTTTTCGCTGATATCCAACATGCTGAGTGTTTGCACTGACGCTGCGTTGGGATCGTCCAACAATCCATGATTGAATTTATATTCTTCTGCTTCCGGCCATTCGAGAGCTCTTTTGGCCATGATATCGCGGGTGAAATTGTATCCACCATAGGGAATATCACGGGCAAAGAATCTGGATTCGGGTCCCCAAATAACCATATTTGTCCTATGAGCACCGACATTAAGCAAGACATACACACCTTCTTCGACATAGGCATTCAGCGCAAAGGCGTTGGTGATTGCCAATGAATCGACATCAACCATATTCGGGCTGAGTCCCACGGTATCGAGGATATTTGTATGCTCGTTCAAAACAGCTTTATTTGTCGCTGCCAGAAGAATATTCATATTGTTTGTTTTTTCTTCAACCGATAACACCTGATAGTCCAAGACCATGTCTGAACCGCTAATTGGGATGTGTTTCTTAGCTTCGAAAAAGAGCGCTGATTCCAGCTCATCATCCGGAAGGAAGATGGTCTTAATCTGTTTGATGCTCGTATCGTCGCCGCCGATTGATGAAACCAGATGTTTAATACTCTTTGGTTTTATCCGAAGAGTCTTCAGCATTTCCGAGATCACCGGAACAAAGCGTTCCGGCCTCAGATCGCCAACAACATACTCCACCCCTTGAGGCACTGTTGGGAGTACCTCATAGTTCAAGAGCTTAAAGCCATCATGAAGCCTTTTGAGGTGAACGATTTTCACGCTGTGTGTACCGATATCGATACCCACAGACTCTTTGAATCGAACGGGTTTCTTCTTCATATTTCCTCTTTATTTAACTATCATTATAAAACACTTTGATCGGGGTTCATTAGCTTCCAGTTTCCATGGGTCATAGGCAGTTTACCACCCTGCAACCTTGCTTCAGGATAAAACAAGGGCTGAATAGTGAAGAATCTATGATCAAAGTTATAATTCTTCTTATACCCTGAACCGCTGCCGATTGCACCAGGCCAGTTTCGAGTAAACAACTGCAAGCCAGGGAAAACGGGGTCAGGGGGAGGCATTTGACTAATAGGTCCACCACACATATCAATTTCGATATCCCATATCCCGTCATTGGAAGGATAATCTCCATCATTACCGCTTCTATGAACGAATCCGCGCCTTCTTTGCGCAACGGCACCATAGATATTGATTGTTCCACGTTCCTTATAAGGAGCCTGTTCCGGCCAAATGGGGTTATACCAAGGCAGGTCGATCAATGGTGGCCATGCAGTTGGGCCTGTTTTGGGCGCAGGATATACCCTGCGATGGATATCTATCCAGTCGTAGGTGATATTTGCCACAGAATCCGGTGTGATCCAGTAGTTCCAATTGATCGAAGGAGTAGAACCATGCGGGTGCATATATTCAAAGGTGAACACTCCATCTTTGAAGTTTGGCATATTGTAGTTGCTCATATTGGTTCCACCATCTCCAAGCGCAATCATTGCAGCATAGATCATGATGCCGCCGCCACCGCCTTCAACGCCGGGATATTCGCTATCCGAGCCACAATTGGGATGCACTCTCGCACCCGTTGTGTCAAAGGGGTCTGCATAACCATATTTAATATGTATAGATTGCTCGGAAATGAGACCTACAACGTCGTTACGGTTTGAGATGGGGTCCTGCCCCAAAGCGGTGCCGGAAAGTTTGATGTCGTTCAAAAGATACATATCATGTGAACAACCCCATGTCTGAAACCCGCTAAAAGTCCCCTCAATCCAGAGCGAACCTTCCACGAGATATCCTTTGCCGCGAGTACCCGTAAAGGATACAGGCTGCCACAGCGTATCGGGAACTGAAAACACATTTGTATATAATGTGTCCCTTGGTGGTGCATATTGGCCGGGATATAGTGCATAAGGCGGGAACACAACCGTGCTACCGGTTCCGGTGACGGGCACTCTTTTTCTTTGAGGAGACAAGATTGTGCCTGTCATCCCATTCGCTGTGCCGCCATTGGAGCGAACATAGAGAATTGTTTTATCCGGAGTGCCGTAACGCAATATATTGCCGCCATTCCTTAGAGCTTCGGCAGAGCTGGGGAATTCATAAACATCATATTCTTCTATTAATCCACCGGGGAATACTTCGTCCTTATTATAGCCACCGCTATAGGAAACAACATGACCGGCAGTAGTCACCAAGTTCATAAACTTTGGCCAACCATACAAATTCTTGATGTTAATATCTGTATTGCTATGAACCTTTCCGGTCACTAAGTCTTCACCATAGAAATATACATTTTTCCCCGCCGGTGATATATCAAAGGCAGAAAAATACATAAATTCTGAGAAGCTGGATTGAACCAAGAGAAGCTCACCATATCTGCGAACAAGAGTCTTATTGTCGTCGAAATGACTTCCAAAACCTGTACCTATTGAAGTTTCAACTAAGGTCATCATTTTGTAAGTATCCATTTCGGTAGCCTGTGTAGCGGTCATGACTCCCATATCCGCGTCGCCGATGAGAACATTCTCTCGAGCGCGGACTATACGGCTCGTTGACCTATAGGTTCTATTCATGCGCGGTGTACTTATGTTTATCTCGCGCACAGGAAGGTCTATACGTCCCGTAAGGAAGGGGTTACTGGTCACAAACGCTTGGCCGCGATATGTCTCGCCTCTCAGGAGCATCTGAGTCTGTATGCGCTCCACTTGGTTAAAAAAGCCACGATAATCGCGCAAGACCAAGCCAGCCATTGATAGCCCTGAGGCCATCCCGATCACAGCGAGAAGCATTACGATGGATAGATTACCTTTTTCTTTTTTGAGGATACTAAACATTGTAACTCCTTTCTCTTGCTTGTAGGAAGATGCAGTTCATCTTACACCTTCCTGGCCATTAAAGTTCTGAAATGAATCGAACGAAATTCCTGCTGTGATGGTCGAGGATTGTCGTTCAATCTCACTCTTGCTTCAAGGTTTACTTGAATAATCCCCAGATTCTGTCCCATCGCAAAGCCTATCCCACGAGTCGGATCGGAGACGGAAAACTCAACGATATCAATAAGATGTTCATATTGCTCGCTGGGGAACACTCTATGTGGGCCAACGCTACGACCCCTATAAGTCCAATATGCATTGACAACTCCATTTTCAAGGATGAAAACCATTTTGTCATTTGTTTCAATAGAACTTGATTTAGGCGGGGTCACCTCTACACCATCTCCCTTGTTAAGGTAGCTGGAATAGTTTATGATTTTCAAGGATTTTGCATTGGCAACACCCATGAAGTTAGCATCCACAAATTCATCGGTATCAATACCGTTTTGAATCGTCACCATCATCTCCATCGCCTCTTGTTGGAGTGCAACAAAATCGCTGATGCGCCGATAGGACTTATAGAAAGCAACAATCCCATACACAGCGGAGCTGATCATCACAACCGTGACAATAATTACGCTGATCACTTCAATGAGGGTGCTGCCGCGTTCATTTTTTATTACATTATTCATCATATATTACCGCTTATAGAAGTCTTCGTGCAACACAACGCGCATTTGCTTCCGACTCGCTGGATCTACCCACTCTACGATTGATTTGAGCTCATAGACGTCATAGCTAATCCCATGTTCCACAAGCTGAATTGATCTGACTTCAACAGATTGGAAGGCTTCCAACATCTTTCTATCGGTGAGGGGAACCAAGTCAATCTTCTTATTTTGGAACAAATCAAATTGAGGCGGAATCTGTACTACATGATTTATACTGTAGTTATATTGCCGCTCAATCTCGCCTGCTGCGATTAGCGTTGCGGCTCTATGCCGGTAGTTTTGCAGAGTTTCTTTCTGAGCATATACGATGCCGATATATATAGACGTGATCAAAACGACCATGACAACAGCGCTCACCAGAACTTCCACGAGGGTGATACCCCGCTCGTCTCTGAGCAAGCATATGTCGTCGTGTGGAAAGCGGGGTTTCATCTTTATCTCCCTTTAAAAACCGGCGCCGGTAGCAAAAAGTTTCGGATTTTCTGCAACCTCTTCGGCTACGGTACGCTCCACATAGTTGTTCATGACCAAGTTATACAGAGATTGATCCTTGGTCTGCATTCCTTCTTTTGTGGATGCTTGGATAACTGATGGTATCTGGTAGGTCTTCTCTTCACGAATCAGGTTGCGAACTGCTGCGTTTGCAATCATGATCTCAACTGCGGGAACCCTGCCCTTGCCGTCTTTCGTGGGCAAAAGAGTCTGGGATATAACCGCTTCAAGAGATTCGGAAAGCATTGATCTTACCTGCTGTTGCTGTTCCTTAGGAAACATGTCGATCACGCGGTCGATAGATTTCGTACAGCTTCCTGTATGTAGCGTGGCAAAAACCAAGTGACCGGTCTCAGCGGCTGTCAAAGCAAGCGAAACTGTTTCCAAGTCACGCATTTCTCCAACCAGAATAACATCCGGGTCTTCACGCAAGGCACTACGAAGCGCGTTGGTGAAGCTCAGGGTGTCATGACCGAGCTCACGCTGGTTAATTAGGCTACTTTTACTGCGATGTACAAACTCAATGGGGTCTTCAACGGTGATAATATGGCAGTGACGATTGTCGTTGATACTGTCAATCATCGTTGCAAGGGTGGTGGATTTTCCGCTACCGGTGGGACCAGTCACTAAGATCAATCCTTTTTCCTTGCGAGTGAGACGCTGCAGAATCTCCGGCAAACGCAACTCTTCATAGCTCTTGATCTCATTTGGGATCACACGAAAAGCTGCGGACATGCCATTAATCTGATGAAAAGCGTTCACACGGAAACGAACATCGTCAGAAAGCTTTGTGGAGAAGTCAATCTCAAGATTGGTCTTGAACATCTCTTGCTGAACTTCTGTCATTACACCATATATTAGAGCCTCAACTTCCTGAACTGAAAGAACGGGAAGATTGAGTTTTTTCATCTTACCGTTGACTCGCACCATTGGATGCGAGCCAGCGGCAACATGAAGGTCCGACGCGCCCGCTTCCGCGGTAAAACGCAATAACTCATGGATTGTCAAAGTATTGTCCTCCCCATATTAGTCGGCTTGCATGCCTCCGGTATCGGGGTCAGTCCAAGTGTCAATTCCATATCCGTGAAACTGTGCATCATCGACATCATACCATACCTGCTTGCCTTCGCCGCCGGCAAATTCTGCCGTGGAAGTAGCTATGTACTGTTTCGGGGGGTTACCGCCGACGACTTGAATGTTCCAGCTCTTCCGTGTTGATTCGCCGAGGTTGGCTTCTTTCATTGCATCTTCAATGGTAAAGTTTGCGGTTGTACCGGTTGATTGCATCTGAATATCGTAGGCTTTACGGATGGTACTGATCGCAGTCTGTGCCTCTGTGCTGCGAGATTTTTCGACATAGCGCAAATAACGCGGAACTGCGATTGCTGCCAAGATGGCTACGATAATAACCACCACTAGCACTTCGATAAGTGTGAAACCTTTCTGGTTTTTCATTTTACTGAGCATTTTTTGTATCCTCCTGGGAGTTCTTTTAATTCTTGTCTTATACTCTTGCATAATACGTGCCAAATCGTCATAAATCTTTTCGGACTTGACTTAAGTTTACTTAATGAGGCATCAAACCGAATCAATTATGGCATTTTGAATGTTTATGCATTATCAAGCAAGCTAAAAGTATCAAGACAATCTGTCAATATAAAAATTTATTTATATTGTTTATGTCGGTTTTCATGATGCTTTTTGAGGGATGTTTAGTCTATTATATCTCTATTTTTGTAGATGTTCCATCTCTTCACGAATGTCGTTCAAAATATTAATATTTTGGATTCGTTTCAAGAAAGATAGAGGTTGGAAGTATATTATGAAAACCTTGCCTTGATACTTATTTTTGAACTTTGCGTGATTATTGAACTCAGAAAGCTTCCAATTATCTCTGTCGAGACATTCCTTGTTTACAGGTTGAAAATGAATACCAATCAATTTTTCTTTAGTTATTTCTATGTAAAAATCAACCCCATATTTGTGACTCCATTCATCGGGAGCAGACTTGATCTCAACATCCAAATGGTCTTGCAGCAATGCATAAATACGTCTTGTGACAACGCAATCAGATTCTAAACAGTCTTCCGCCAAGTGCGTGGTATAAATGTCAATAGCTTTTAAAACACTGTTTAGTCTGTTTTCAAAAATAGGACGATTTGACTCTTGGTCTTTCTGCAATTCTAACAAGGTTTTTTCGAGTTGCTTCTTCTCAAGGCGAAGAAATATGAGAATATCTTTGTGCATATTAAGTCTCTCTATACTATTCGTTCAACAATTACAGTTTAGGGTTTCATGCAAAAACTTTTCATTGAGAGATATTTTAATGGTTTCAATGTTTCTTATAGGCTTAGGGATTTCAAAAAAACTTGACAGCCCCAACCAATCTTTGTCTCTGATTGTAACGGTTTCATCCCGATAGACGCTAACCCAATACTTTCCTATGCATGACTGATAGTTTTCAGCTTCCAGTTTTTGGGTCGCAATCACAGCGTACTCTTCATCAAGCTCAAAGCCAACATATTTCCTGCCTAACCTTTTTGCGGCCAGAGCTGTAGTCCCCGTTCCCAAAAAAGGATCAAGCACAACATCATTCTCATCTGTTGAAAGTAGGATTATCCTCTCTAAAAGGTGAATGGGTAGTTGACAAGGATGAGGGTCGCGTTTTGAATTATGTCTTATACGATGTATATCTGTCCAGACATCAGATAAAAGAGGCCCGAATGGATGAAGTAAATCTTTTTTTCCCCCATAATCTTTTTGTAAACGACCTGTTTTTCTATCTCTTTTATGGGGTGCACGTAGTTCATAAATCTTCGATTTTTTTTCTTTTTTTGTATAGAATAACACTCCATAGTGCCCGGGTTGCAAGCTTTTACCCATTGGCGCTGTCGGTGCATCCCATGCAATCCAATGTCTAAAAAAAGCAACTTCATTTAAAATCTGACTATAATGTGTAAGCCATCTTGGAATGTTATGCAAGAAAATTGAGCCGCTTGGTTTCGTTACTCTCACCATTTCATTAATCCACAAGGAACACCAATCGAGGTATTGTTTAACATCCATATTGTCATGGTAGCTATTATACTTTTTATTTAAATTAAATGGAGGGTCTGCAAAACACATATCAATTGTATTATCTGGAATGTTGCTAAATAAATCCAGGCAATCACCATTAAAAATTTTGTTATAAGTCATTTTAGCTTCCCAAAGCCTCATTGATAAAACTCATCAATCGTGAAATTTCCTCTGGATGGAGCGTAAACACATCATCAAATGCGCCACACATCCTTTCTAAATCACCCGGCCTGACATACCACCCAATGCCGTCAACAATACCTATGAAACGAGCCTTCGGATAATATTTTCGCAATAAACTTCTTATACCCCCCTCGGTTTTAGCTTTATCACCCTGCCCGGATGATGTAGTAGATAGGTATGAGCTCTCAATTATAACAGCAGGAGATGTTTTATTAGGTATTATAAAATCCATCCTTCTTTTTTTTGAACCTTCACTTTCAATCAGCTTGGGCAAGTCGCCGCTTTGAAACAAAATATCATTATCGCTTAAAAGGTTTTTAATGATGAACTCAGCATTGTTTTCTGCTTGCCCTGAATAGCTGCCCTTCTCCTTATACCTTACCATTGTGTCAAGTAACTCATTTATATCGAAACCAATTTTTGATACACTGAGTTTTCTTAATTCAAACAAGGGAAGTCTTTCAATGAGTATACTATTTGAAGCACCTTGGAAAAAGAGATTAACAATGCCTTTTAAAAAATTATCGTTATCTCTTATGAGTTTAGCAATTCTGGAATCGGAAAACTCTTGTATTTTTCCATTTTTTGTAAGATCAAAGCCCCATTTATCTTTATGGACCAACTTAGATAAGCTTTCATCCTCGATTATGCTTATTGCTGTAAGTAATCTTTTAAACAGCTCATTCGAAAGTCCGGTAAGAGCAAGAATAGCTGCTAACCCATTTTCATTATCTCGAATCGTATCAAAAATAAGTTCTGGGCTCAAAGGATGATTTTGGATAGTACACCTCAAGTTCTTAAGTATGTTTGCAATCGCATTTATACGAGTTTCATACTGTTGCTCGAATTCCTTATTATTAAAAAAGAAAGTGTTTTTGCTGAAGACTGTTTCTACTTTTTCCTGTAACGTTCTCATTTTGTAATCCTTTTTCTAAAAATCAATATATATTCGTTTTTCATAATGTTGCGCATTCCCTTGATCGGCTTTTTGATTATCCTTTCAATAAACAAGCCATGCTTTTCAGCTAATTCGATAGTTTTTCTTTCAAGACGAATACCGCCTGTTTGGTTTGTATTTGAACCGATAATGACAACAAAACATTTATCTACCTTTAATACTCGCGACACTTCATTGCAAACCCTGTCTATATCAATAAAATAATTATCCAGTTTTTTTTGTTTAGTCTTCCCTTTAAGTCCGATTAGTTTCTCTTTTAATCCATTTGGGTCTATTCCCATTAATTCAAGTTGGCTTCTATCGTTTTCAGCATAATCAATTGCAAATGAATATGGTGGAGAAGTGATAACACAATCAATGCTATTGTCCGGCAACAAAATACGGGTTGCATCGGATTCTTTTAATACTGTTATATCTCCAAATAGTTGTGGGTTGTAAGTCCTATTGGCAATAAATAACTTAACATAGTTAAGATACTTAGACAATACCTTGGCAAATAGTTGTTCATGATTAGATGTTGATACACGCTTGGAATATCCCAAGGCATCTAAATATGCTAAAAAACCCAAATAATACGCTTTGATTTTCTCATCATCATGTATTTCTGAAAGCCTTTCAAAAACATTATTTTTGTGATAAAAATGAAACAATTCTGAAGATTTTGTCTCTAACAAGTCCAGAAATGGCGGTTCTATTGTTAAAGCAAGGTATTTTGTGTAGATCATAAATTGACAAAATGGGCTTACATCTATTGCATATGAATTAATACCAGCAAGAGAAGCCTCAATATTAGTTGTTCCGCTTCCTGCCATTGGATCCAAAACGTAATCTCCAGGTTTAACTCCACAAATATTCAATAATGCTTTGATCATTTGGGGGTGAAATTTCCCTCTATATGGAAAAAGACCATGCGTGGCGTAAGCAGTAGCAAAACCAGAGGGATCGTCATTAAACAATTCTTCTTGATTATCGTCATGGGTAGGACTATATGCTAAATAATGGCTTGAATACTGATCTCCTATGCTTTTTATATACGCTGATCTTTCAAGCACATCTTCTTTTAATGCCTTGTATTCAAGATACGCTAACTCTAATTCAAACACTTCATCAACACCTGGCAACAAACTGACATTGTCACCAAAGAGTGCCTTGGTTGTTTCTTTACTGTCTTCGATTATCATTATGTTCATCCTATATTGATCATATTTTCATATGCTTCCAGAAAGGCTTATTACAATGTATTAACGACGTGCCATTTTAGTCAAGGGAAATGACAAATTTCTCATCATATTCGCTCATAATTGCCATAAATATAAGGTAATAATAATAGATGTTCTAAATACAGTAGCATTATTCTCATAACAAACCGGAAGCACTAATCCATTACTTTTTTATGATAGGCGAGAAACAAAAGAAACTCATTCTTACCATTTGCAGAAATCATAAGATTAGCACCCTCATTTTCAGCAACTTAACCCCCTCCTTCCCTATTGGGTTCAGGTGGTGCTCCGCTCATGATATGCTCATGGTGATGACCACATCATGACC
>DIQS01000027.1:32152-59653 GCA_002427325.1 Cloacimonetes bacterium UBA5456 | reverse complement strand
GTGGCAACGGGGACGTTCCCACCCAGTCAGTCTAAAGAGATTGGTTGGTTAACGCCTTCGTTAACCAAGAAAACGCCAGTTTTCTATTGTTTTGAGACGAGTTGGCTTGTGTTCGCTCGTGGCAACGGGGGCGTTGCCGCACCGACCGCTTAAATTGACTACACTGTGAAGGAAACTTTTCTGCTTGACAGATATCCTGCACAGTAAATTGTGGTCTTTCTAAGAAAATATTTAGGAGAAAAGATGTACGCCATCGTAGAAATTAAAGGATTTCAGTTTAGGGCTGAAAAAAACGCAACACTTCGCGTTCCCTTGCTGAATACGGCAGAGCCCGGTCAAGAGATCGAATTTGACCGCGTCCTCCTCGTGCGCAACGAAGATGACATCGTGGTCGGCACTCCCGTAGTCGAAGGCGCAGCGATAGTCGCTGAAGTCATAGATCACGGCAAAGGAAAGAAAAAGATTATATTCCACAAGAAACGCCGCAAAGGCTACAGAGTCAAAAAAGGCTATCGTGAACAATATACCGATATCCGAGTCAAGGATATTCGGGCTTAAGGGAGGATTGAAAAATGGCACAAAAGAAAGGTGGTGGAAGCAGTCGTAACGGACGCGATAGTAACCCCAAATATCGCGGGGTGAAGAGATATGGCGGGGAAGCTGTCCTTGCCGGCAATATCATCGTTCGCCAAAAAGGCACCAAAGTCCATCCCGGAACCAATGTTGGCATGGGCAGAGATTTCACTCTCTATAGCCTCGTGGACGGACACGTTAAATTTGAGACCAAGAGACTCGGACGCAAGTTTGTGAGCGTCGAACCTCTTGCCGAATAAGATAATAAACTGTTAGATAGAGAGCGGAGCTTTTGAAAGGCTTCGCTCTTTTTTTGGGCATAAAAAAGGGGAAAGACTTTTGCATCTCTCCCCTTGATTGTTTTATAATAGCTTAATTAATATGCGTTTGCATGATAGAGGCAAGCTCTCCGGAGGCAATGAGATCGTCCAGCGCCGCCATGATATCATCGTTCATCTTTGCTTCCTTCGGCATGGCGAGCATATATCTATATATCTCAGGGGCTTCCTCATCTCTTGTGCCCTCAAAATATGGGAGACTATAATGGATGTCCGCCGAGGGCGCTTCGTTCATCTCTAAATAGACAAAGCCGAGATCCAGTTCACCGGTTTCCAGTTTGAGCGCGATATCATCCTGGCTCATGACGCTGATTTCATAGGGGAATTCGAGGACGCGGATGATGTTGAGTGCGATATCCATGTCGATCCCCACGGGGCTACCGTCGATCATACTGCAAAATGGCGGGTTATCGTCGCTTATACCAATCTTTATGGTGGGTTCTTCTTTCGCCGTGCAGCCGAAGCTAAAAAGGATCAAGAGCAATATACTGATTATAAATATCTTACGCACGATTTAATCCTCCCTTGGCTTGTCGATATGCCGTTTGACGATGATCTTATTACCATCAATACCGGTGATTTCCACCTTTGCGCCGAGCTCAAAAACTTCGTTCTCATCTTCGCCGACCGCCGTCCATTCTTCACCGCCAACTTTGGCATATCCTCTGCCTTCGGCGGGGATTTCTTTGGTGACGACGGCGTTTTGTCCAACGAGTCCATAGACATTTGTTTGGGGACCTGATTTGGAAAGAATCTTCTTGCCGAGCTTGCGCGTGAGAAGAAAACTGATGAAGCTAAGCACGGCAAAGATGAGGATTTGCGCCACATAATGAATGGGCAAAAGGGCAATAAGTCCCGTCAGGATCGCCCCTATTCCCAATGAAATGAAGAAGAAGGAAGGGTCAAAGATCTCGATGATTATAAAGACAATCCCCAAGATCATCCATACTTGCCATGCTAATAAAGTCATCATAAACTCCTGTATTATTTGTTGTTATCTTCCGAATTTTCCGGCTTTGCATCCTTGTCTTTATAGACGCGTTTTACTTTCCGATGCGATTTTCCGCGCTCTGCATAGCGACTGTAATATCCTGTATATGCGCCTTGATTGTCTTGTCCCTTGATCCCGAGCACGTTAAGGAGGTCCACCATCAGGTTGGCTATGACCACGATAAGGACGCGAACAGCAAATAGGATCACCAACCACTTGATAAAAATCAAGCCATAGTTGATGATCACGTCAAAGCCTTTATATTGCTTTCCGGCAACTATAAGGGTGATATAAAGTAGTGTGCTGTCGTCTTCACGAAGCTTTTCCATGTTGTTTCTTGCACTTTGAATGAGGGCGTGCAAATCCTCTTTGCGCTTGTTTTGCAATTCGCTGGGAAAGCGGACATTGCCCAAGTCTTTGAGTTCTGCCTCATAGGACATTAGCTTGGAGTGTTCACTGTCATAATCGAGATTGACCAAGGCTGTGTCGATGTGCTCAATCGTAGAGCCAACGGAGCCGATCTCGCGCAAGTTTTCCACGATATCGTGAATCAAATCGTTTTCAACGGTAAAGATATATGCACCATAATTGCTGCCATCTTCTTTACGTATCCTTTTCTTGCCTTTTTCTTCCATAATCTTGGCGATTTCATCCTGCGCTTGAGTGGAATTGGCGGTGCTGAAGTTCACCTTCGCCTTATTTATGAATTTCAGGTTGTCAAACTGGCGATTGCTCTCTCTGAAATCAACCGTCTGGTTAGGTTTTTTGTCTTTATTTACCTCATAAACAGTAATAAAGAGCGCCAATACGACAATAAGTGCTGCAACTGTTCTAAAACGTTGTTTTGCTTTGCTACTCACAATAATACTCATCCTATCTTTTTAATTATTAATTCTTTGGCGTGTTTGAGCGAGGCTTCGGTGATCGTTCCGGAAAGCATCCTTGCGATCTCCACTTTCTGCTCTTCTTTGTTCAAAGTTTTTAGGCTCACGCCGAGCTTTTCGCCGCTCTGTTTTTCCACCGCCACATGGTGGTCTGCATAAGCCGCAATCTGGGCTAAATGAGTGATGCAGAGAACCGGACTGTGTTTTGCCAGATTGTAAATACAGCGCGCAACATAATCGGCAGTTTTGCCGCCTATGCCGGTGTCAATCTCGTCCAAAACAATGAGCCGCGGGCTCTCTTTTGCACTGATTATTTCTTTGATTCCGAGCAAGATGCGACTCATCTCTCCGCCGCTGGCAACAGCTTGCAGAGGCTTGAGCGCCATGCCGGGATTTGCCGAGAAAAGAAAGCTGACAGTATCTTGCCCGCTTTCGTTGCAAAAAGAAATGTCTCTTAGACTTAGGTTTTCAGAATCTGATATTTTGTCAATTCTTATTTCAAATTCCGCATCTTTGATGGCAAGTTTTCGGATGGATTCCTTAAGCTCGAGGGCAAGGTTCTTTGCCGCCTTTGTGCGCTTCTTACTCAGCGTTTCTGCCGCTTCTCTGAGCTTGCCATGGTCATACTCCAGTTTGAGATTTGCTTGCCTTATTTCCTCGCTGAGCTCGTCGGAGGATTTCAGCGTCTGCTTGCGCTCTTCAAAGAGAAGCAAGAGCTGGGCGATATCTTTCACCTTGTGCTTAAAAAGCAGTTCGTTGATGAGGTTGAGCCGTTCTTCAAGGAATTCGAGGCGCGCGGGATCGTGGGTGATCCGATCCTTTGCAGCGTCCAAAGAAAGCGAGCTTTCCTGCAAGGACGCAAGCGCTTCGCTGAGTGAGTTGTGTGCCTCAGTGAGGGTTAAGTCCATCTGGGCAAATTGCTCCAGCCTAAAGCAATAGCGGCTGATTTCGTCGAAGAGACTGTTTTCTCTTTCGAAGAGGTCTTCGTGTATTTCCTGGCAGAGCGTGGAAATCTCGGCAGAGTTTTGCAGGAGTTCATATTCCGCTTGCAGGGCGAGGTCTTCGCCTTCCGAGATCGCCGCTGCTTGGAGCTCATTATATTGATATTGATAGAGTTCCAACATGTGCCGGTTTTCTTCTTGGCGTCTGATCAGTTCGTCGAGAGAGCGGATATCAGCGCGGATTTGCCTATACATTGCGCCAAAATCTTCTCTCATGCCGCTTGTTTCGCCATAGCGGTCTAAAAGTTCGAGCTGATAGCCGCTTTGCAAAATCTTCTGTTGGTCACGCTGGTGGTGAAAGTCTAAGAGCAAGGGTTTGAGTTCTTTGAGGATGGCTGCACTCACGCGTCTGCCGCCCAAAAAGTAGGTGGATTTGCCGGCGACGGAAATCTCGCGGGCGAGGATTAGCTCTTCTTCATCTTCCGCACCGATCTCGGTGAGCATCTCTTTGGTAGCTTGGTCTTTAAAGGGGATAAAAGTCGCTTCCAGATAGATGGGCTCTTCTTTGTTCCAAGGCTCGATCCCGCTATTTACATCGCCAAAGATCAGTCCGATGGATCCCACGACAATGGACTTTCCGGCACCTGTCTCGCCGCTGATCACGGTGAGTCCTTTGCCAAAACTCATGCGCAATTCCGGCACGAGGATATAGTTTTTGATATAAATCTCGCTGAGCATCACTTACCCAAATGCATCTTATTGCGTAAGATGCGATAGAAGCTACGATTGTTTAGCTTGATGAAATTAACACTGCGTTTAGAAGCCGTGATGGCGATCTCATCGTTCTCTTGGATGGGGCAGATATTCGCTCCATCCACCTGCAGCCAGGCTTGCTCTGTGAGTTTATATATCCTCAGGGTGAGCTTTTCTTCGGCAGAAAAAACGAGGGGGCGGATGGTTAAAAGGTGCGGATTCAGCGGAGTCAAGACCATCGCTTTCATCTGGGGAGCGAGGATGGGGCCGCCGGCTGCAAGAGAGTAGGCGGTGGAGCCCGTAGGTGTGCAAACGATCACGCCATCGCATCGCATGTCAAAGACATAACGCTTGTTGGCAAAGATGCGCGCATTGATGAGCCCAGGATTTGAGCCCTTATAGACCACGGCATCGTTGAGCGCCTCCAAAGTGATGGGAGGCTGGCCTTTACGCTTGAGCGTGCATTCGATGAGCATACGTCCTAAAAGACTATATCGCCCTTCGATGAGATCGCGGATGGAGCGGCTGATCTCCGGCAGGGTGCTCTCTGAGAGAAATCCTAAATAGCCTAAATTGATGCCGAGAATGGGAGCGCCGGTTTTGAGCGCGAGATCCTTGGCGCGCAGGATGGTGCCGTCTCCGCCAAAGACCAAAATGCAGTCAATCTCAGCGGAGCACTTTTCAGCACTAAAATCGATGGGGATCACGGGATGGCGCAGCATTTCCGCTTGGGCAAGGTCGCCATAAAAAAGCAATTCTGAGCCGGCATTGCGAGATTTCTCTTGTTCTAAGAGACGCAGCAAAAGCTCAAAGATGCTGTCTTTATCCCCAAACATGGGGTTGATGAATACGGCAAAATGTTTCATATATTATCTAAAATCCAAAGGTAAGAATCATATCTTTCAATGTGAAGTTCGTCGTTTTCCACCGCGGCAATGACGGCGCAACCTTCCTCATGGATGTGGCTGCAATCTCTAAACTTGCATTTGGGATAGAGGCGATCGAAGCCGGGAAAAAGCTTGGGCAAGAGTTCTTTGAGATCGCGATGCAGGTTGATGGTCTTGATCCCGGGAGTGTCGATGAGATGTCCGCTAAAGTCCCAAGGGATCATCACCGCTTGCGTGGTCGTATGTTTGCCCTTTTCGTTGTATTCGCTGACGGGGGCGGTAAGCAATTCCAGCCCGGGCATCAGGACGTTGATCAGTGAGCTTTTGCCGGCGCCGGAGTGTCCGGAAAACACGCTGTCCTTCCCTTTCAGCTCATCTTTGAGCTCGTCTATCCCCTCTTGGGTGACGGCTGAGGTGAGGATGGTCTTGATTCCCAGTTGGCGATATTGGGAGAGTTCTTCGTCGATATCCTCGCGATATTCGCAGAGGTCAACCTTGTTCATCACGAGGATGGGCTTCACTTTGTGTAGGTTTGCGAGGATGAGATAACGGTCAATCAGCCCTGCTTTGAAGATGGGCTTGCGCCAAGAAACGGTGATGATGAGTCTATCGATATTTGCGGCGAGGGGAATCTCTTTTTGGAAAGTGCCGCCGCTATAGCGGATGAGGCTGTTGGTGCGCGGCAGGATGTTTTCCACGCGATAGTCCGGCTTTTGGGAGACATCTACTTGAACATAATCGCCCACAGCGAGAATGCCCGTAGCGCGGGATTTAAATTGTTTGAGCCTGCCACTGATGGAGGCTGAGATGAGTTCATCAGCCAGTTGAACGCTGCAATTGTAGTTGCTCATGATCTCCATCACGCGCCCTTCTTTGAGGACGGCATCGCTCTTGTAGATGTTATCCCGCTTGGAATCCTTTCGCTCGGTTTTATAGTCGGTAAATTCCGGCTCGGAATCCAGGATATCAACATCGGGCAGGCTGATATTGCGCAGCCTGCCGCGATATCTTATATTTCGTTTCTTATCTTTTTGTCTCACTTCTTGATGACGGGGATGATTTCGTCGAAGAGTGCAGAGTTTTCTTTGACCTTGGTTTCGCTGCCGACAACCACATAGTGATTGTCTGCCATAACCTTTTCGATTATCTCTGCAAAGCCTCTGATGTCTTCCACATTCGTAGAAAGCACTTCATCGCGAATCTTTTGAGTTAGCTCTTTGTTCATGCCGGTGATATAGTTCACTCCGGCTTCCACGCCAATGGTCTCAGGTGTTTTGGGATAATCCAAAGAGGAGATTACGCCGAGGATAAATTTATCCATCTCGCGTCTGTTTACGTCGAAAGCTCTCAGTGAATCTGCAACACCGTTATAGACCTCGAGGCTTTCCTGCAAGTTTGGATCACGATAGGAATAGAAGAACATCAGTCCGTCCTGACGGAAGCCTCCGCCACCGCCATAGGCACCGCCTTTGACGCGCAATTCCTTATAGAGATGTTCGGTGCTGAGAATGCTGCCCAAGACCATCATCTTGCCGGAATATTTGTAGCCTTTTTTGCGGAAATCTCCGCCTTTGACCACATATTGAACCTTGATCGGGGCGGTGATGCCTTCTTTCTTCATTGCGGGGCTTGCAGCTTCTTTTGCTGCGGCATAGCTCTCTTGACTTAGCTGAGGAAGGAGTTTATCCAGCTCTGCTTGTGCGGCAGGGATAAGTTCTTCGTTTGCGGTGAGGCTAAGCACGAGATTGTCCTTGATCAGATAGCGTTTTTGCACTTCATTGAGCTTGGCGATGATGCCTGCCATATCGCTTTCCATCTGCTTTTCGACATCGCTGAGGAAATGCAGATACCCCAAGCCGGTGAAACTGTCTTGAGTTTTGTGAAGCTTGGAAACATAGGCCAACATGCGAGTGATCGCTACGCCGTGTCCCACGCTCATCGTGCGCTGTTCGGCGCCTGCCTTAAATTCGCTGATGAGACTCTTGATCCTGCCTTCATCCTTGAAGAGCGGGCGCAGGATAAATTCTGCCATGAGCTTGATTAACTGTGGTGTTTTAGCGGCAACTGCCTTTCCGGAAAGCACGAGTTTGGGCATGACTATGTTGGGGTTATCCACTTCGGAATAGACGCCGGCATTCAGAGAAATCCCGCCGGTGTTGTTGCGAATCTCGTTATTCAGCTCGGCAATACCATAGTTTTCGCTCTCGATTTGTCCCAAAAGTTGGGAATAGAGGCGAATCCAGGGGATGTCTTCCGCGGGAGCGTGAGCCAGATCGAGATAGCCGGCGATATAGACGATGCCGTTGGTGTGCACTGGGTTCTTCAGCAGTGTCCAGCCCTCTTTCTTCTCGACGATAGGCTCGTGGAAGTTTGCCTTGGTATCCACGTCGCTGAGGCTAAGCATCGGAATCTTGAGCATGTCTTCTTCGCTGTCGGGCGTTTCTTGCCACTCTTTGAGCTTGATATTCATCTCGATGAGCTCTTCTATCTCTTTCTCGGAGAGGCTGTTTTTATAGTCTTCCAGCTCTTTTCTTACGCGCTCTTCGCCGGCAGCAATCATGCCGGGAACGGGCTCAAAGACTATCTCACTTCTGTGCTTATTTTTGAGCAACACTTCTTCCAAAAGCTTCTCATAGAGCGGCTCGGTGATACCTTTGCGTAGGTGGGCTAAATAGCCTTCAAAAGCCAAGTCAACGATGGGGTCGCCGCCGTGTATCCACTGACCTATGGAGCTCAGGCTATAAAACAATCCTTTGGGGAAGTTTTGCATCTGGGCTTCACGCAGGGAAAATTCGCGTGCATTCAAGGTTGCTTCGATAAGTTTCTTGTCAAAGCCTTCACGGGCGATGCGCTGCATCTCTTGATTGATCAGCTCGCTAAGCTTGGGCAAATCATCTTTCTTGATCTGTTTGAGGATGATGTGTATGGTGGGCTGAACCACGTCTGCACGGGCATAGATCATGGAGTCTTTGCAGAGTCCGGATTGTCTGATGGCAAGCTTCAAGGGGCTGGCTGGAGTGTTCATCAAGAGTTCTGCCAAGATCTGCAAGCTCGTGCCGAGATGGGGGTCAGTAGCGCGGCCATAGCTGTAGTTCAAGGTCATGTGATATTCGCCCTCGATCTCCATGTCGTCGCCCAAAGGATATTGCATGGTGAGTTTCTTGGGCTCTGCAAAAGGCTTTTGCATGGGGAAGCTGATCTCGATCTTAGGATCATCGAAGTCTTTGAGATAGCTGTCGTTGATGATCTTCAGCGTCTCGTCGAGATTGATATCGCCATAGAGCCAGAGCAGGCTATTTGAGGGGTGGTAATATTTGCTGTGGAACTCGGCAAACTTCTCTTGAGTGAGCTGAGGGATGGCGTCAGGATCACCGCCGCTTTCAAAGCCATAGGGGGTGTCCGGGAATTGAGCATTGGTGCTGCTTCTGACGATGATGCTATCCACAGAGGAAAAAGCACCTTTCATCTCGTTATAGACCACGCCGCGATAGTTGATCTCTCCTTCTTTATCAAAGAGTTCATAGTGCCAGCCTTCTTGTTGCAAGATTCTGGGGTCTTCATAGATAAGCGGATTGAGCACGGCGTCGAGATAGACGCGCATGAGGTTGATGAAGTCCTTATCGTTCGTAGAAGCAACGGGATATGAAGTCCAATCCGAGGAGGTCATGGCGTTGATGAAGGTGTTTAGGCTCCCCTTGATGAGCTCCATAAAGGTGCCTTTGGCGGGGAAGTTCTTACTGCCGTTGAGCACCGAGTGTTCAAGGATGTGCGGGCATCCCGTGTCGTCCTCGGGAACGGTTCTAAAAGTGATATTAAAGACCTTGTTATTATCCTCATTTTCGAGGTAAATCAACTCTGCCCCGCTTTTGAGGTGTTTATAGTAGTTAATCGTTGCGCCGATCTCTTTGATCTCTTGGCGGCGTGTGAGTCCGAATCCATGTGTTACTTTGTTTTCCATGATATATCCTTCTAATGTTTATATTAATTTATATTCTTTGAGTCCCTGCTTGAGGATTTTGCGGTTTTCATCCTTGAGGGGATACATAGGTAGGCGAAATTCGAGCTTGAGCTTGCCCATCATGTGCAGGCTTTCCTTGGCGGGGATGGGGTTGGTCTCGATGAACATGAGTGCGTTGAGTTTTGCTAAGTGTAGATTCTGCTTTGCGGCGAGAGTGTAGTCGCCTTTGAGGCAGGTCTCGATGTGTTCACTGAGCAGCTTTGGCGCAACGTTTGCCGTAACCGAGATGCAGCCCTTGCCGCCGGTTGCCATGATGCACATATTCAGTGCGTCTTCTCCGCTGAGAACGCTGAAGTCTTGCGGTGCATCTCTGATGATGGTAGTGGTTTGCGTCATGTTTCCACTGGCGTCTTTGAGCCCTTTGATGTTCTTAAAATCATGCGCCAGCCTCACGGTGGTCTCGGCATCCATATTCACCGATGTGCGGCCGGGAACGTTGTAGATAACGATTGGGATATTAACCTTTTGGGCGAGCTCTTTGTAGTATTCATAGAGTCCGTTTTGGGTGGGCTTGATGTAATATGGGGTGATCACGAGAGCGGAATCTGCGCCCAATTCCATCGCCTTCTTGGTGTTTGAAAGGGTCTGGCTGAGGTTATTCGTGCCGGTTCCGATCATCACGGGAACCCTTCCGCCAATCTTTTGCATAGCAAATCTGAGCAGCGCGTCTTTCTCGTCCGATGCAAGTGCAGCCGTCTCCGCCGTTGTTCCCAAAAGCAAGATGCCATGGGTCTTATTTTCCAACTGATATTCTATTAATCCTTCGAGAGCGTTCCAATCGATGCTCCCATCTTTAAAAGGCGTCACCAAAGCAACATATGAACCTTGCAGCATATCTCCTCCTCAGGGAATAATTACTTGTTCTTTAAGTCTTGGGGGATAGGACGATCGTCCCAATATCCCATTTCAATCATTATATAAACTAAAAATCAGTCAACTAAAAAATTGGAAGTCTTTATAGAAGCGCGAAGACGAGCCTTTGCTTCTTGCATATTTTGCTCGCGATGAAGCCGTGAAATACTGTGATAGGGCTGCTTTTGTTCCTGGTGCAGCTGCATGAGTGTCTCAAGGATTTCCCGCGCAGAAAACTCATCCAAAAGCTCGTCCCAAAGCTCAGCAAATTCCTCTTTGTTCCAATACAAACTCAAAAGATGGGCGAGATCGTCCAAATAGCAGATTTCATCATAGCTCAGCGCATCGCTTTTGAGTATCTGATAAGGCGGATCGTCCAGCCATTGGTAGCCTCTTGCGTGGGCAATCTCAAGCATCGGAGTATCCGGCAAGACCTTGAGCATGCCGAGCTGCACCGCTGCGGGACGAGTCTTACAAAGCTCATTCAGCGAATGGATGACGCTCTGAAAGTCCCCCCCCGGCAAGCCCACAAGCAAGTCCGCATGGATGCGCACCTTGGTTTCCTCTCTCAATCTATTCAGATAGTGGCGACTCTTTTGCCAGTCAGACTTGCGTCCGCTGCGCAAGAGAACATCTTCGTTCACGCTCTGTATGCCGATTTCAAAACGGATACGATTCTCCGGTGCTTTGGAGAGAAGGGCGATATCTTCATCCGAGAGTAGGTCGGGATAGATCTCAAAGTGAAAGTCGTGTTTGGCATGACTTTTGATGGCATAATCCCAAATCAAATGGGCGAGGTCTTTGTGGATATTGAAGCTGCGATCGATGAACTTCAGCGTTCTGGGCTTTAGTGCAGAAAGTGCATTGAGTTCAGCAATCAGTCTCTCTTTTTCTTCGGGTTTATTCAGATCAAACCTCAGTTCCTTGCGCTCGTCTGAGGCAGAAAGGCAGTAAACGCAATGATATGGACAGCCGCGATAGCATTCATAATAGACAAGATGGTCTTCGAGCTCGGCAAGATCAGCCTCGTTATAGGGAAAGGGGATATCTGAAAGTGGTAAATGTGCAATAATGGAGACGTCGAAAGAGGGGTCAAAACCAGTTTCTGCCAGAGCATGAAAAGCCGCTTCTCCCGCGCCCTTGATGACCAGGCAAGACTGCATTCCCTCGAAGGCATAAGCCTCGGGACCGCCCACAACGAAGAGAGTTTCCGGCAAGACTTTACCAAGCTCACTCGCTATTCTTTGCAGGCTCAGCCTGTTCCAAATATAAGCCGAAAGACAGATCACTTCCGGCTTTAGGGCATATACATCAGCAAGCACATGCGTCAAAGGTTCGCTCAGGGTTGCACTATGCTCGATGAGCGTGTAATCCATGCCGGAGACCATCTGACGCATGTATTTGAGCGCGAGGTTGGATTGACTCCAGCTACTATTGAGCGCAAAAAACAAGATCTTTTTCATCTTCGCTGCTCACCACTACCCAAGCTCGCATAGAAGTCGATGAGAAAGGTGTAAGATGAAAGCCAAGCTTAGTCTATCCTAAATCCATGAACTTCCCAGCATCCCGTATCATCGATCCAAACACTTCCTTCTTTGAAGGCAGGGATTTCGATGGAGACTCGTCCGAACTTTGCGCCCGGTTTGAGAAAGCCCGCACTTATCGACGTCGTGTTCCACTCCTGACCAAGCTTCATCTTCTTACTAAAGCGGTTGGTGATTTTGCCGTTCCCTTTGAAGGCAGTCAAGCGTAAGCGAGCCTGTGGAGGCTGTGGGCTATCAGTCTTGAATCTAATGCGCGAATAATATCCGCCATAGCGACGCACATCAAATGAATCCGATATTATGACTACGTCCTTGTTCGATGCATCAATGCGCAGAGATGTGTCTCCATCTATGGATTGCATGGGGTCTATCCTGATTTTATTGAACTCGCTATCATCCGGTTTTGTATATATTGTCCAGCCTCTGAGGGCATCTGTACCCGCAAAGGAATATGCGTCAAAGCTCGGGTTTAAGACGAGATTTGGCTTATCCTGAATCTCAGACTCCATAAAAAGCAAGGAAGAGCCCATAAAGCACGAGCTTAGAATTAACGATGCAATAATTAATAATATAATATTCTTCATTTCATGAACCCTCTTTCGTTCATATATTTTAACACAACAGCTACTGAAAGTGTATTAAATAAAAGATTTGAACCGCCATAGGATATAAACGGTAGGGGGATGCCTGTGGCGGGAACAAGACCAATATTCATACCGATATTGATGAAACTCTGTGAGATAAGATAAGCAAAGATGCCGGAAGTTGCAACCTTTCTTTCTAAAACCTTCAATTCACTTGCGGCGCGAATCATTCTTGCAAAAAAGAAGGCAAAGACGCCCAAAAGTATGATCGAGCCAAAAAACCCAAATTCCTCTCCAATCGTCGAAAAGATGAAATCCGTGTGATGCTCCGGCAAGAAATTCATGTTTTTCTGAGTACCCCCCAGCCAGCCTTTGCCAAATATACTGCCGTTGCCGATGGCGATCTTCGATTGGATGATTTGATATCCTGCACCCAGCGGATCACGCGTGGGGTCCAAGAAGGTGAGAATACGATTTTGCTGATAGTCTTTAAGTCCCATCCACAAAACCGGCATGACCAGTGAAACAAAGGCATTACCGATGCCTGCAACCGTGATGGTTACCCAAGAAAGCCGTGAGAGAATGAGAATACCGATCAAAAAAACAAGCCACAAAACTATCCCCAACCAATGTATGGAAGCCACCACCGAAATAGCCGGCGAGAGGATGAGCAAAATGTAAAACAAGGGAACATCGGCTGCCACCAACATCGCTATCAAGCTCACAAAAAAGACTAAGATAGTGCCGATATCGGGCTGTATCATTATCAAGATTATGGGAATCAGCATGATGGCAAAGCCGTTGAACATCTTGCGATAGTCGCTGTATCCATCTCGCGAGATATTGCGTGCGATGACGAGTATGCTCAGCAGTTTTGCGCTCTCGGAAGGTTGAAAGTGTATCCCGCCTATACTGAACCAACGATGCGCACCGCTCACCGCCGGAGTAAATAGAACCATGATCAAGGCGAGGATATTGGCAATAAACGCCGGTAGGATCAGGATATCGAATATCGGCATGGGAAGCCATAAGACCAGCATGAGTCCAACAAGCGCAACCATCGCAAAGATGATCTGCCGCCACCAATAATTCTGAGTGCCCTTAAACCCGGACACCACAGTTGTTGATGCGCTATATATCGCAATGCAGCCAATGAGAATAAGGAGTATTAAAAGTCCCAAAAGGACGAAGTCAAACTTCTTACGATTGATCATTATTCTTCCCCCTCTTCTTCGCTGAGGGATTCTTCGATTTCTGATTCATCAAAGGGGATAAACTCTTCATCAAGCGCCTCTTCTTCATCCTCTGCCGTGCGGAATTGTGCCGGGATGGCAACCGTGCGCTTAATATCTTCGATGTTTCCGATGTAGTAGTCAAAAACCTGCTTTGCCACGGGCGCTGCAATCGAGCCGCCACCACCGGCGTTTTCCATGAATACCGTGACGGCGATCTCCGGTTTATCAGTCTCTATATGCCCGCAAAACCATGCGTGGGTGGTCTTGCCCATGGAGTTCTCTGCCGATCCCGTCTTGCCAAAGGTCTTTGCTCCGGGAACTTGCACAACCCGCGCCGTGCCATTTGGTGCATTACACACCGAATAAAGCCCCTCCAAGATCAGTGCCATATCCTTGTCGCTCAAGGGCAATTTCATCTTTTTCAAGGGCTGAACTTCGGAGGCTGTGAGTCTGCTGCGCCCAACAGTTTGCTTCAGGAGATGCGGCTGAATCCACTGCCCTTTATTGGCAAGCGCAGCATAATAGGCATTCATCTGAATCGGGGAGGTGAGTATCTCGCCTTGTCCGATGGAAAGATTGACCTTATGCCCACTGATTCCGATGCTTGGACCATATTTTTTCTTATACCATTCTGTGTCTGGGAAAAAGCCGCGTCGCTCGTTTGGCAGGTCTATCCCCGTCTTGCCATAGAATCCGCTGCGTACGGCATAATCCTTGAATTCATCTAAGGATAACTTCAAAGAAAGTTCATAAAAAAAGACGTCGCAAGACTGTGTGAGAGCTTGGATAACGTTCGTTATCCCGTGCCCGGAATGCAGCCAACACTTGAAATATCTATTGCCATATTTAAAGCCGCCGCCGCAGGAGCTGAACCGTGTATTGCGATTGACCAGACCTTTTTCCATCCCACAGCCCGCAGTTAATGGTTTGAACACCGAGCCCGGAGGATAGGTGGCATGTATCACTCTATCCAACATTGGCTTGTTTTTATGATTGAGTTCTTTCCACACCTCTGGACTGATCCGCTGCATGAAGATATTGGGGTCATAATCGGGCTTACTCACATACGCCAAGATGCCGCCGGTTCTGATATCACTCACCACCAAAGCTCCTTTGAGGTGGCTGGGGAAGACCTTATCGCAAAAGTTTTGCAGATCGTTATCTATGGTCAAAACCAAAGAAAGTCCGTTCAAAGCCTTGAGATAGCCCTCTTCTTGGCTAAAAAAGCCCAAACTGCGTCCGCGAGAGTCAACTTGAACGATTTCCTTGCCGTCCTTGCCCCGCAAAAGCACCTCATAATATCGCTCTAACCCTGTCTTGCCGATATATCCATTCAAAGAATAGTCTTCTCTGTAATACTTCTCATATTCTTCTTCGTTGATGCGTCCCACATAGCCGCTGAAGTGATTTGGATAGAGATAGTCGCGCGTTGAACCTATGCGGAAAGTCAGCTCCGGATAGTAATTCAGATATTCGCTGAGGCTGAGCACCTTTTCATAGTCGATATTATCGGCAATGAGTATCTCCTCATAGGTCTTAAAGCGCTGTTTTTGCACTATCTCCATCAGCTCTTTTTCCTCAATCTGCAAATGGAGAAAGAGGAATCGCGCCAAAGCGTTGAGATCACCGATCTTGTTTGTCGTGAGATAGAGGTCGTGCGAGGGGATGTTTTGGACTATCGGACGGTATTTATTATCATAGATTTCTCCACGCGTGGCAAAGACTCGCCTGATCCTAAAAATATTGCTTTCAGCCACTTGTTGATAATATTCCCCCCGAATAACCTGCAAATAGAAGAGCGAAACCAAAAGAATCGCCAAGAGTATCAGGGAAAATATGCTGAACACGCGCGTCGATTTAGTCATGCCTCACCACAATGCGCAATTTGCAGATAACCTGTATCAGCCCAAAGATAAAGGTCCCAAATAGTAAATTATAGACAAAAAAGATAAGAGAATTCTGATGGAGTGCCAGATCAAAGCCCCAGCTAAGACCCGAAGATAAATACAGTAAAAGGCTGTATATCACGTTCACACTAACGATTGCGATCAGCTTGGCCGCAATGCTATCCTGCTCAAAAGGTATCCGTAAAAGGTCTATCACAACCGCTAAGATGGTGAAAAGTAAAGCGTTCAAGCCAAAACTCAATGGATTCAGAGTGTCATACATCAAGCCAATGACAAAGACCACGGGCAAGGATACCCTCCAATCTCTTTGCCAGACAACATTTATCATCCATGGCAAGAGTATCAGGGGGGCGACCCCTGCGATGCTGATATTCGGCACAATAATAAGCTGGGTATAAAGAAAAAATATCCCACTCAAAAAGCTTATCAATGCACCAATATACATGATTTATTCCTTACGCCTTACGCACTATGCACAGAGGCGTTAGCTCGTCATCCTGCCCCTGCGGATTATCTTTCATCACGGCTTCGATGAAGTTTTTATCAAGCTTGCTGCCGCCGATCATCCAGCTACCGCCGATGTCGTTAATATCCATGACGGCAATCGGATAGCCCGTTGCTTCAGTGAGGGCTTCAGCCACCTTTTGAGGATCTTTCGGCCCTTTGATCACGGTCTCGTTATAGGGCGGGATGGGTGAGGTCGTCGCAGCGTCCACCAGTGCCGCTTGCATGCCGGCAACACGATAGAAATCGCCTTTTCTGCCGAGTAACTTACCGATTGCGCCGACAAGTGCGGCAAAAAGAATGCGAACCACGCCCGTTTCTTCGATCGCACATTGCATGCTGGTGGGAGCACCCAAACCTATGCCATAAGGAACTTTGGCCACGAACCTACTCAAGAGACAAGCCAAGAAACTCACGCGAATCTCGCTGACAGGAACGGCACGCCCTTGAGTGATCGCCAAAGGGCTTTCGCTGATGGTCAACATATCCCCTTCTTTCATGAGGGGCAAGGCATATTTCTCGATGATTGCCAGCATATCATCTTCAGCACTAAGCACATGTGTTTTCACAGGGATGCGCTGATATCTCTGTCCAAATACTTCAATTATTTCGCTCTTCTGTTTCATGATTCTTCTCCATCAAAATAAAGACGTGTTCAAGGTTTTCAACCAAGGTAAAAGGATTTATCTCTGCACTGATAAACAGGTTGTCTCTTGTCTCACGCGTACGATTTACCACCCCCACAGGATATCCTTTGGGAAAGAGCCGCGAGAGATTGGAGGTGACCACAGTATCTCCACTGGCAATTTCCGAGCCCAGCTTCACCAAGTTCATGGAAATCGTGCCGCTTACATCACTCTGCAAGATGCCCTGAACACCGGTGCGCGTATCCATCACCGGCAGCTGGAAGTGAGGATTCGAAAAAGGCAAGATTATGCTATATGTATCGCTAACGCTGATAACTTTCCCCACGATGCCGCCACCGGAAATCACTGCCGAGCCGGACATTATTCCATGAATACGCCCCTTATTCACGATGAGATTACGCTGATAGAAGGCTCCAGAATACCCTATTACCTCAGCAAGCTCGAATTTCGCACTCTCGGTGGAAAAGCGGATGGATGAAACGTCAATCAGCTCCTTTAGCTGATTTTGTAGGGCGATATTTTCCAGCGTCGTTTCCGTGAGACTACTACGCAAAACGAAGTTTTCTGTCTGCAGTTCAGCGTTAAATTCTATCGTTTTTATAGATGACACCAAAGGGAAAAAGATTGTCCGCCCAAAAAATGCTGCCTTTTTGCTGCGTGCATCAGAATCACCCAAACCCATGACTAAAGAGAAGATAATCAATATGCCAGCGAGGATATAACGACGCCACATTGCTCAACCCCTATAGCTTTTCCCAACGGGGAAAAAGGCATCATCCGTCGCGATAAACAATCCCCAAAGCATGATAAATCAGCTTTAATCTTCCATCTTTTTGATCAATACTTGACGATAACGCTCGATGTCTTCCAAGACCATGCCTGCACCTCTTACGACACAGATCATGGAATCGGGCACAACATGCACGGGAAGGTCAACAGTCCTGCAAATTCTCTCGTCCAATCCTTTCAAAAGCGCACCGCCACCCGTGAGGAATATCCCGCGCTCAGCAATATCTGCCGAAAGCTCTGGTGCTGTTTTTTCAAAGAGTTGTTTAATCGCATCTATCATTATTGTAACGGTTTCAGAGAGTGCCTCACGAATCTCTTCGGACGTCACTTTGATCGTGACAGGATAGCCGGAGATGATGTCTCTACCGCGCACATCCATGCTCAGCTCTTCTTTGAGCGGATAGGCACTACCAATAGTCTGCTTGATCTTTTCAGCCGTCTGCAAGCCCACATGCAGATTGCTCTTCTTGCGCAAATAGTTAATGATGTCCGAGTCTAATTTATCCCCACCCACGCGAATGCTATTGTGCACAACAATATGAGAAAGTGAGATAACGGCGATTTCACTGGTTCCGCCGCCAATATCCATCACCATGTTTCCGCAAGCTTCGTCGATGGGAAGCTCTGCACCGATCGCAGCCGCAACAGGCTCGGAGATCAGGTGAACTTCCCGAGCACCTGCATGAAGAACACTATCGCGCACTGCACGTTTTTCCACTCCAGTGATGCCGGAGGGAACGCAGACTATCACTCTTGGACGCACCAAAATGCGCTTTTTATGTGCCCTCATAATGAGATTGCGAAGCATGAGCTCGGTAACTTGATAATTTGCTATCACTCCGTCTTTAAGCGGTTTGATCACATTCACTTCATCAGGGTTTTTGCCCAACATCACTTTTGCTTCTTTTCCTATGGCAAATATCTTGCTATTATCCGTAGAAACTGCTACCACCGAAGGCTCGTCGATAACGACGCCGCCAATTTTCTTATATACGAGGGTATTCGCAGTACCCAAATCTATTGCTATGTCATTGTTCATTAATCCGAAAAAGTCAAATATAGACATTCGTACCTCTTTTTTATCACATCGCTTTCTTAAGGCTTAAGTTGCACATACGTTCAAATTTCCTATAATACCACTATTTCTGATTTGTCTATAAGTGTCAAGAAAAAGCTTGCATGTCAAAAAGAATGTTTCGTTTCGACACACAGAAAGCAATCTTAACTCGCTATATTACAGATAACTATACGTTTAAAGAGAACTCTATATTTATACGTATATATTTTTACGATTTCGCAGATTTCTTCCCTCATCACCTCAAACGGCGCAGGATATTTTTCCTTCGACAAACATGAGAGAATACTGATTATGTTTTGATCTACTTGTGCATAGCAATCAAGTCACATATCCGCAAAAATTGACCCATATTTCCTCTCCCCAAGAAAATCATTGCAGCATTTCCTGCTTTCCCACGGCTTTCTTAGAGGGTTCTGGTGATGATGCGGTCATGATATGGTCATGGCCATGAGCATATCATCACCAAACGATGAGCTGAACCTAATAGGCAAGAGACGGCAATACAGACTCTTATGAGGGTGCGTGGAATTATGAATTGATAAATTAAACGTGTAAAATGATGAATAATTCACAAAAGAGGGCTTAAGTGCTTGAAAATATGGACAAAAAAAGTGGGCAGGAAAGACTTTTTCCCCGCCCACATCAATTTAGGGACAGCGACAGACTGTTATTTCTGTTCTGCCGGATTTTCCACTTTATCGATAACCTTAAGCACCATATCCATAAGGGCTTGTGCTGCCGGCTTCTTGTTATAGAAATAGATATAGGGCTTGCCCTGATCTCCTGAAATTACGACATTGGGATCCAGTTCCAGCTCGGCAAGGAGGTCTAACTGATGATCAAAGATCAGCTTTTCGATGCCGTTCCCGCTGAAAATCTGCGTGGCTTTATCGCATTCCGGACAGCGGAAGAACTTCATGTTTTCAACGATGCCGATGATGGGCAGATCAAGCTGTTCGGCAAAGCTGATAGATTTCTTCACGTCAAGGATGGCGAGGTCTTGCGGAGTTGTCACGATCACCGTTCCATCCAATTTACCCAAGGTTTGGATAATGGAAAGCGGTTCATCGCCCGTTCCGGGAGGACAGTCCACGACCAAGTAGTCCAATTCAGGCCACTCAAAGTCACTGAAGAATTGATTGATCAGCGCCATCTTCATGGGTCCGCGCCAGATCAATGCGCTTTCTTCGGATTCGATGAGTGATGCCACGGAGAGGACATACAAGTTCGACAATGCCTGAATTGGTGCAGGCATACCGTTTTCAGCGATTGGGATGGGCATTCCTTCGATGCCGGTGAGTTTCACGATCGAGGGACCATGAACGTCTGCATCGAGGATGCCGACCGTTTTCCCTTGCATTGCGAGACCATAGGCGAGGTTTGTGGTGACAAAGCTTTTGCCCACTCCGCCTTTCCCGCTCATAACCACTATGCGATGTTTGATTTTCGCCAGATTATTCTGGATTTGTAGTTGTTTTTCGTCTGCCATTATTAATCCTTATTATTTAGTTTTTTTCTATTTCCTTGTTAAGCCAATCAAGCTGCTTTTCCAGCTCTGCTTTCTGGGCTTTAAGTTCATCTTTGCTATATGGATATACATCTCCAACCGGGGCTGATGCACCCATCATCGGATATGCTCTTCTGCGAAAGCCGCCACAACGAGCACCTCTGCCCACTGCGCCGCCTCTTGCTCCCATGCCGACACCACCGCGTCCGCAAGGCCCAAGCCCGCGTCCTAAGCGACCGTCACCAAAGGGTCCTGTTCCATCTTGATATGGCATAATTATCCTCCTATGGATTCAAGTTTGTTTGCCTTATAGGCGCCATAAGCTTCACGGATGCCCATGCCACCCGCTTTGATATATATTTTGACGTTCATATTTTTGAGCACTTCGGCTGCATTGCCACCGGGACCATTGCCCGTGATGAGCACCTGCACGCCCAGCTCGTGTATTTTTTGGGCTGTTTTAGGACCAACGCCATGCGCCATGTCAGACACTTCGCGATTGTCCACAGCCTTCAGTTCATCTTTTTCCTCATCATAAATGAGGATGAATTCTGTGCGACCGAATCTGGGATCAATCTTAGCATCCCAGCCTTCGCCTGTTGATGTAAAACCAACTATCATATTTTCTCCTCGATGGCTTTCCATATCTTTTCAAAGACGGGTCTCCATCTTGTTTCATTTTCTTCAATTAAGGTGCGTCCCATAGCGATTGCCTTGGGGAAATCTTCACTGTAGGGAATGTCTCCCAGATCAGCAATCTTTTTCTTTTGCATAAACTTGCGTATCTCGCTTGCCACGGAAGGATTGATGTCCGCTTTATTGACGATGCAGGCGCCGGGCAGCTTGAACATATCCAAAAGAGTCCAAAGCCGCTCGAGATCGCTGAGCCCGGAATATGTCGCCTCGGTGACCAAGACCACGTAGTCCACTCCCGATAAGGACGAGATCACGGGGCAACCTATCCCCGGCGATCCATCCACGAGCATGAAATCTTTGCCTTCTTTTTTGCACTGCTCTTTGGCGATGCTCTTGACCTTTGCCACCAGCTTTCCGGAGTTTTCGGCGCCGATATTCAGCCGAGCATGCACGAGCGTGAAGCCCAGCCTGCTCTCCGCCTGAAAATAGTTCCCGATATTCTGTTGAGGGATCGCTATCGCCTCCACAGGGCAGATGTAATGGCAATAGGCACAGCCTTCGCAATCAAGCGGTTCCACGCGATATTTTCCCTCGTAAAGCGAGATCGCATCAAAGCGGCATTTCTGAGCGCAAAGCCCGCAGGCAATGCACTTTTCAGCATCGATCTCAGCGATGATTCCGCTATAGAAATCCACGCCCGGAACATTCTCAGGTGCCATGATGAGATGCAAATCCGCTGCATCGACGTCGCAATCCGCAACGAGGATATTGTCTTTTTTGATGTGAGCAAGAGCCGAGCAAACGGAGCTTTTCCCCGTCCCGCCCTTTCCGGAGAGTATCACTATTTCTTTCATGACAATCCCTCCAGCCTTTGCAGGATATCAGATAGGGCATCATCCACCGCTGCAACCTTGTCAAAAAGGATTTCGCCGCGGGAATAGAGCTCGGCAATCTCTCGCTGATGCGGGATGCGTGCCCAGACCGCTATCTCCTCCGCTTTCAGATATCTATCCAGCTCGTCATTGCCTATGCCATCGCGATTTATCACCACCGCAAAAGGCAATTCCAACTGACGCACCGTCTCCACCGCAAGCTTCAGATCGTGCAATCCAAAAGGCGTGGGCTCCGTGACGAGAATCACATAATCCGCCGAGCGCACCGCTTCCATCATCGAGCAAGCCGTCCCCGGAGGACTATCCAATATCTGCAAATCATGATCTTTAAAGTTCTCGTCCAAATAGTTCAAACTCTGCTTAATCAAAGGCGCAGCCTGCTCCAATCCGATGTTCAACTTGCTTTCGGTGAAGTCCAGCTTCCCTCGCGAGAAATGCCGAATCGTTCCCAAAGGACTCGCCTCCATCGGCAGAGCACCATCCGGACAAAGCTCGCTGCAAGCATAGCAGGAATGGCAAAGATTGGGCATCACGAGTATGATCTCACCAAGCTTAATCAATGCGTTATAGGCGCACCACGAAGTGCACTTCCCGCAGAGACTGCAGCTTTTCTGATTCCAGGCTGGAGTATAGCGATAGACCTGTTTTTCGTCCACAGTCTCACCGCCGATGAAGATGCTCCCATTGGGCTCTTCAACGTCTAAATCGGCAAGAACCGTCTTCATCGTGCCGGAAGCTTTCAGGGCAAGATTAACCGCAAGTGTGGTCTTCCCCGTCCCGCCTTTTCCGGAAGCTATTGCAAGTCTCATTAGTGATCGCAGAGGTTGTCGCCAGCCTCAAGCTCTCCTTTTACATATAGTTCAACAAGGTCAGCAAGCGGTTGATGGCACACTCCCACATAAGTTTTGATGCCATTTTGAGCCATGAGTTCTTGAGCGCGCATGCCCATGCCACCGGCGATAACAACCGTTACGCCCTGTTCATGGAGAAACCTGGGATGTGAGCCCGGTTCGTGAGCCGGGGGAACTAAATATTCTTCTTTTACAATCTTGCCATCTTCAACGGTGAGGACGGCAAATTCTTCGCAGTGTCCAAAATGGGCGCTGAGCAGTTTGTCGGTTAATGGAAATGCAATTTTCATCTTTTCTCCTAAACTAATTTATTAGCTTTTATTTTGGTTTTATTATCTACAACGACGACATCTTCGGCATCCACGCACAAAACAGTCTTCCAAAGAGATCATCTTTTCGCTTCCGCAGGCAATGCAAACCTCGGGCATGGGCTCATCCGTGGGCAATTGAACCCTATGTTCGCACTCTTCACATTGATAGATGCCATAGGCGATCTCCACGCTGCCGCCTTCGATCACAAAGGTTCTGCCTTCAACAAGAGCGAGGGCGAGCTTTTTGCGGGCACTTTCATAGATGCGCGTGACCGTCGGACGGGATACTCCCATGAGCTCGCCGGCTTCATCCTGAGTCATGCTCTCATAATCCACAAGACGGATCGCCTCATATTCTTCTAAATTGAGCGTTATGGCTTGCCGATAATTTGTCCGCATCCACATTGGTCTAAAGCCTTTGACCACGGGGAGATCATGTAAAGTTCGCGGTGTCTTTGCGCGTGCCATATTAGCTCCTAAAATCTTTATATTTGGTTCATCTATGTGAACCTGTGTTCAATTAAACTGAACTAGCCTTTTCTGTCAAGACTCTTTTTTCGCTTAATTCGTAGTGCTGGTTTCAGCCGGTTCTAACAGCTTATGCGCAAAGCACATACCTTATCCCTACCGGTAGGGTAACGCCCTCGTTGCCCGATCTTTCAATTCAGCGCGTCCCCAAACAATCAACTTGACAGATTAGCAACGATTTATCACCCTGCAAAAAATCAAAACCAACAGGAGCTCTTCATGGAAGTTCTCACTTCGGTCACGCCCGAACAATTATTATCTCTAAAAAATGACGCAGAGAATGGCGATTTAGATGCTCAGCTCAATCTTGCCATGCTTTATTACAATGGCGATGCGGTGAAGCAAGACATCAACGAAACCCTACATTGGTTTGGCTTGGCGGCAAATCAGGGCAGCCAAGACGCCCAGCTTTTTGTCGGCTGGATCTATGATAACGGTGTTGGTGTTCAAGCAGATAAAACAGAGGCATTTCGCTGGTATCAAATGGCTGCCGAAGCAGGGCACCCAAACGCTCAACTTATGCTGGGAATATTCTATAACAACGGCGAAGGAGTCACGCAAAACAAAGAGAAAGCTCGACATTGGCTACTCATGGCGGCAGAGCAGGGACACCCCGACGCCCAGCTACATCTCGGCTGGATCTATGATAATGCCGATGGAGTGGAAAAAGATCAAAAGCAGGCTCTGCGTTGGTATCAAATGGCTGCCGATCAAGGAAATCCGCGAGCCCAATATATTCTTGGAATATCCTATGAATTAGGCGATGGCCTCGAGCAGGATAAAAAGGAAGCTCTTAGGTGGTATCGCTTGGCGGCTGAACAAGGATTCCCCGAAGCTCAGTACAAACTCGGACTTGCCTATGATGACGGTGAGGGCCTAGAAGTGAATAAACAAGAGGCTATAAAATGGTATCTTTTGGCGGCTGAGCAGGGGAACTCTCATGCCCAATACTCCCTCGCTATAATGCATTATATCGGAGATGGCATCAAAAAAAACCATAAAGATGCATATTTCTGGTTCATTCTCGCTCATGAATTTGGAAACCCCAAAGCATCGCAATATAAGGCAACATTTGACATGGTAACCGGCAATTTCAGAAAGGCAAGAGTTTATGCAAAAGTCCGGAAATGGTTAGAGGAGAAAGGCTTTCAAGCCAAAATATAGCCTCATCCTATCTCTTTGCACAGCAATCCGCAGTGCTGGCTTCACTCGGCTCGATAATCTCTGCGTAAAGCGCATTCCAAATCAAAATCAACAATAGAAAGTTACACTTTCTCTGGCAACGGGGACGTTCCCAGACCGGTCTCAAAAGGAGTGCTGCGCACAGTGAAAGCTCGACACGAGGACGCGAAAGAATCCAACAAAATCGCTCATTCTCCTTGCAAGTTTCCCCAAAAACATTATCTTTATTCATAGATAGCTCAAAAAGTGCTTGCCAAAAGTTGCACTATTTGTTTTGAGGTTATTAAATACTCAAAGAAAGAGGATAAACATCAGATGAAACGGATTGCTTTAGGCATTCTGCTACTCCTAACGCTATGTGGATGCGTTCATTACGACGAAGAGCTTTGGCTGCATAGGGACGGTTCCGGCAAGGCAAAGATTCGCATTGCCTATCGTTCACCATACGAAAACACCGAGGAAATCCTGCGCAAAGCCGCCCTCCCCGGCGTAAGCTTGGTGAGCTATAATGTTCGTCGTAAAGGTCAGGATGTCATCTATGATGTCACCTTCAAATTCAAGGATATAGAGTCTTTCAATAACATCAACGACCAGCTTGGAACTGCCGATTTTTGGGGAAAAATCACCCTCAATAAGGAGCCTGGCAGACGAATCACCTTCAAACGGCGCATCGCGCTGGGAAGTCAGGACAGCACGGATGAAATGGAAAGCATCTTTTCAAATGAACAAGACGAGCCTCACGCGTGGAACTATAAGTTGCACGTACCTTGGAAGATAACCGATACAAACGCCTTGCCCTCGGGAGTAAATGCCAAAGGGCGCACTATCACTTGGAGCTATGACACAGATAAAATGTGGAACACCCACGAATATATGACCGCCGAATTCCGTAAAGACTTACCCTGGTTTGTTTTCGTGCTCGGCTTTGTCGCGCTCGCCCTCGTCTTTTATGTGTTCTTTTGGCTGTGGAAAATCAGCCGCGGCTCCCACTATCTCGAGCGCATCCGCCAGCGCCTCTAATGCGCTTCATACCAGTTTTTACCATAGCCGATATCCACGGCTAAACGCACGATTTCCTGGTATTCCTGCGGAAGCGCCGCCTCCATCTTATCTCTAATCAAGACAATAGCCTCGTCTAAATAGTCCTTTCTCACCTCAAAAACCAGTTCGTCATGCACCTGCAAGATCATCATGATGCGCTTGTCGTCCTTGATTTCCTCGTGAAGCGTAAGCATCGCGCGTTTAATGAGATCCGCCGCACTGCCTTGAATCGGCATATTCACCGCAATTCTCTCCGCCTCGCTCCTGATTCCCGGATTTTTGCTATGAATGCCTTGAAGCTCCAAGATGCGCCCAAAGATGGTCTGCACGATGGTATTCCTCTGAGCTTCCTCGATCATCCTCTGGCGGAATTCTCGGATGGAGGGAAAACGCGCAAAGTATAATTCTATCAGTTCTTTAGCCCGCTCACCACTGATGCCCAGATCGCGGGCAAGCTTGCGCTGTCCCATCCCATAAAGCAAGCCGAAGTTGATGGTTTTCGCCTCCCGTCGCATGTCGGAATCCACCTCATCCAGCGCCACCGAATAGATTTGCGCCGCCGTTTCTTTGTGAATATCCGTCTTATCTTTGAAGGCGCGAATCAGCACCTCATCGCGACTCATCAGCGCCAAAAGCCGGAGCTCGATCTGCGAATAGTCTGCCGCAAGGATGAGAAAATCGTCGTTTTTTGCCACGAACGCCTTGCGAATCTCACGCCCTAATGAAGTGCGTACCGGGATATTTTGCAGGTTCGGATTAGTGGAAGAAAGCCTGCCTGTGGACGCAACGCATTGATTGAATGAGGAATGGATGCGCCCGCTTTTTTGGCTCACAAGCCGCGGCAACGCACTCACATAGGTGTTTTCCAGTTTATTTAGCTGACGATAATTGATCAGCATCCCCGCGATTTCATAGTCCTCGCTGAGCGCCTCCAAAACGCTGTTATCCGTTGAATATCCGCTCTTTATCTTCTTTTTTGTCGGGAGTTTCATGTCCTCAAAGAGCAATTTGGCAAGTTGAGCAGGGCTATTGAGATTAAGTTCATATCCTGCCATCTTATAGATCTCTTCGGTGAGCTCCTTGATCTGTTTATTCAGCTCGACTGAGAGCGTGGAAAGAATGTTTCTATCGATGGAAACCCCGTTCTCTTCCATACGCATAAGCACCAGCATGAGCGGGAGATCCATCTCATAGAACACCTCTTTTGCGGGGCTTATTTCCAGTTTCTTATGATAGACCTGAAAGAGGCGCAGCGTGACCCAAGCGTCCTCCGCCGCATAGAAATAGGCATCCTCGGGGCTGATGATGTCGAAAGTGCTCTGATTTTTCCCACTGCCGATCAGCTCTTTGATACTCATCATTTTGTAGCCCAATTCAGTATAAGCGCAGTTGTCCAAGGAAAAACTAATTGCCCCTGCATCAAGGATATATGCCGCAATCATGGTGTCAAAATACTGCGCGGGAAGAGCCATGTTATAGCGCTTGAGGATTGCAAAGTCAAACTTCAGATTGTGCCCGATGATTCTCTTGTTATTTAACGCTTTAAAGATCTGTGAGAGAGTGCTTTCCAAAGCAAGATTGTCGGCAAGACTGTGCCCCAAGGGCAGATAATATGAGTGTCTCGGATCGGTGCAAAGCGAGATGCCGACCAGATTTGCTTCTAGTGCGTCCAAGCCGTCCGTCTCCACATCCAGCGCAATCTCTGAGGCTTTTTCCAGCTCAGCGATCACCGTCGGCAGGATATTTTCATCCACCAAGATCGCCTCAAATGCTTTATCCTCTTCTTCTTGCGTCTCTTCCGGCACCACCTCACGCGGCTCTTCTTCTGCCGGTTTTGACTCATCGGCAAAGATATCTGCCTGCGTGGGCTCCGGCTCAAATTGCGCTTCGATGCGTGCCTCAATCCTGCGCTGCAAACTCATGATCTCATAGCGTTTAAGTAGCTCAATTGCCTTTCTCATATTTTGCGGATCAAAAAGCAATTCATCCCTCTCGGGCATCCTTATCTTTGCATCCCGCACGATGGC
>DIQS01000027.1:31154-31982 GCA_002427325.1 Cloacimonetes bacterium UBA5456 | reverse complement strand
TGGCTAAGTGCTTTGATAAATAGGCAGTTTCCTTGTTTTCAATCAGCTTCTTTTGATATTTTTTATCCACATTTTCTATGTTTTCATAGATATCATCAATGTCGGCAAAGCTATTCATAAGTGCCTGTGCCGCAACGGGACCAATGCCTCGAACGCCGGGAATATTATCCGAACTATCCCCCACAAGCGCAAGATAGTCAATGAATTGCGCGGCATCAACCCCATATTTCTCGCGCACAAAATCAGCGTCCAGAATCTGCTCTTTCATGGGGTCATACATGATGGCATTTTCATCGATCAACTGACAATAATCCTTGTCGCTGGTCACATAAACGATCTCAAAATCATCGCCGAAATGCGTGCCCATCGTGCCCAAAGCATCGTCTGCCTCATAGCCGTCCGCCCCGACATCCGGCACCTTGATCAGCTTAAAAAACTCGATTACCGCGGCGATCTGACTCCTTAGATCATCCGGCATGGGCGGGCGATTTGCCTTATATTCCGCATAATCGAGATGGCGAAAAGTGGGCGCCGCACGGTCAAAAGCGATCGCAATATAGCGCGACTCCATCTTGTCCACCAAGGAAATAAAGGAATTGATCACGCCATAAATTGCGGACGTATTTTCTTGTTTGCTATTGATAAGCGGATTGCGAATGAAAGCATAATATGCGCGATAAAGCAGTGCCGTGCCGTCGATTAGAAAGAGTTTTTCTTTCATTTTATTGCCACCTTGATCTCTGTTATTTAATTTCTTTTTTACCTGAGACACATTATCGAATTCAATTTTAATCTGTCCAGCAATATTTTTTCTTTTTTTGATTATTG
>DIQS01000027.1:14328-30915 GCA_002427325.1 Cloacimonetes bacterium UBA5456 | reverse complement strand
TGGTCATCGCCATGAGCATATCATCACCAAATGATGAGCTGAACCCAATAGGTAAGACATGGGAGTGCAAGAACTTATGCGGCTGTGTGAAATTTGGAAAAGTCGCGTTTTTGATGATATATTCAGGAAATATGAGTTATCGGCATGGAATTCAAGAGCTTAGCTATGTTCATCAAGAAAGCTGATTTGAGAAAAACCGAGCTTATTCCCCACTGCGCGGATGCCCTTTTTCATAAGCCTCTTTGATGTCTTCGAGGCTGAGATGCGTATAGATTTCCGTGCTCGAAAGCTGGGCATGTCCCATCAATTCTTGGATGGAGCGAATATCGGCGCCGCGATTGAGCATGTGGGTGGCAAAACTGTGGCGAATTGTGTGCGGTGAATAGCCCTTGCTGCGCGCGATGAGATCGATGTATCTGCCTAAGATTACTTTGAGTTGCGGAGCGTCGAAGTCCCTGCCGTTGGAGGTGAGAAAGATGCGGTTGGAGCTTTCATCCGTGACGAATTCACCGCGGATTTTCAGATATTCATTCATGCTATCCATGGCTTTTTGACCCACAGGGAGCATCCTTTCTTTGTTGCCTTTGCCCAAAACCTTGATCAGCTTACGCCTTGAATCCAAATCACTTAGTTTGAGATTGGCGAGCTCCATCAACCTCAATCCGCAGGAGTAGAGCAATTCCAGCATGGCTTTGTTGCGAACTCCATATTTATCAGAGGTATCGGGGATGCTTAAGAGCAGTTCCATCTCTTCCTCGGTGAAGAATCTGGGGAGCTTTTTCTCATATTTCGGACGCCTGATCTTCAGCATGGGATTGTCTGTGCGCACTTTATGCAGTCTCAAAAAAGCAAACCAAGAAGAAAGCGAGGCAATCTTGCGCGCCAGACTGCGATTTCCCACGCCATTTGTGGAGAGATCGCGCAAAAAGCCACGGATCTGGGTGACATCTATTTTGTCCGGCGGAGTGCCGGGGAAGTTAATCTCCATAAACTCCGTAAATTGAATAAGATCAATCGCATATCCTTCAACCGTCAGCGGGCTTTTTCCCTCGAGCGTCAGGTGCTCGCTGTGTTTTTTTATCCACTCTCTCATGACTTTTCTCCTTCTTTTTTTGCTTAGAGCCATTATTTTGCTTGCCTTATTCTTTGTCGAGAAAATAATTGGTATCATGCTGGAATAGGACAATATTTCTTTGTGAATCCAGCGAGAACCGCGGCGAAAGAGTCGCAGTAAACAGCCTAATAATAAAGACTTTATGGAGATAAAGATGAATCAACATATAGCCAAAAGCGCAAAAATCGGTGAGAATGTCACCATCGGCATAAATACCATCATCATGGAAAATGTGAAAATCGGCGACAACTGTCTGATCGGACATAATGTGGTGATTCATCCCGATTCCGAGATCGGTGAGGGTGTGCGCATCGATGACAACGTGATCATCGGCAAAAAACCGCTTTCATCGCCGCGTAGCATCTTCAAAGTTCCTGATAATCTCGAACCCGCGCGCATCGGCTCATTCTGTCAGATCGGTGCAAATGTGGTGATCTATGCCCAATGCACAATCGGCGAGCGTAATCTCATCGCCGACCTCGCCACAATCCGCGAAAACGTAACCATCGGCGAGCTGAATATCATCGGGCGCAATGTCGCAATCGAGAACTTCGTCACCATCGGCTCGCGTAATAAATTCGAGACCAATTCTTATATCACCGCCTATTCCGAAGTGGAGGATTATTGCTTCGTAGCGCCTTGTGCAGCAACGAGTAATGACAACTATATGGCGCGCGATAAAGAGAGATTTAATCACTTCAAGGGCGTGACCCTGAAAAGCGGAGCTCGCATCGGAGTGGGTGCAATCATACTCCCCGGCATCAAGATCGCGGGAGATGGTACTGTCGCCGCCGCCGCTGTGGTCACCAAAGATGTGCCCGAGGCAAAGATCGTCTTGGGTAGCCCTGCACGCACCTTCCGGGATGTTCCGGAAGCACAACTACTTAAGAACAATTTGGACAAAAAATGAAAACATTAATCATCATCCCTACCTACAAAGAAATCGAGAATATCGAGCGCATCATCGGCGTTTTGCTCAGAGATAACGAGAATCTGGACATACTCGTGATGGACGACAATAGCCCCGATGGCACCGCCGACGCCGTGAAAAAGATCATGGAAACCAGCGATAGGGTGCATATCATCGAGCGTCCGGGCAAGATGGGGCTTGGCTCCGCCTACGTTACGGGCTTTCGCTTTGCGCTCGAGCACGACTATGAATATATCATGGAAATGGATGCGGATTTCTCCCACGATCCGGCAGATGTGCCGCGACTCATCGAAGCGGCGAAGCATAACGATCTCGTGATCGGCTCGCGTTATTGCAATGGTGTAAACATCGTTAACTGGCCTTTCCATCGGCTTTTGATCAGCTTTTTTGCCTCAAAATATGTGAGATGCATCACCGGCATGCCCATCAACGACCCCACGGCAGGCTTCAAGTGTTTCCGGCGCAATGTGCTGGAAAGCATCAATTTAGACGACATCATCTCCGATGGATATTCCTTTCAGATCGAGATGAACTTCCGCGCTTGGGTAAAAGGATTTAAGATCAAAGAAGTTTCCGTGATCTTCACCGAACGCGCCGGCGGAATCTCCAAGATGAACCGCGCCATCGTCTTCGAAGCCGTGTGGATGGTCTGGTATCTGCAGATCAGTAAACTCTTGGGAAAGATAAAGTAAGGGCTTATGTTAGAAAAGATAAACGATCCTATTTTGCAGAGTAATGAGGCCGAATTTGACCGCGCGCTCAGACCGAAAAGCCTCAAGGATTTTGTGGGACAAGACCACATCAAGGAGCTCTTGGATATCAGCATCAAAGCCGCCGCCATGCGGGGCGAAGCGCTGGATCACGTCTTGCTCTATGGGCCGCCCGGACTGGGTAAGACCACACTCGCCGGCATCATCGCTCGCGAAAGAGGAGTAAATATCACCGTTTCCAGCGGGCCGGTCATCGAAAAACCCTCCGATCTTGCGGGAATCCTCACCAATCTCGGCAAGCACGAAGCGCTGTTCATCGACGAAATTCACCGCCTCTCGCATGTCATCGAAGAGTATATCTATCCGGCAATTGAGGATTTTGAGATGGAGATCATCCTGGATAGCGGACCTTCCTCACGCACGCTGAAAATACCGATCGAGCCATTCACTTTGATCGGTGCTACCACGCGGGCAGGACTGCTCACACCGCCGCTGCGCGATAGATTCGGCATCGTTTTGCGGCTGGATTATTATGATCAGGAGTCCATTGAAAAGATTCTCGTCCGCTCGGCGAGATTGCTCGAAGTGGAAGCGGAAGTGGAAGGCATCAAAGAACTTGCGCGTCGCAGTAGGGGCACGCCGAGGATCGCAAATCGGCTCCTGCGAAGGGTGCGCGACTATGCTCAAATCAGGGGTGACGGCGTTATTACGCTTGAGATTGCAAATGCGGCGCTGAGCATGTTGCAGGTGGACCATGCGGGCTTGGATGAGATGGATAAACGCATACTTTCCACGATCATAGAGAACTATCGCGGCGGGCCGGTAGGGATCAAAACCATCGCCACGGCAATCGGGGAAGACCCCGGCACCATCGAAGAGATCTTTGAGCCCTATTTGGTTCAACAGGGATTTTTGGAGCGAAGCACACAGGGCAGGAAGGTTACTTTTAAGGCATATAAGCACTTAGGCATCAGTCCTCTCGCCGAACAAAGCGAGATATTTTAGAGCGGAAGTGCCTATGGGTTATGCTAAGAATATAGGGCACAACCTTGTAACGCAGATACTTAAGATCATCTTTGGCATGCTCACGGGCATCATCGTGGCGCGTGCTTTGGGTCCTGCGGGTCAGGGCTATGCCGCCTATATCCTCTTGGTGTTCAATCTCTTGGGAACCTTTGGGCATCTGGGAATCGTCTCGGCTGCGCCATACTTTCAAAAGAAGAGTGACTTTGCGCGTAAAGACGTTTTTTCCACTAATTTAAATACTGTTGCGCTCATCGTTCTGGGCTTGACTTTTGGTGTGCTTATCTCCTATCTCTGCCTTGGTGCTTTGGCGGATTATAGTGCAATCTATATCGTCTTAGGCATTATCTTGATGGGAGTTACACTCTTTGTTGAACACTATCAGAATTGGCTGATTGCGGATGAGCGGATCATCGAAAACAACCGCGCGGGGCTGGTCTCGTTTTTCATCAAAAGCGGGGCGATTGTTCTGCTCTGGATATTGGGACTGCTCACGCCTTTTTCCTTCCTCTTGGTGAATGCTATCTCCTTGACAATCTGGCTGATACAGTTGCTCTTTAAGGTGCGCGAAAGCTATGCTCCAATCATCTCGGGCAAGCTCCTCAAGGCGGAATATCTCTATGGCTCGGTGGCGTGGACGGCATCGCTGTTTGCCTTCTTGCACTACCGCTTGGATCAGTTCATGATCAAGGCATATTTGGGGGTCAAAGAGCTTGGGGTATATACGATTGCGGTCACGATCGCAGAGCTGCTCTTCCTGCTGCCCATGGCGATCCATTCGGCGCTGAGCGGGAGGCTCTATAATGCTGATGATGAAGCACATAGCCGACATGTCGTGACCAAGACCTTTCGCCTCAGTATGCTGATTTGTTTTCTGCTCTGCTTTGTGGGTGTGGCGGGGAGTTTTCTCATCCCCTTCGTCTATGGTAGAGCTTATCAAGGCGGGACAGCGATCATGCTTATCCTCTTGCCGGGCATTCTTTTCGCCTCTGCGCCAAAGCTGCTTTCGCCCTGGTTCTTTGCCTCGGGCAGGCCGAAAATTCACCTCTTGGCGACCACTATCAGTCTGGGCATGAATCTCATCCTGAACCTGATCTTTATCCCGATTTGGGGTGCAAATGGCGCGGCTTTTGCCTCTACTATATCATATTTCTTCTATGGTGCATATTATTTGGTGGCAATGAAATACGTCGATGGCTTCTCCTTGCGGGAATTGCTTTTGCCGCATCGGGATGATCTTGAAATGTTGAAAGGATTGCTACAAAGATGAGAGTCTTGGACAACAGATGGTTTCAAAGCGGGACTGTCGCCGTTGCGGGATATGCTTTCTCGCGCGATGGTAAGTTTCTTGAAGCGAAAGCTTTGGCGGATTACTTTGCTTCCTTCGAGGGTGAAGAAGTTTTTGCTGCTAAGCTAAAGGGGCTAAATGGCTGTTTTGCCTGCGTCATAGAGAGTCCTGCGGGCGTCTTTGCCGCGGCTGACAAAATCCGTAGCATCCCGCTATTCTTCGACAATACGGGCAAGATCAGCGACCATGCTGAGAGCATCGATAACCTTGTGCCGCAAATGCTTGAGGCTAACGATACTTTCAGCGAGTTCCTCATCACAGGCTTTGTCTCCGGTGAGGATACGCTGAACCCAAATCTGCGCCAAATTCCGGCGGGGCATTATCTGGTTTATGATCGCTCTGTCGGGGCTCCCTTGCTCAAGGCTTACTATCGCTATCTGCATACTTTTGAGAGTGATAAGCCGGAGTCGGAACTGGTCCGCGATATGCACAGCATGCATTTGGGCGTCATCGAGCGTCTCGTGCAGTCTTTAGACGGCAGGCAGGCGGTGATCCCGCTCAGCGGCGGTTATGACTCCCGCCTCTTGGCCTATCTGCTCAAAGAAGCGGGATATCCGAAGCTAATCGCCTTCTCCTATGGGGCAAAAAACCATCCCGAAGTGCGCATCTCAAAAAGTGTGGCGAAGGCTCTTGACATCCCTTGGTTCTTCGCCGAATATACCCATAAAAGCTGGTATCAGGCATACTTCTCGGAGGATCGCAAACGATACTACCGTCATGCTTTTAATGCCGCGTCATCGCCACATATTCAAGATTGGCAAGCAGTTAGAACGCTCAAAGCGCAAGGGGTCTTCGAGGACGATGCCGTCTTCATCCCGGGGCATAGTGCAGACTTCCTGCAAAACGGGCATCTGCCTGATATCTATGCACATCAGACGCACTTCACGAAAGAGGAGCTTCTCGCGCAGATAAGGGGAAAACACTATAAACTCTGGCAAAATGCGGATGCTTCTGAGAATGCCGGCTTCGATAGAAGGATAGAGAAAGTCATCGATATTCCGACGGAAATGACTGCGCTTCAAGCGGCTGCGCGCTTTGAATATTTCGACATGCAAGAGCGGCAGGCAAAGTTCATCGTCAATTCACTGCGCGTCTATGAAGACCTCGGCTACGCGTGGCGTCTGCCTTTCTGGGATGATGCGATGCTGGATTATTGGCTTGAAATTCCGCTTGCGCAAAGGCTTCATCGCCGGCTCTGGGGACTCTATGCCAAGGACTTTCTGCCTCTCAAACAGCCTATTTTCAGAGATTACAGCATTCCCATGCGACTGCGAAATAAGGCTCTGCGCATAGCATTCGGGGAGATTTGGGATGTACGTTATGGACGCTTTGCACCCTTTGAAAGCGTGTGCCAATACAGCAAAATCCGCGTGGAAAGCTACCTTCGTAAAGACATCTCTTACCCGGATTTCGTGCCTTCAAAACAGCCGCTACTAAGAAGCGACATCAATGCCCTGCAAGCACTTAGGGCAATTTATGAATTGTGAAATCAAAGATAAAATAAAGCTCTCTTGCATCCCCGTATTCGATATATCTGATCCTGCCTTTGTTGCCCTCAAACTTATAGCCCAGTTCCAGTTCGCCACGGACTCCGTCCTTGCTTAGGCTCTCATATCCGCTTGCGTCATCGCTGAATAAGACCATGTTAAAGTTGGTGCTATTGTGCAGTCTCGCGCCGAGTTGCGTCCAGAATTTGTCCTGTTCCCACTTCAGGCCTTGGTTCCATACAAAGCCGCTGTTCAACGAAGCCTTCTTTTCTTGGTAGTGATAACGGGCTGATTGCGTGAGAGATAGCGACTTCGCTACGCGCGCCTCGCCGCTGATTAGAAAGCGCCAGTTCGCGGGAATCGTGGAAAGATAGCCCTCGTCATACTCTGCAAGAAGCTCGCGGTCTATGCGCCTCAATGCGAGTTTGAACTTGTAACTCTTATCGCTATAACTGTAATCTGCACCGCTGTTTAGCATCCATTTGTTCTTGCCGGGCGTGTTTGTAATCTTGTTTGCCGTGCTGTTTAAACTTAGCTTCGACCTCTTGTCCAAATCCAGGTTGAACGCTGCGCCGAGTTCCTCTTGATGACGCTCGTTTTTGAAGTAAACAGACTTGGCGTAAGTCGGCAGTTGATAGTTGCCTAAGTGTCGGTAATGCCATTTGTGCGAGAAGTTATCCCACTTGCCTTCCCACTCGGCTTTGAGAGCGAGTCCCTTCTTTTGCAAGCCAAGCTCGCCTCTTAGCTGGTTGTTCTCACCGTAATATCCCGCCGTCAGGTTGAGGTTGAGCAAGTCTTTATCTATCTCGTCCTTGAGAAAGTCCTTGCTATAATTTTGAGTAGCAAAGATCACCGCGCCTTGCAAGTTCTCGGACTTATAGCCCAAACTCAAGGCGCCTATCTGTTCTTGCACCTTAAAGTCATCATCTGCTTTGTTGGCATAAAGTCGTTCAATCTTGTTCCCCCTGAGCAGTGCCATACGACTCACAACGCTATATAATGCCATGACATGCATCTTATCTCTGTCAAGCCGGACGCCGAGCCCAAAGGGGGTGTAGTTCATGGGGTCAGGAGTGTTGTAAAAACTGCGCCCGCTCTTGGCTTCTTTGAAGAGTAAACCGCTGCCGAATGCGGGTCTCAGTGAACCGAGATAGATCATATCATCATAAGAAAGCTGGATATTAGCAGCGAGTGTGCCGCTTATATCAGGATCGGGAAAGGCACTTGGATTAAATGTGTCGATGCTCAGCTTCATCCCCGTTTGCACTTTCCAACGCTCAGCCTTGACCTGCAATGCACCGAGCATATAGGGATTATCAGCCAGCTTGGAAGCAAAATTGATTCCGATGCTATACGGCTCAAAGCCTATGTAAGTCTCGTCAAATCTCTCGTCTGATAGACCGTCCAAATAATGCTCTTCATTGAGTTCTTGTGCGATGACGAGCCCCCAATAGAGACATAATAATACAGCTAAAATAGTCGCTTTTATCTTCACTCTTCACACTCCTTAAATCTCAAACTGTGTTGCTCATATCTCGGTGTTTCCAGTTTGCCTTCACCAGCCATATTCCAGTGAGAGTCCATGACAAGGCCTCAACTCCGTGTGAGTCTTGATGGCATATATCAGCTTCAACTTGTCGTGGCTGATGTTCACTCCTCCGCCGAATGATGCGGGATAGTGCATCCATGAGCCATAGAGGCTAAGGCTGGGGTGGAGCTTATATGCCATCGCAAACCTGAGCGAACCTTTCTCATTTCGGGGATGAACATAGCCTCCGCCGAGGCTCACTGCTTCATTGATCTCTTTGGCAAGAAAGAGTCCAAGCTCGCCTTCCTCGCCGGTGATATCTAAATATCTCGCCTCAGTCTTGAAATCTTGGTAGGAATATCCCAGAGCAAAGTCGGCATCAAAGCGATACTCTCCGTCGTCACCCACGCTGTCATAGTCGAGATGCAGGCTTGTTCCCAGCGCAAAAGCGCCCTTCAGCCAAGCCACATTGAGGTATGGATTATGCGCCGTGTAGTCTTCTTGATTGAGGTATCCCGTTCCGGCACCGAGCTTAAACACGCCCAATTTATAACCTTGATGCAAGCCATAGAGATGAATCCCCGGCGTGGAGAAAGGACTGATATATGTGAAAGCAAAGCCCGTCACATTGGCAATAGGCGAGATTGCTGTGTCCTGAGCGCTATCCGAGAGAAGCGAGATATCTGCCAACGCCAATGCCGTCGCCGATGGTCTGAGTGCCCCTAAAGAGCCAGCCATCAAGACAAGGCAAAGACACGAGATTAGCACGCTGATACGAGCGCAATATCTGAGCTCTCGCAAAGAGCCAGCCATCGAAGTAAAGAGGCTGATAAGTCTCCCTCGCGTGAATCTCGCAGCCACTTCTCGGCTCTTAATAAAGTGTTATTTCGCTTTCAGGATCAAAGAAGTGGACTTTCACCATATCCACCGAGACGAGCAGTGTTTCACCCATTTTCGGCAAGTCTTTGGGGTCAAAGCGCGCGGTAAAGCCATGATTATCCGTCTTGAGCAGGACGTGATATTCGTTGCCCAAGGGCTCCACGAGGTCACAGACAGGGCTGAATTGCTGCGGGAAATCCGCCATTGAATCGTGTCTGGCGTCATAGATATCCTCAGGGCGCACACCCATGATGATGGCTTTATTCTCATAAGCTTTAAGCTTCTCGGCCTGATCAGGAATGAGTTTGAGCGCAAAGTCCTCTCCGTCAAAAGTGAGCGCTCCATCTTTAGCGACGAGCTTACCAGAGACGATATTGATCGCCGGACTACCGATGAAGCCGGCAACAAAGAGGTTTGCAGGGCTGTTATAGATATTCAACGGGGTATCGATCTGATGGAGCACGCCATCTTTCATGACGACAATTCTATCCGCCATAGTCATCGCTTCCACCTGATCGTGAGTGACATAGATCATCGTGTTTTCAAGGGTTCTATGAAGCTTAACGATCTCCGCCCGCATGGCGACTCTGAGCTTTGCATCGAGGTTTGAGAGCGGCTCATCAAAGAGGAAAACCTTTGGATTGCGGACAATTGCGCGCCCTAAGGCAACGCGCTGTCTTTGACCACCCGAAAGCTGAGCAGGCTTGCGTTTGAGCATGCTTTCAATCCCCAAAAGCCCTGCCGCATGATCGACTTTCTTCTTGATCTCGGCCTTGCTTTCTTTGCGCAATTTGAGCGCGAACGCCATGTTGTCATAGACGCTCATATGCGGATAGAGGGCATAGTTTTGGAAGACCATAGCGATATCACGCTCTTTGGGTTGCTTATTATTCACCAAAGTATCCCCGATATAGATATCACCGCTGGAGATTTCCTCCAAGCCGGCGATCAGGCGCAACACGGTGGTCTTACCGCAACCAGAAGGGCCGACGAGCACCATAAACTCTTTGTCTTCAGCCACAAAGCTGACATCTTTGACGGCATGAAAGCCGTTATCATAATACTTGTTTAAATTTTCAACTCTTATCTTTGCCATGCAATATCTCCTTGAGGTTTCACTAAACTTCAGCCACTGTATTAATGTCAAGAACCATTTTTATGCCCTCTTTGCCTCATAGTTAAAATGACCATCTTCATGTTTCACTTAATGCATCGTTTTTTTCAATAAACTGGACTGTGCGATTGCGCCCATCATTCTTCGCTTGATAAAGCGCCTTATCCGCCTCACTGATATATCTATCAATCACTTCATATCCCACAGGGTCCATGATCACACACAATCTCCACCCAATGCTTATCGTGATTTTAATAGTTTTATCCTGATATATAAAGCTCTTTTTCTCAACCTTTTGGCGCAGCTCTTCCAAGAGATCATGACTATTTTTGCCGATATCAAAGAGAATCGCCAGAAACTCCTCCCCGCCATAGCGGATGATGATATCACTTTTACGGAAGAACTTTGTAAATATCTCGGCAAGATCGCGCAAGACTAAGTCTCCGGCACTGTGTCCATACTCGTCATTCACCTTTTTGAACCAATCAATATCCAGCATAGCAAAGGTGATCTGTGTTTTATGACGAGCAACAAGCGCAAAGATTTGCAGGAGGTTATTATCCATAAAGCGGCGATTTCTCAGTCCCGTCAAAGCGTCCGTGAGCGAGAGTTCATCCACTTCCTTATAGAGATATTCGATCTTTTGATAGTTGCTTTGGATGTTTTCCACAAAGAGCTCATTGCGCACCGTATTCTGCAAAGAAAGCTCCGTCACTTTATTTTCCAAGAATATCATGCTGATCTTATATTCGAGAGGCGAGGTATGTTTGCGCAAGAATATTGACATCTCAATGACTTTTTGCCAACATCTTTGAATGTGTATATTTGAATCTTTAAAGCTTTGAACGCTATGATAGAAATTCACGGAATCAAATTCTGAATTCTGCCCGGCATATAGGTGTAAGCGCTGTAGATGCATGGAATTCATATAGTCATAGCCCACGGCCAAAAGCGTCCTATACAGAGTATTTTTTGAATTGATATCCAAACGATGATCTTCAAGGCAAAAAAGCAGGTAGCCCACAACTACCAAATTCAAACCGCCCTTATTTTTCAGACTCTGATAGAGGCTGCCCAAGATCATCTCATAATATTTGCTATTTTTGAGGTAGCTGATGTGGCGAAACCATTCCAAGAGCACATAGATAGCAGCATCGGGACCAGACTCCCAAAAGACATCAGCAATGAGCTTTAGATATTCCACAAACTTTTGCTTACTGATTTCCTGATGTTCACATAGGCGGATTTTGCACAGCTTAAACAAGACCTGAGATTCAAAACTCTGGTTATCGAGGTCTTTTTGAATATCGACAACCAACTGTTTTGCAGCCTCGATATGCTCGATCTCGAAATAGATGCAAAGCAACTGCAACTTATCAAAGAATGCCGTATTCCGCGGCTCACTTTCCAAATATCGATAGAGTACGCCCAAAATGGTTTGAGAAACATGGCTGTTATCCATGATAGGCATGTGTTCATTAAGCACCAAAAGCTCATAGAGTTTGCCTTGATTTGCCCGAGGCGAAGAGATAAGCGTGTCAAACATGATGGTATAAACAGTGCTGACACTTGCAATCATCCGATCGGGGTCTTTAATCATTTCTTGATGTTGCGCCATGAGCATGGCAGTATTCTCGATAGATTCATCGGTGGGTTTTTCGGTGGGATTTAGCAGATTCGAGACAAATTTCTTTATCCCCGATTCTGACTTCGGGCTGATCGCACTTAAACGAAATATCTCAGCTTTATCATTCATTTCCCCTCCTCAAGAGCAGGGACAAATCTAAAGACTTGCTCACCGGGTTTGGTGAGACCAAATTGCTCGCGAGCAGCCTTTTCTGCCGCCTGCGGATCGGTCTTAAGTCTTTGATTCTCCAACTGCAATGAGTCATTTATAGCCTTTAGCCTAAGAGTTTCTTGTTCCAAACTTTGCACCTCTTTTTTCAGCTTTCCGGTTTTCCAAAAGCTGTTACGCCCCGTAAATCCTATCCAGATCAAAAGCAGGACGATCACTGCATAATAGATATAACGCAAGAATGTTGGAACATCCTTATTCTTGTGCCTCATCTCATGAACCTCCGCGCCACAAAGGATTTGTGGATATCTATCGCCTGAATGGGACAGAGTTCGTGACAGCACATACATTTAATGCACTCATCGCGCATGACCATAGGATAGCCATTTTCTCTCCAGGCAATGGCTTGCACCGGACATGAGCGAACGCAAACACCACATTTGATACAGCGATCGCTGACCTGTGGATAGTGATAATAGACTTTCTTAAACGTTTTAGAGACGATTGGTGGGAGATATTTCAGCCCTTCCTTGCCGAGCTTAACGAGTGCTATATCTGCATCGAGCTGATAGTTATAGAAGCTACGCGGCACGCTGATCTGCGAGGGCAAAATACCATCTTTGACCAATGCCGGTTGCAGATATGGAATGTCTTTGATCTGAAATCCCATCATCTTACTCGCCACATAATCCAGAGCAGACACGCTCTCGCTACCCATGAGCAGCCCAAAGTTTTGCACCTTTCCTGCAGATGGTCCCGCACCATCCATCCCCGTGATGCCATCGATAATGGTGTAGCTAATCTTATTACGTGCAGCGAGATACACAGCCAAAAGCAGATCGGCAAAGCCCCGAGTATCCGGATGCAGACGGTGATATTCGCTTTTCACCATGCCCGGAACAAGCCCATAGAGGTTTTTCAGCGCTCCCGTATAAGCCATCAGCGAGTGCGTTTTATATTTGGCGACGTTGATCACTATCCCACACTCATACAAGGCGTTAGATATCTTCAGGCTGTGCCCGTTTGACTCCACGGTTCTATAGGGATGAGTAGAAAGATTGACCAATTTGATGGGATATCTATCGGCAAGGTCTTGAAAGCCGCAAAGCTCCCATACCCTTGATACTGATACAGTTCCGCCGGGACTATCGCCCACCCAGACCTCTTTGTTTTTGCCCAAGAAATAGCGAATAATGGCTTCAACCACGATTGGGTGGGTGGTGACGGCGCGCGATGGCAGATATGCGCCCAACATATTTGGCTTGATCAAGACTCTTTTGCTGCGCTTGAACTTACTACTCTTAATGCCGCTAAACCAACGATCTACGGCACTTTCTATCTCACTAAGTTTATATTCTGATATGGCTCGAATCTGAACCGAGGCAGCAGTTTTCATGATCTGATCTCTCGCTTACGTGTAAAAACACTGAGTCTAAGATTCAGCCCCATCTGCAGATGTGTGGTATAGACCTCACCAAATGCGGCCTGCAAAATAGAGAGATTTAAACTGCCATCTTTGAAGAGATATTCCACTCCGGCACTGAGATAATGCTGCTCGTCTGACAGGATTGTCATGGTTTCTTGCCATTCCCAGATATCGCCGACATCATCGAGATTGCTATGGATGGGAAGCAAGATTGTCCCGCTCCAAACCCCTGATTTATACATATATCCGAAGCGATAGATTCTATTATCATCGCGTCTTTCCAGCCCTAATCCGAGGCTCATTTCGTCCTTAAAAAGCTCGTTTTCTGCCTTATAATTTCGATAGCCGAGGTCTAAAGCCGCGCGATTCTGCCCCTTTTCATAGCTGACACCCGTCTTGATCTCCCAAGGCAAAACCTGCTGATAATCCACATGCCTGAGCTCCCAATTGATCTTCCAAGGCAAGAGCGCACTTAGCCCAAAGGCAAAATTGCCCCTTTCATAGAGCATGCCCGGCTGAATCCTAAGTGCATACATATTATGATCATCCCGATGAAAATCGTGCCGGAAGATCGAGTCACGGATGCGATGTAATTGATTGTGCACACCCAGCCCAAAGCTCAAGTTCTCACTCGGCAAATAGTTAGCCATGATGCTCGCTTGATGCAGCTCATAATTGGGCTGCCTGGCAATGAGCTGTCCACCCTGATTGATCTCAATCGTATAGTCTTTAAGAACAATCGACTGCGGGTTGCTATAGCATAGTGCGAGATGCATTTTGGAAGAAAGAGGCATGCCGATCCCGACGATCCCGACAGGCACCGCCGATTCATAGCGAGGAGCAAAGTCCAAACTCGGCTCTGCAATCGAAGGTTTGATATCCAGCTCCACAAAGACGCGCACCGAATCCGGCCTCATAACCGCCGGATTGATCAGCCCCATTTCCGAGCTGCCGGAAAGTGCAACTCCGGTATATCCGCGCCCTGCCGCTTCCGCTCCGAGATAGTTGCGCGCAAAAGCTGCATAATATGCTCCGGCAAATTGCGGCGTGGTCAACACTTTCAAGGTATCCTGCACACCTGCAAAAAGCCCTAAAGAAAGGACAATCAGCAGCGCAGTAAGAAAATATCTTTTCTTATTCATTTCAATAACTCTTTAACACATAAAGGTTTGATGCCGTTCTTTGCCCACCGACACTATGCGCACGGGAACCTCGGTGAGGTCTTCAACCGCCTCCAAATAGAGGTGCGCATTGGCGGGCAGATCGTCTTTGTGGCGAACTCCGGTGATGTCCTCTTCCCAGCCCTCAAAAGAGAGATAGGCGGGCTTCACCTTTTCCAAATCCAGCGCGTGAGTAGGCGGCGTGCTAAGCAATTTGCCCTTATATTCATAACCCACGCAGATCTTGATATCTTCGATGCCGGAAAGAACGTCCAAGAGAGTGAGCGCAATTCCATCCAAAGTATTGAGTTTAGCAGTATATGCAGCCATCACGGCGTCAAAATATCCGATGCGTCGCGGACGTCCCGTGGTAGAGCCAAATTCATTGCCTTGCTTCCTGATCTTATCCGCCAAAGCGCCCTCAATCTCGGTGGGGAAAGGACCTTCGCCCACACGGGTGGCATAGGATTTGAAAATGCCTATCACTTCATCGATATTACGAGCGGAAAATCCACTGCCCGTGCCGATTGCATCCACCATCGTATTGCTTGATGTCACATAAGGATAGCTTCCCCAGCTACGGTCTAAAAGCGTGCCTTGAGCGCCTTCGAAGATGATCTTCAAATCTTGCGCCTTTGCTTCATGCAAGATTGGTAAAGTATTGCTGCAATGCTTTTTGAGCACATCCCAGTTTTCCTGAAGCAGATCGCATTGCTCGCTTAGTTCCGCAGCGTTGATCACCACTCCGTGATAGTTATAAAGGTCTTGAAGACGTTGTTTTAGATAGCGTTTATGCGCAAGATCGCCGAGGCGTATGCCCATGCGAGCAGTGAGATCGGCATAGGTGGGGCCAATTCCGCGCCCCGTAGTTCCGATCTTACCTTTGTTTAAAATCTCTTCGTTGCGTCCATCCAAATATTGATGCAAGGGAAGCACAACTCCTGCCCTCTCATCGATATAGAGTCTATCGCCAAAATCCACCCCGGCTGATTCCAAAGAGCGGATTTCCTCCACTAAACGGACGGGATCAATCACCACTCCGGCGCCGATGATACACTTTGTATCCTTATAAAGCATCCCCGACGGGACGGTGTGGAAGACATACTTCTTCCCGTCCACGACAATCGTGTGCCCGGCATTACTGCCGCCCTGAAATCTTACGACAAGATCTGCATCGGAGCCAAGGTAGTCAACAATTTTCGCCTTGGCTTCATCGCCCCACATACATCCCAAAATAGCTATTGATGGCATTTTATCTCTCCAATTTTCAATAATATCATCTTATAATTAAACATATTTTTGTCAACTGTAAATCTCATTGTTTTGCGTCCTCTGCGTGCCAAAATTGTATAATTTCTTCCATAGGCACTCTTCTTTCGCCGCTTGAAAACTTGTGTAAAAGCTTGCCATAGAAGCCTTCTTCATCCTCCGGATAGCCAAAGGGCGACATCGCAACTATCCTCCAGCTTTTCGGAATTTTTAGATAGCGTGAAAGCAACTTCTCCGAAAAAGCAGCCATCCAACAGCTCCCAATCCCCTTTTCCCAAGCGCAAAGGATTATCTGATGAAAGGAAATCGCAGTATCGACGAGGTAGTAGTCTTTATTATTCACGTTGAGGTTCTTTTTCATCTCGGCACAGGCGATGATCACGCAAGGCGCATCTTTGATGAAAAAATTGCTCAGTCCGAGAAGACCCGTATGACGTGCCAATTTACGGATTTCGTCCTGGTCTGTGAAAACGACGTAGCGCCAAGGCTGACGATTTTGTGATGACGGCGCGATCCTGCCCGCCTCGAGGATGTCGTTTAAGTCTTCATCCGAAAGAGGATCCGGCCTGAAAGCACGCACGCTCCGCCTGCTTTTCATCAATTCCAAAAGGCTGTTTTCTTTATCTGTTTTTATCTCTTTTTTCATTGTTTCATCCTATTGAAAAGCATCTTTAATGTCAACTCTATTTTGCCGCGTGCATATCTCATTGCTTCCTTATGGGTTACGCTTATCGTCTGCTTATGATATGCTCATGGTGATGACCACATCATGACCATATCATGACCAGAACCCAGTAAGGAAG
>DIQS01000027.1:0-14185 GCA_002427325.1 Cloacimonetes bacterium UBA5456 | reverse complement strand
AACCCAGTAAGGAAGCAGTGGAAAGGGCATGATGGAAAAGCGGCTCATGCGATGCCTAAAACTACGTTTATCCAGACGAGGTCTTCGCGACCGGGGAGCCTGTCTTGGGTCTCGCTGATGAGCATCAATTCCAAACCCGCTTCCCGAAAGCCGCTTTCTTCCAATTTCGGCAGGGTGTAGTCACAATACCAGCGTCCTTCTCTAAGGCCTTCAAAGTCGCCTTTTTTGAAGGAGGCAAAGATGCGTCCTTCGGGTTTGAGTGAGCGTTTCAGGCGTTGCCACATATCGGGCATTTCTTCAAATTTGAGATGGATCAAAGAGGCGCAAGCCCAGATTAGGTCGAACTCTGACTCGAACTTGATTTCTTGCATCTTATATGGCCAAACTTCAATGCCGAAATTTTCCATGGCAAGACAGGCAAGGCCTTGCGAGGGTTCGATGGCAAAAACTTCGTAACCCAGGTCTTTAAAAAATGCGGCGTCGCGACCGCTGCCACAGCCCAAATCTAGGATGCGTGCAAGCTTTGGAAGGCTCGGCAAAACCATGTCATAGAGTTCTTTCATGTCCGCATGAACGGTTTTGTCAAAATATTGTTGTGCATGTCTGTTATAATAATTCATTTTGTCTGTTCTTTCTCTTTTTTACTGATATATAATAGAAAAAAATATCCTTTACTACTGTCAAGAAATAAATTAAAAACTTTGCTATATTGTGCGCAATCATCGCCCTGATAATCAAAAACTTGACAGAATATGCGCCTGAAATTGTCTTACCCAAATTCATCGAATCAGCGATTATTTGAGCTGAAAAACAGGAGAGTGTGACCTCTGTAAGATATTCACTAATATACAGATGGTCAGACAGTTATGAAAAACCAATACTTATCAAAGATCAAAGATATCAGTCTTAGCCTTATGATTTTCCTTTTCGCCATGATTGTTCTTGGCGGATGCAAAAGCACTGCACCAAAAGAAGAAGCTTTTTTGCCCATTCGGATGGACTTGAGCCCCGCTCAACAGCTTGACATTGAGATCAATCGCGTGGTGGTGAAAATCAGTAAAGGTGATTTTCAGAGCAGCATGGAGCTCGAAATCGAGGGACACAGCGCTCATGGCACTTTTGTGGGGCTTAATCCCGGCATATATGCAATCGATGTAATGCTATATAGTGGCAATACTTTGGTTGCAACCGGACAGGGTACTGCAGAAGTTTTGCCCGGCGAGACCTCAACAGTTTACATCAATTTGCAATTTGTTCCCGGCGGATTGGATGTCATCATCGGCTGGGGCACGCCCTATGAACAAAGTCGGCGCATCCTCTTTTTGGGCAATAGTTTAGTTGCCTCAAATAGCGGGGTTGACCTGCATCTGGAAGCACTGCTCAGAGCGGCAAATCCCGAGTGGGATATGACGATAATGGCGCGCGCACCGGGAAGCTATACCCTGCAAACTCATTTTAACGATCCGCAAACTCGGGCAGCCATTCAAAGCGGAGATTGGGACCTCGTCATCGTGCAAGAACAAAGCGTTCGACCCGTGATTGCGCCTGAGCTTTTCTATCAATATGCAGATTCGCTGAATACCATGATCCGAGCGGCAGGAGCTCAGACTGCGTTTTATATGACCTGGGCGCGAAGTGATACACCTGAGATGTATATCCCGTTAAGAGATGCCTATCGCTATATCGGTGCGCATCTTGACGCACCGGTGATCCCGGCAGGAGTCGCCTTTCACAACGCTGAAGATAATCTGCAAATGCCCGAACTCATCAGCAGCGATCACTTGCATCCCACCCTTGCGGGAACATATCTCGTATCATGCCTTATGATGGCAAAAATCTGGGCACAAAATCCTTATGGAAATAGCTATATTCCGAGCGGCTTGAGCAGGAGTGAGGCGGTGTTAATCCAGCAATTAGCTTGGGAATCATCCTTTCTCAGAGATAGTAAGTAATGCTTTCAAAACCCGTTAATTATCGAAAATAGAAGCATGTTTCAAAGCTTTAATTTAAATATTTCTTGACAGAAAAACACATCTGACAGTATTGTAAGTCAACGAAGGATCGGAACATTCGAAGACAAATCCGGGCTAAAACCTTTAATACTGTTAAAAATACGTAAACAAACTGAATCGACACTTTTGTTTAGTGCTTATAAAAAAGCTGATGCTATGATGCAACGGCCATGATAATGGAGACTCATTTATGATTAAAGAAGTAGGTCGTCTTAATATTGATGACTACAAAATACTCGATGCGCATGTGGAAAAAATCTTTCGTAACCTCGATAAGGATAAGGAAGAGCTTGCCATCAAACAAATTAGCGAACTGGGAAACACTGCGAACTATTTCGTCCGTGAAGAACTGGGCAAACGTCTTGCCGTCTATTCCGGGAAGGCTAATTTAGACCAGATTTGTGGTGATTTGCTGAAGGATTTCATCTATGGTATCCGTGCTACGGGACTGTTTTATTTCTATTATAAATACTTCGACAGTCCGGATCACATTATCGCAACCCTCGATAAAACCTATGCGAGCGTGCCTTGGGAAAGTGAAACCATCTGCTTTGATATGTGGAAAAGATTTCCTGAAGAGATGAGGGACAGTATGCCGCTTTGGGCAGATAGCCCCGATGAGAAAAAGCGTGCAATGTCCATGCACGGAATGGAAAATATCGCCGCAAAGAACCCGCAATATGTTCTGACTTTTCTCAGCAAATTGCTCGATGATGAGGGCGAAGAAGTGCAAAAGAAGATCTCGCATATTCTCACGCAGGTGGGAAGAGTGCGCCCTGTTCAGACCTATACAAACGTGCGTCGCTGGCTCATAGATGCCGATGAAACGCGCTTTAACACGATCTGGCAAACTCTGAAAAGATTGGCAAATATCTTCACGCAAAAAAGCCGTCGAGAAAACGGGAATGACTTCCTTACCATCACTCAAAAGACCATCAATGAATGGCGTAAAGACCCCAACCCAAATGTCCGCGAAATGGGCACAAAACTGGGCTCTGTGATCAGCATTCGCAAAAGGAAGAATGAGCGCTGATCTATCTCGGATAAGCATTATACTCGTTGAACCCATCTATGAGGGAAATGTCGGCGCAATTGCGCGAATAATGAATAACTTCTGCTTCAGCGATCTGCGGATCGTGGGCAGTATTCCCCAGAAAAACGACTTCTATCTCGCCATGCATTCTAAGGAGATTTTGGAAAACGCTAAGATCTATGATAGTCTGAAAGATGCGCTGGTTGATGTGGACCGCGTCATCGCCTTCTCTCGCCGTAAAGGAAAACTCAAGCCGGTGGACTTATCGCCAATGCAGATGGCAAGTTATGTGCACGATCTGCCGCTTCTCAAGATAGGCTTGGTCTTTGGGCGGGAAACCTTTGGACTCACCGACGATGAGGCTAATCTCTGCCCCTTAAGATGCCACTTTTCGGCAAATCCGGACTTTCCCTCCATCAATCTCGCTCAGGCTGCGGCTTTGGCGTGTTATGAGATCAAGTCTTTTCCGCAGAGAGTCGATGAGGACATGGGGCGAAATTTGACGGATGCCGTGGGTAAAGAAGAGCTGGAAAAGATACACGGCTATCTCTATGGTGTCTTAGAAGATATCAATTATTTCAGCGATCGAGAGACCACCAATTGGGAAACCTTCCTCAAAAAGATGTTGGTGCGCATGAATCCAAACAAAGAAATGGTCTATCGCCTGCGTCAAATGTTCAATCGCATACATGTCTTAATCAATGGAAAAGGCAAGGGTTACGACTAATATTCTCAGCTTTGTTCAGATATAATTACTGCATTGGAACAAAGCTTGCATCTTAACAGGATACAGCCTGATAAAGTGCCTTAGATCAAAATCATCTGGAGAAAATAATGCAAGCTAAAAACGATAAATATGAAGCGATCTTAAAGTGCGCACTGAAATTCTGTTTTGACCGAGAAGACCCTGTGCGCGCGATCCGAAATATGCGTAATTTCAATGAAGGTTACGACGCATTCGGCATTGAAGATGAAGAGATAAAAGTCTTGCGCGATAGGATATTAGATGAGTTTGGTCTTGAGGTCGATGAGCTTGCCGATCTCGGTTCTGTCCTATTTAAAACCGGTAAATATGAGCTGGGCACACTCGCTATCATGATGCTGAAAAAGAATCGCCCTCGACTTACAGCACACGTTCGTGATCAAGTCAAATATTGGCTGGATGAATTGGTTGAGAATTGGGCACATGCCGACTTTCTGGCGATCAAGATCCTCCCCGTGCTCTTTGAACTGGGGCTCGTGGACCTGGAAGTTTGGAAACAGTGGCGAGATTCGGAGAGTAAATGGACTCGCCGCGCAAGTTTCGTCACTTTCGTTTGGTTGCGCAAAGCCGAAAAAGCGGAAAATATCCTGGAATTCATCAAACCCTGCCTCAATGAAAATGATAGAAACGCGCAAATGGGACTTTCCTGGCTGATCACAGACCTCTGGCACAAATCGTCGGAGCAAGTGGAAGAATATCTATTGGAACATAAAAAGGATATAAACCCCTATATTCTCAAGGCTGTAAGCGATAAGATGCCCCATGCAAAAGCAAAGGCTTTTCGCCCGAAAATCGTCAAAAATCGAAACAATCAGAATCGCAATAATCAGAACCGTCAGCATAAAGCGCGACAACCGCGCAAACAATCATATAGATCGCGTAATTCAGACTAAAGACCGAGTTGCTGCGTCGTCTTGAAATGCAGCTTGGCAACCTCGTCAAACCTCTCTTTGCCATGCTTTTGGATGAAGCTGCGGGCGCTGTCAATCACTCGTTTATTTGCCCCCAAGGGGAAACTCATGTCAAAGCTGTTGCTCATCTTTTTCATGTGTTCCAAAAACTGATAGCGTGAGAGTATGGAAGCGGCGGCGACGGCTATATCTCGTTCGGCGGCAGTGCGTTCCACCACGTTCACATCCGGATATTTGGGGATGATCAAGGCGCGAGCTTTCTGAGCCTTTGAAAATTGGTCGATGATGACTCCTTCCGTATTTGGTCTTTCGTCCAAGATGCCGCTGATGACCTTGAAGTGGAGCCATGCCAAGAGGTCGTTGAGATTGCGTCCCCTCTGCTTGAAATCCGCAATCAGCTCGTTATAGCGCCGTGGTTTGATCACAACTGAATTGGCTTGGCCGGGGAAGTTCAAATATAATTCTTTGGCGATTTGATAGATCAGCTTTTCGTTTAGCTTTTTGCTGTCTTCCACGCCTATCTCTTTGAGCTTTGGAACTTGGTCTTTGCTGCAATAAAAGGCGCTTCCGATCAGGGGGCCGAAGTAGTCGCCTTTGCCGCATTCATCGCTGCCGATCCAGCTATTCCAGCTATGGAGTCCGGGGCCGGTGTAGGGGTTGCGCTCGCCTAAAAGCAAGGCTTCGAGCTCGGCTTTGAGATCGCTGGTTGAAGAGCCGCCTACGACGGTGCTCAGCCCTTTCTTTTCGGAGTAATAAAGGTTGAGAACGCTCTTGTCTGCGTTGCGGCTTAGCCTTAGTTGCAGTCCATAGGATATCTCACGCTTGTCGCTGATGTCAATGCCGCGCTGAAGTAAAAGAGGCACAAGATGGGCGAGGTATTTCTCTATTTCTCTATGCATTGTCTTAATTTGGATGTATCTTTGTTTCTTGATACTTTGTCTTGGGTGTGGTGTTGCTCGGCATTGTTTTAGACATGTTTTGCTCGGTCTCTCTATGCATTATTCTGGGAGGCGGAGATCAGTTCGCCAACGGTAAAAAGTGAGCCGCCAGCCACGATCACGCCATCCTTTCCTGCGGCTTCTTTGGCAAATCTCAGAGCATCGGCAACGCTATCACAGGCAATGGCTTCCACATTGTTCTTGCGCACTTCCACGATCTGCTCTTTCACGGTTGCGGCACGCTGGGAAGTGTTTTGAGCAACGAAGACTTTCTCGGCTTTTTGGCAGATCATGCGGAGCATCTCGGGATAGTTTTTGTCTGCGAGGATGGAGATCACGAAGATCAATTTGCGCTCGGGATAGACCCTGTCCAGTGTCTTCATCAGCGCTTTGAGGCCGTGCACGTTGTGCGCTCCGTCTATGATCACGGTGGGGTTTTCTTCGAGGAGCTGAATGCGTCCCTTCCAATTGATATTCATCAGCGCTTGGCGTATCTTGTCTTCGCTGTATTTGAGCTTATTGTTCTGGCAAAAGATGATGAAAGCGGTGAGTGCCTGTCCGACGTTTGTCACTTGGTGGTCACCGATGAGATTGCTTCTAAGTCCTTTATAGCAAACGTCTTTATATTTATAGTCAAAGCTGGCGTTTGGGGCGGAGCTTTTCTCAAAAGAGACCTTCCAGTCCTCGCCGTGGATGAAAGTGGGGCTCTTTAGCGTAATAGCTTTTGCCTCGATCACCGCTCTGGGTTCAGGCTCTATCTCGCCTAAGATCAGGGGGATACCCTTTTTGATGATGCCTGCTTTTTCGCCGGCTATCACCTTGATGTCGCCGCCTAAAGTCTTGATGTGGTCGAGGGCAATGGTCGTGATCAGCGACACATCCGGCTTAAAGGGGTTTGTGGCGTCCAATCTGCCGCCCAAGCCTACTTCGATCACGGCAACATCTATCTCTCGTCGGGCAAAGAGAATGAAGGCAATCGCAGTAGTGATCTCAAAGAAGGATGCGTCCCATTTATCGAAGAGATTGCTGTGTTCTGTGAATGTTGCGATGATCTCATCTATGGGCAGCTCTTGTCCCATGATACGGATGCGCTCGTTGTAGTTCACCAAATGGGGGGAGGTGTTTAGTCCCGTTCTAAATCCATGTGCCAAGCATAGGGCTTCAAGCGTTGCACAGACGCTGCCTTTGCCGTTGGTTCCGGCAACGTGAAAGCCACGTAATCTGTCTTGGGGATTGCCTAAGTCCTCCAATAAGCCCTGCATGCGCTCCAATCCCAGCTTCACATTGCCGGAATAGCGGGCGTAAATGAGGTCAATAAACTCTTGATATTCCATGTTTCCTCTTTCGACCTTGATTTATCTCAGAAAAAGATAGCGGGCATTTGTATAACACCCGCTAAATATGTTTATGCGATGAAAAGCATAAGTTAAAAGTTGTCTGCGCCTAAGCCGAACTGCTCGGGAAAGAGCATAGCTCTCAGCACCGTGTTGTCCTCTTTTCTCTTTTCAAATGCTTGTGGGTCTTCTTTCCAGATGTTGATATACTTTTCTACCATTTCCAGCTTCTTTGTTCCATTTGAGCCGGTATGTTCGTTGATGTAGTCAAGATCATCAATCATATAGTTCTGCAATTGAGTAGGGTCCATGTTTTCATAGAACATTTTGGGGATAAAGTGCTTTGGAAATGTCCCCAAGTTTGGACAATATACTATGACGCCATAGTTGTGTTTGGTCTCGTCTCCAATTTGTTCCGAGACATACTTGCCATAGACCAAATAGTCGTGCTTTTGCCTTGAAGTCTCGGGGCAGTGGCTTCTTTTTCCAAGGTAATATGAGTTCGGGTCTTGCGCCTTATGTGTCGTGCGCAAGATTTCTAAGTCACCGTCAAAATCTGCATTGGTGTCTTTGAGATAGTCAGTGGCGGCTACCCATATTTCTTTCATATTGTTCGTACAGTCTGTGATGTTCTGTTCTTTATCCAAGTTAAAAAAGTTTGGTATGGCCAGAACAACTATCAGGCCGACAAAGAGTATTATACTGATGACGGTATAGACCGAGATTCCTTTCTGGTTACGTAGCATCTTACGCTCCTAATGATTTCTTAGACCATCCTCTTTTGAGACTGCATAATCCGTCAAGCCTTTTTTCATCAATTGAGAATTTTGCCTATATATTCGTATGTTTCAGGGATGTCTCGAAAGAGTTCCCTATAGTTATATTTCGGGTCGATCTCCATGCCACTTAATCTCTTATTGACATTTGTTTCGCCCCAGTTATATGCCGCCAAGCTGAGACTCCAATTATCATGATATTTGCTTTTCAGATAATGTAGATAGCGGGCAGCCATATCGAGATTGTATAAAGGATAGAAGAGCAAGCCGCGCTTGTGATTTGGATGTATATAAAGCGCTGTATCTTCTTTGATTTGCCCCAATCCCAAGGCAGCCTTGCGGGAGACTGCAAAGCTCCGAAAGTTGCTCTCCGTCCTGATTAGACGATAGAATACTACCGGATCGAGCTTATGGTAGATCGCCACAGAGACCGTAAAGATGCGGGCAGAGATGGGATTATAGCTGAGAAAGACAGCGAGCAGCAGGACGAGCAGTGCCGTTCGTCCCGCTTTCTTTCCCAGTTTCTTTTTCAAAACTTGCCTCATCTTTATCGATCTGATGCATCTTAGACTATTGTCTTTTTGAAGTCGTTTAACCTAAGAACGTGTGAGACTTCTTCGGTGATGATCTTGCGCAAGACAGCCTGCACCTTTGGGTTCGTCACGCCATCGTTGATAGCATGGAAAAAGAGCAGGGTATCTTTTTCAAAAGCGATGGCATTATTCACGATTTCCAAGAGGCTTTTAGCTTCGGATGCCTTCTTGATCGCCGCCTCCGGTGAATCAAAGATGCGCCCTTCAATGATGGCACGCATATAGTTTGAGACCATCTCCCAATCCTGACTAAGATCAAGCTGAGCGATATCATCATCGCTACGCAAGGCCAAAAAGCTCTGTTCGTGAGTCAATTCCTGATCTCTGAGATAGCTAAGAAAGTCACGAGAACGCTGGTCGAGGTCTTTCCTTTTCGTTGCCTCGTCGTAGAAGGCATAGCCATTCTTCTCGATCTGAACGGCAAATTCGATAACTTCATTTACTGAGTATAAAGACATTTTTTCCTCCTGAAAGATATACTGCTTTACTGGTTGTCAATCTACTAAATGCATTGCATTTGTCAAACAAAAAAACAGCCCCACGCTTGGCAAGGCTGTTTTAAGATTAATAAAGACAAAGCATCAATCAAACATATCGTCGAGCTTTTGGAAAGCTTGTGATGCCTTGAATTGGTTGTAGAGTGCTTCTTCATTGCGGATGCTGGCATTCAGACTCTTGTTTATCTGATCAACCGGAACTTTCATCTGGACGTAGCTGGTATAACGGACTCCCTGAGGGGTATTTTCCTGCATTGTCTCGGTTTTACCGGTGAGAAGTCCCTTAAAAGTGGTGTTTGAAGACACGCGAATAGCTGTTTCGATATTGGCAAGAAGTTGAGGATCATGAACACCCGATTCAGCTTGATATTCTTCGGTCATTTCACGAACTTTAGCTTCCACATAGCGTGAAGACTCTTGCAAAGCATGTGCTTTTGCAGATTCGATGGACATATTGAGACTGGCTTTGGTTGCTGTGCCATAGGAACACACGAAGTTTGATTCATTTTGAGTGTTCCACCAAGAGGGGAAATAGACTTTGACTCCTGTGGGTGCCGGAGCCTGTGCCCCCTTGTTTGAGCCACAACCTGCTAATACAAACATTAGTAAGACGACGAGGATCATCCAACGAGTATGTTTCATGTTTTCTCCTGCGCCGAACAGGCTCCATAAAGAAGTCCGACGGCATTGTTATTCTTTGTGTTAATACAGGTCACAGACGAATTACCTGCACAATCTCTACATTTAGCAGTTATCGATTTGAGTCAAGGATTATTTTAATTTTGAGTTTTTATTTAGTTTTTTGAATTATTATATTGACAAATAAGGTTAATTCCACAGAGTTAGATAAAATGAAGTTAAGTGATTTGACCCCAATCTGCCATCGGTTTTGTTCAAGCAAAAACCAAGGAGTAAACATGAAAAAGATTGTTTTAATATTCATTGCATTCGCCGCAATTGTCATGCCGCTTTGCGCCCAACAGGGAGAATACGCGCGCAAGTCTGTGAGTTCTCTCGGCTATGTTTGGCTTGGTCCGGATGTTCAGGACGGAGCTTTTGACATGGATGTCTTTTCTTTATTTCTTTCTTCCTACATCGAAGTGGATCGTTTTGACTATAACGACCTCTCCCTCTCCTCATTAGGCGAATTCAAAAGACGTGCTTCCAGCCTGAGAATAGCCAGCGTAAACTCCTTAGGCGAGATCATGCAAGAGACTGTGGGCAGGGAAATTGTGAAAATTCTCTCAGACCCCGATATCCAAGAATCAAGAAGATTGAATATCGAGGACGAATCCGCCCGCATCAGATTAGCCCAAACCAAAGGACGCGAATTTGGCCTAACCGCCGAACAGTTAGAAATCCTCATGAACAGCGCCTATATCTATTTGCCTTATGTCACTTATGCAGATTGGGAACGTGACAAAGACGACGTCAAATATGAGATCAAAGGCGGCATAATTTGGTATCAATTACAGGTTGATAAAGATGGCAAGACCCAGATCGTGGCGGTGGAATCATCTCAAACCAATGGACAAGGTTCTGCGACCATCGGCAACAAAAACCACAAGTCCTACACCTTTCAAAACAAGACTTTTGACACCACCCCTCGCGAATATTCCATGTGCGCCGGAATGCACGCCTGGACTAAAAACCTCTCCGTAAACATGCGTCAAATCCCCGATTTCAGCCTCACCGCTCAGATCCTCGAAAGACGTTCTAAAAAGAGATTTACCACCTCCTTGGGACGCAAGGACGGCGTGTTTTTGGACGACACCTTCCGCGTTTTGGAATATTATGAAGACAGAGAAGGCAACGTAAAAAGCAAGAGAGTAGGCTTTGGCAGGATAGTCAAAAACGTGGATAACAGAAATGGGAAAAACCCCAACAAACATTCCGAGATCAAGCTACACTGGGCAAAGAAAGTCATGCCCGGTGCCGTCTTACAAGAATATCCACTTTTGGGCTTAGACCTGAAAATCACACCCTTTTTCACAGGCGATATCTATATCCCCAGACAGATATTTGCCCCCTTAAACGCCGATGATGTGGATGCCTCGCTGGGCATAAATATCTCCATGGCATACAACCTTGCCCCCATCATCGGCATCACCCAAACTTATGCCGAAATGGAGTTTGCCGTCGGCATGATCGACCCCGAGATCGATATTTCCAACAGCAATAACTTTCTATATTCCGTCTATGGCGGACTGAGCAGAAAGTTTTGGATAGGACGCACCGCACTCTCACTTGGCGGGAAAGCCGGAATTGACCTTATGAGTAGCAACAATGAGGATCCTTTTTATGGAACCACAACCATTGGTGCAGGAGAATTAGCCGCCAAAGCCGAAGCCGATCTGCTCTATATGTTGGCTCCGAACTTCCAACTATCCGTGGGAGCAAGCAAAGGATTTCCCACCGGGGTAATCTTTAGCAACAAGGCCATAAATGGAAATGAAATCCCAATTAACGATTATTTTTTAGAGGAAATGGACTTGAGCGGCATGAGATTTAAAGTTGGATTTAACTGGCTGCTAAAGCAATGGAGTTTCAATGCTTTCGCCTGGCTTGACCCCTTAAAAAGACACTAAGATTATAAAAGAGAAAAAACAAAGCCCCGCAGCCTTTGCCGTGGGGCTTTTTCATGTTCAAAACGCTTTATTCGTGTTTGAGAAAGTCCTGCAAACTTGAATTTAGTTTGCGTGAATCGACACTGATCTTATTGACCGCTTGGTGGATAGCATCAGATTCGTTCTTGGCGTTCGCCGTTCCTTTTGCCGAGAATGATCCCAGCTTTTTGCCGTCATCTTTGCGAACCAAAAAGAGCTCCAGCCTCACATTTGCGATATAGCTTCTGCCGGCAAAGCTGTCCAACTCCTTCACATCATCTTCCGCGATCCTGCCTTCGAGCACATAGCTTGCATATTCGGAGACCACGAAAGCACTTCCCGAAAGAGCTCTGGCAACAATGTTTTCCAGCCGCTCATCCCGAGTTCCCCACTGTCCTTTAATATCCAGCGAAATCTCGGTTTTGCCCAGCTCCACAATGCCATATAAGGCCTCAGCAAATCTGCTCTGAGAAAGCCGCGCCAGATGGGTGGGCAAGTCACGCGCCTTGCTGCGGATCACGATCTTATTCATCCCTTCCAATTCCAATGCGCGCGCCACGACCTTATAATTTCCTCGATCATCGCTTTGTCCGCTTTCCAAAGAGCTGCCATCGCCATAGCTTAGATGCACGGGATAGCCGGAGAGCGGGATTCTGCCGCCATCGGGAGAAGCATAATAGACGAAGAATTGTATGGGTTCGGGCAAGCGTTTGCCGAGCTCTGCTTCTTGATCTCCGCCGGAGACAAGCTCAAAGCTCACCCTGCCGATGAGATCGCGTAATGCGGCATCGATTGAGCCCACATTCAGCTCGTGCCACACATAATAAGGATGTTCCGAAAGGCTGTCATAAAACGCTTTTTTGGCATACAATTCGGGGAGATGTTTCTGCGCATCGGTATAGCTGTCGATGGCAAAAAGCGGCTTGCCTTGAGCCACAAATTCCTCGGCATTATCCACCAAGTTGCGCGCCGCATTTTTCTTTTCATCCAGCTCGCTACGCAAGGAATTCAGATACTTGATCTTATCCAAGCCCAGCTTGACTTCATGGGTGCCTTTCTTAACTTTTTGGGAGATAATTTCAATGCCGTTGAGCGTTTCATCCACCGTGAGTTTGATGTTTTTTTCTATTGATTCACGGAAATAATGTTTCGCATCTTCTTCAATATCAAGTGTATTCAGCTCGGTGATAGATTCCACACGCACGGAGATTTGTTGCGCGATTTTCGACTGCGCTTCGGCAAATGCCTCATCAAAGCTCTTGCCTTGTCCTTCTCCATAGATGTAGTTATTTGCGCCTGATAATCCCACCAAGAAGAGGGTAAATATCGCGATAAATAAATGCTTTTTCATGTCCGCCTCCGCCTTATTCAACCTTCAATTGTATCAGTTTACGATTGATGTTGATCGTCTTGAGATTTGCGCCCCAAGAGCTCTTGTTAAAGTCTTGTCTGATAGCGCGGAACAGTGCTCTGGAGCTATTATAATCACTCGGATTTACCCACGCTTGAAGATCCAAAGTATAGTCTGTTGCGATGTTTTCTTTATATGATTTGCTCACAGCTTCCACGGCGTCGATGAAGATGTCTTGGATGTCAAAGGCGTCGTCCTCATTAAAGCTTCTGTCTATGCTGAGAACCATCTTATATTGCACGCCGCGCTTGATATCGTCTCTCCAATATGCGTCAATACGAGCCAAGACTGCATCAATTGCGCCCGTGACGGCTTCTTCCACGCTGATCATCGCCTTGCCTTGTCGTGCTTGACTATATCCTGTCTCGGTTCCCAAAAGCCTGCCTGAAGAAGTCTCATAGGCACGCACCGTAAGACTATGGCGTTCAGTGTTATACCCTGCATTTTCCCAAGCTCCTGCATAGGTGATATAGACGTCGCTACCGATGGAAAGCGCAACCGCATAAGCCATGTCTTCTTCTTGTCCGGCGATCATGCCCTGAATCTGAGTGAGACCACCGATCTGATCCATCTGCCCGGCATCCAAAACCTCATATTGCTTGGCGGTGAGATGGCTTTCGATCACGCCGCGACTGTGGCGAATTCCGGAGTCTCTTTCAAGTGCTTCCAATGGATTCACCCCTTTTGCAACCGAAGGGATCACCATGATCTGCGGGCGTCCCAAAGCATCGCTGATCTCGTCTCTTCCGCTGATAATTCCGGCTTCTTGAAGGTCACGCATGAGCATTTCTTTGTTTACTTTAAAGCGCTTGGAGATTTTCATTCCCGTGCCGTCTTCGATGCTTAGTCTTTGAATGAAACGGCTGTCTTCATAGCTGATATATCTGCTTATTGCAGATTCCGAGAAAAAACGAGAGCTTTGTCCTTCAAAACTGCGTTGTTCAGCAGCGCTTCGCAGGATGGGGTCTGTCCCGCCGAGGATCACAAACCAAACCGCACTGCGTTTGGCATCTAAAGTTGCTCTCGAAATTCCGTTTGACTCAACGTCTTTCTGTTTTGCGCGGGCACTTTTTTCCGGAGAAACATACACTCCGGTTGCTTCAACTAATAGTTCAGCAGAGGATATTGTCTCTATCAAGGTGGCCTGTTTCGACACAGGCTCGTTCGCAATAAGAAAGCTGCAAGTTAATATGAGAACCAAAGATACAATCATAATCTTTTTCATAATATCTCTCCTATACAAGACTTTTTTCATCTGAATGTATTAAAAACTATTACTCATAGACTGGGTAGTGTCTCAAACGTTGGTGT
>DIQS01000052.1 GCA_002427325.1 Cloacimonetes bacterium UBA5456 | reverse complement strand
ATAGTTCTTTTATAAGTGTATAGTTGTGTAAAAATGTGAAATTAACAAGGCAAATCGTAAAAAAGGAAGCCATAAGAGAAGCTGTATCTACAAACTAATCTGCAGAATAGTCTGTGAGATACAGCTTCGCAAAGCCTTGCAAAGGCTTGCCGATTTTGTTATGTCTGCGCCTAATGTGCAGTCTATAGCTACCGATTTGATAACCTCCGGCTGAGTCTTGCCTATTTGCTCATGGTGATCTTTTTGACCCAAGTCTTATTATTCATCTCCATCCTGAGAAAATAAAGTCCGCTGGGAAGCTGTCTGCCATAAGCGTCCTTACCCGTCCAAGTGAAGGTGTGTGCGCCGATGTTCTTATATTCGTTCATGATTTCAGAGACGTATTGACCTTTAACGTTATAGATATTCATCTTCACGGTGCTCGCTTCGGGCACGCCATAAGCTATGTGGACAACGGGGTTGAAGGGATTGGGATAGGTGTGGTTGATGCCGGCAACAATCGGCGCCTGATTGTGAGAATCGGAATCCCCGCTGATTTTCACAGTCACTGGGCCATAATACTCTGTCGTGCCGTCAAAGTCAATGCATTCCAGCCAATAGTAGTGGTTGCCCGGCGTCAAGACATCGTTATCGGTATAGCTATAAACCTGAGTGTGGGAGGTGTTTCTGGCTTCGATCAATGCGTCCAAAAGTATGGCTGAGTCAAGGTTTCTGACGTTGTTGCGATAGATTCTATAGCCCATGACATTGGTCTCGGTCTGGGTGACCCATTCGATCTTAACATTGCCATAGGGATTGATTCTTGCAGTGAAAGATGAGAGCTCTACGGGCAAAGTGCCGGAGCTGTTGTCCATAAGAATTTGCAATTCTCCGCTTGTTTTACTGGAGTTGATGCCGGAGATCGTTACAGTTGTACTACCCGATACAGTGAAGTTGGCATCGCTTAATTGAATCCATGCACCTTCTGCATAGCGGTATGCGGCGGCGGCAGGTTGAACCATCCCCGTATGGTGAATAGTATATATGCCGTTTAAGGCACTTGGATTTGATGAAGTGACGGTTGCTAAGAGACGACCATTTAGCATGCCATCATAGCCATCCGGGTGATAAGTGATTGTTATGCAGAAGTCGTCGTTTCCTGAAGTGTTCGGCTTTACAATCACATCGTTGTATGTGATGCCGTTATTCACGGGAGGGACAAAGATCGTGGCAGGAGCGCCGTTGATGGAAGTGGATGCGCCAATTCCCTCGATCGGAGCTGTTGTGGTTGCGGTTTCGGTCATCGGGATAAAACCTGGAATATCGACACCGGCAACATCCTTGGCTTTAATTTGGTATGTATATTCGGATGTGCTGTATAAGCCATCTATGCGAGCTGCTATATTCGTGATATTTCCAACATTATACTCATATCCGTTGGGGCCATTGACGGTAAGATCATATGAGGCAGCGCCGGGAACTGAATCCCATCTCGCGGTAAAGCCATTATAGTTATGCGCGGTTGATGCAAGAACGACGGGTACATCAATTATGATTCGAGGCTCGTCTTCGTCCTCACAAAAATCATATTCGAGTTCGTGTCCATTGGTATATATATAGGTATTCGGCCCCAAGATGAGGTTTTGAACCACGGTGATATCACCTTCGAGATAATAAATTCCCGGTGCGCTAAGGTCTAAATTCTCGAAGCTTGCACCTGCCGGGATTGTTATGGGCTGGGTAAATTCGATGATGGAATTCTCTCCATGGGTCAGAGTCCCGCTGCTCATGAAATCGGGGCTGTCGCATTGAATTCTACCGTTATTTACTACAGTTCCGTTTAATTGGTTAGGGCCTAATGCAATGGTTCCGTTGTTTGTAATTGTGCCGTTATTCGTCAAAGTGCCGCTTAGATTGTAATTTCCATCTTCGCCAATTACGATCTGAGCACCACTGTTATTGACTAAGGTTCCATCGCCTTCAAAATTGCCGTTGATTGTCATGCTGCCGTTATTGCTTATGGTCCCGTTATTTGTAGTGCTGCCGCTGAAGTCGTAGGTTCCGTTGTTACCGATAGCAATATTAGCTCCACTGTTGTTTACGAGGTTTCCATTACCTTCTAAGGTGCCGTTGACTGTCATGCTGCCGTTATTTGTTGCGGTGCCGCTGAGGTCGTAGGTTCCGCTGTCACCTATGACAACTGTAGCTCCACTGTTGTTTACGAGGTTTCCATCACCGGTCAAAGTGCCTTCAATTGTGAGATCAGTGCCGCTACCGTTGGCTATTGTAAGCGTAATGCTGTTATTGATTGAAAGTTTTCCAGCATCTTTTATCGTAGTTTGATCAATAGTAACGTCCACATCAACGTCAACAGGGTCTTTTATAAGAATAGAATTATCATCATAAGATGGCGCATGAGGTACTGGGACAAGAGTCCAAATCCATTGCAGATATGAGCACTGCCATGTACCTTTACTGCTCCACACACCACCAGGGGTTTTACTCCTAAAATGTTCCGCATGCCCTAATGTCATCCCAAAAACGAGCATCATTGTTAGAATTATAATCTTTTTGTTCATCTCATATCTCCCTGTTCCGATTGCAATCTTCCAAACAGAACTGCATCTTTGTTTAAAATGTTCATCATCATATATTCCTTATGTTTAAAATCATTTAATCACAGTTTCTGAGCTAACTATTTAACTGCATGACTGTTATACAGGCCATTATTAAGAACACTTTGTGTGGATATGACACAAAACAAAGTGTTTAATATATCATGATTGCAATAAATTTCACAGGTGCATTGCTGTCAAGAACAAATTTACACCATGTTAACTATTATTTAGCCTACCACTAAAAAGCCGCATCAGACTTACATCTCAAGGGATAGACTATCGAAGCGGACAACAATTGCTCTCTAATCTGCTTTTACTATAGCTCTCTTTTTTGCCGAATAATCGCATTATTGCAATAATGAAATGTTCTGTCGAGTATTATTGCTTATCTTAATATCTTGATTGTAATTAGGTGAGCTTAATCTTGCTACAGAAGGGGTTTGTTGAATCTGGGGAATAGTTGACGAGTGTTAGGCATCTCGCAGAGCGCGAAGCTTATGCCTCAGTTTATAGCTCTTATTCTGTCTGGGTTCAATCTTTTGTGATGATATCCAAGACGCTGCTGATCTTGATCTTGTGCATACAATTGAAGTGCTTTTTGGGGCATTCAGCGCCGCCATGTAGCGAGCAAGGCTGACAGGGTAGGTTTGCTACCAAAACTTCTGCACGAGGATTCTGCGGTGCAAAACCCAGTCGAGGATGAGTGGCGCCAAAGATGGCAATCTGCTTCTTTCCAAGTGCTGCGGCAATATGCATGGGCCCACTATCCGAGCTGATCACCCAATCCGCAGTATCGATCAAGGCAACGAGATCCAAGAGATTGAGCTGTCCGCAGAGGTCGAGAGTGCGCTCGTCCTCACAGATGCTTGCCGCAAGTTCTCGTTCCGCATTGGAGCCGAGGATGATGAACTGATAATCCTCGGGGCTCATCTTGATCAGTTCTTTGTAATACACTGCAGGATAGCGCTTTGTTTCGTGCAAAGCTCCGGGAAAGATGAGGATACGTTTCGCCATTTTGCTTAAGTTATCAAAGGAAATGCCCGCCGGCGCCGATATCTTTGGAGCGTCCAGTTTTGCCTCAAAGCTCAGCTTTTTCAGTGCCGTTCCATAAAGTTCCACGGTCGAGGAGATCGCCAAGTTCTTATTACCATTTGCGATGCGCTTCCGCGTTCTTCTATCCTTGAAATAGACTGCGCTGCGCTTTCCGCGCGCAAAGATGCGCAAGAGATAACTGGAAAGTTTGCCATGCAAATCGAACACGAGATCATAGCCTTTTCTGCCCAGTTCCAGATGGAATGCGGCAGTCTTTTCATAGGCGATGCCATTGATCTCGTGCCCCATAAGCATTACTAATTCAAGGAATTGCGGCTTCGTCACATAGTCGATTTCCGCCTCGGGATAGCTCTCTCTCAGATATCGGACAATCGGCTCCGTGAGGATGATATCCCCCAAAGAACTGAGTCTAATGATCAATATCTTCATGCAAATTCATGGATGATGGCGGGGATGCTCTTGACAAATGCCTGATAGTCCGCAGGATAATCCGCTCCTGCCATGGCGCTATCCGGTCTGCCGCCGCCCTTGCCACCGATCTCGGAAGCGATGCGAGAGACAATCTTTCCTGCATTATATTTGGGCAAAAGCTCCTTGCCGACCACCACGAGTAAGGAGAGTTTATCCGCCTTTTTCATGAGGATCACTCCGATCTCATGGGTGAGCTTTTCGCGCAGGATATCGGAAAAAGCTTTGAGATCACTGCCTTCGTCAAGGATTTGGACAAGCAGTCTAAGTCCATCATATTCTTGGACATTAGCCATCATGGAATCAATCTTGATCTTGCCGAGCTCGGCTTCGAGTTGCTTAATCTTTTGCTCCTGTTCGTAGGAGTGTTGCTTCTGCGCTTCGATTTTCTCATTGAGCTGACTAACAGGTGCGGCAAAGAGTGCTGCCGCCTTGGCGAGACTATTTTCCATCTCCTTTACATAGGCGATCGCCGCTCTTCCCGTGAAGGCCTCGATGCGCCTGATTCCCGCTGCGATAGAGCTCTCTGAAGCGATCTTAAAGAGTCCGATCTCACCGCTGTGACCAACGTGCGTCCCTCCACAGAGTTCCTGCGAAAAGCCGTCCACGTTCACCACGCGCACTTCATCGCTATATTTCTCGCCAAAAAGGGCAATTGCGCCGTCCTCTCTCGCCTTTTGAAAGTCTTTGATCTGAACCCCAACAGCGCGATTGCTGCGCAGGATTTCATTCACTCTTTGCTCAACCTTGCTCATCTCGTCCGGCGTCATCGCCTGAAAATGAGTGAAGTCAAATCTGAGATAATCGGGATGCACGAGCGAGCCTTTTTGCTGGACGTGATCGCCCAAAACCTCTTTCAGCGAAGTGTGTAAGATATGCGTTGCCGTGTGATTACGTGCGATATCCAGCCTGCGCTCAAGGTCGATCTCAAGCGTCACTTCCTGCGTGGAAATCACGCCCTTTTTGATGCGCGCATAATGCACAAAGGCGTCGTCCATCTTTTTGACGTCATAGACTTCATATTCGCATTCATCGTTATAGATTCTGCCGGTATCCGCAATCTGTCCGCCACTTTCGGCATAAAATGGAGTGCGCTCAAGCTGCAGAGCAATGCCCCCATCTTCCAGCAATCTATAGCGTTGGATGTAAGAGCTGTCCTTGATCTTATTATATCCGCTGAACTCTGTCGGAGTGGGCTCAGTGATCACCGTCCAATCCTCAACGCTGAGATCTGACTCAAATTTCGACGCCTTTCTGGCTCTTTCGCGCTGGGCGTCCATCTCTTTATCGAAAGCCTCGAGATCGACTCTGAGACCCTTTTCCTCTGCCAAAATCATCGTGAGATCCAGCGGAAAACCGTAGGTATCATAGAGCAAGAAAGCATCCTTGCCGCTGATGAGATCGTCTTTCAGGACTGAGGAGATCTCTTCAAACTTGTGCAAGCCCTGATCCAAGGTCTTGTTGAAACGCTCTTCCTCCGCCTTAATCACCATCTTGATATAGCTTTCCCTGCCGCGCAGTTCCTCAAAATGGTGTCCCATGATCTCAACAACGCTGTCCACGAGTTTATAGAGAAAAGGCTCGGCAAAGCCCAAGAGACGACCGTGGCGGGATGCGCGCCTGAGAATCCGACGCAGGACATAGCCCCGCCCTTCGTTCGAGGGGAAACCGCCGTCGGCAAGCGCAAAACAGAGGCAACGGATGTGATCCGCAATCACCCTGTGGCTCATGCCGTCTTCTTCGTGATATTCCACTCCCGAAAGCTGTGCAATGCGCTCTAAGATTGGCATAAAGAGGTCGGTCTCATAGTTTGAATTCTTGTCCTGAAGAACTTGGGCGACTCGCTCCAAACCTGCGCCTGTATCGACATAGCGATGTTTAAGCGGCACGAGTGAGCGGTCGGCGAGGCGTTCAAATTGGATGAAAACGAGGTTCCAAAGCTCGATGATGCGGTCGCAATCACCGTTGGGAGCGCAGACATGACCTTCCACGCCCTGCTTGTTACAATGCGAGAGGCCGCGATCAATATGAATCTCGGAACAAGGCCCGCAAGGACCGGTGTCCCCCATCTCCCAAAAGTTGTCCTTATCACCATGAAAACTAATATGTTCCGGCTTGATATCCGTGTGATTTCTCCAGATCTCAAAAGCCTCCTGATCGCTGTCGTGCACGGTGGCATAGATCAGGCTCTTATCCAGCTTCCAACGCTCGGTGAAGAGCTCCCAAGCCCAGATAATCGCATCGTGTTTATAATAGTCGCCAAAGCTCCAATTGCCCAACATCTCGAAAAAGGTGTGGTGATAGCCGTCTTTGCCGACTTCCTCGAGATCGTTGTGCTTACCGCCGGCGCGGATGCACTTCTGTGAGTTCACGGCGCGCTTGACGCTGGGTTCTTTGAGCCCTAAAAAGATGTTTTTGAATTGATTCATCCCCGCATTGGCAAAAAGCAGGGTGGGATCGTCTTCGGGAACCACGGCAGAGGAATGGATAAAGCTGTGTCCTTTCTCCAAGAAGAAATCGATGAACTGTTGCCTTATCTCTTTGCTATTTAGCACGTTCAACCTCGAGTGCATCATGGTTTTCAATGATCCATTTTTCGGCACTCCATGCGGCGATCGCGCCATCCGAGGTGGCGGTAACGACTTGACGGAGAATCTTTTGACGGATGTCGCCGGCGGCATAAACGCCCGGAACCGTGGTGTGCATGTGCTCATCGGTGATCACAAATCCGCCGCTATCGAGCTCGATGCGGGATTCAAAAAGCTTGTTATTGGGCAGGATTCCAACGTAGATAAACACTCCATCTACAGGCAGATGGCTCACTTCATTGGTCTTTCTATTGACTAATTCGAGATCACTCACGCGGTTTTCGCCGTTGATCTGTTGCACCACGCTGTCCCAAATGAATTCCATCTTGGGGTTTGCAAAGGCGCGTTCTTGGATGATCTTTTGGGCGCGAAGCTCGTCACGACGGTGGATCACATACACTTTTTTGGCAAAACGAGTGAGGAACATTCCTTCCTCGATGGCACTGTCTCCGCCGCCTACAACTGCAACAACCTTATCACGATAGAGTGCGCCGTCGCAGGTTGCACAATAGCTCACGCCGCGTCCGGTAAAGCGCTCTTCGCCGGGGACGTTCAGTCGGCGCGGATATGCGCCTGTGCAGAGAATCACGCTCTTGGCGCGATATTTACCGCTATCGGTTTCCACAATCTTGCAAAGACCGTCCACACCCATGGCGATGATTTCCTCGTCGATGAATTCCACTCCAAAACGCTCAGCCTGGTCATGCATCTTTTGCGTAAGTTCAAATCCCGAGAGGGCTTCCTCAAATCCGGGATAGTTTTCTATCTCATCAGCGACCGTGATCTGTCCGCCGACAACAGCTTTTTCAAATACAGCCGTCTTCAGCCCACCGCGTGCGCTATATATTCCGGCACTGAGCCCTGCAGGGCCTGCTCCAATGATAATTACATCGTAATACATAATTAAACCTCAAAAATATTAGTTTGGGGCAAGTTATTGATCATAGCAACTTTCGTCAAGATGAATCATAATTTGCCGATTTAGCTATAATCTATCACGATAATCTGATTTGTAAAGAAATATGATTAAATGATTGATGCGGTCAAGCAAGTTTGTTTTTTTAGTCATGATTATCAGAGGAGAGTAGAATGTTGGAATGCTTCGATATCAGCACTTTAACATGCCTCGGTCTTGATAATCAAGCCAATTCAAAATAAAAAAAAGCCACCCCTGAGGATGGCTATATCTATTATTTCTTTTTATGACGATTTTTACGGAGGCGTTTCTTCCTCTTGTGAGTAGAGATTTTACGACGTTTTTTCTTTCTTCCACACGGCATAATATCTTCCCTCGATTAGCTGACGATCTTTGTTTTGATTACGCTATTCTTGAACTCACGTGAGAATTTGAAGGTGGGGACTGTGCGTGCCGGTACTTTAACTTTCTCATCAGTTTTGGGGTTGCGACCCATGCGGGGTTTGCGGGATTTGAGGCGATAGGTGCCAAATCCACGGATTTCGATGTGGTGTCCTTCGGCAAGAATGTCTTTAATGCCTTGGAAAAGTGCGTCTGTCACAGCAGCAACATCTTTGCGGATGATGCCTGTGCTTTCTGATACTCTTTTTACAAGATCTGCTTTAGTCATTGTTTTGTTCTCCTTAGATACTTATGCTATTTGATTTATCTTGTTCTAATCAAGCAATTAATATACTCAAAAGCAAAATATTAGGTTTTATGTCAAGTTAAAAACGTTTCACTTAGCAAAGAATTACGCAAAAAGCGAGAAATCTCGATGTGGCAGAACTGTCTGTAATCTATATAATAAGCGACTTTGAGGGCTATTTTATATCCAATGAGAATTGTTTGATTTTTTCTTGTATTAGCATCTTTTAAGCTTGCCTGCTTGGCAGAAAATTGTGCCTTGATTATTTTAATTTACTCCCCAAATCGGTATCTTTTCATGTAAATGAGTGCCGTTTTGGGGAGTTTTTTTTGCCGATTTTGGGAGATATTTTGAGACCACTATATCATCGGCTCACTTGATATTCCAAAATCACTTTTACCGAACAGCTCTAAGAACCTTATATTCCTACACCTTGCCTATACCATTCCGCTCATCCTCCGGTCATGATATGCTCATGCCCATGACCACATCATGACCATATCATCACCAGAACCCTTTAAGGAAGGCATGGTTGAGGAAGTAGAAAAACAGTGGTATTTGATAAGGAAGGGACGAATAGCAAGCTTTGTTCTTGACACAAAAGCACTCTTGGTCAAGCGTGGTGAACAAAAGAAATATTCAAACGGAAAAGGTTCATGAAAAGAGCGATTGTGTTAGTTAGCGGAGGCATAGACTCCTTGGTGACAGCGGCTTTGGCTGCCGAGCACGAGGACGAGCTATATTTTCTGCATTTCTCCTACGGTCAGCGCACCGAGGCAAAGGAAAGATGGTGTTTTGATCAGCTCGCAAAGCATTATAAAGCCAAAGCAGCGAAGAACATAGACTATCGTTGGCTGGCTGAGATCGGCGGCTCGTCTTTGGTTCAAGAGGGGCAAGAGATCAAGCCGTTAAAGGGAGATATTCCTGACAGCTATGTGCCTTTCCGCAATGCGACCATGCTTTGCGCCGCGATCTCTTGGGCAGAAGTGCTTGACGCCGAGAGCATCTATATCGGTGCAGTTGAAGAAGATAGCTCCGGTTATCCTGATTGCCGAGAGAGCTTTTTTGAGGCGATGAATCAGCTCATCAGGCAAGGTTCTGTGAAAGAAAACATCACTATCAAGACGCCTGTTTTGCATTTTTCCAAGAGCGAGATCATCCTCTTGGGCATGGGTTTACGCGCTCCTTTCGAACTCTCGTGGAGCTGTTATGTTTCCGAAGAAAAGGCTTGCGGGGTTTGCCCCAGTTGCGAAATCAGGCTCAGAGGCTTTTCCGGCGCAGGTTTTGACGATCCGATATCATATAAATGAGGCATAGATGAAAAAGAATATTTTACTAATTATGACCGGCGGCACGATTTCAATGAAGAATGTCGCTGATTTGGGAGTGGTTCCCACCAGTGAACTCGCCGATTTTCTCACAAAATTTCCTCAGCTCAAAGGCGTTGCAAATGTTGAAGTTATGGATCATCTGAACATCCCAAGCCCTTATATGACGCCTGAAATGATGTTTGGACTTGCTAAGCTAATTGATGAAAAGATAGTAGATTATGATGGAGTGGTGATCACTCACGGCACGGATACGCTGGAGGAAAGCGCATATATGGCGGACTTAGTTTTGACCACGCGCAAGCCCGTTGTTTTCACGGCGGCGATGCGCAGTGGCAGTGATCTCGGGCTGGATGGTCCGCGCAATATCATCGGCAGTGTTCGCGTCGCCAGTCATCATGAATCTCACGATAAAGGCGTGCTGGTGGTGATGAACGACGAAATTCACACCGCGCGGGACGTCGTCAAGACCGATTCCGGCAAGGTTGATGCCTTTAATAGTCCGGGATTGGGGCCTTTGGGCATCGTTGACCCCGACACCGTGGTCTATCACCGCAATTGCCCCTATCGCGAGAGCGTTTTGACCGACTCAATCGACGATAACATCGACCTCATCCGCGCCTATTGCGGCATGGACGGCAGGTTCATCAAGACCAGCATGCAGAGCTGTGCGAGGGCGATCGTCATCGAAGCTTTTGGGCGCGGCAATCTCCCTCAAGAGATCGTTCCCATCATCAAAGAAGCAATCGACAAAGGCATCCTAATCGTCATCGCATCAAGAACCTACACGGGACGCGTGCTGCCGGAATATGGCTATACCGGTGGCGGGAAAAACCTTGAAGATCTCGGCGCAATTCTCGCCGGTGATCTCAAAGGAAGCAAGGCAAGACTCAGGCTGATGGCGCTTTTTGGAACGCATAAAGACCCTGCTTTGGTCAGGCAATATTTCAGATCATCGCATGAATCGGAGCAAGAAGATTGAAGATAGCACTTTTGGGGCCGGCGCCTCCTTTTAAGGGCGGGATCGCTCTATTTGCCGAGCACTTAGCGCAGGAATTCCTCCGCCTCGGGCATGAGGTCATGTTTTTCAATTTCAAAAAGCAATATCCCGAACTCATCTTCCCTGGCGGCAAGCAGGAAGAGGGCGGCGAGCCTTCGGCAGAGTCCTTGAGATTGCTCACTCCTTGGCTGCCGCACAGCTTCGAGAGGACTATCAGAGCGATAAATAGCTTTGTGCCGGATTTGGTGATCGTCTCGTGGTGGTTGCCTTTTTTCGCCCCCGCTTATGGCTATATTTTGCGCAGGATCAAGAAAGGCAAAAAGCTGATTTTGGCGCATAACATCATCCCCCACGAAAGCTGGCCACTGTCTAAAAGCCTCTTGCGCTTTGCCTTTGAGCCCGCGGACGGCATCGTTGTTCTCAGCAAAGCCTGCATGAAAGACCTCAAGAGAGTGGTATCTTATAAGTTAGCACTCAAAGCACATCAAGGTTTTCATCCGCTTTACAGCACTTTTGGTGAGGACATTTCCAAGACGAATGTCCACCCAACACTATTGTTTTTCGGCATGATTAAACCATATAAAGGATTGGATATCTTACTTAATGCCATGCCTTTAATCCGCCAAGAGATACCCGATATTCGGCTGATCATCGCCGGCAGCGTCTATAAAGATCAGGCACTTTATGAGGAAATGATCGAGGATTTGGGGCTTGCGGATGCGGTGGAGACGCGCTTTCACTATGTTAAAAACGAGGAAGTTCAGGAGCTTTTCCGTAAGAGCGATGTCTGCATTTTGCCCTATAAAACAGCCACGCAGAGTGGAGTCATTGCCACCTCCTATAGCTATGATACGCCGGTGATTGCGAGCGATGTGGGCGGGCTGGGTGAATATATTAAAGAAGGCAAGACCGGTTTCTTGGTTGAGCCGGATAGTGCCCCTGCTTTGGCGCAAGCTGTGATTGATTTCTATCATGACCAACACCTGCTCCTCATGCAAAAGAACATAGCTAAGATCAAAGAAGATCAGAGCTGGAACAACTTGGCAAATATATTCTTAGAGATATGAATATCCTCTTTCTCAGCTACTATTTCCCTCCCTGCGGCGGCGCACCCGTGCAGCGATGGCTGAGATTTATCCCCCTTTTGGTGGAGAGAGGACACAAGATCACTGTAATCACATCTAAAGATGGTGACTATCCCTTTATTGACCACAGTCTTTGTGACAAGATTCCATCGGAAGTTGAGGTTCACCGCATCTCTGCGCCTGCGTGGGAAAAGAGCTGGAAAAGATTCACGGGAAACCGCACGCCTCTGCCCCATGGCTCGCTTCCCAAGGACAGTAAAGGTCTGCAAAAGCTGTTGATCTGGCTGCGGCTCAATCTCATCATCCCCGATCTGCGCATCTTTTGGAGTCGCAAACTCTCCCGCGAAGCGCTTAAGATACTGAAAAGCAAGCCCATCGACCTGATTATCAGCACGGGACCGCCTCATAGCACACACCTGCCCGCGATGAGATTGGCAAAAAAGCACGGCTTGCCTTGGCTGAGCGACTTCCGCGATCCTTGGACGAAGATACACTATCTCTTGTTTAATCCGCCTGGAATGCTCAGCAGAAAGATACATAGTGCCTTGGAAAGAGAGGTTTTAGCGAGTGCGGATATCACTACGGTTATCAGTTCAGACATCGCCGAGGCCCTACCTGAAGGCAATAAAATCGTTGTCCAAAACGGCTTTGATCCACATGATTTTGAGGGTTTTGTCCACGAAAAGTCTGATGTTTTCCGCATCAAATATATTGGGCAATTCACTCAGGGACAATCGCTTGAGCTCTTAAACAGCTTCCTCAGAGGGATAGAGCGCAAGGCGGAAGTCTCCTTCATCGGCAGTTCGCTCAGCGAAGAGAAGAAGGCTCAGATCAGCGCCGGCCTAACATATCAGCCGCGCTACGTTGAATTTCTCTCCCACAAAGAGGCGCTTAAAGAGATGGTATCCAGTGACTTACTCATCCTCATCATCAATCGCTATGAGGGCAATCAGGGCATGCTCACCACAAAACTCTTTGAATATCTCGCCTCACGCAGCCCCATCCTCGTTTTTGCGCCGCCGGATAACATCGCCGCAAGGATTGTGCGCGAGACCGATTCTGGCCGAAGCTTTGACTATCACGAGATCGACGAGGCAATCGCCTGGGTTGAGAGCATCGCAGAGTCCACCAGAAACGAGGGCAATATCCAAGATTATAGCGTTGAAAAACAAATAGATATCCTTGACAAAGCCATTCAAAGTTTAAAAAAGGTTTGACAAGAATACGACCTTAAACATTATGACCCAAAATAATAAGGAGAACAGAGGTACTCATGCCAAAAAGTAAATCCGCACAAAAAAGAATCGAAACCGACAAGAAGCGTGCAGCGCGCAATAACTATGTTAAGCGCACCATTCGCTCTCTTTCCAAAGATCTCAAAGCAAACCCTGAAAACAGTGAAGAGATCTTAAACGAGCTCTATTCTAAGCTGGACAAAGCTGCTCAAAAAGGAGTGATCCATAAGCGCACCGCCAGCCGTAGAAAAGCCCGCCTTGCCGCTTTCGTAAACACGACAAAAGAATAAGTCCTCATAACAGAGCATTCTAACGTGGCTCGGCGCAAGAAGAAAAGAGGCATCCTATATAGGATTTTCAGAGTCATCTTGCTTGCGCACCTCTATTTTTGGGGGATTGTGACAGTTCTAACCATTTTATATAACTTTATAAACCCGCCTGTCACCCCCCTGATGATACAGAGATATCTCGTCAAAGGGCACCCAATTTACAAAAGAGATTATATCAAGCTCGAAAATATCCCGCAAAACACTCAAGATATGCTGATTGGGATCGAAGACGGCAATTATTATAAGCACTTCGGCTTTGAATGGAAAATGGTGCAAGAAGCATATCAAAAGAATAAAAAAGCCGGCAAAATCCGTGTGGGCGGCTCTACGATCAGCAATCAACTCGCGCGCACAATCTTCCTCACTACAGATAGAAACTACTTTCGCAAATATCTCGAAGTGCAAGTGACCGTGATCATGGAAGTTTTTATGAGCAAAAAGCGTAAGCTGGAGCTATATTTCAACTATGTCGAATGGGGCAAGGGGATTTATGGGATCGAGACGGCGAGTCGGGCATACTATAATAAAAGTGCCGCAAAACTGGATAGAGAGCAGTCGATGCGCATGATCGCAATACTTTCAAATCCAATCAAATACACTCCGCATACCTATGCCAATTCTCCGTCGGCGAGAGCGAGGATGGAGCTTCTGAGGCGCTATTTCTGATGGAAGAACGGTTTTTATATCACATTTGGGATGAAGGGCATCTCTCACATCAGCTTAAAACAGTGTGTGGCAAAGACCTGCGCATCGTCTATCAGGGGCAATTTAACACGGGGCGCGGACCGGATTTTAAGAATGCAATCATTGAGCTTGATGGCGAGCAATTGCGCGGCGATATTGAGATTCATCTCAAGACTCGCGACTGGCAAGCGCATAACCATCATGAAGATATACACTATAATCAGGTGATTTTGCACGTAGTTTTGAGCCACAATTCTACCTATGAACTCACCATCCGTGAAGACGGCGGCGCTGCACCCATTCTTGAGCTGGAGAATCAGCTCAGCGACGACATCAAAAAGCTGGTGATGGAGCATCATGGTGACAGCAAACCCGCAGTATATTGCGAATTGCTCTCGGCGATCGACAAAGACCATCTTGAACTCATCCTCCTTCGTGCTGGGATAAACCGCTTTGAAAGCAAGATAAAACGCTTCAATACAGCACTTTCGCTTTCCAGCTTCGACCAAATCTTTTATGAGGGAATCTTTGAGGCGCTGGGCTATACCAAGAACAAACTTAATACGCTCAGCATCGCGCAAAACCTGCCGCTCTTACTACTTAGGGAGTTCAAGCAGGCTGGCATGACGCAGGAAGAACTCTTCAGCATCTATCTCGGTAGCTCGGGATTGCTCTATAGAAGCTCTGAAATCATCAGCGCTGAGGATAGAAAAAAGGCGCAAAGCATCTATGAATCGCAAACTTGGTATGCCAAAAAGCTCGATCTGGATTGGCAACTCTTTCGCATCCGTCCTCAGAGCCATCCACTGATCCGCCTGCAACACATCAGCCCGCTCATCTATCACTGCCTTGATGAAGGACTGTTCAAGGCTTTCCTACGCTTTACCAGCTCGCATGATGAGCTTCTCAAAGGCTTTCGCGCAATTTGGAAAGAGGGCGCTCTGTCCCCTGAACTACCGCAAATCAAGCTGGGTAAAAGCGTGCAGGACAACATTTATATCAACATATTTTTGCCGATTCTGACGCTCTGGTATCGCAAGATGGGAGAGAAAGACAGCCCCGCGATCGAGGCATATAAGAGCTTTAACGCGCTGCAAGATAACTATATCACGCGTTTTATGCACCGCTATCTCAGCCCCTCGCACGTGACGCTGGCAAATAGCAAAGCTGTTTATCAACAAGGACTTATGGATATCTATCATCGCTTTTGCTCTTGGCATCTTTGTAAGCAGTGTATGGAAAAACAGGCGCGGGGATTGTCGATTTAGCGAGGTGACTGCGTCACAGCTACGAGCTACCGAAGCTACGAGTGACGTGAAGAGGCGGGGGCTTGCTGTGTTCGGAGGCTAAAAGAGGCGGAAGCTGCGGCGGTGTTCTTGGCAGGCTCCGAATGTGGCTAAGACTTCGTAGTGTTTTTTTGTGCCATATCCTTTGTGGATTGCAAAGCTGTATTCTGGGTATTTTCCATCCAGTTCTATCATGAGATTATCACGGTAAACCTTTGCTAAGACGGATGCTGCGGCGATGCAGGCATGCAGGTGGTCTCCGCCGATAATGGCTTCTCCTTGTATTCCTGAGGGCAGATCGCGCCCGTCGATGAGAGCGTAATCGCAACGGCTTTCGAGCTTTTCATAGACCATTTGAAAGCCGCGCAGGGTTGTCTGTAGGATATTGATTTCATCAATGAGCGAAACCGGCAGGGCAACAATCTCATAAGCTAATGCCTGCTGTGTGATTAGCGTGTAAAGTTCGCTCCTTTTCTTCGCGCTGAGTTGCTTTGAATCGTTGAGTGCATCGATGGGCTGGGCATAGTCTAACACTACGCCGGCGATGACAACAGGACCGGCCAGTGCACCGCGTCCGGCCTCATCCAAGCCGCAGAGCGTAGCCATACCCCTCTCTCTGATAAGCTTGAGATCATTTTCATAGAGCTCTGTCATGGTTTTCTGAGCACAAAATAGAGGCGATTATAACGCCCGTCAGCACTATCCAACCTCTTCGGATAGAGATTGACGTGCGCCTCATTTCCATATATGGCAAGCAGTTCCAAAGACGACTTCTCTATGAGAGCCACCAATTCTTGCGCGAGATAGACCTTTTGCCTATGCAATTCACTACGCCGAAAATAGCCCTCTCCCCACTGCTCAAATAGCTCCAGCCGTGACATTTGCCTCTTGCTCCATGGCTCATAAAAAGCGTGATGCACCATGAATCCTTTCGGCTCATCCACGAGTGTGCATTCATCGCTGAAATTGTCCAAGCTATTGCCCAGCGTGGAGATATCGAAGATGAAGAGCGAACCTGGAGCAAGTGCTTCGTGAACCTCATGCAAGCAGCAGCTGAGCTCAGCTTTATCGCAAAGATAGTTGATGCTATCAAACATACAGACAATGAGATCGAAGTCTTTTTCTGGAATGGGATCGGTCATGAAAGCCTGATAGAGCCTGATATTTGCGCCTCTGAGTTCAGCATTTTCCAACATCTGAGTGGAAGCATCGCAGGCATGAACCTCTACCCCGTCGCCGGCAAAACACGCAGCGATTGCAGCAGTTCCACAAGCAATCTCCAAGACCTTATCCAAACTCTTAACGCTATAATTCTCATACCACTTACGCAAGAGATGATACCAATGGTCATAATCCACATGCGCCATATATTCGTCATATCTATCCGCAAAGAAACCATAGGAATGCCGGGAAGTGATCAGCGTTTGCCGTGCCTGTTCAAGGGGCAAAATCTTGCGAGATGAAGCCCGCTCCGCCAAGCCCTCTACGAGACGCAATGCCGCCAGCAAAAGCCCCGCATCATTGGGGAGCATCTCTTTTGCCAAGCAAAGCCGCCAATCCCCTTCCGTGATAAGCAGATGCAAGAAGGAAGCAGGCGCCTGGCCGATGATTGCTTGCAACGTATCCTGCCGGCTTACAATCAAGATTTTCTCAAAGTTATCAACACTATAAAACTCAGCTAAATAGTCAATTGCCACCGGATTGAGCCCTGCGAAGTGCTCCAGAGCATATGCGTCGTCCGAAAAGACAAAGACAGGCCGCTGAGCAAGACTTTCAAGCAAATCCTCCCACGGACTTGCAGGATAATAAAGCAGGCTCAGCGAAGCTCCGACATGAAGCTGAGCGACATGCCCTAAGACCCGCTCTGCCAGCGCATAAGAAAGATATGCGGGCAAGATATCATCTGCCAAACTCAGTGCAAAATCACTTTCCTCATGAAAGACCCCGCACCCCTCAGCAAAGGGATGGAAGCGAAAGTTCTCCGCCTCTGACTGATTTTCCACCAACAAACTCAGCTTCATCAAAGCTTGTCGCTACTCCCCGGACGCACCAGCGGCGCGCCTTCTTTACACATCTCGCAGTCATCCGGCGTCCAAAGCGGAACTTCAAGTGTGAGCAAGCTTTGCAAGGGAACATCCAGCTCGAGTTTGCCCCCGCTTCTATCCACCAAGATGCCGCAAGCCACGATCTCTATCCCCTTATCTTTCGCGCTTTTGAGCACCTCTTTGATGCTCCCGCCCGTGGATACGATATCCTCAATCACCACAGCTTTCTTGGTTTTGCTGAGATCAAAGCCGCTTCTGAAGACCATCTCCCCATCTTTTCTCTGGGTGAAAACGAAGGATTTATCCAAGGTCTTAGCAACTTCATAAGCAAGCACGATCGCCCCATAGGCAGGGCCGATAACCGTGTCAAACTCAAGGTGTTCCAATCTTTTAGCCAGTGCCTGAGCCAAGGCTGCCGCAGCACGCGGATTTTGTAGAACCTTAATCTTTTCGATATAGCGATTGCTATGATTCCCGCTGGTGAGCAAGAAATGTCCTTCAAGCAGTGCATTCTCCTCTTTCAGGATACGCGTGCAGAGATTAGCATCTTCCAGCCCTTCAAGCAATTGCTTTGCCTCTTCTTCTTTGTTTTTATCCACCTGCAGGCGAATTTTGTGGATGTCTCCCGCGAAGGATGGCATCATGCCGGTGAAGCGTTCGCCTTCGATATATGCAGCGATGCCGGCTTCTTCGAGCAAGTTTTTCGCAAGCTCAGCTTCAAATAGATCAGTAAAAGTTTCAATGGTTATAATATCTTTGGACATAAGCTTTTCCTTTATAGATTTAGGGGGCGTTTTTTGCGCCCCCTGTGATATTATATATTACGCAAGCCTATGGCTTTTAGCCTCTGCCGATTTCAACTCCACGTTGAATGGCATTGAGGTTCATCTCCAAAAGCTCAGGACTTCGACCTTTCATATAGTCTTTGAGATCATCAACCATGGTTTCATGTTTGATAATCCCGGTTTTCCCGATGATGATGCCGATGGCGAGCATGTTCATCACCATCTGACTTCCGATCTCGAGAGCGATATCCACCATGGGTGCGCTAACGACTTGTATATCATCACGTTTGCAGCCATGAGGGCACATATTTGTGTTATAAATAAGGATGCCGCCGGGGCGGATTGAGGGGGCGAATTTGTCGATTGACGGCTGATTGAGGGCAACCAAAACATCCGGGAAGCTAACGATCGGGGATGCGATTGCTTCGTCAGAAACCACGGTGGAGACGTTTGCTGTTCCGCCGCGCATTTCGGGACCGTAGGAAGGCAACCAAGATACGTTTTTCCCTTCTTTCATTCCAGCTTGAGCCAGGAATCTACCGATGGTCAGGACGCCTTGTCCGCCAAATCCTGCACAGATCATTTCCATTGTCATTATTCTGCTCCTTCGCCTTTATCTCTGAAAATACCGGGTTTGAAGAAAGGCAGCATGTTTTCTTTTGCCCATTCGCGAGACTTCACGGGATCGAGTCCCCAGTTCGTGGGGCAGGTGGAAACGAATTCGATAAAGGTGAATCCGCGGCCTTCTTTGTTATATTGAATTGCTTTAGACACAGCTTTTTTGGCCTTAAGAATATCAGGCGTGCTCAGAAGCGAGACGCGTTCGATATAGTATGGCGCAACAAGGGTATCCAGCAGCTCACACACACGGATGGGGAAGCCGATATCGTCGGTATCTCTACCATAGGGGCTGGTCGTGGTCTTCATATTCGGAAGCGTTGTGGGAGCCATTTGTCCGCCCGTCATGCCATAGATGGCGTTATTGACGAAGAACACAGAGATATGTTCACCGCGGTTTGCAGCGTGCACGATCTCAGCAGTTCCGATTGCGGCGAGGTCTCCATCGCCTTGATAGGTGAAGACATGCATGTTCGGGCGAGCGCGCTTCATACCGGTTGCAACCGCCGGCGCTCTGCCGTGTGCAGCTTGAGCCATATCAAAATTGAAGAATTTATATGCAAAGACGGAGCAGCCGACCGGCGCAACGCCTGCCATGACATTGATCAAACCTTGTTCGTCAATCGCTTCGGCGATGAGCCTATGGGCAACGCCATGCATGCATCCGGGGCAATAGGTAAAGGGCGTATTGGTGAGGGACTCGGGTCTATATGCTATCTTTTCCACATTCTACTCCTTAAAACATTCTTCGAGCTTTTCTTTGATTTCGGCAGGGGTAAAGACGACTCCACCCACTTTGCCCCAGAATTTCACCGGCACTTTGCCTTCGACGGCGATCTTGACGTCGTCCAACATCTGTCCGGTATTCAGCTCAAAGACATATACTTTTTTGACTTTAGGTCCGATTGCTTTGGCGACTGCCTCATAGGGATAGGGCCAAACGTTGATCGGGCGAATCATGCCGATGCTCTTGCCTTGGGCTTTGAGCTCGTTGATTGCGCTTTTGACCACACGTGAAGCTGTTCCCCAAGCAACGCAGAGTATCTCATTGTCGTCAGAGATGTTATACTCTTCGTGACGCTGTTCGTTTTTCTCGATTTCTGCATACTTTTTATAGAGATTGATCACGTGCTGTTCCAGAACGAGGGGGTCAATCTCCAACGAGTTAATTTCATGATGGTGTTTGAGATCGCCATCCTGATTGGGATGGATGCACCAAGAAGTATGCTGTTCACCGAGCTTTTCAATCTCCTCATCGGTGAGGGTGGGCTTGAATTCCACGGGCTCCATCATCTGACCGAGCATTCCATCTGCCAAGATCATCACAGGAGTGCGATATTTGTCTGCCAAATCAAAGGCTTCGGACGCCATATCGGCAAATTCCTGAACTGAACTGGGAGCGAGAACGATGAGACGATAGTCACCATGTCCGCCGCCTTTTGTAGCCTGGAAATAGTCACCTTGAGCAGGCTGGATATCGCCCAAACCGGGACCGCCACGCTGAACGTTAATGATCACGCAGGGCAATTGTGCGCCGGCGATATAGGAGATTCCTTCAGCTTTCAGGGAGATGCCGGGCGAGGATGAGGAGGTCATCACTCTCTTGCCGCAACCGGCTGCTCCATACACCATATTAATGGCAGAAACCTCACTTTCGGCTTGCAAAAACGTGCCATTTACCTTGGGCATCATGCGAGCCATATATTCGATTAATTCACTCTGTGGGGTGATGGGATAGGCGAAATAGAGTCTGCATCCACTGCGAATAGCAGCTTCGGCAATCGCCTCATTACCTTTCATTAATATCTTTGCCATCTTTACCTCACTTCCAAACCGTTATTGCCACTTCAGGGCAGTTAGTATAGCACATCTTGCAGGCGATGCACTGATCTTGATCGAAACACTCTGCATAATGGTAGCCTTTCTCATTGATGTTTTCCGAAAAACGTATGATCTTTTTCGGGCAAACTGTAATGCAAACGCCACAACCTTTGCAGAAAAATGGGTCAACCGTCATTTTTGGCATGGTTGTCTCCTTAGTTTTTTTTCACTGAAGCTATACAACTCCAAGCGGCTTTTTCTGTCAACTCTTTTCGCCACCTAAAAGCTACTTCGCCTCTTCTTTGACAAGGGAAGTCTATCCCCAAAGTGCCTGTAACAAATAGCGTTTCAAGCAGTTATATATCATGATAATATTATTGAATCAATCCTCACCACTCTCAAAGAGATCAGGATTTTCTTCGATAAATTGCTGGTGCATTCTCCAAAATCTTGATTTTTTTGAGTCCGTGCGTTTGAGATGTAGATAGCCAATCAAGGATACAATAAAGGCACCGATGGCGTCAACGATGAGGTCTTGCATGGTGTCCAAAACCCCCAAACGCGTGTCAAAAACGTCATGGAACAGCTCAAGATTTCTTGCTTTTTGCATGTTCATGCCCAAAATCGCATCAACGCCATATTCAAAGACTTCCCAAAGCACACCCATGGTCATCGCAAAACAAAAGCTGAAAAGTGCCATGAATAATGGACTTAGCCGAACGTGTGCACGACTGTCTTTATTTAGGGTATAAATCAAAAGAAAGCCGATATAGCCGAGAATTATCGCAGAGGAGGAATGGAGCATCCTATCCCACCAAGTGAATCTATAGAAAAAGTGATGAATTTCACCTAAATACATAGAAAGAAAGATGAAAATCGTTATTATTATCTGAAAGGGAGGTGGAATGACTATCTTATTTCGTTTTGCAAAGAAAGAAGGTAGAAGGAAGAGAAGGAAAGTCATCACCGACGACCAAAATATCTCCCAAGACCTCGTCCAAAAGTTATACACTACCGCAAATAGCGTAAGAATGATGAATATCCATCGCATTGTTTTTTCTATTTTCTCGGAAGACAACTTCATATTCTTCTCCTAATATAATCTAATTCACACTGATTTAAATCCTTTGGATGCTGTCAAGCAAAAGTGAGTAATTGGCGAGATTATGGTGTGTGGGATTATTGGATAAAGATGGCTTTAAATGATTCATTTTGTAATAGATAGGATGATATTTGTGTTTGATTTTGCTTTTATGTTTATGCTCTTTATAGAAAACTGCCGTTTTCTTGGTTAACGAGGGCGTTAACCTACCATAGAAAATGCGCTGGAGCGCATGCGGCAAAGGGGACTTTCCCGCACAAAGTGAGGTGTAGAAAGCGGAGCTTTCTCGGGCAAAGGGACATTATTGCAACAAGAAAGGTGTAGAAAACGAGGCTTTCTTGGTTAACGAGGGCGTTAACCTACCATAGAAAATGCGCTTTGTGCATAGGTTTTATGAATGTGAGCTGAAGCCTACTTAAGCGGCCGTCTAAAGCCTGCCTTACTAAACGTTTAACTCATTGTGGTGTCCTAATATAGTGG
>DIQS01000056.1:12673-12826 GCA_002427325.1 Cloacimonetes bacterium UBA5456 | reverse complement strand
ATGACCAGAACCCTCTAAGGAAGACATGGAAAAAAAGCAGAAAAAAGAGGAATTGTAGCCGTCTTTTGAGTCCTTGTTGAATGGTTTTAGAACATGATTTAGGCTTGGAGTTTGTTATATATCCTTGCTCTATTCCCGTCTGAGTGCTCTTTC
>DIQS01000056.1:12354-12500 GCA_002427325.1 Cloacimonetes bacterium UBA5456 | reverse complement strand
CTATTCCCGTCTGAGTGCTCTTTCTTTCTCGCGTTGCAGGTCTTTCTGCTGCAGGGCATCGCGCTTGTCGTAGGTTTTCTTACCTTTGGCTATGGCTATGGTGAGCTTGCAGCGACCTTTCTCATTGATATAGATATCCAGCGGGA
>DIQS01000056.1:9334-12149 GCA_002427325.1 Cloacimonetes bacterium UBA5456 | reverse complement strand
GGTGAATGCTGGCTGATGAATTTCATGACGGTTGAGCAGGAGTCGGCGCGGGCGAGTGGCATCATGATTGAAGAAAGCCGCCTTTTCCCAAGGAGAGATGTGGAAATTCATCAGCCAGCATTCACCGTCTTTGATGCGGGCATAGCTATCTTTGAAGTTGATGCTTCCGGCGCGGATAGACTTGATCTCCGTCCCTCTTAGGGAAATTCCCGCTTCAAACTTTTGCACTACTTCATATTCATGCAGGGCTCTTTTATTTTTGATTAACATCTCGTATCTCTCTTAAGATCATTGTCTTATATTCCTCGGCGCGGTCGATGATTGCTTCCTCGTCGAGCGTGCTGAGCTTGCCTTGTTCCATGAGCAATCTGCCCTCCACCATCACGTGACTGATCTGTTCTTTGCCGATGGCGTAGATGAGGTGGGAATAGGGGTCATACATGTTTGCGCTCTGGAGATTGCGGTGGTTTATCAGCAGGAGGTCGGCTCTTTTGCCAATCTCGAGGCTGCCGGTGATCTCGTCTGTGCCCAAGGCTTTGGCACCGTGTATGGTGAGGCGGGCAAGAGTCTCTTTGGCGGGCATAAATTGGGGCTTATTGTTGATAGTCTTGTGCAGTTGGGAGGTGAAGGATGCCTCGCTGAGGATGTCAAGATCGTTGTTGCTTGCCACTCCATCTGTGCCGAAAGCGAAGTTTGCGCCTTTTTGGGAAAGAGTCATGAGCGGGGCGATGCCGCTGGTGAGTTTGAGATTGCTCTGGGTGCAAATGCTTACCGCTGAGGGCGTATCTGATAGGAGTTCAATCTCTTCTTCGTTGAGCCAAACGCCATGAGCAAAGATGCATTTCGCCTTTTCAAAGCCGAGTTTTTTGAGGTAGAATAGCGGGCTGAGTCCGTGAGCCTTCCGGCAGTCATCGACTTCCTGCTTGGTCTCGCTGAGATGGGTGTGCAGGATGGTGCCGCTCTCTTTTGCATAGTCAAAACAGGTGCTGAATATCTTGTCGCTGCAGGTGTAGATGGCGTGGGGAGCTATTGCCCAGGTGATCGTGCCGTCTTTGTCATAGAGCTCGCGCATCTGCTCAAGAAAGCGGATTTCTTCGTCAATAGTCTCACCCTCGGGATTGATGATGAGCTTGCTGATGAGTGCTCTCATCCCTGCTTTTGATAGTGCTTTTGCGCTTTCATCGCTGTGAAAATACATGTCGTTGGTCATGGTGATGCCGTTTCTGATCATCTCGGCTGCACCGTGGAGGCTGGCGTCATAGACGAAGCTTGCATTTGCCAGTTTTGCTTCCATCGGCCAGATGTATTCGCCGAGCCATCTTTGCAGAGGGAGGTCGTCGGCCAAGCCTCTCAGATAGGTCATGGGTAGATGGCTGTGGGTGTTGATAAAGCCCGGCGTGATCAGGCAGTTTTTGGCGTCGATTGTCTTATCTGCGGGGATGTTTTGTGCTTGAATTGCGGGGATGATGTCTGTGATCTTTCCCGAGCTGATGAGGATGGCGTGCTCTTCCAAGACCTCGAAAGCGGGGTTCATGGTGAGGATCGTTCCGCCGGTGATGATTGTATCTATGTTCATGATTGCACCTTTAGCGCTGCTTCCTGCGGGTCAAAATTGCCCAAGGGGGTGATGATCTTGGTGATAAACTCAGCCGGCGTGACGTCAAATGCCGGGTTGAGTGCCGGTGATCCGGGATTGGTGATGAGATTGCCGTCTATATATTTGACTTCATTCTCATCGCGAAACTCGATGGGGATATCCTCGCCGCGTTGGCAGGAGAAGTCGAAGGTGCTCTTCGGTGCGGCGATGTAGAAGGGGACGTCGTGATGCTTTGCCATGACTGCTTTTTCGTAGGTGCCAATCTTGTTTGCGATGTCGCCATTGAGGCATATTCTATCAGCACCGGTGATCACGAGGTCGATTTCATCTTTCCAGAAGTAATAGCCGGCGGCGGCATCGGTGATGATCGCATGCGGGATGCCTTCTTGCTCGAGCTCAAAAGCGGTGAGTCTTGCGCCTTGCAATCTCGGACGAGTCTCATCCACATAGACGAATATATCCTTGCCTTGATTGTGTGCAGCGCGGATCACTGCTAAGGCGGTGCCGTGATCCACTGTTGCCAGAGCTCCGGCATTGCAATGAGTGAGGATGCGCGCTTTATCGGGAACCAAATCCGCACCATGCAAGCCGAGTTGATAGCATTGTTCTTCGTTACGACGGACGAATTCATGAGCCGTCATCAGTGCCATTTTGCGTGAGTTTTCATAGTCGGGAATAAATCTGAGGGCAGCTTCATAGACCTGCATCACTCCGATGGTGAGATCAACCGCCGTGGGTCTTGCCTCGATCAGCTCTTGCTTTGCTTTCTTGAGCGCACTGCGGAAGTCGGCATCATTTGCATTTTGAGCGGCCATTGCCATGGCATAAGCACCTGCCGCCCCAATTGCCGGAGCACCACGCACAGTCATGATCTGAATGGCTTTCACCACTTCATCATAATCCGTATATCTCTTGATTTCAAGCTCGTTTGGCAACATATTTTGGTCTATGAGAAAGAGTGAGTCTTCCTCGAAATATACTGTTTTATAGTCTTTTCCATGTATTTTCATCTTGTTTTCCTGTTATTTATTATCCAAAGGTCAAGGCTTCGTGAAGGCGATGTTTATGTCAATCATCTTTTTTGTTTGCGATATTTCAAGGCTGTATCTTGGGGCAGTTTCGATGATTATGAAGGGACGAGGGGTTTGGAAAAGTTATGGGGTTGGATGCCTGGGTGAGGAGAGTGTTTGGGATTTTCAAAGGGGGTGTCATAGATTG
>DIQS01000056.1:8854-9074 GCA_002427325.1 Cloacimonetes bacterium UBA5456 | reverse complement strand
TTGATACAGTGTTTGGGGGTGTTTGTCCCTTTTGTGATCGATATCACCGTCGGGCTGACAGGATTGAATCAGACGGTGAGTCCGGGGAATCCGGGGAAAGTGATCCCGGGAATATCTTCATGAATTTGAGGTATATAATGTGTCGGATCGGCTGTGATGCGGGTGAGATTGAGATCGATGAGGCGGTGGCTTTGGCTGAGCTTTATTATGAGGAGAGGGT
>DIQS01000056.1:6557-8686 GCA_002427325.1 Cloacimonetes bacterium UBA5456 | reverse complement strand
TGAGCTTTATTATGAGGAGAGGGTGCAGGGAATGTGTCCTTTAGCGGGGATTACTTGAGCAAGTCGTCCATTTCTTTTATGCCGGTTATTTTATTGAAAGGATCTTTAAGTCCTGCGGAGCCTATGCGGTATAAGATATACACGAGTGCTATTAGGAATATGATGAATAGGATGAAAGCTAACATGGTGATCTCCTTGTATTTATTCTATCTATAATTTAAGTGCATTATTAAGGATATGCAAATGGAAAATTCAAAACTTGTTGTAAAATTGGAATTTAAGGGCAAAGAAGAGCTACAGCAACTGATAACCCAGATCGGGAAGAAATATGACATCCCTGTGGATATCGACTTGTCTAAGGTTAAATTAGGGGTATTTAAAGAGTTTAAAAATAACTTTCATGAGCTTTATACTTCGGCAAGACTGTTTACCACTCAGACAGGTTTGGCCATTCAGGGCATCAAACAAATGTATTCCGTCCTGCAACAGGCTATTGGTCCTTTCATAAAGACATCGAGCGAGTTTGAACAGCTAAGGTTGCGGTTATTTAATCTTTATCAGGATACGGATAGGGCTACTGCGGCGTTTGAGAAATTTAGAAAGGTTGCGCTTGAGACTCCGGCTACATTGCGTGAGGTGGTGGAGGCGGGGGCGAATCTTAAAGCCTTTGGGCTGGATGCCGAGGATGTACTGGAAAACGTGCAGGACTTGGCGGCATTCATGGGAATCAATGTAGTGGAAGCGGCAAACGCCGTAGGGCGTGCCTTTGCGGGCGGTGCGGGTGCGGCGATCATGCTACGAGACAGGGGAATCTTGGAATTGATCCGGAGTTTTCATGGGATCGATGATCTGAGCAAGCTGACGCTTCCGGAATTCAGGGAAGCGATGCTTTCGACGTTTAAGAGCACGGAGACGGGGATTGCGGGATCATCTGCGAGAATGGCTGATTCTTATGCGGGTGCGATGGCGCAGATGCAGGATGCGATGGAAACGCTCTATGCGGCGGTTGGGGATCGGTTTACACCGGCTATTGCGGGGGCTGCGAGGGTTTTGACCAGGTTCATTGAGAAGCTTGCAGGGGCTAAATCCGGAGTTGAGGCAGTGAAAGCATCGCTGACATCTCAGCGGGTGGAATTTGAGCGGTTGGTGATGGTGTATAAAGATTTGCATCATAATCAGAACCGCAGCACTGAAGACAATATCAAATATCAGAAAACGATTAATGATTTGATGAATAAGTATCCAAATTATTTGGGGAAGATTGACTTGGAGAAAGGGGCTTGGAATGAAGTTGAAAGAGCTATAAATCTTGCCAGAGATAGCTTGCAAAAATGGATTCACGTTAAGATCAAGGAAGCGGTGATCGACAGTAGGAAAGATCAGATGGCACAGCTTTTGGCTAAAGAAGCGACAGATCAATTAGAATTGGAGACTTTACGAGCTGAATTTGAGTTGGGGAAGAAAAGCCGTACCAGAAAACAGTTGGTTACCGAATACGATATGTTTGGGAATAAGACGGGGCTTGGGACTATGGAAGTAGCCTCTAAACATGCGTTGAGAGAAGAAAAGTTAGATCTGCAAATCAGGAAATATAAGACACAATATAGCGAGCTTAATGAAGAGATCGAGCGAATAGTGAAACTCATGGCCGGAGAAGATGTATCGGCTCCGGGCGGTGAAGGGGGCGGTGAAGGAGGGTCAAGAGGGCCTGGCGGCACGGGATTATCTGAGGCTGAGATTGATTCTATCATGAGAGAGATCGAGGCATATCGTGTGCTTCGTGAAGCTAACTATAATGAGGAGCTGGCTCAAATTGAGACATTGAAACAAGAGTATTCCTTAAAGCTTAAGGCGGTGGCGGTGGCTCCCAGGACGGGTGGTTTTGCGGCTGGTGGGCATGTTGGGAGTGCGGCGGAGCGTGTGCGGGATGTGCAGATGAATGTCGTTCTGAAATGCGATGGAAAGGAACTTGCGCGGGCTGTAGCGAGAGGAAATAAGAAGATAATTTCTACTTGAGGATTTCCAAAGGGGTTGGCAATCTGACAGGGGGATTGGTAAAGTGTCAGGGTTTGTGCGCGTTATTTCCAAAGGGGTTGTCTAAAGTGACCAAAAGGGTTGTCGCTGGATAC
>DIQS01000056.1:0-6375 GCA_002427325.1 Cloacimonetes bacterium UBA5456 | reverse complement strand
TCAAATGCCGATAAAAAAGGGCTTGACTTGTTTGAAAGAAAATAAAACAATGCAAAAAAGTTGTTTAACCTTATTTCTTGCTCTTCGTAAGAAAGCCATAACGTGGAAACATTGTCTTAAGTTCTCAGCCTAATTGAGAGATTAACAGCATAATCTTTGTGAACCTTAAAGATATATGTGAGGCGAATGAAAGCCACCTCAATATCTTGCTAAATAAAGCTTTCGATTAGTGATAGAATTAACCTAAAAAGAATGTATTTATTCACCCAAAAAGGAGAAAACGCAATGAAACGAACACTCTTGCTAAGCTTGCTGCTCATCTTAATGATGTGTTTTTGCGGCAATTTGTTTTCACAAGTGACATTAGAGATCGGGAGCGGGACTGCTGTCAACACAACTACCGGTGCTCCTTCCCCTTATGGCACTTGGTATAAGGCATTTCGCCAACAGTTCCTCATTCTATCTTCAGAGCTATATGACGAGGGTGCGGGTGCCGGTAGCATTAACGCTCTCGCTTTTAATGTTAGCGCTTTGAACAACATTACTCCGATGAACAACTTCAGAATAAGGTTTAAACACACAGACCAAGCTACTTTAACAACCACTTTCGAAACCGGAGATTACACTCAAGTTTTCCAAGCCGCAAGCTTCACTCCATCGGTCGGCTGGAATACCCACAACTTTAGCACTCCCTTTATATGGGATGGAGCGTCCAATATCTTGGTAGATATCGTCACGGACCTAATCACGGGAAGCTATGCGCAAAACGCTTCCACCTATTATAGTACAACTACCTTTAACAGCAGTCTTCGCTTCCAGAGTGATAGTGCAAATGGAACCACCGGAGTCACCGGCACATTGTTAACCAATAGAAGCAATATGCGCTTATCCATGGATATAGGCGAGATCGGCTCACTCAGAGGAAGCGTCACATCCGGCGGTATTGAATTGGACAACGTTCAGATCACTGTTTTAGATACTCCTTGGAGCCAAACCACCAATCCGGACGGGGAGTACTACTTCCCTGCTTTGCCTGTGGGAGACTATCAGGTTCGCGCCCAAAAGATTAGCTTTGAATCTCAGGTTCTACCCGTCACCATCATAGAAGGCGAAGAAAGCATTCTCAACTTCGATATGCAGATTTCCAGCAGTGTCATGCTTGCAGGAACGGTGGTCGGCAGTGATAACCCTACATTTGGATTGAGCAACGCAACGGTCTCTCTATCGGGCTTGATTAATTATCAGACCATCACAAACGATCAAGGACAATTTGCCTTCATGGTTCTTTCCGGCAACACCTATAACTGGCAAGTTGCACGAGATGGCTATCAGATCGGCACCGGCACTGTAGAAGTGGGGGGCAGCTCACAAAACATGGGTTATATCATTCTTGATGAGCTCACACTACCCCCGGGACCTGTGGTCGCAGAGCTGAACGCCTCGGAAACCGCTGTTGAGCTTACATGGAGTCCTCCCGGTGGAACAGGTGGACACGCCATGTATTTTGATTTTGAAAACAACGATGGCGGATGGGAGCCCAGCGGAAGTCTGGCAGGTGCAAGCGACTGGGAATATACCGACAACTATAACGTTGCAAACTTCGTGATCGTTGAATATGAGACCGACACCATTCCCCCGCCCTCAGCCTATTCAGGTACGGGAATGTGGGGAACGGTAATTAACTCCAATCACAGCAACTCGAATAGCTTCCACTATTTGAGCAAGACCTTTGACTTCTCAGGTCTCTCAGACGCCACTCTGCGCTTTATGAGCTTTGAAAACGTCTATGGGGACTGGGACTACTGTCAGGTTTCAGTGAATGGCACCCTCGTCTGGGGTCCTATTTGGAATGATATCAACACAACATGGGTGGAACGCATCGTCGATATCTCTGCCTGGGACGGGATGGAGAACGTGACCATTCGCTTCGAGATGTTTGCCACCTCCGTGCGCGCCTATGCCGGCTGGTATATAGACGACGTAGAGATTGCTAACGCTGCAATGTTTGGGCCTCCCACGGTTAGCGTTCCCAATAGTGATCTTCGCTTTGCCGGCTACTTAGAGACCGACCGCATTCCCACTTCAGAAAGAATTGCGACAAATCGTTCTAATCCTCAAATTAGCCCCGGACTGAGCTCCTCACAAGGCAATAGCCGCCTGCCCATTGGCTATAGAGCATGGCGCTTGACTGCGGGACAAGAAGACAACGAAGCCTTGTGGACGGAACTCACCACCGCCACGATCACCGATACTACCTATATTGATCCATCTTGGCCTACTCTGCCTCAGGCTATCTACAAATGGGCGGTCAAGACAGTATATACAAATAACGTGATCTCAGAGCCGCGTTTTTCAAATCCTATTCGCTTGCAGCCCGATGACCTCTCTGCACTTGAGATATATGGCAGCACTACCCCTGCGCAAAACTCTCCGGTGACTCATACTGTGGTGATCAAAAACACGGGAACTGCTCCTCAGATAGCCGGTTCTTACACCGTGAAGATCATGCGCGGTGATACCGAGCTTGCCACCGGTACAGGTCCCGCGCTTGCAGTGAACCAACAAGTGGAAATACCTCTTACGTGGACGCCTACTACTACCGGCCCCATGATTATTTATGGACTTGTGATCTTGCCGAATGATAGCGAAACCTCAAATAACCAGACTCCTCCTTACAATATCACGGTGATGGATGAAGGTGTATTTGTGCTACAATTAGGTGACGGAACCGCCGTGAATACCACGTCTGGCGTTCCTACCCCCTATGGAACATTCTACAAAGCATTCCGTCAACAATACCTTTATAAGGCAGACGAAATCTATTCCTTAGGTGGCGCACCCGGACTCATTACGGCCTTGGCTTTTAATGTGCAAGTCCTCAACACTTGTTCGCCTATGCCGAACTATCGTATAAGACTCAAACACACCAATCAAACGGCACTTTCTACAACGTTTGAGACCGGAACATACACACAAGTCTTCCAAGCCGCAAACTTCATGCCTGAGGTCGGCTGGAATATGCACGGCTTTACAACGCCATTTATATGGAACGGAACGGATAACATCATTGTAGAAATCATCACGGACGTTTTCCAGAGCACCTACACACAGAATGCTTCAACATACTACTCCGTTATGCCCTTCAATAGCTCGGTTCGTTTCCAAAGCGACTCTGCGGCGGGAGATACGGGCGTCACCGGAACGGTTTCGGTGAATAGAACCAACGCACGTATATATATGGTGATAGACGATATGGGAAGCCTCAGCGGAACAGTGACGGAGAACGGACAGCCCGTGCCTAATATGCTCATAACTGTGGAAGATACAGTTTTTAGTACCACCACAAACCAAAACGGTGCATACAGTTTCTCCTTCGTGCCTGTCGGAACGCAGACAGTCACCGCCAGCAAGAATGGCTATACAACTGTGAGCCATACCGTGGTGATCGAAGAAAACCAGGAAACTGTGCAAAACTTCAATGTGATAGGAACCCCCGAGTTTGCCCTCAGCGAGGATACTTGGAACTTCGGTGGCGTCACCATCGGCGCAACTGCCAGCAAGACCTTCCAGATCATGAATGCGGGCGGTGGAGAACTCACCATTCAGTCCATCACCCATTCCGGAAGTGGCTCATTTGTGCTGACACAGCCGACACTTCCCGTCACCTTGCGCACAGATCAGACCCTGAACCTACCCATCACTTTCACGCCTGCCACCATGGGTGAAGTGACGGCAACATACACGATCACAGACGATCAAAACAACCGCTATCTCATCACCGGCAGATCAAACTCTGTAGCAGATAGAGCAAATACAGCGCAAACCAGCAGGGATGTGCATGAATTCATCGTCTCCGGCAGCGGCGTGAACAGCATCTTCATCGGTGATGGCAGCCAAAACGCCCGCATGCCCTTGGACTTCTTCTATAAAGCGTCCATGTTCCAAACCATATTTACCAGCGCAGAGCTCAACGACTTCATGGGTTTGATCACCGGATTCAAGCTCTATAACGACTTCACGACCAACTTAACAAATATGCCGGTCAAGGTTTGGATAGGCAGCACCACCCAGACTGACCTCTCCGCCGGCTGGATATCATCAAATAACATGACCTTAGTCTTTGATGGAACCTTGAACTTCCCCAGCGGTCAAAATACGATTCACATCGAATTCCCTGACCCCTATCTTTTCCTTGATGGAGGGAACTTGGTGTTGATGATGCACAGACCTTTGGACGGAGCATATTATAGTTCCTTAGACTATTTCAAGTGTCAAACCCTGGGAACAACCCGCAGTAGAAACGTATATAGCGATTCAGTGGTGTATGACCCCACAAATATGAGTGCAGGAACTCTCACCGGTCAATATCCCAAGATCACCTTCGAGGTTATCCCCGGCGGTGTGGGACATATTGATGGCATTGTCCGCGGTGAAGACGGCACACCTCTTCCCGGCGTCAATGTAAACGTTGATGTGCGAGTATCGGCCACCTCAGACCAAAATGGCGAGTTCTATATAGCCAACCTCTTGCCAAACGACTATCAGGTGACTTTCTCCCGCTATGGATATCTCACTCAGACTGTTGACATCACGATTGAAGAAGATGAAGTCGAAGAGATGGATATCACCATGGTGGAGATGCCGAAGGTTTCTGTTTTGGGAACCATCATCGCCAGCGATACCGGGGAAGGCATTGAAGGCGCAGTCCTTAGCTTTACGGGATATGCGGACTATAGTACGACGACGAATGCCTCAGGTCAGTTTGTGGTAGATTCAAGTGTCTATGCCTATAACACTTATGACTATGTGATCACCGCAACCGGCTACACCGCTATCACGGGTTCAATCGAGGTCGGCCCTCAAGATCATAACATGGGAACCATCTCAATGGACGAGCTCGCTTTTGCACCAACGCAAGTTGTAGCCGAGCTCAATACCGATGTTAACACGGTTAGCATTAACTGGAACCCGCCTGATCCCGACGCTTTTGAGATCAGCGAAAGCTTTGAGGGGGTAGTCTTCCCGCCTGATACTTGGACGCAGACCATCACCAATAACGGCGTTCCCAACATGAATGGCGTACGTCCCACCTGGTGCAGATTCAGCGCTGCCGAAGGCGTGACGCCCAGCGAAGGAGCTTATCAAGCCGGACTCACTTGGGTTGCCGAACATCAAGACGAATGGCTGTTTACCCCCGGCTTTACCTGCCCACCTGATGCCTATGTGAAGTTTGACACTCACCTGAATATGGGCTCTGAGGGCGGAGACCACTACTACGTCAAAGTAAGCCTCGATAACGGCGCAAGCTGGCAAGTCCTTTGGGATGGCGCAAATCAACCCGCAGGCATGAACAATTATACCACTCCCATTGTCATCGATCTCTCTCCTTTTGCCGGTGCATCCACCAAGCTCGCTTGGCATGCGGATGACGGCGTGGATGCCTTTGGGATGTGGTATAATTGGTATATCGATAACATCTATATCGGTAACTTCCAGCGCACAGAGCAGCTCAGCACTCTGACCAACTTAGGCTCAGCGATCTCAGCAAAAGACACTTCCGAAGCAGTGAAAATCACCCGCGGAGAAGATATCGCAGAGACCAACGCCAAACTCGCTCTCAAGGATAATTCCGGCAAAAACAGAGCATTGGTCGGCTACAAGGTTTGGAGACTGAGAGGCGGACAAGAAGAGGCCGAGAACAACTGGGTTCTTATCACCGATGAAATGCTCACCGAAACGGGATATGAGGACACAAACTGGGGCACACTCGCTCAAGGTGACTACCTCTGGGCAGTTAGAGCTATCTATACTTCAGATGTGATGTCCGCACCTGTTTTCTCTAATTCTCTAACCAAAGACAACACCAACGGCACCATTTCCGGTTCTGTCCGCAGCTCTGTTGGTAACATAGCTATCGCCGGTGCAACCGTGAGTGCAGGCCAGTTTAGTGCAACCACCATGGCAAGCGGATTCTATAACCTCTCGCTGCCTGCCGGAACCTATACAGTGACCGCAACTCACCCGAACTTCACTCAGGTGAGCCACGAGGATATCGTTGTCGTCTTTGGCGAAAACACCACCTTGAACTTCATTATGACACCAACCAGTAACGAAGACGTGGTCGAGATCACCGTGACAGCACTCAACTCCAACTATCCCAACCCCTTCAACCCTGAAACCACCATCAGCTATGATATTAAAGAGCCCGGCAAAGTTCGCTTGGATGTCTTTAACCTCAAAGGCCAGTTGGTGAGAACATTAGTTAACGATGAGCATTCAACCGGCAGATACAACGTAGTCTTCAATGCCACCGATGATAGAGGCAACAAGCTCAGTAGTGGCTTATACTTCTATCGCCTCAGAGCAGGAGATTAC
>DIQS01000012.1:8590-13409 GCA_002427325.1 Cloacimonetes bacterium UBA5456 | reverse complement strand
ATCATGACCAGAACCCTCTAAGGAAGGGGTAAAAGCGAGGGGGAAAAGATGGAGAAAAATCAGCCGATGAGGTCTATGTTGACTAACATTTTGTCGAAGTCGATTTGATAGATGATAAAATAGAGCTGTTCGCCTTCAATCACGCTGTCGGATGCCACCATGATTTGTTTGCCCCAAGGCGCTACTTCCACCCTGATCTTGCCTTTGATGAAAGCTTTGACCTCACCCTGTAGCGGCGTATGCATGTGGTTTTTTTCCAAAAACTTCAAGAACCAATATCGCTCGGATTTTTGCATGGTCTCACGAATATATAAGAGTCTTTTTTCGATTATCGGGATCAGCTCTTTGAGCTCTTCAGAGCTAAATAGCGGCCCTTTTCCCATAAGCTTATTGTATATCTGATTTTGATTGATGATATCCACAGCGCGTCTTAGCGGGCTCGTGGCGTGCAAATATGCGCTGGTGCCGATGCCCGGGTGGAAACTTGGCTCGGTGTCCAAATATGCGGTATTGCTCTGCTTTTTGCTCTGAGGATCGATATATTGGCTGATATTGCGATATAAAACGGGAACCTCGTTGTTTTGAGCATAGATTGCCAGATAGCGGTTATATAGAACCATCAATTCTTCGATCATTAGGCGCAGCGGCGAGTGCATGTCTTTTTTGATCGCCAGGAGCTTGTCGTCCTTGAGCTGCAGGCTGTAAAAGAAGCGTCTATCCTCGTTTTTCTCTGCCCCTTCACGCTCATCTTTCAGGCTTTGGCAAATCTTTTGCAATGTCTTGAGTCTGTGGTCAGAATACTCTTTTTCCACCTTGCTGAAGCTGAGATTTTGGCAAATCTTGATCTTTTGTGCTTTGATCTCCCAGGTGATGATCCTGAACTTTTCATCAAAGCGCACATAGAGGCTGAGAACTGCTTTCAAACCGGAGGTATTCAGCGAGAAGAGTTGATCCGAAAGATGGGGAGGGAGCATGGGAACCACTCCCGAAGGCAGATACAGCGAGGATGCCCGCTGGATTGCTTCTGTGAGATGAGGGCTGTCTTTTTCAAAAAAGAAAGCGGGGTTGCTGATGTGTATGCCCAAGAGATAGCCGCCGTCGGTCTCTTCGATGCTGATGGCGTCGTCAAAGTCTTTGCTATCGTCTTCATCGATGCCAAAAGCTTGATGAGTGGCTTCGGGCAAGGCGTCTAAAGAGAAGTCGAGCTCTGTGCCCGTGGCGAAGAACTTGATGGGCAGACCCGATTCGTCTAAGGCGGGATCGAGAATTTCTAAAGAGTCACCCAGGTTTCGGCGCAGGGCACTAAGATCATATTTGCCGAAGTGTTTGCGTAAAAGTTTTTCGAGATCGTCGATTCTTTCGCCTCTTTGCAGGCTTCGGATATCGTGGACAAGGGTTTCCTCGGTAGCGGGGGAGAGCTCTTGCTCGTGCTCAAAATATTTACTGATGTGGGCGAGCTGTTCGCTCCTCTTTTCTTGCTCAATTTTTTGCCCCAAATAGCAGTTTTGTTCTTCTTCGTCTCTTGCATAATAGTGTCCTTTTTTGCTATAAAATAAGCGGTCATTTTCTTTGAGATGCAAAAAGAGGGCAAAGCGGGGGAGGTCGGAATCGATGTTCAGCTTTGTTGTGATTTCGCCAAAAGATGCGGGGAAGATTTCGTGGGTCAGTTCGGGCAGGGGGATGGCGCTCAACTTGTGTTTGAAGGCGTTTAGGTCTGTCTCCTGCTCATAGCTATCCTTGCTGATGAGCATGATGCGGGATTGCTTCAAGCGCAATATTTCCTCTCTTTCGAGCCTCACTAAAACGCTGGTATCGTCATATTTAGCGATTTGTCCAAAGAGGAGCTCCCCTTGCTCATAAATCAAAACGATTTTTCCTTCAAATGCGATTCCCGCAGGGTTTTGCTGATCCATTATTACTGCCTTTTTGCTTTGCTAAATAGTCTGGCACCCCTGGGAAGAATCGAACTTCCGACCAACGGTTTAGGAAACCGCTGCTCTATCCCCTGAGCTACAGGGGCGCAGATATTGTGAACAAGGTTTTTACATTGCCGCTATTCGTCAAGTTTACATTGACAAAATAACATAATATCGCATAATGAGCCTTGAAGAAATATTAATGATTCAAAGGAAAAAACGATGAAAATTGCCATAGTTGGCGCAACCGGTGAAGTCGGACGCATGATGCTTGATTGCTTGCAAGACTTCGATATCATTCCGGAAGAAATAGCCCTTTTTGCTTCGCATAAATCTGCGGGAACCACTCTCTATTTTGCCGATAGACCGGTGGTGGTGCAAGAACTCAGTGAACAAGCTTTTGATAAGTTTTATGACTATGTGTTTTTTGCTGCCGGAGGAGGGATCGCTCTTGCCTATGCGCCTCTTGCACGCAAAAACTCTACCCTCGTGATCGATAATTCCTCTGCTTATAGAGAAGATAAAGATGCCTTGCTCGTGATTCCGCAAGTCAATGGCGACCTGCTCAAAAATTACACAGGCATCGTCGCAAATCCAAATTGTTCAACCATACAGATGCTCTTGCCTCTGGCTGTCTTAGATAAGGCTTTCACGCTCAGACAGGTGGTTGTTTCCACCTATCAATCCGTGTCCGGCAGCGGGCATACGGGGGTGGAAACGCTCGAAAAACAGCGGGCGGGTTCAAAGGATAAAGGCATCTATCCCGAAATTATCGATCTGAATATTATTCCGCATATCGGTGTCTTTTATGACGATGGCTATAGCGCTGAAGAGCATAAGATGAGAAATGAAACGCGGCGCATCCTACGTAATGATGAGATTGCCGTGTGTGCCACGACGGTGCGCGTTCCCGTCTATTATGGACATTGCAATTCGGTCTATTGCCAGTTTGAGAAGAAGGTGGATTTGGCTCTTGCGGCTGAACTGCTCAAAGATGCCGAAGCGATTGACTTCAAAGAGAATAGCTATATGACTCCGCTGGCGCTGGGCTTCTCGAATTTGGCGCATGTGAGTCGTTTGCGTCAGGCTGTGGACGATTTATCGCTCTGCTTCTGGAATGTTGGGCACAATGTTCGCATCGGTGCGGCGGCAAATGCTGTGAGTATTCTCAAAACCCATCTTGAACTTCAGGGAGATTGATATGAGCTTTGACCCTGTCGCTTTTCGTCATGCCTTGCACAGGATTCCCGAGCTGGCTTACAATGAGCATCAAACTCAGGCTTTGCTGTTGGCTAAGATCGAGGAATTGACTTCGGGTGAATCCGCTTTTGAGTCTGTCGTTTTTGAGGATATGACCGGGATTGTGCTTTTCTATCATGGCGCAGAGGAGAATCAGCCATATCAGCTTTTCCGTGCGGATATGGATGCTTTGCCCATTCGCGAGAATACTTCGGTGGACTATACCTCGGAAAATGAGGGAGTTATGCATGCTTGTGGACATGATATCCATATGAGCGTGCTGATGGGGCTTGTCGCGCGGGTGGCAGATGAATTGCCTGCGAAAAACATTATATTCCTCTTTCAGCCCGCTGAAGAAGGGGCGGGCGGGGCAGAGCGCATCATCGCTAAGGGAATCTTGCAGAAATATCCTATCTCGGCTACCTTTGCCTTGCATAGCGGGAGCGGGATGGATGTCTCTGTGGTCAGCTCTAAGCCGGGGATATTTTTTGGTATCCCGCAAGAATTTGATCTGCGCTTCATCGGGAAAAGCTCGCATGTGGCATTTCCTGAGCATGGGGTCAATGCCTTGGCTTGCGCTGCGGAGTTCTTGATCAGGATGAAGGATGAGAGTGCTCAGCTCGCCTTTAAAGAACGCTTGATCTTCCATGTGGGCAAGATCACGGGCGGCTCTGTGCGCAATTCTATCGCCGATAATTGCCTTTTGGAGGGGACTCATCGCACCCTGAGTAAAGCGATGAAAGAAGAGCTTTCGGGCTTGATGGAAAGAGTCGCGACGGAAGTTGCTCAGAAATATGGGGCGGAATTTGAACTCAAGCTTTTGGGCTCCTATGATCCTGTGATAAACGATATTGTGCTGTATGAAAGGCTCAAACAAAGCTGTTATCGGCTCGGCTATACTTTTGTGGAGGCAGAGACCGTGATGACCGGCGAGGATTTTGGTTTTTTTAGTGGACTCTATCCTTCCTTGCTCTTTTGGCTGGGCAGCGGCTGCGATCATCCTCTGCATTCGGAGAAATATCTGCCTTCGGATGCGAGTATCGCCGTGGGTATAAATGTCTTTTGGGACTTGCTAAACAGCTGACTTGAGGGCTTGCAAGAGCATATATATCAAGCATTTCGTTACGCTGGCTTTAGTCTGCCGCCCAAGTGGACTTTTGTCCACTCGATGGATTGCAAACGTCCCCGTTTGCACCAAAATTATCGACACGAGGACCTGTCGAATCCAACGCCCCGTATCGCTAACTTGAGGGGCTCTAACTCCCTATTTGCAAAGCACATACCATTTTTTGGGCTGGCAACATCCTGTTGCCAGAGAAAACGCAGTTTTCTATTCAATCCCCTCACTCAATACATATTCACTCACCCAAATGAGCTAACGCCCATGCGGCAACAAGATGTTAGCGCCCCAAACCCTCCCCAACCGTGTAAATCCGTCAAATTCGTGTTCTATTCTCTTGAAGGAGTGCGCTCTGCGCACAGTCTTTCAACGCGGACTAAAGTCCGAACAACGGTCGACTAAAATCAGCGTTACAAATATGTTACGCACCATGTATGTCAACCCCGAATAGCGCGAAGTTCTCGCTAAATCGTTAAATCGTTAATTCGTATATCTTAACCAATCACCCAAGAGCTAAGTAACTCAAATCTAAACAGGTTTACAT
>DIQS01000012.1:538-8255 GCA_002427325.1 Cloacimonetes bacterium UBA5456 | reverse complement strand
ATAGTTCTTTTATAAGTGTATAGTTGTGTTAAAAGTGTGAAAAATTAAGGCTAAAAGTGAATGTAGAAGCCACGAGGCGAAGCTGTAAGCATCCGAAACCATGGTTTTGATGGCTCCATCTATCAGCCTCGGATGGCATATCAGGTAAGGATTGCGTCAATAAGATGTGCTTAGCGTCTCAAAAGACAACGCTCTCAAAAGCCCTTATTCCATCGTCGGTGGGCAAGATCAAGCACAAACGGCTTCCGCTTTTCTTATCCTGCAAAAGCAGAGGCAAAAGCTCATCCGAGCTATATCGGTCGAGATAGGCAAAGTGCTTTGCCGGCAGGGGATATCCGCTCAGCATCATCTCATATTCATCCAATCCCTTTTTTGAGAGTAAGCCCTGGTCGTGGCTATATCTGGCTGCGAGCTTCATCCCTAAATATATGGCATCACCGTGCTTTAGCTCAAAGTTGCTGAGGCTTTCGAGTGCATGCCCGAAGCTGTGGCCGAAGTTCAAAAGCCGCCGAATTGCCCTATCCCAGGGGTCGATCATGCAGATATGCATCTTGTAACGTGCATATTCGAGGGTGCAATCGATATCGGGCGTCTCACTGGCGCTCATGATGAAGGTGGGCAGTTCGCTGTCCAAAAGCTTGCATTTGAGCATCTCAGCGAGGCCTTGTCTGATCTCGTCCGCGGGCAGGCTCTCTAAAAAGTCGTGATATAAGAATATCTTTTCTGCGGGGTACAAACTGCCGATGTGGTTCTTCAGTCCGCTGTAGTTGAAGCCTGTCTTGCCGCCGATTGAGGCGTCAATCATGCTCATGAGTGTGGTGGGATAAAGGGTCAGCCTGCATCCGCGTTTGAAGGTGGAGATGGCAAATGCGGCGATGTCGCTAATGCTGCCTCCGCCGAAGACGTGGATGCTCGCATCTCGTCCTGCGCCTCGCTCGGAAAGATATTGCCAGATTCTTTCCACGCCCGCAAGGTTTTTGTCTGTCTCGCCTGCTCTCAGCAAAAGAAGGTCGCAGGCCTCAAAGTGACTCTTATAGAGGGCAAAAACCCTTTCGTCGGCGATCACATAGGCGTCTTTGGACAGCTCTATTTCTTCGATAACTTCAATGTTTTCGGGGTTCAGGTATTCTTGATTCATCGGATTATGGCGAACTTTCCTCTTTGGGTGTTGCCTTTTTCGTCTGTCACCACCACGAAATAGATGCCGCTGGATACGATTGTGCCGGCCTTGTTCTTGCCGTCCCATTCAAATTCGGCTAAGATTGTCTCTTTCAAATCGGCGATGAGAGTGCCGTTGGAGTCGAAGATGCGGCAATTGTTGGTGCCTTTGGGCATGTTCTCATCCGAGCTGTTTTTAATCATCAGAAAGTTGTTTCCATCGGGAGAGAAAGGGTTGGGGAAGATCTTGAGCGCACCCAAGGGCACATCCGGTTTGTTGACAATGCCAATTTTGAAGGTGTTCATTCCGTCGGGCGTTCCGATCAAAAGATTGCCTGTTTCAGGGTCATAAGCAAGCGCACTTATCGTGTTTGAGATCAAAGGTGAGTTGTCCTGATAATAATTCACAAAACGCTCTCGCCTCAGATCAAACATGCTCATGCCATGATCGTCGCTGCCTATCCAAATCCTATTGAACGGGTCACTTGTGATGCTGATTGGATAGGTACTGATGCTGCCGAAAATCCTTTCTTCATCTTCGTAATAGAGCATGTTGTTTTCCCAAGAGTTGGTCGTGAAGTTATAGCGTTGCCTTTTGATGTATGCGCCATATTTATACCAATTGGTTTCATCCCACATATAGAGTCCGTTGCCGCTGGCGATGAAGTGTTGCATCCCGCCGTAAGGGGATACAACGCTCTCTATGGCATATATCTTTCCGCTTTTTAAGTCAGTTGGCATCTGCGATACCCAATGGCTTCCAGGCGTTGTGGGAATGCTGTCATTGTTCCATATCTTGAGGCCGACATCATACTCTGTGCCATAAAAGTATTGGCGTCCATTGTGATATGCCACAGTTACGCGGTTTCTTGTGGAGCCCGGCATTGTGAAAGAAGCTATGACATTGTCATCGGGGTCTAAAACAGAGACTCCGCCGTCATAGCAGAGAACGTGCACATAGTCATGTCTGTCTTTGTATATGGCGGCAATGGTGTTGTTTAGGATTCTTGGAGACCCCGGAATCCAGTCAGCGTCTGTAATGCCCCAAGTGCCGAGTTCATCATTCCAGAGAGATTTACCTCGCTTGGTGAGATATTCCCAACTGCCGTCGCTGTCGTCATATATCGTTAGACCGTTGTGGTTCCCAGAGGCTGAATAGGTTGTGTCCCATGCTCCGAACCACTTGCGGTTTTTGCTGTCCACCCCCAATGCGAGGATGTTGTTTGAGTGTAGCCTGCTGTTGTCTGTGTCAAAAGCTTCCCAGAATCCGTCTTTGTGTGAACACACGCCCATGGTGCCTTTGCGGACATTTGTGTCGCCGATCACGCCGCTATTGAACCAATACTTGCCTTGGAGATCAGGGATTATCTGGCTGATCTTTTGAAAAGCGAGGCTGTTGTGTTTGTAATACTTAAACTCAGATTCATCATAGCGTGCGATGCCGTCTCCCCAGCTTGCAAAATAGAGGCCTGAAGGCAGTCTTTTGATCTTGCTGATTACCTTTGCACCAAGGCCGAAATCACCAGCTTTGAAGTCTATTTGTTCGCCGCTGCTGAGATTGTATCTGCTCATCAGATGCTCGCCTTTTTTATCATAGCGCATGCTGTCTTCGTTCCAATCGCCAAAGCCTAACCAGATGTCATTGTTATCATCAAGATAAAATGCCGAGATTTGAATGTTTCCTGCCTCTGTGGTGATGGGCACAAGAGACCATTGCGAGTCCGGGTCGCTGTGTTTCTTCTGATAGACCTTGCCTTGTTGTGAATAGCAGAGCGCGACGTATTCATCGTTTGCGGCAAAGATGATGTTTTTATGTCCTAAGAGAATGTTATGACTTTTCCATGCAGTTGAATGGCTGAGTGAATCTATATGTGCATAGCTAATGCCAAGACGGTGGGAGACATAGACCATTCCGGGGGGTGTGATGAGCAGATCGTCCAGATCGTTGTCAGCGATGCCGCCTCCCGTGCTGTTTTGGGTGTAGTTATGAAGCATCAGAGGGAAGCTTACTTCTTCCAAGGTATAGAATTGAGCCAGCCCGCGATCCGTTGCAACATACACATATTGTCCGTTATCGACGATCTTTTTCACTTCCTGAAAAGGCATGTTGAGATTGGAGCCCAAAGTGATCAAGTTACCCTTTCGTTCCACAGTGATCCCATCGCTGCTTGATCCCATCCAGAGATCGCCGCCCATATCTGCCAGCGTGATGCTGCGAATATCGTTTGAGATCAGCCCCATGCTCGTGGTATAGTGCTCCACGACGTTCATCTCAGAGATGTCTTCACCGCTCGAACCTTCGGCAACGGCAACCCCTCCCCAAGTGGAAAAGTAGAACTTATCCGCAAATTCGTCTATGTCAAAGACGTGATTAATGTTGTTTACCACACCCCATTTCTGGGCGTGGGAGAATCCCACCACACAAAGCATCAAGATGATAAATATCTTTCTCATTTATCTTTCTCCAAGCGCATAAAGATATATGCAATAATGATGATCAGCGCCAGCAGCGCCATTAAAAGTGAAAACAAAACCTTTTTATCAGTAAAAGAAAAGCCGATCGCGATCAACCCGAAGAGAATGGTGATGAAATAGACGATTAGGGCGATTCTTTTTTGTGAAAAACCATATTCTAACATGATGTGATGGATGTGTCCCTTGTCCGCATGATAGACGGTTCTGCCCGCACGGATGCGACGAAACACCGCTATGATCGCATCCAAGAGTGGAACTCCAAGTGCCGCCAAGGGGATCATCATCGTCATCGAGGTGATTCCTTTGAATTGCGCGCTTCCCGCCGTGGAAATCGCAGCGATATTCAGCGCAATGAATTGACTTCCCGTCTCTCCCAGAAAGATGCTGGCAGGATGGAAGTTATAGCGCAAAAACGCCAGAGTTCCGGCAAAGAGAAAGGCCGAAAGCGCAATCACTAAATAGTTGCCTTCCAAGATTCCTACGACCATCAAAACCACAGAAACAATTGCCGCAATCCCTGTTGCGAGCCCATCCATGCCATCTATCAGGTTGATCGCATTGATCACGATCACATACCATAAAACGGTCACGGGAAAGCTCATCCAGCCCAAAGTAAAATGTGTTCCCAAGGGGTTCGTGATAAAGACCACCCTATAGCCGATGATATACATCACTATCCCTAAGGTGATCTGCCAGATGATCTTATGCCTTGCAGGGCTTTCAAATCTATCGTCTATTACGCCGAAAGTCATCGCGAGAATTCCTACTGCGGAGAGTTCGAAGAAAAAGCGACCTAATTCAGTGTTGCGCAGGAGTATCGAGGTGATCAGTTGCACAAAAACAATGGGCAAACCGAAAGAAAGCCCGCCTGCAACCGGCATATTCGTCTTGTGAATTCTGCGTTCATTGGGCGCGTCGATGATGCCATGAAGAATGGAAAACCGTCTGTTCCACGGAACGAGCGCATAGCTTAGGATGAAGATCATAAGCGAGGCAAGGGGGATGTAGATATTCAGATTCATAGCGTTCTAACCCTCTTTTCGGTTTAGCCTTTGATAGACCTCATCATAGCTCTGAACCATGTTTTCATAGTTGCAAAGCTCATTGATATGCCTGCGCGCATACTTCCCTTTTTTGAGAATCTGAGTGGGGTTTTTGCATATCTCGCCGAGGGTTTGCACCAATGCACTTTCATCGTCGAGAGCCACTAACCATCCGCTTTTATCGTCCACTAATTCACTGATGGACGGGATGCTCGAGCCTAATACCGGCAGTCCCGCTTTCATCGCCTCGATGATGCTGAAAGGCATGGCTTCCCAGCGTGAATAGAGGATGAAAGCGTCAAAAAGCTTGAGCCAAGGCAAGACTTGAGAATCCCAGCCGGGCATCAAGATGCGTTCGCTAAGTCTATATGAACCTACTATTTGCCTGCAAAGCGAGAGATGCTCGCCATCGCCCAAGAAGATGAAGTGAAGATTCTTGTTCACGATACAGGCCTTGCAAGCGGCGGTGGTGAGTGCGATCACATTCTTTTGCATGGAAAAGCGTAAAGTGCTGCCAAAGACTATCTTATCCTCGTTCAATTTCCGCTCTCCGATCCCGTCAAAACTGCCGTCATCCGGCATGGCATTGAATATCGTAATTGCCTTATCTTCAGTGATTAGCCCTCTTTCTAACATGCCCAGTCTATCCGAATTGTTCACAAAAATCGTGTAGTCACTATAACGATTGCCCAGCTTTTCCAGTTCCATAAAGCTTTTTTGCACAAGGCCATGCTGGTGATCTTGATAGGATGTGCCGTGAATGGTGTGCACTATCAGTGGGATTTTCAGCATGTGCGCGGCGATCCTGCCCAAGAGTCCGGGCTTGGAGCTATTGGTGTGGACGATGTCAAACTTATGCTTTTTAAGAAGATAGGTGATCTCAAAGAAGGCAAAGATGTCCATGGGAGAGATGGGATGACGAAAGCTGTATATGGGCAAAAACTTCCAGCCGCGCTTTCTAACTTCGTCCACGAGCTCGCCACCGGGCTTGCCTGCTACGAAGACATCATATTCATCGGAATTCAGTCCGTCTAAGAGGTGCAAAGAAAACCTCTGAACTCCGCTTAAGATCGGCAGCAACTGTAGGTGTAAGAGTTTCTTTTTCATGGTTTTGCAAACCTTAACATGCTGAACGATTTGGCTTTGATGTCGGCATACCTGATTGTGTTCCCCTCAATCTTGCCTTGGATGCCCTCAATCTCGCGTATCTTGCGTCCGCCCAAGATGTTAAGCGTGAAATATTCTATATCATCGGCAAAATATATATTGACCTCATTTTCTTCTTCGGAGATCGTGACGCGATTGCGTTTCTCCCACCATGTGCTCAGTTCGCGAGCCGTGCTACAATATGCTTCAGAGTTCTTAATTAGTTCCATCACATAGGTATAGAGCTTGTTGCTATAGTGTATGTCGTGGTAGGAAGCCAGAGAGAAATCCAATGACATGATACCGCCGCTGAGCTGGGTGCGTGAGAGCTGCGCCTTGATTTCCGCCTTGGCATGATCCAGCCCCATGACCTTATGCTTATTTACTCGTAAATATCTATCTGTGTATGTGGTAGGCAGGCTCAGGAAGCTCGCTTTTGCGCCTACCCAGGGGTAAAATGGATAGCTCGTATTCTGATAATAGCCCGGAACATCCCGGAATGCCGTGCTTTGGGAAAACAGAGGACCAATCTTGTCATGCAAAGCCAAAATTTCATTATTCATCGTATAGTCCAACTGCCTGATTCCCACCTGATCTTGCCCCGTCTGGTGTTGCATAACGTGTTTGCGGCTCAGCATATCATTGCGATTGAGCTTGTCATTTGGCAAGAGCAGTCCGATATCGTTCCCGCGTGCGAGCACTTTTTGCAATTCATCCTGCAAGTCGGCATCCTCCAAGCCGTAGTCCAAATCCTCACACTTATCGGCGCCCAAAAAGAAGGTGGAACGAAGTCCCTGCTCGGCTTCCAATGCCTGAAAGTCCTCGAAGTTCCAATACAGCTCAATATTTGTAAAGAGATATTGCAGTTTGCCCCAAAAGAGGTGGAAAAGCTGTTTGAAATTCAGGGAAAAGAGCATGCTAAGATCATCGGCGATGGAGAGGACAAATGTGTTTAAGTTCCACTTTTGCAGGCTGTTCACCGTGTGTGAAAGCAGCACTGCACTCTTCTCGCCCCTCGGCCAAAGAGACTTCTGTGCCAAGACCTGCTTTTTATATTGAACGTGCTCGTTTAAGAGCGATTTCATCAGCCAGATCAGACTATCGATCGCCGGAGAGTCGCGATAAGCATAAAATGCCGAGGATTCTTCCTGCCATCTCAGATCACCACCCGGCTTACCATAATATGAAAACTCAAATCCAGCCAAGTGATAAAAGATGTTACCCACGAGATCAAAATTGATCTTGCCACCTGCAACTTCTTCATCTATATAGTTTTCTGCCACGAGATTGAAGCCGCGCGTGCTGATGATATGCGTGGGATAGAGGAGTTTTCCCTCTTTGATATGGCGGCGCAGAGACTCTGAATTCAGTCCATTAGGCTCCCAGAGTCCGGCGTCAAAAACAATCGAGAAAGTGATGTAATGACGTGCCAAACTGCGAATGTGTTCCTCATCCGGCTCGGTTAGGCTATACAAAATCACAATATCCGTAGGCGAGAGCTCTTCCGGATCGCCAACAAACTTGTGTTCAAACCCAAGGGTCTGAAAGATGAAGTCAAAAGTATAGCGTATTTCCTTCGTAAAACGTTCTAATTTATGATCGATAAAGATAGATATCATTTATGTATGTTCCACCACTAATGTTTATGCCATTAAAATAAAGCTTTCATGATAGTCAAGCAGTTTGTGCACGAGCGCGCAAAAAGAGGATAAATCAGCTCCCATATATAGGAATATTACTCCGATTCTTGCGCCGGAAATCAGGCAAAATACAAGCAGGTTCGTCACCTCTTTTTTTTTGTCCTTCCCCTATGTCTTCCTTATTGGGTTCAGCCTATGTTTTGCTCATGATCTGCTCATGCCCATGACCACATCATGACCATATCATCACCAGAA
>DIQS01000012.1:0-383 GCA_002427325.1 Cloacimonetes bacterium UBA5456 | reverse complement strand
ATCATGACCATATCATCACCAGAAACCAATAAGAAAGGGGTGAAAAAGCATGGACAAAAACGGGGATTTGGAAGCGCATTTTAGGCAAAAACCATAGTGTTTTAGCAATTTATCGGGCAAAACAACGCGTTCCCAACGACAAAAAAAGCCAAAATAAACAAATAAAAGAAATAATTTTTGCTTTTGTAGAGAACTTGATTATCATATAGTTAGAGCCTGTATCAATCAGCTTAGTCGAGAAAAGTCAAAAGATTTATATTGACAAAAAAACGGCATAGATAAATCTTGCAAAACCTGCGGACGAGCTGATGCAAATTCGCGGGCAAATTGATCTTTTAAACAGTATATAGAGTGGGAATGTGAATACGAAGCTCTTGTCAGTT
>DIQS01000041.1:1722-3933 GCA_002427325.1 Cloacimonetes bacterium UBA5456 | reverse complement strand
ACCAACCTTTGAGACATAACAAATTTTCATATCCCCTCGTTTCAAAAGGGATATTATCGCATGCCATATTTCTGCACATTTACCGCCGTCCTTGGCAGCTCGCAAAAGAAAAAGCCCTCTCCAATTTATCGGATGAGGGCTTATGTAGCTTATTGCTAAACTATCTTATTTTATCTTCATTAGTTTCTTCGTTTGGAAAGCTGAGCCTTGTCCCGCTCTAAGGAAATAAACCGAGCTGGGCAAATTTTTCCCACCATCATCTTTCCCATCCCAAGAGAAGTTCGTGCCGGAGAGCATATTAAAGCTTCTCACCCTCTGTCCTCTGAGGTTAAAGATCTCCACGTGTAGCTCCCCACCCGCCTTCGATTCGCCAAGGATATTCACAGATCCGGCAAAAGGCTGAGGATAGATGCTGACACTAATCGGCGAGATAGCCGGAGCGTTGATATCCTGATTATCCGTGAGTGCCGTATATCCCATTTCTGTGCGAGAGCTATCGATATATTCACCTTCCTGATAGTGTTCGCCAAATTCTTCAATCATATTACCATGCACGTCATAGGTATATGAATCGCGGTAATAATATTCCCAATTATTAAAAAAACTATACCACTTCTTATAGGTCATCAGAAGATCAGAATCATATTCATAGATATGTTTATGATTGGCTTTCCAGATGGGATTTTCCCAGTGCATTTCGGTGTATTCCGTCACCATGCCATAGATCATATCTCCTTCCATGAGCATGAGCATCACGATGTTATCGCTGAGATATCTGATGAAATCCTGTATTGTGGAAGTATCTTGAGGGTGATAGTTGAAGCTGAACCTAGCTTCCGGCTCAAAGTTCTCATTATCCGTGGAGGAATATACGGTTTGACTCTGCATCCTATTTTGGCTATCCAAGCCTATTTCCACATTTTGATATTCGGTTTCGCCGTCTTCTTGGAGAAAGACAGAAATCTGCATTTCGGTATCGGAAAGATATTCGATCTCAATTATTTGCTGCATTTCGCCGAAATCATCATCGTCCATGATTATTGCAAATCTTGTGAGACGATCAAAGTCGTCATACTCCACAGTTCCGCTGGTGAATACTAACAATTCATCCTCATCAAGCGCAATTCCTATTGAAAATGCAGTGCAAAGCTGACTGGCATTATATTCAAAATCTCCGCGAACGAAAGGCACCCAACCATCACCAAAATCAACATGGCTATAAACGTGCTTGATCTGGGGTCTGCCGTGATGATAAGGCAAATATTCAAAGGTGAATTTTGTTTCGTGTTCCCATTCTGTTTCCCCTATTTCGACCACATATATGTCGAGGGTTTCGGGAACATATATGGTGTCACGCAAGAGATTTGGGCTCAACTTAAAATATGGTAGCGGCTTCAGTCCAAATACCGAACCAAAGACCATTATGGGTAAAAGTAGTGATAACACAACGATGCTAAGCTTTTTCATGATCAACTCCTTTTGTCTTATGTTTTTGCATGTGTCTATGAAAGTAAGTAACTCGTTTTTTTCGTTAAAGACCATTCTTTTTTATCAATAAAATGATATTTGTTTGCGCAACTTATCACTTCCACGCTAAGCACATCATTTAACGCAAAAGATAAAGCCTTCGCGCTTTTTGTCAAGCACTCTTATCGGCGATTTCAGCATGCTTTTTGTGTTTTTGTGGAAAATTATAGACAGAGCCTCAAAGAGTGTTCCCCATGGCAAAAGCGAGAATCATCTCCTTGATCTCAATAGCGCGCTGGCGGTTGTGTGCGTCCTGAGTAAAAGACACGGGATAGCAGGCTACTTCGATGAGAACGGCTAAGTGCTCACCGCAGCTTTTTGCCTCGATCGCCACTTCCACGGGGTGATTATTCGTGAGCCAGCGTCTTTTTTCGCGCGCACCATAGACAAAGCCCGTCTCAATACTTTCCTTGCGTTTGTTCTTGAAATCCATATATTCCAGGGCTTTGCGCACCGCAGATTCCAGCTCTGCCTTTTCGCCTGCATATCTGAATCCCGTATAAGCAGTTTTTGCCATTTTCGGCTCCTCTTGATTTTTTTCCACATTTCCAGAGCGAGACGAAGCTGTCAACCTCTATATGCACACAGTCTTTCCCCGCTTCTTCCTTACTGGGTTCAGATGGTGTTCTGGTCATGATGTGCTCATGGTGATGACCATATCATGACCATATCATGACCAGAACC
>DIQS01000041.1:0-1569 GCA_002427325.1 Cloacimonetes bacterium UBA5456 | reverse complement strand
CATATCATGACCATATCATGACCAGAAGCATATAAGGAAGCAGTAAGGAGCAAGTGGCTAAAGCATGTCGATGAAAGTAAATAAGCTCATTTTGTGTCTCAAGGCGAGATTTTGCATTAAAAAAGCTCATAATTAAAGATTGAACTTGACTAATTTTTAAGTCAATTCTATGATGCAGGTGACATGAAAATCAAATAGAAAGAGGTGTGTTATGAAAAGCAAAATTCTGTTCATTGTTTTTATTCTATTAAGCCTATGTGCTTGCAAGCCAAGCAATAGCGCCATCACAACTGCAGTTAGTGAAAACATCATGGAAGGCATCCCCGATTCCTGGGCAGGGACTTTGCTTGGAGGAAGAGCCACGAACATCGAAAGCATCACCGTCTTGCAAGTCGGCAAATGTAATAAAGATTATGACTATTATCCCGTAAAAGTCCGCTGCGTTGGCAATGGCGAGGCAAACACTTTCTTCGGTACAAACCCCATAAGCTTTGATAAGGAAGGTGAATTCCATGTATATAAGGACGACTATGGGAAATGGAAAGCGAGCTATGCGGGGGTGTTTTAACTCCTTAGGATGAACATAAATAGCGATTATTGCTTTTTGATGTCCAATAAAAGCTGAGCGAATTCTCCGGCTCGGCTTATCCGCAGTTCTGTGTTCAATTTTTGGTCAGTAATAATGGCAGGATTTTGTGCGAGCTTCAAAAAAGTCGCATCAATCCGAAAGGTAAAACGCAATTCCCTCCAGATTTGACAAGTTGAAGCGATATTGGAACATAAATCCTCTATAGCGTAGAACCGATGGAGCTGAAAAGTCGATGTGATACACGTTCCATTTACAGCGATAAGGGCAGGCATCCTCAAAACGGATATAAGCCTCGCCCACATAGATGTTTGAAATCACTTTATGAAGATATAAAAGTTTGATCTTTTCAATTAACTGCTGCTTATCGATATCGGATTCTGAGATGAGCTCTCGCTGAGAAGGGAATCCCGTGGTGGAACGTCTGATATTGTTTCTGACAGCTACATAGTAGAGCAGCCTAAACAATATCCACAGTGCAGCAATGCAAAGAGGAATAAGTAAGTAATCCATTAGATATCTCCTGTTTTTTGTTTTGTGTTCGCCTCAATTCAAGATTATTGGCTCATCATTTATGCTTTTTGAAATTAATGCAGTTTAACCTGCATTCTGCAAGAATTTATGTGGGAAAATTCACCGCTTAAAGAGATCATCAATGGCTTTCACTCCGGTTTTGATGCCGTTTCGCACACCGGACATACCAATTTGGTGTAGCACATAGATAAGTGCAACCAAGAATATGATATACAAGACAAGTGCCATGATGGGCTCCTTATTTCTTTTTTAGGCTTCAAAGCGAAGCGAAAGCTCCAAGACTTTGATTCCTCGTCGCCCCTGAGGAGGTGCATCCTGCATCACTTTTAAACATGGATTCAGAACGACTCAAGGGACAAGTGCACAATCGTTTAGCCGTGGATTTCTGTCAAGTTATAATTGTGCTTTAAGAAGTAATGGCGCAGTGAGACTGTTCAAATCTTCCATTA
>DIQS01000040.1:15103-22088 GCA_002427325.1 Cloacimonetes bacterium UBA5456 | reverse complement strand
GAGGGCAAATTCGAAGCTTGCATCTTTGGCGTCGAGATTGACCACAATATCAACGCTTCCGCCCGAGGGGATTTCATGGGAAACCCAGACACCGCCGATAAGATAGGCAATCCAGATGTTATCACTGTCATCGTTATGGAAGGTGAGCGTGATCTCTCCGCTTCCAATCAATTGCCAGACTTGATGCTTGCTGACGATGAAGTTGGAATTGGGGATGGGGGTGAGGTCTTCGGGCGCAACCGTGGTCTCAACAGCTCCGACAAATTCGTCACCGACGATAATGACGCTGGTGTTTTCATCAATATCGATGGTAGTCCCGGGACTGACGACATAATAGTAGTCGATGCTGACATTACTTACACGAATGCCGGACTTATTTGCATCGCTGAAGGCATACCATGCAAAGTAGTAATATCCATCTGCGTCCGGGATAAAGACAAGGCTTGTTTCTTGGAAGTTTGTATTGACAAAGCCAATATGCTCCTTCAAGGTCTCAGTCATAGCGTCCGCAGTGGGCGCTGTTCCCACTTTCAAGGCAAGTTTTTCCGGATGGCTTGAGCTGCAGGCTCTGTGCTTATAGCTTATAGAATATGCGGTGCCTGCTTCCATCGCCACAGGCGGAGAGATAACCCAGTCATTCAGCGCTCCCTCGCCTGAGTTGCTGTGGTCAATATACATGCTATTTGAGTCCGTTCTCCAATATGTATGCTCATTATCCGAATTCAAAACTTTCCAGCCATAAGGCAGTGCGGGAGCGACGACGGTATCGAAGTTTTGGATGTAGGGAAGTGTTGTGATGGGATCATAACAAGAGCCCGTGAGCTCGACTGTATGTGCATCACGGCTTTTGGTGCCACTCGATCTCATAGAGCCTGCGTCTATGCTATAGCGGTTACTTTGGTTGTCTGTGATGGTGATTGTTGCATTATATTCACCTGCTTCGGTGGGAGCGAAGATGACGTTAAAAGATTTAGTTTCATCTGCGCGAAGTGACACCGGCAGATAAGGTACATTGCTCAAGCTGAAGGCGCTATCGCCGTCGATCTCGATGCCACTGATAATAAGTTCACCGCCGGCATAATTTCGGATTGTGAACTGTTGTGAAGTTTGGGTATTGATCATGGTCTCGTCGGTGTTCCAAGAGTCTGGTGTGATGACAAAATCAGGGTTGGGGCTGAGTTCTTCTACTTTGATATTATCGACAAATATGCCAAATTGAAGCACATAACTAAAAGCTTGCCAACCAAAGTAATAGAAGCCATTGGCTGTCGGACGAACGATCTTTTCAACGCGCCAGAAGCTTGTATGATTGAAATATCCATGGTTCCAAAGCCAATCGGTCATGCTTTCAACTGTCGGACTGGTTCCCATATATAGGGACATGTATTCATGGCGATTTTGCGATCTTGCACGATAGTCGAAGCTCACACGATATTCTTTACCTGCTTCCATAGCAAAAAACGGAGAAATAGCCCAGTTGTTAAGCTGACCTTCATATATGGTTGTGTAGAATATAAACATGTGGTTATTTTCTTCATCTTCGTCGTAGAATGTTTCCCAATCTCTGGAATTATTTGCCGGATTCAACACTGTCCAGCCTTCGGGCATTGCTGGGGCTTGCACGGAGTCGAAGTCTTCGAAGTATGGATAAACCGTGATTGTGGGATCAAAGCCAGTGCCTGTTAGAGAGATTGTATGTGCATCGCGGCTTTGGCTGTCGCCTGATCTCAGAGAACCGGCATTGATGCTGTAGCGGGTGTTTAGGTGGTCTGTGATGGTGATGTTTGCACTATATTCTCTAACGATAGTGGGAGCGAATATTACGTCAAATGTCACGCTTTGCAATCCGGGAATAGTCAGCGGCAGGGTGGGCAGATCGTCCAAGCTGAAAGCATTGTCTCCGGCGATCTCAATGGTGCTGATAATCAAGTCTTCCTCTCCATCGTTATTGATGCTAAAGCGTTTCCTTGCAGAAGTGCCGATGATTGTATGTTTATAATCATGGCTGGTAGGAGAGATCGTGCATAGTGGCGGGTATGGCAAGATTTCTATTGGGAGAGGACCTAAGGGGATTGATTCACCGCCGGAATAGAGTGCAGTGACAGAATAGGAAAAGACGCCATAAGTTGGGACTATGTCGAGATGGCTGGTCGCTTCGAAGTTGTTGATTGAGGCAATCAGGTCTTCATTTCGATAGACTTGATATCTAAGAAAAGCACGCGAAGGTCCCGGGTTGGTGGGCTGGGCAATAATAGGTTGATGAGATGATGAGGTGCCCCGCTCGGCAAACTCCACAAAGCCTTGGATAGCCCAATTCATGCGGTAGCTGGGGACCAAATCAGTAAGGGCACTCCAGTTATTCAGTCTGATCATGTTGCCTTTGCCTTTTCTTACAGGTCCATTATCGCAAGCGACAGGATTTCCTGTTTGTGTGTCTATTTCATAGCCTATCCAGAGCTCTTCGGTGGCGGTGATGAGGATCGGGTCATCGAAGACAACTGTGTTCCAAACTCCGATAATGGGATCGGATAACACCTTGCTGTATATGAGAGTGCTGGGACCGTTTGCACTTGTTCCCGTCCAAACCTTTGCTGTGTAAACGCAGCTTGCTTCATTTGGAATATATTTCATCTTGGTTAGAGACATGCCTTGGAAGGGGAGCAGGTCATTGACATCATAGCGATGGGCAACATCATATATTGCTTCACCTCCGGATCCGAAGGAATGGTCAGTGTCGTCAACATTGCACCAAGTTACCCATTCGGAAACATCAGGATAATCGCCGGGAGCGCGCCATGTAAGTGAGATATTTCTGTCGTCAACAGATGCGCGGAAGTAGTTGGGAGGAACGAGCGTTTCACTGCCATTTATGTGCTCTATGGTGATGTCATCTAAGATGAGATATCTCGATCCGACTTGCGTCAAGCCATGGATTCCAATGTAAAACACGCCGCTTGAGGGAGCTACAAAGAAACCATATAAGCGTTGGTAGTCTCCATTACGCATGCTGGTTAATGGGATGATTTCGTTGTTCATGCCTTCCACTGTAGCTTCGCTGCCAAATATTACGCCAAGCTCAGAGTATAATGTGGTGGTTGAGTATTGTCGTCCATAGAGTTCTATGTAATATTCTTCACCTTCTTCGAGCATGATGGGACGGTAGAGTATTGATTCACCACGAAATTTCAGAGTCGCATTCCAGCTTCCGCTTCTGGGGGTGTGGTTATATTCCGTTTGCGTGCTATTTGCAGTCCAGTAATAGGTGTCATATTGTGTGCCTACGATCTGTTTCCATTGATAAATCGTTGTGGAGTCTTGGATGTTTCTTTCCTCAAAACCTTCAAAGAAAGGGAACTGCCTAATCATGGGATCATAGCAAATGCCTGTGAGTGTTACCGTGTGTACATCGCGGCTATTGATGTTGTCTGTGATGCTAATCGTTGCCATAGCGTCGTCAGAAACGGCGGTGGGGGTGAACACGGCGTCAAAGGTGGCAGTTTCTGCTTCTCTAAGCGTAATCGGTAGCGAGGGCAGATTGCTCAAACTAAAGTCAGCATTGCCGCTGATTGCTATTTCGTATATAATCAATTCAGCGTCATCATCGTTTTTGATGGTAAAGGTTTGGCTTTGCGAAGTGTCTATTTCTGTTAAGCCAAAATCATGCTCGCCGGGATTGATGGCGAAGCGGGGTCTCGGGGGTAAAACCTCTACTTCGATAGGGCCTGCAGGAGCAGATTCGGCAGTTACATAGGATGCAGTGACGGTATAGGTATAGCTTGCAAAGTCTGGCACAATGTCGATGTAGCTGAGGGTATTGATGTCATAGACTGTAGCAATCCAGTTGCCATCGCGATAGACCTTATATCCTCTTAGGAGGCGGCTATTCCCGCTGTTATGGGACTCTATGTCAATGGTATCTGCGATATTGAGATTTCTGCCGGGGTCAGAATCGATTTCGGGAGCGTCCCATTCGAGTGTGACATTCTTGCGGTAAACTGAGGCTCTGAGATTGCTCGGAGGAGTGATGGTTTCAACGATCTCTACATGTTCGATGCTGATGTCGTCAAGGCTGATATATCCCGCAGTGATGTCTGCGTGTCCATAGATTCTAAGATAGTAGATGCCTGTTTCGGGAACCACAAATTCGCCGTAGAAGCTCTGATATTCGCCGCTGACAACAGCAGTAGTTTTGATGATCTCGATATAGTCTCCGCTGAGCTGATCGTTATCGCAGAGGGTTACTTCGAGGCTTGCGCCGCTGTCAACTTCCTGCCGAGCCCAGAATTCAAGACTGTAGCCCTGACCGCCTTGCAGCATTATCGGGCGAAGCAGCGTAGATTCTCCGCTATGACGAAGTGTTATGTTCCATTCACCACTTCTGGAAATGCGATCTTGATCAGTTTGACTGTTATTTGCAGTCCAATATTGGGAGCTATATTCTGTTCCGATTATCTGATCCCATTGAGTGATAGTGGTTGAACCATTGATGTTGCCCACTTCAAAGCCTTCAAAGAAAGGGAATTGGCTAATCACGGGATCGTAGCAAGAGCCATAAAGAATAATCTCATGGATGCCATGATCGGTAGAGATGCTGAGCAAGCCTGCATGTTCTCCTGCTGTCTCGGGGTTATAATCCACAGTGATGATGATAGATTCGGTGAATCCAAGCGCTGTGGATACAAAAGCATCTGCCAAGGCAAAGCTGTCGCCGGTGACAGTTACACTATTAATCGTGAGCGTGTTCATGCCGATGTTGGTAAGTGTGAATGTTTCTGTGCTGAGGCTATTGGCTGCATGTAAGCCGAAATACCATGCAGGCATATTTGGGACTACCCAGAGAGCGGGCTCTTGCGGAACATCGTCAAAATACATTCTGATGTTGGGATATGCCGAGACAAGAGTTCCTGCGGGAGGATCAGAGGGGTTGGGGTTCGTATCGTTATCATTATAGCAGATACTGCGTCCATCGGTGCTGGCGGTGTTATAGAAGAAATAGGTGTTTGGGTCGAAGCCGGGCTTTGTTTCGCGAACAGCTATTACGAGATTATCTGTGCCATTGTAGATGAAGGGCATGTTTAGCTCAATTTCAATCCACATGTCGATAGAAGGAGTGGCGACCATGCCTTGATATACTTCTGTGAGCTCTTCGATGGGAATCCAGTCTGTGTTGTTTGCAAAAGCGTTCTTATCGCTGTGTCCCATATAGACAGTCCACTGAGTGCTATTCAGCGCAGAGCCTTCACCGTTCCAATGGTATGCTATCTTTTCAATCTGCCTGCGCTGGTTCTGGAGTTCATCAGCCATGTAGAGCGTCTGAGAATAGGAGTAGTTGTTGAAAGTATATATGGGTAAAAACCCACTGTCATCTCCATCGCCGATCTCGAGCACGTCTTCGGGGAGTACTATAACTATCATAGCTGGCGTATTATCACTGGACGGGTTTTCATCATCGGGCATTTCAACGCGACCATAGAGCTGAGTCGTGAGCGCAGTTGTTGGAGTCCAATCGAAAATAAAGTCTATCTCTTCCATTGGATCGATGGATATTCCCGCCATGCTGGCAAGCTCATTATTTGGTAACTCCATAAGCTTAACTGTATAGTTCGTCAATGTGTTCGGAGAATTATTTTTGACTTTGACGGTGTAGCTGACAGAGGTGTTTATGGTAGGATAAGTGGGGCCGCTTATATCAACAGCGAGAATATCATGCGTGTCGAGCTCTCTCAGAGATAGAATCATATTGTTTCTATACCGAGAAACAATACCATCTGTGGCATCTTCAGCGAGTGGTGATGCATAATCAAAGCGTAAGCTGCTATTGAAATCCGCTTCCGAATAATATAATGTGGCGTTATTGCTCGTGGTGCCCCATCGATTGCAGACTATATCCACAATGATGTTGGATGTTTCGTCCCATTCAAAGGGCGTTGTGAAGGCGTGGTAGTTCCAACCTAATACGGGAATGAATAAATCAGATTGATAAACTTCGGTATATTCCCCTGCTTCAAAGCTTGTTGTGAGTTCTTCCTGCGTGGTGTGTTTCATGCGAATGCGATAGTTTGGCAATTGCGGAGGAGTGATAAAATGATATACATCAAAGGAAATGCCCTCTATTACAACAGGATCGGTACTGTCATAAGTGATTTCAGTGGCTTTTATCAGATATTGCTGACGGAAGTTTTGAGAATATGAAACATAAGGTGAGGCGCCATTATATATATATTCCACGAGAGTATCGTCTCCGATAGCAACGGGAATCTGTGCAAAGAGTTTGCCCATAAAGCTTATGCTGAGTAGTATGAGCAATACGAAAAGTAAACTTTTTTTCATTGTCTTTCTCCTTATGAGAAGATGATTATTGATTTCAAAATTGGTGAAAGAGGCAAGAGACTCACCATGGTCAAACCCTTCGAGGTCATGAGGATAGCCCTGTGTTGTAAAATATAGAGACAGCTTGATTTGAAGACGTGAATGCTGAGAAGCTCTTGCCGGAGGAAAAGCTTTTGTGTGAATGAAGTGAACATCTTTTTTATGCTGTTGTCTTGGACAATAGCACTACAAAAACCATTAGTCATAGTATGAACCTTTTTGTTAAAGCATTTCTATTAATAATATCGCTGACATGATATATGAGGCTATGGGTGCATTGGATTATGATTCATTAAATCAGTCAAGGGCAATATTTTGTTTCTTGCGAATTGTATGTTGATATTTTGCAACAGAGCAGTATGCTGTCTTTTAAGCGAAAAAGGGAGTCACAAAAGTGGCTCCCCTTTTATTTATATCATTAGTCGCAAATGATCAAAGTCAGCTTTACTTTAAAATGGCTTTTTATGATGATTTTGAGGTTTCTCCTTTGTTTTTTATGAGTTTGAGAAGCTAAGCCCATTATTTTGCTATGTCTTACCTACTGGGTTCAGCTTATCATCTGCTTATGATATGCTCATGGTGATGACCACATCATGACCATATCATGACCAGAACC
>DIQS01000040.1:11957-14950 GCA_002427325.1 Cloacimonetes bacterium UBA5456 | reverse complement strand
ATCATGACCATATCATGACCAGAACCCTATAAGAAAGCAGTGGAAAACTGCCTGATTTGCCGATGAAAAAACGTTCACGTCTCTACATTATCAGCGACAGATAAAAACGTTCAAATCTACAAATTCCTTGACCAAAAACGAGTATCCAAAAAGCTCGTAGTCAGGAAAATATCAGATATTTGGAGAAGGAATGTTAAAACTTGTTCTCGACAATTCGCTCGTTAGTCGTGCCCGTGATGCGGCAGCGAAGATAACCGGCGACCTCAAATGGCTCTTTGAAAGCCAAAGTTCCGTCACCATTGAGCGCACCGTGTTGCGGCTGATGGGCATTGACGGCGCCACAGAAGATGGCAAACCGCTGCCAAACGTGGTGATAGACCATCTTCAGGAAAAGTCTGCACTCTTTAGCGGTGCTGCCATTCGCATCGGCAATGCCATGCTCAAGCACGGTCTTTCTGCGCAAGAAGTAGCAGAAAAAGTGGCCGCCGGTGAGCTTGATCTCTCGGCTGTTCCCGCTGCAGAACCGCAAAAACTTTATGAACTCTTAGGCAAACTCAGTGATGAAATGCTTGCCCACATCCGGTCTCAAAGAGAAAATAGAGACTCTTTCTTTGAAAAATATGGAGCGCGTCGTCAGCCGGCGATATATGTGATCGTCGCAACGGGAAACATTTACGAAGATGCAACTCAGGCACGCGCTGCGGCTTATAATGGAGCAGACGTGATCGCCGTGATCCGCTCCACCGCCCAATCGCTCTTGGACTATGTTCCTTACGGTGCCACAACGGTCGGATTTGGCGGAACTTATGCTACTCAGGAAAACTTCCGCATCATGCGCAAGGCATTGGACGAAGTAAGCGAAGAACTGGGACGCTATATCAGCTTAACTAACTATGCTTCAGGGCTCTGCATGCCGGAGATTGCCGCTATGGGAGCGATCGAAAGGCTTGACCTCATGCTGAATGACGCCATGTATGGCATACTCTTTCGCGATATCAACCCCAAGCGCACGCTTTTAGACCAATATTTTGCCCGCATGATCAACGCCTTTGCCGGCATCGAGATTCAGACGGGTGAGGACAACTATCTCACCACCTCAGACGCCGTGGAAAAAGCATATACCGTCACTGCATCCCAGCTTCTCAATGAAAGCTTTGCCCTGCTTAGCGGAGTGAAGCTGAATAAGATGGGATTGGGACACGCTTATGAGATCGATCCCGAGATGGAAGACAGCTTCAGCTATGAGCTTGCCCATGCACTGCTTACGCGCACACTCTTCCCGGATGCACCCGTGAAATATATGCCGCCCACAAAGTTTGCCAGCGGGAATATCTTCAAGACCCACCTCATGGACGCCATGTTCAACTTCGTGGGGCAACTCACAAATCAGGGCGTTCAGCTCTTGGGAATGATGACGGAAGCCATACATACTCCGCATCTTGTGGATCGTTCTCTGGCAATTGAAAACGCCGAATATATCTTCAAAGCGGTGAAAAATCTGGGCGATAATCTCGAACTCAAGCCGGATAGCTTCGTCAATAATCGCGCAAATAGCGTGCTCAGCGAAGCAACCGTCTTTCTCGAAAAAGTGGCAAAAGATGGAATGTTCAGCGCCATGGCAAACGGTGAATTTGCCGATATCCGCCGTCCGGAAACTGGCGGGAAAGGGCTTGACGGAGTGTTCCAACGCGATGAAAACTATTATAACCCCTTCATGGAAAAGATGAAAGAGGAGCTGGGAATATGAAAAACATAGTAAAACCTTATGGCGATACACTTAACGACGGCAAGGTTCAGCTTTCCTTTGCCCTGCCGACATCGAACGACGCTCGCGGCAAAGAGGCTGCACGCATACTCATCCTCTCCATGGGCTTTGAAGATGCGGAAATCACCTGCATGCGAGACCTCGGCGAAGGTTTCACCCATTTCATCGCCTATGGCGCAACTTCCGCTTCCGTTGACCTCTCCAAAATCAAGGTCAAGATCGTGGAAACTCCCGTGATGGATATGACTGAAACAGACAGATTTATAGAAGAAAATATCGGCAGAAAGCTCACCGTGGTGGGCGCATGCATTGAAAGCGATGCTCACACCGTCGGCATCGATGCCATCATGAATATGAAGGGATATAGCGGCAGGTTCGGACTCGAGCGCTATCATCAATTCAATGCTGTGAATATGGGTGCGCAAGTGCCATCCGAAGAGCTTTTGGCGAAGGCACGTGAGCTGAATGCAGACGCTATCTTGGTATCGCAAGTGGTCACGCAAAAGAACATCCACGTGCAAAATCTCACTCGTCTCATCGAGCTGGCGGAGGCTGAAGGTCTGCGCGATAAGATGCTCTTCATCTGTGGCGGGCCGCGGCTTTCTCATGAGCTGGCGATTGAGCTGGGCTATGATGCAGGCTTTGGCACGGGTTCCTATGCCACCGACGTCGGCTCCTATATCGCTATCACCATTGCAAATAAGAAGTAATTGATGCTATATCTCATCCTCGTCATCATCGCATTGGGAGTGATCATCACCATCCACGAGCTGGGGCACTTTTCTGTGGCTCGGCTTTTTGGGGTGACGATTGAGAAGTTTTCCATCGGCTTTGGCAAGCCCATCGCAGAATTTGAGAGAAAAGGGACGAGCTATCGCATCTCTTGGATTCCTTTGGGCGGATATGTGAAGATGAAAGGTGAAAATCCTGACGAGGAAGCGGATGCGGGGCTGGCTGAGGACAGTTTTCGCGGCAAAAGCTGGTGGAAACGTGCGCTGATTATCTTTGCGGGTCCTTTTGCCAATCTCCTTTTGGGCATTTTACTCTTTATCTTTGCGTTGCTTTTGCCGCAGAATATGGAAGACGTGCCGCCGCTTGTGCACAGTGCAAAAGGGCTTTGGGAAGAGTATTTTAGTGCCGGAGACCTCATCTTGGATGTGGACGGCGAAGAAGTATTGGGTTTTAGCGACTTCCTGTTGAAGCTTAAAGGCGATGAGTCCAATGAAAT
>DIQS01000040.1:11223-11796 GCA_002427325.1 Cloacimonetes bacterium UBA5456 | reverse complement strand
GGCGATGAGTCCAATGAAATCCGCTATGAAAGAGAGGGCGAAGTGCTCAGTCTCGTGGTGGAAAAAGCACAGCGTGATTCATTGATTTCGGGGCTCAAACCTATGGTAAACGCAATCGTGGGCGAAATCTATAGCGGCATGCCGGCTTGGCGTGCGGGGCTCAAAGAAGGCGATGAGGTTATTGCCGTGGATAGCGTCCGCGTCTCGGATTGGTATGATATGCGCACGCGAATCGTGGATTCTCCCAATAGCGAGGTTGAACTGCTCATCCGTCGCGGGGATGACGAATTTGTCCGCAAGATCGAACTCGAGGAAAACATCTCCATGCAAGACCAAAGAATGATAGGGATAAGCTATTATATGCCAATTAAATCCACATATAGGATGAGCTTGAAGCAGGCGCTGATTTTGGGTCCTGCTTCGGCGCTGAATTTTGTGGTGATGAACTATCAGGGGATATTTTATCTGATCCAAAAGCCGGAACAGCTCAAGAGCAGTGTGGGCGGTCCCGTGATGATCGCTTCGATGAGCACTCAGATGGCCTCGCGCGGACTCAGTTCACTGATTCTTTTC
>DIQS01000040.1:10596-11022 GCA_002427325.1 Cloacimonetes bacterium UBA5456 | reverse complement strand
GGTTCAATCAGCCTTATCCTCATGGTGATGAATCTCTTACCCATTCCCATCCTCGATGGTGGGCACATCCTTTTTGCTTTCATCGAAGGCATTTTCAGACGCCCAATTCCGCTAAAAGTTCAAGAAATCCTGCAAATGATTGGCTTTGCGCTGCTCATCTTGCTCATGGTTTTTGCCTTCTATTCGGATATATCAAAGCTGCTTTATCGCTATATTTATACGAGGTGACATGGCGTTTAAATTTGAATTAATTGCAAAAAGCGGGAAAGCTCGTGCGGGGAAAGTCAGCACAAATCATGGCGAGATTCTCACGCCCGTCTTCATGCCCGTGGGAACTTTGGGAACCGTCAAAGCCATGAGTCCCTCTGAGCTCAAAGACATCGGCGCACAGATCATCTTAGGCAATACCTATCATCTCTATCTGCG
>DIQS01000040.1:8346-10418 GCA_002427325.1 Cloacimonetes bacterium UBA5456 | reverse complement strand
CAATACCTATCATCTCTATCTGCGTCCGGGGCATGAACTTGTGCGCGATGCGGGCGGCTTGCATAAATTCATCAGTTGGGATAGGCCCATGCTCACCGATAGCGGGGGATTTCAGGTGATGAGCCTCTCTGCGCTGCGAAAAATCACTAAAGACGGCGTGAAATTCCGCTCGCATATCGATGGCTCGCTGCACTATTTTACTCCGGAAAGCGTGATGGAAATCCAGACCGCTCTGGGTGCGGATATCATCATGAGCTTTGACGAATGTCCGCCCTATCCGGCGACGCGGGAATATGTTGAGAAGTCTTTATACACCACCTTAGACTGGGCGGAGCGCGGGCTCAAGGCTTTTAATAATCATGATAATCAGGCGCTGTTCGGCATCGTTCAAGGCGGCATCTATGAGGATCTGCGCCAGAAATCTGCGTTGGCTCTGATGGATTTGGACTTTCCCGGATATTCCATCGGCGGGCTTGCCGTAGGCGAGGAAAAGAAGGATATGTTCCGCATCACGGAGTTCTTAAACGACATTCTGCCCTCGGAAAAGCCGCGTTATCTCATGGGTGTGGGAACTCCTTCTGACCTGCTCAATAATGTGGCGCGGGGTGTGGATATGTTCGATTGCGTGATGCCTACCCGCAATGCGCGCAAGGGCTCCATCTTCACGCGGAATGGCAAGATGATCATCAAGGCGGCACGTTATAAAGAAGACTTTTCGCCGATAGACCCGGAGTGCACTTGCTATGCTTGTCAAAACTTTAGCCGTGCCTACATCCGGCATTTGATCTCCATGAACGAGATTTTGGGGATGAGGCTGGCGACTATTCACTCGCTATATTTCTATCAGGAATTGATGGCGATGATTAGAGAAGCCATCCTCGAAGATAGATTTGATGACTTCTATCATGAAATGCTGCCTAAGCTGGATCAATTGATTTGAAAAGGAATGATGATAAAGCTATGCTAAGAAATGTTTTTGCCTTCGGTCTCATGATCGTGCTGGCTTGCTCTGTCTTTCTTTTGCAGCGCCCGCCGCAGGAACATGCCCTGAATACTCCGTTTTTAGACGAAGCGTCCGGGCTGGCAAGAGGAATCAAGAACCCGAAATTGCTCTATTCTCACAACGATTCGGGCGGCAAGAATAGCGTCTATGCTATTGATAGTAAAGGCGGTCTCATCGCGGAAATACAGCTACCCACGGTCAAAAATCGGGACTGGGAGGAGATATCAACATCTATCGATCCGCTCAGCAAAAAGCCGCTCATCTATGTCGGCGATATTGGGGATAATAATGCGAAACATAAGAGTTGTCGCATCCATATCTTTGAAGAGCCGCTGATTGAGGATAGCCTCGTGGTGGTGCGGGATTTGCGCACAATCGAATATGTCTATGAAGATGGCGCGCGCGATGCGGAAGCCTTCTTTGTGGAGCCTTCCTCCGGCGATATCTATATCATCAGCAAAAGAGAGGAGCATGTGGGCATATATCAGCTGTCTTATCCGCAAAAAAGCGGCGAGACTCTGGTCGCTAAAAAGCTGGGAGTGATGCAGATGAATTGGGTCACCGCTGCCGATATCTCGCATGATGGAAAAAAAGTCTTGGTCAAGAGCTATGGGAGCATAAAAAGGTTTAAAATAGGCGGCAAGAAGGACATCGCAAAGGCACTCTCAAAGCCGGGCAAGAATATGCCATATCTCCTTGAACCTCAGGGAGAAGCGCTGTGCTTTGATTCCTCCGGCAAGGGCTATTTTACCCTCAGTGAAAAGTCGGGAGATAAGGCGCAAATCCTCTATTATTATAAGTAATCAGGTTTTCGATTAGACAATTTGGGTGCTGGACATAAAGTTCATCACCTTTTTTTATGCCATAAAATCTGATCTCGGCAAATGCTAAATGGAGTTTTTCCCCCGCAGGTTTACATAACATGGTTATGCTTAATATCTTTTTCAAGATTATTTCAGGCTTTATTTTTGAGGCATTTACGCAAGTGCTTGAAAAATTAGTTACTCATTTTGTCACCGTTTTTCGATTTTGTCCCCCTATAGAGAGTAGAAGGTTTGATCTCAGGATT
>DIQS01000040.1:0-8142 GCA_002427325.1 Cloacimonetes bacterium UBA5456 | reverse complement strand
TTCTTTTATAAGTGTATAGTTGTGAAAATTAAGTGAAAATTAAGGCAAATCCTAATTGTGGAAGCCATAGGCGAAGCTGTATCTGCTCCTTGCGCTGTTCTTGGGTGGTCTTGATTGAGTAATCTTGCTTCAGGATCAAGGTTTCGTCTTGAAGCAAGAGCTGATCATCAAACCCAAGCTTGGTTCTTATAAGTGATTGGTGGCAGAGCAAAGATTTTGAAGACAAAAAAAGAGCCCCCAAATAAGGGAGCTCGTCTTAGAATGTGCTTATATCTTAGCGGCGCTGCATTCTGTTACGATTGTATTCAGCTTTTTTGGCTTTGCGACAATCGGGACAGCGCTGCGGCTCGTTTTGCAGACCTTTTTCTTTGTAGAATTCCTGCTCGCCTTCGGTGAAGACGAATTCCTGGTTGCAATCTTTGCAAACGATGTTCTTGTCTGGCATTGTGTTTCTCCTATGTTTTTTCGGGTTCAAACATTCTTGGAGCGTTCCCGAAAACTCAAGGAATGGGCACATGGGAATGTTGGAATCACTATTAGTGCACCGTGTTAAAAAACTGATAATCCTGTCAATACAATTCTTACGATTTAGCTAAATAAATTATAAGTTCGCTTTTGTACACGCTGTTTATTCGATGATAAAAAGCATAACTGACTGTACCGTCGGGGCTTTATGCAAGCTGTTTGAATGGTATTTAGAAGAGTAAAGGGCTGCCGAAGAATAATGTGGAATTCTATCGACAGCCCTTATATTTTGAGGTTTAGAAGTTTGTTTTATCTACGAAATTGAAGTCCTTGATAAGTGCGGTGGGGATTATTGCACTTGCTGAAGCGAGCTCTTCTTTGCCTAAGGCGAGGATGCGTCGGGTCATCTCGTGAGGAATCTCGTTAAAGCGCAGGTTGTTCACTGCATGCTTGACCTTTCCATCTTCGAAATAGAGCACGCCATCGCGGGTCATGCCCGTGAGTTCGCCTCTCTTCATATCGACTGGGCGGATATACCAAAAGCGGTTGATGATCAGTCCGCGCGGTACCATCTTCATCATCTCTTCTTCGCTCGTATCGCCGCCTTGGATATACATGTTGAAGATGCCGGAGGGTTTGGCGTCCGTCTTTTCTGCCCAATATCTGCTGGTTGGCATGTTTTTGAGCACGCCGTTTTCTACCCATGTTGTTTCCATGGCGGGAATACCTTCGGGCATGCCCCAGCCGGTGATGAAGGAATTGGCGGTGATCTCGGCTTTTGTGCGAGTGGAGCTGAAGTTAAAGAGCTCGCCGAAGCACTGCTGATCTAACATGCCGGTGAAGGGCGTGAAGCCTTCGTCGCTTTGCCTGCGATTGAGCATCCAACCCATATACCAGAGCAATTCCATGAGTGCGGCAGGGCGGAGGATGACGGCTATCTTCTGGGCGTCGAAGCTCTTCATCTCTCTTAAAGCCTCGGCTTGGGAGGCAAGACGCGCAAAAAGGCTGTCTAAATCAAAGCCGGCATAGTCCTTGGAGTCATAGCTCACCTTGGTTTCTACCTCGCCTTTCTTGAGCGTCATGGAGTGTCCGAAAGAGCTGAATTCATCCGTGCCATTAAAGCCGTTCTTGGTGAACATACAAAGCTTAAAGTGATGCTTTTCGCACATGCCGGAGACTTGTGCGTCCATTGCCCGCGCCTTGTCGATGCTTTTCTGCACGATATCTACCATAGTCTCGGGACTGAGCTTCAGGGTTGCTTGCGAGAGGTTCTCACCTTTAGGGAGTTTCATCTCTTTGGCGGAAGGGATATGTTCGGGGTCTTCAGGCGCCAGTCTTGCGATGTCCTCGGCGGTCTTGATCAGCTCTCTGAGGCTCTTCTCATTGCTTTGATTGGTGGAGCTGGAGCCGCTCTTCTTGCCAAAGGAGAGGCTGAGCGTGATGCTCATCTTTGGTCCTGCCAAATGTTGGGTGATGCCGTTCTGAGCAAAGCGAGTTTCATGGCTGTCGATCTCTCTGATCAAGCAGCTAAAGTCGTCAGCACTAACGTTATCGGTGATGAATCTTCTGATATCTTCTGTCTTCATTGTGAGCCTCCCACGCGGATATTTCTGAATCTTGCCGGCGATGCACCGTGCGTCATTCTCGCCGTTTGGCTGGGCTGTCCTTTGCCGCAATTCACCACGCCAAAGGGACGCCAGAAGCGCTCGTCGCAGATGGCATCACAGGAGTTCCAAAACTCGGGATTAGAGGATTTATAGAGCACTTTCTTGAGCGGGCGATGCAGTTTGCCGTTCTTGATTTCCCAGAAGAAGTCTCCGCCAAATTGGAAGTTCACGCGGTGTTGATCGATCGAGAAGCTGCCGCGACCTTGGATATAGACTCCGTCTTCAGTATCGGCAATGAGCTGCCCCAAAGAGAGCTTTTCTTTGCCGGGCATGAGATAGAGGTTTGGGATGCGGTTGATGGGCTGATCGTAGTAATAGGTAGCGCGATTGCAGCCGCGGGAATAGTTCAAGCCAATCTCCATGGCGGTGTCGCGAGTGCTGCCATATTCGTTGAGTATTCCGTCTTTGATGATATGCCACTTCTGACCGGGCACGCCATCGTCGTCAAAGCCCATGGTTGCGAGTCCGCCTTCGAGGGTGTTATCGCCCATGAAGTTCACGATTTTGCTGCCATATTGATAGTTCTTGAGCTTTTCAGGGGTTGCAAAAGAGATGCCGGCATAGTCGGCTTCCCAGCCCAGAACGCGATCGAGCTCGGTGGGATGTCCCACAGATTCGTGCATGGTGAGTCCGAGGTGATTGGGGTCTAAGATCAAGGTGCGGCGTTCTTCGGGACCCAGCGCATCGGCTTTGACCTTGATCAGTGCTTCTTCGGCGATCTGCTTGGCTTTCTCGTTTAGATCCATACTCTCAATCCACTCCCAGCCCACGGCGCGTCCACCTTCGTCAAAGGTTCTGGATTGGCTGTCTCCGCCGTGAATAGCGGTTGCAGTGATCACGGGATCAATGAATTGGTGGTTGATTTCCAGCCTTGTGCCGAGGGTGCTGGCAAAGAGCTTTTCATCCTTGTGCATGATCAGGTTGAAATTAGTTTGAGCGATGCCATCAAAAGCCATCATGATGCTATTTACATCCATCATCATTTCCACTTTCTGGGAGAGCGGGACATCAAAGGAATCGACCTTCAGCGGTGTCTTGAAGCTGGCGATATAGCTGCGCTCCGGCGCGAGTTTCAGTTTCTTATCTTTGTTCACCTTGGCAGAAAGGCAGGCGATCTCATAGGCTCTATTCACCGCCTTGATCACGGCTTCTTTAGAGAAGACATTGTTGTGGGCAAAGCCCCAAGCTCCGTCTTTAAAGATTCGGATGCCATAGCCATCGATGATGCGAATATCAGCGTTCTTGAGGCTGAGATTGCGCATGCTCACCACTTGGTCGGTGGTCTTTTGGATGCGGATATCGGCATATTCAGCGCCGAGGCTCAAAGCCGCATCCATTGCAAGATCGAGATAGTTCATAATCCATCCTCCATCTATAGGATTCTTAAAATTGTTTGCTTGAAATGATAATAAGAAATCAAAGTCTAATGTGTCAAGTCTTTTGACGGGACAGTGTTTTTATTGCGAGATCTCCTTATCAATCCTTTGTCTCGGGATTGTCCGGCTCCTCGTCATAGTTAGTCTCCGTCTCCTCCATCTCTATCTGATAGTTCACCTTTGCACCATCCATCCCTGCGTGATAGTATGTTTCCGGCTTGCTTATCACCACGTGATAGCTTGCACCCGGATTATCCATTTCTTCATCATTGATAAGCGGCATATCCGGCAAGAGCTTCATCTTCTTTCTCCGTTTATGTGCCGCAATCAGCATCACAATAGGCAAGAGCGCGATGAGGAGACTATTGCCGAGTACCACGAGATAGAAATAGCCCTGTCGCTTGCTATGTGCAGTGAAGCGCGTATGAAAGTCCCACATGGTTTCTCCATAGCTTTGGCTAAAAGTTCGGCTGAAATGAGCCTTCTTCCCCGCCCAATATTCTTGTGCCACCCTTGACCAAAATCTCTCCCACTGCTTCTCGTGTTGTTCTTGCATAAAGCGCAGCGCCATGGTGGAACTGATATAAAAGCCATCCCAATCTTCCTTTCTTTGGGGATAGCTGTATGACAGGCGAAAGAGATTGCCGGAAGGATTGATCAGGCTCTCTCTGAGATAGATGAGATAGCGCTCATATCCCAACGGCTGGCTTTGAGAAGTAGCGAGCCCCTCATGAAACCACAGCGGTGCATTTTGGAAGAGCAGGTCTATATACCAATGGATATATTCATGCAAGAGCAGGTTGACATAGTTCTCTTTCACATGTTCCGGCGCACGCACTCGGATGACATTATCCTTGCTATCATAGAAGCCATTGCTATGTTCCACGATCTGAGCTCTTCCCAAGCTAAAGCTGCGATATTCTTTTTCATCGCGAATGATATATATGCTCGCCTTTTCAGAAGGATAAATGCCCATGTTTTTCTGAAACTCTGTAATGCGAGAGTCTAAGGTTTTCCCGAGTTGTTGTTCAGATTGAGACAAAGGGCTGTGGCTATAGATCTCTATAAGATCTGATTCATAGTAGAGGGAAAAGCCAAAGAGACAGAGGCAAGAAAGCGCAAAGAAAAGGGATAGCAAAAGCTTTCTCAGCCGAGCAAGAGGAAGAAGTCCTCTCTCTAACCGAGACCAAACCCGCATTGCCTTTCTCCTTTAGTCTATCGGCTCCCGGGAGATCATTTCATAATAGTTACCCGCATCTTTCTTTGCAACATTCCCCGCGGGGATTTGTGTGATGCGAAAGAGATTTGCATAGCCATAGAGCTTAAGCAATATCTCATCACCCGCTTTCACGATTGCAGAGGCTTTTGCAGGCTTTCCATTGATCTGAAGAAGTCCCTTATCTGCCGCATTCTTTGCAATGCTCCGCGTCTTAGTGAGGCAGAGCTTATTTAGTAGTAAATCTATTCTCAAGTTATATCTCCATCGAATATCTCACGGATGCGCGCTGCTATATCCCTGATTTTGAAGGGTTTCATCACGAAGTCTCTGATTCCTTTATTGCGTGCTTCTTCCACGGAGATCAGTGTCGTGAAGCCTGTGCAGATGATGATTGGCAAGTCTTTTCTGATCTCAAGCATCTGCTCAGCCATATCTACTCCATTGATATAGGGCATCGTGGTATCTGTCACGACCATGTCAAATTTATCAGGGTTCTTTTTAAATTGTTCCAGAGCCTTACGTGAATCGATGAAGCCTTCAACTTTGTAGCCGAGGCGCATGAGTCCTTGACGAAACACGCTGACCAATGTCGGCTCATCGTCCACAAACATGATGGTTTCATTTCCTTCCACTTGGTTGATCACTTCCGGTTCAATTCCGTTTTGATGCCAAGTATCGGGGATATACATAGGTAGATAGATATGGAAAGTGGTGCCCACTCCCAGTTCACTTTCGATGCGGATGGCGCCTTTATGATATTCCACGATGCTATAGACCACGGAGAGCCCCAGTCCGGTTCCTTCGTTGGGTGCTTTGGTGGTGAAATATGGATCGTAGATCTTCTCCAAGATAGAGGGGTCTATTCCCGTTCCATTATCTGTAACCGAGACTTTGAGATATTGGCTTTGCTCCAACTCCGGGAAAGACTTCATCATGTCCGAGCTCAGGTTCACCTGATTGAGGTCTATGCGGATCATGGCATCTTCACGACTGAGCGCATGCGAAGCATTGGTGCCGAGATTGATGATAATCTGGTGGATTTGTCCCGGAACGGCGATCATTGTAGTTTGTCCGTCGGTGATGTTTTCCACGACCTTAATAGAGCGTGGAATATAGCTGCGCAAAAAGCGAACAGACTCGCGAACGTGGTCTGCCAATTCAATGACTTCCGTCTTTGACTCTTCCTGACGCGAGAATGCCAACAGGTGGGCTATCATCTCTTTAGCGCGTCCTGCACTCGCAAGAACTTCCATAATGCTTTCAGCAGCTTCGCTTTCGGGGTCCATATCGTCTCCTGCCAATTCTGAATAGCCGATGATGGCGGAGAGGATGTTATTAAAGTCATGTGCGATTCCGCCGGTGAGTCTGCCCACAGCTTCCAGGCGTTGCGTGCGTTTTTGCTGTTCATCGCGCATCAATTCATAGGTTATGTCCTTACAATTGGCGATGATGTTTGAGAGCTTATCATCTTCGTCTATCACGGGTTTGACGGATAGCTCCAATGTGATTTTCATCCCATCTTTGCGAGTCATGCTCAATTTCCCGCGCCAAGGCTGACCGGAGCGAACCCTCAGCCACAGCTTATGCATCTCATTTTCGCTGGTATCATCAAAGGGTAGCGTTTCAAAGGACTTGCCCATGAGTTCAATTCTGCGATAGGAGCTGATGCGTTCAAAGACTGTGTTCACATATTTGATAGTGCCATCAGGGTTGAAGATAAGTATGCCATCTCCTGCCTGTTCAATAGCTTGAAAGAGAACGCTGATCTCTTCATCGGCTTGCTTCTTATTAAGGGCAAAGGCTATCTGTTCGGAGATGGATTCCAAGAGAATCTTATCATCATTGTCATAAAGATCGTCCTTTGTATAGGATTGAAGCGCGATTGCACCAATTACCTCGTCTTTGATGATCAACGGGATACCGAGGAAGTTCTTACATATTGAACCCACAACCCCCTTATCTTTTCCCCAATCTTCTATGGCTTGATAATCCATGAGCACGCTCTTCTCGCCGAGTATGATCTGAGCGGTGAGCGATGATCCGTCTTGGATATCCAGAGGGCTACTATCGTCATTCACCTCGTCCACAAGATAGGGGAAGGTGATGAGATTTTGCCTGCTATCATAGAGTGCGATAAAGAAGTTTGTAACGTCAACAATTTTGCCCAATGATTTGTGAATGATGCGAAAGAGGTCTTCAAGACTATCCACGACATTCACAGCGTGAGAAATCTCATGCAAGATATTGCTTGCCATCTGTGATCTTTTCAGAGATGTAAAATCTTGAATTATGAGAGTATATATCTGCTCATTTCCTTTGTCTAAGGAAACCAATGTTTGTTTTTGAGACCTTTTCTTGCCTCTTTTATCGATGAAATTATATTCATGACTGAAATCACTTTTTTTCTGATCTTCGATGAACTGTTGCAGTCTTTCATCGCTGACGGTGACTGCCTCTTCTAATTGGATTTGCTCTAAGCTACGACGATGGAAATGATGAAGATTTTTGCCAATCAGTTCACTGCTTTCCAGACCTGTGTGTTCGGTGAGCTTTTCATTAATCAGCAAGATATCCAGATTTTTATCCAAGATCATGATGCCGTCGGAGGCTTGTTCAAAGATGCATCTAAATAGAGCTTCTTGCTCGGTCAGTTTTATATTTACTGTATGCAATTCATCGATATCTTGCATGCCAACAATTACGTGTTCGAGGGCATGCTCGTCATCTCCAACAACCGACCAAGATATACGAACGCGTTTTTGTTTTTTGTGGAGGGTTCCTATAAACCCGTTCTTTTCAAAGAAACTGGTGCCACCATGATGCGTCCTTGCTGTTTCCAACAGGGCGGCCAAAGCTTGGTAAGGCATCACATGATGAATATTTTCATTCAGCTCTTCCAAACTTCTTGCTTCGGTAAGCCTCAGCGTAGCTCTGTTCACATTTACCACATGAAGCAATTTCATGCATTCTATTGCCTTATCGTGATTCTCATTAAAAAAAGCAACTACATCCTTGCCCACTTGCTCTTTGTGACTCTCAAGGCACTTCAATATTTTGGTGAAATCCACAACCCACAATGCGATCGGTGAATATTCATAGAGCGCCTTAAAAAAGCTTGCATTAAATGTTTTCATGATCGTTACATCCTTTGACAGGTCTAATCAGGTTTCTTTTTCGATTATTTCTATGAAAGCAGTCTTTGGGTCTCCATTGCAATCATTAATTCCTCATTTGTAGGGATTTTCATGATCTTGATCTTAGAGTTTTCTGTGCTGAGCATCTGAATATCGCCCGTAAACTTAGCGTTTTCAGTTTCATCCAGCTCGATGCCAAAGAAATCCATGTCTCTTAAGACCAATTCTCTTAAGATCGGCATGTTTTCACCCACGCCACCGGTGAAGATGATAACATCCAC
>DIQS01000037.1:32951-33344 GCA_002427325.1 Cloacimonetes bacterium UBA5456 | reverse complement strand
ATGACTCATCTGTTGAACAGTCTCCCCCCATGGAGACTGTTCAAATATGCCATCACAGCTAAGCCGCCGCCTATTTCAGCTAAGAGCACACACAAAATCAAATCAGCATGCACTTACTTATGCTATTCTCATCCCCTATCCTGGGTCTAAAGCTATGTTCTGCATTACAGCGAGTATCATTTCAATAACAACATTTTCCGACTCAGGCTCTTTTGCGCCGTTTGCATCCTATAAAAATATACTCCGGATGATACAGCTCTCCCCTGCTCGTCGCATCCATCCCAAGCGACATTGTGCTGTCCAGTCCCATAATGCCTATTTAAAAGCATCCTTATTTTTTGTCCTCTGGTATTAAATATCTCTATTGATACAAAGTCCGGCTCTGCCAATTCA
>DIQS01000037.1:32161-32793 GCA_002427325.1 Cloacimonetes bacterium UBA5456 | reverse complement strand
ACAAAGTCCGGCTCTGCCAATTCAAAGCTAATCGTCGTCTCCGGGTTAAAAGGATTGGGATAATTTTGATGCAAAACAAAGTGTTGCACTTGTGGGATAACATGATCATCATTTGAGACCCAAGGCTCTGATGCGTATTCAAAACAGCCCATGTCTATACGATTATTCCAAACCCGCCAATTCCCCGCCAAATCATAGGCAGGAAGGTTCAATCCGCTAATATCCGGTGTGCCGCTATCGATACAAGGGGATGATTCCGACAAAGAATAATACAGTGGATCTAAAATGTCCCCACCCCGAAAATCCGGCGAGCCATACATATTTCCCTCGCCCCAGATTAAATCAATGTCATGATCATTGGGTGAAAAGCTGTCTGAACCGCCTTCCACCAAAGAATTATTAAAGATTACAGCGGCAAATTCTGATTCCGGATCAGTCTTTAGCTTTGCCTCGTAAGGGCTATTCCCGGATACAATTACGTTATTAAGCTGAGCAATACAGTTTTCCATATATATGTTCAAGCCCGCGCTTAGGGTTTGAGTTAATGATCGGTTATTGGCTATAGTACAATTACTCATAGTAACTTCGCAATTTCCATCATAAACAGTTACACTTATACCGATATTAACCGG
>DIQS01000037.1:24133-32024 GCA_002427325.1 Cloacimonetes bacterium UBA5456 | reverse complement strand
CTTATACCGATATTAACCGGTCCCCAAAACACAGAAGTATCTATTACATCTGTAATCAAAAAATTAGATATCTCTATCTTTGTATGGGGCACTTGAACATCCTGAGGTTTTCTGATGATTCCACCCGTACAGCTCGAAGAAGGGGGATGATAATTTGATGAACTAAGCCTCTGCACCCTAAAATTTGAAAATTTACCTAATTCATATACAAAGATATTAAACCCGTTTCCGGCTTGAGTATCTTCTATGATTAGATTATCTACGCTAATATCGTAGCAAGACAAGATTCGGAAAGCATCGGAAGTGACATAAGAATCCTTGATACGTATGTTTTTTACAGTGATTTTATTGGTATGGTTATTTACGATGTCCGACAATTGAAAAAGATTGCTATAAGCTGTATATCCGTTAATCAGAGTAAGATTTGCAATGGTCATAAAGTCTTGTCCATATCTTCCTAATATGAACATTCCATAATCTTCTGCATCCAAAATTACTTCGTCCATGCTCTCACCGATGATGTTTACGTAACTCTTCATTTGTAATGGCAATGATTCACCGTTTTGACTCCAAGAATAGTTGCCCGGCAACACATGCACGGTAAGATTTTGCCCTACATCAGGCTTGATTTTTGCCAGAGCGTAGCTAATAGTTTTCACAGGTAAAGCCGCTGATAGACCGCTATTGGCATTATCCCCCATAGGACTCACCCACAAATCGTGATTCACTTGATTAATCATACTCTGTTGAATATAAATTGGATCATTATTGGGTCGTGCGTAGAAATAATGATCATCTTCACTTACTGAACCTTTGTCTAAATAAATGACAGTAGGAGTACATGCCATGCCATAAGCAATATCATTTGCATGCCCGGATGTGTTTAGATAAATACTATTCAAGAATTCTGCATCAAAAGTAGCCTTACTATTCAAGGTATGTACGCAGAGCCCTCCACCTGAATACATCGCTACATTCGAGTATATTTCATTGCCAAGAAGATTTAAATTAGCATGAGCAAAATATATGCCTCCGCCAAAATAAGCTCGGCAATGATGAATTTTGCAATGCTCAATTGAAACCTTGCCAAATATTACACAAATACCCCCACCATTTGAAAAACGCTCTGACGAGGGATATGAGTCGCTGCGACAATTTCGTACTGTAAAACCTACTATCCTCAAAGGCATATTTTCCGATCCGCTGTTTTGGGTTTTTATTCCGGTTCTTATGTCTTCGCCATCGATTATCGTATTGTGAATGTGAGTGCTATCGGCATTTAATATATAGTGGCTGGCTAAAGTGATTGTTTTATTTTCTATCAGGATATCGCCTGTCCAGATACCTTCTGATACCAATACTGTATCGCCCTCTGCAGCTATGTTTATACCGGCCTGAATGCTGATAGCGTCTCCGGTGCCATCTGCTTTCACGATGATCCGGGTAGAATAAAGCATTGTGCTAAATAAAAAACACAGTGCTAAAAGTGATTTTAAAAGGTTTCGCATTTTATACTCCGGGTTCATAATATTATTTATCTTAAAGCGGCAAAGCGGGAAGACCCCGCCTTGCCGGTGTCTTTAACGCATTACCTCAATATAGTAATCTTTTTTGTAAGCGTCTGATTTGGTAACTCTATTTTACAATAATATAGTCCTTGTGCTACAAGTTCGCCATTGTCGTTCTTAGAATTCCACACAAAGCTGTTATTGCCCTTGCTAATCTCAAGAGCTTCCATTTTTTTAACCAATTGCCCCCTGAGATTGTAAATCGTAATGATCGCAGTACTTTTCGTAGAAGATTTAATCTCGATATTTGTGCTGCCTTTAAATGGGTTTGGATAAACAGAAGCTGAAAAAGACAAATAAGGAGCATTTTCGCTTTCTGTTGCTTTATCAAGATTTACGATCGAAAATTGATTCTTATTTCCCAAAGTGAGTCTGTCCTGAACTTGTACGCCATCATGAGAATACTTTTTCATTACAAAACCACAATGCTTTTCTCCACTGTACAAGACATATTCAAATTCATCCGGAAAAGCATCATCATATACCTGCAAATTAAGTGGATAGCCATCATATTTCAATGCGCCTACACAAACGCCATCTTTGAATACTCCCAGCTCCTCAAAAACAGGGTCTCCAGAAATACTTTCGATCACAATGGCTTGGTAAGCCGGCATTTCTTTATAATTAAAATACTCAGTTTCGTTTCTTACGAAAGTTGGCGAAACTCCGAAGTTTGACCAAGAAAAGTTAGGGATATCTTGATCTACAAACACTTTATACATTTTTCCATAATCCAAAGTGCCGGTTGCTCCGGGGCTTAGATGACCATACCATTTTCCTTTGAACTTATAGATATACCAATCTTGGGCATGGATTGCTGTGACATAAGAAAAATTGCTTCCAAAAGCAGCCATTGGGGTTTGTGAATTCTCCAAAAAGTATGGTAGCCAGTTTTCATATCCGGCATAGAGACTCAAGGTCGTGTTATAATCTGTTTTTGTACCTATACTTGTGAAATGGGTGCCATTGGGAAGCAATGGATCCATCTCGAGTATATAACCGTTTGTGCGGCTAATTCTTGCATCTTCGTCCCATTGTATTATGCTATGATCATAGTCCCATTCATCATGCTCATCAGGCGCAGTGAAAGTTGCCAGTTTCACAGAATAGTTATTTACGTCACGTAGTGTGTAGTCAGGATATATACCATGCATATCGTGTAAGATTGGGAAACACACCCAATTAAGTCCAGCTTTTAAAGGATAATTTACCTGATCACTTTGAAGCACACCATAGGTTTTTTCAATATTTCCGTGTACAGGAAAATAATATAGAGTATTTGATGCTAATTCAGTCCAATTTGTATCTACCGTGTTATAACTCCTGATTTTAAAATTCGTACTGCTATCTGAGTATGACAATTTGTGAGTATCTGATGCTCCGTTTGTAAATGCATACACTCCATTCCCATCAGAAAACATGATATTTAGGGTACTGCTTGGGCCAATGATATTATTAACATTTAAAGCTCGCAACCCTCCCACCACACCATTTCTGACATTCCATTCGTGGTCTTCGATATGCTTGATCAACCAAAGGAATATATAATCAGAATCAACATATCTATTTTGCTGGATTGAGGTTGGATCACTATAGTTTGTTGGGGTTCCATTAATAATATTATTGGTATCATATTGAGCTAACCAATCATGAAAACTAATATCATTGAACATCCTTATTAAATAATCATTAGTTACCGTCCCATGATGGGCAAAACTATAATCTGTTGTATCGGGAACAGCACTACTGTTATCAATGTGTCTAAAAACAAACGGAGCAAAAGCACCTCTCGGGCCGCTTGATCTTCTCCTTGCGTGCCCCATAAATATTTGCCCCATTTTATCTTTTGCAGTCATAATGAATGCTCCGTAACAAATTTCACCCATGTCAGAATTGATCGCATCTTGAAGTCTATATAATTGATTCTCGCTACCATATGAAAAATAATTCGTATATCCGGATTGATGAAGAACTTGGTAATCATGCCCTTGGTATTCATCGCTATGATAGTAAAGAGCTCCATGACCATCCGGATTATCTGTACCCATTTGATAAAGCCAGTATGATTCTCCACCCGGGTTTACTCCGATTCCGCCAAAATCAACTTCATCTGAACTAAGATTATAACCACTTTTGCATACAACTGAATTCATTGCGCAGGCAAATACGCTGCTGACACTCACGAATATCGCAAAGAGGCATGATAACACAAGTTTCATATTACCGGCAGATAACACTACCGTTAAGCTCTGCCAAGGCTTTGCAAACGCTAAGTCGTTCCTTGTTGCTTTCATTGTTTTAAACATTTTTCTCTCCTTTTGATTATTGGCTTATCAGGTAGTAAACATAGAGGACACCTTCGTATTCTACAATAATATACAAACCGTATTTATCCTCATATATAACTCTAATCCCCGGATCCTCTATAGACCCGGTATAAACGGGAAGTGTTTGATGATCGATCGCACTATAGTCGATCTCGGCGCAAATTAGGTTCAGACCAAAAACAGCCAGAACCAAAAACATGACTAACTTTTTCAATTTTATCTCCTTTTCAAGTAGCTTCTATATATATAAGTGTCAAAAAAGCCGAAATTGAGAATTTAGAATGGAAGATTTTTTCTTATTTTGCAAAATATTTTTTTGCTTTCCTTAGAGTATGCAACCTAACTTCTTTAATATAAAGATATTGGAGCCGTAGGATAAATTCAATGATTTTTTTTGATTTTTCGGTGATACAACAGGATCATCAAGTGATTGACTTAGCTTGTCTCACCGTTTATTTCTTCAAAGTTTAAAGTGATCAGTTTGCTGATGTGCTTGTAAAAATTGCGGAAACAGTGAGCGAAACCTCAGCAATCCAAAAATGAAACAATCGTGTCATAACCCCACATTGCTTTGCCTTGATGTTTTGGTATCAGCATATTTGAGGGCGAGGGATGGATCCCTGCCAAGTTGTTTTCCACATAGCCATCTATCGTGATGATATTTCTATGGTTTAAAACAATAAAAAAGGTGACAAGAACCGGCGGCTTGGCAGTGGAAAAGTGAAACAAATACAACCTGAACCTACGTTTATTCACCATGGTTATTCCCCAGTCATCTATCCTTTCTATTCCTTTCAGAAAACCCGCCAAATCTGCGGAGTATTTCACACATTGTCTTTCATCTTTATTGCTATTTGCCGACAGTGGTAGGTTTCGGATAAATTTCAAAACAGCATTATACTGCCCAAAACTGAGTATATCCGGCATAGCTTCCCAGCCCAAAGTCAGCAGGATTTTGGCTCTGAGATTCCGGATCATCTTATCCTTTCTTTTTTGAGCCGCTTTCTCGTTTATATTCATGGCAGTGGCATAGTCTTTGAGATTGGCAAAAGAGAGGAAGTTTTGATAATCCTGATACTCGCGGCCGGCAAGCAATTTCTGTATATCAGCAGGCACCATTTCATTAATTGTCTGCATGCCTTCTGCCGTCATTATTTCCTGCAGCACTGAAGCCTCTAAACGCAGCTCTTGAAACAGCTCTTTATCTTTATTTTTAGCTCGATAATGTTTGCAAAGCAGATTGCTCGTCACTTGCTGCAACCAAGCATCAACATCTTCGATTGCCTTATTTGACTTCAATAGTTGTTTGATTGCTTCTTGGGCAATATCTTCAGATAAATTGTGATCTTGGGTTTTAATATGGCAATAGTTAAAACAAGAATTGTGATATTGTTGAAATAACATTTCCACTGCTTTGGGAAATAGGTTTTTAATGATTTCTTCTGAAATGCCGGCTTGAAAATCCTCCAATACCTGCATCAAAATGAGATTTATAAGATAATTGGCTATGTTGAGATATTGAAATCTCTTGGTGCTTAATTCTTTCACCAGGCTCACGATAGCAATGTATTGTTTTTTGCTGATTCTATCAAATACAGTCTGTTCCATCTTGTAATCCTATTCAGTTTTATCTATCCATTGCCACAAAAAAGCAAATTAGCGTGGATGTCAAGAGCAAAAAGGCTTGCTGCTTCGCCGTTTAATTGGAGATTGTTCAAACGCCATCACAATTAAACCAGTTTTGCTAATCCGTCCACATTTATTACAGCAACAGCTAAGCCGCCGCCCTTCTTTTAAGTTCGCCGCCACCTTGCAAGAAAAAGCCTCGCCTGAGAGCCCTGCGCTGCTCCATGTGCAGTTCGATTCATCCCACGGCAGCAGTAGCACCAAAGCGGGACGCATAAAACACCCGCTTTTTTCTGGTCATTTCCAATCTTTTATATTGACCAATTCACATCAAACAAATTAAATGTTCCACAATTATAATCCACACAAAGATAGGAGACAACATGTTTACAAAACAAAACTTCCTACGATCATTTTTCAGTCCTTGCCTGTTCGCGATAGTCACAGGGCTCATCACCCTTGTCTCGGTAAGCAAATTATCTGCCGACGAGATGAACCTTTTTCAAGAAGATTTTGCCTATTTTACCAATACTCTAAAAGAAGCGCATCCGAATATCTACGACGGCATGCCTGATTTTGACTCAGAAACCGAAAAAGTCATGCAAGAACTGGCAAAAGTTTCAGATATCAGTGAGTTTAAGCTGTTATTAACTCGCTTCACTCATAAGCTAAAAGACGGTCATTCTGGGCTTAGCATCTTCGAAAACCTCGGTGATAGCAGCTACCCAATTTCTTTGTGGTGGCACGAAACAGGCTGGTATTTGGACCTAACAGATGCTGATCACAAGGGATATTTGGGTGCCAAAGTGCTGAGCATAAATGGTTATGATACAGATGAAGTGATGCAAGCATTGATAGAGCTCAGCCCCGGTGAAAACATCTATTATCATAGGAAGTTGGCATCTTTTCTGCTTCGTCATCCCACATATTTAGAGCTTTTGGGCTTTGGTTCCGAAGATGGCGCGCTACATCTAAGCTTAGATCAAGATGGAAAAACAGCCTCTATTGAGTTACTCAACAAAGAATCTCACAACCTATGGAACACTCAAAAAACAGGGATTACGAAGAATCAATATATCAACTATTGGGGTCAAGCACTCCCCGAAGACAAGCTTTTCTATCTACAGTTCAATAGTTTCAGCGATCATGACGGCAGTGATAGCTATGCGCATTGGAAAGCTTTTCTGGGCGGAGTTTTCTCTGAAATCGAAGAACATCAGATTGATAGACTCGTGATAGACCTGCGCGAGAATGGTGGCGGGAACTCGATGTTGGGAAACATCCTCTTAGGTTTTTGCAGCCTACCGGATACCTTGAAGAATTTTAGTGCAGAAGTAAAGTTTGGAGAACTCTTTTTAGAGAATTACGACATGGATATTACCACTCTGAGGGAGAAAATTACCGATGAATTGGGAGATGAACCAGCCGATGAATTCCCACTTATTATTAATTATGCCGCAGATAGTGGAAAGATATCATCGAAACATTATCATGATCTGATAGATAATGACTTGGAGCTCAAACAAATCCCTAAATATCAGGGAGATATCATCATTTTAATCGGGAGCCAAACCTTTAGTTCGGCAGTAATGTTTGCCACCATTTGCAAAGACAATGGCTTAGCGAGCTTAATTGGTAGTCCTACAGGTGGTAAACCTTCATGCTATGGAGATATACTCAGCTTCCGCCTCCCAAATACCCAAAGTCCGTGCATCGTTTCCCACAAATATTTCCGTCGTCCCAATCCTGAATTTGATTCTGATGATAGCCTATATCCTGATATCAACTTTGTCCCTACGCCACAACAACAGTTTTCAGAGCATGACGCACTATGGGAAGAACTGATTTTAGACAATAAGTAAGCTGTCAGACATTTTTGGCTCAATTTCAATTATGGTAGCTTTGTTAGGAGATACCGGTCTGGGAACGTCCTCGTTGCCAGTGAAAACAGAGTTTTCAGTCTGTAAATGGAAAAGCAGTTGGTGTTAATGCGCTACTTTTATTTCTCGGTTTGAGAGTTTAGCATTTGGCTTCCATACTATCAAATTCCTGAACTCAAGGCTGTTTCTAAACTACTGGATGCGCATGCGCGCATGCGGCAACGGGGACGTTCCCGCACCAGCCACCATACGTGGAACTTACATGCGGCATTCTGCGGCAAGCATTATACCAATAATTGAGCAAAGCGGGCTGTGCAAAACACCCGCTTTTTTTGCATGATCTTCCCAATTTTCCCATCAACTCACTTTTCTCTTCAACAACCACACCCTAAGTCCTTGCCACCCCATCTCTTCCCTATTGTATTCAGCTCATCGTTTGCTTATGATATGCTCATGCCCATGACCACATCATGACCATATCATGACCAGA
>DIQS01000037.1:17929-23979 GCA_002427325.1 Cloacimonetes bacterium UBA5456 | reverse complement strand
ATCATGACCAGAACCCTCTAAGGAAGCCGTGGAAAAACACTCCGAAAACACCAAGAAAAAGGGCGGAAAAAACTCTCCGCCCGCTTAAAAAAATATCAGTTTTTTGCTATCACCAAATCGCGCCCATTATGAGATAAAGAATCAAGTTATTGATCCCGACAAGCAAATTGATAGCCAAAAAACCATAGACCATATATTTGTGCACATAGCGATTGTAGTTATCCCTGAAAAAATCAATGGAAAACTGGAAATCATAGTCGTCTATGCGGTGCTCAATGCGCCATTGTTCCACCAATCTGGGCAGTCTTTTGCGCAAGAGATTTGAGGCAATTCCACTAAAAGCCTCGGTGATTTTTTTACGAATAGTAAGCTTGAATTTCTCCGGCAGAAACCGCCATTCAGACACGAAATCACTCTTTTCCCAGAGAAAATCGTGTATTTTCTTCTCCCATTTCGCCAGATATCCGTCTTTGAGATTCGGGTTTTCCGCTTGGCGCAGATAGTCAAAGAGCAAGTCCCGCGCCTTGTTGAAGAGCCAATCGCGCTTGCGAACGAGGAAACCGGGGGTCAAAAAACACTTCTTTTTGAAGATATATATAGGTCTGGGATTGAAAAGCAGCCACCTTAGAATCCACAGCACAATCATGCCGAGTAATAAGTTCCAAGGGATGAAAATCAGTGATTTTAGAAATAACATTAAAAACCTCCACCTGCTCCACCACCACCGGAGCGTCCGCCGCCAAAGCCACCGAAGCCGCCAAATCCGCCTGAGCTGCCAGAACTGCCGGAACCGAAGCCGCCTGAGCGACCTCCTCCGCCAAATCCGCCGCCGCCAAAAGGCGGTCCACCACGCCCGGGACCTCCGAAACCGCTACCATAAAACAGCATGCTTAAGATTCCGCCGCGTGTGACGATTATGAGAAAAACAAAGATGATGAAAAGGGTTGTGACCAGTCCCAGAGCGTTGTCTTTCTCTTTGCCTCTTAGTCCTTTAGCATAATCGGACATTCCCGTAAGGGTGATTTCTTTTTCTTTTGCAATTTGTTCCAATATCATCAGGCTGCCTTGCATGAAGGCTGCGTCCCAGTCTTCCGCGCCTTTTTGGCTGAGAAAACCGCGCATTTTGTTATAAACCTGATGAGAAAATGCGTCTGTGATATATCCTTCTGAGCCATAGCCAACTTCGATTCTGATGCGACGTTCGGACACGGCAAGCAGGATGAGAACTCCCTCATCGCGCTGGGAGCCAATCCCCCAATGCTTGAAAAGGCGAACTCCAAAGTCCACCTCATCTTCGCCGCCTATGTTTTCAAAGGTCGCAATGGCAAAATCCACGCCGCTCTTTTCTCTTAATTCAATCGCCCAATCGTTGATCCTGTCATGCGTTTCCGTGCTGAGGATGCCGGCAAAGTCGTTCACGAATCCGAGTGCTTGCGGAAGCTCTGTCGGCTTCGCAAAGAGCAGGCTCGCAAAGATGAGCAAAAAGAGAGTGAAGAGCTTTTTAGACTTCATTGAGCATGTGCCCCATTTTGTCCTTTTTGGTTTTCAGATAGTGTTTGTTTTCTTTACGAGGGGTGATCTCAATGGGCATGCGGTCGGTGATTTCAAGTCCATATCCGCTGAGTCCCACGAGCTTCTTTGGGTTGTTTGTAAGCAGGATTATCTTCCGCAACCCGAGTGCCTTAAGTATCTGTGCGCCTATGCCATAATCGCGCATATCGTCGGGAAAACCGAGGGCGATATTTGCCTGCACGGTGTCCGCTCCTTGATCCTGCAAGTGATATGCCTTGATCTTGTTCAAAAGCCCGATCCCGCGCCCTTCTTGACGCATATAGAGGATCACACCGCGTCCTTTTTCGGAGATCATCTCATAGCTGCGCTCGAGCTGCTGACCGCAATCGCAACGCAAGGAATGCAGCGCATCGCCGGTGAGGCATTCGGAGTGAACGCGCACAAGCACGGGCTCTTCGCCGCTGATATCTCCCAAGGTGAGCGCAACATGATACTCCGGCGAGATGTCGCTTTGGAAGGTGATGATGTCAAAATCACCGTAAGGCGTGGGGAGTTCTGCACGTGAGACTTCGTGCACGAGACGCTCTTTTTTGCGTCTGTAATGGATGAGGTCTTCGATGGTTGTGATGCGCAGATCGTGCTCGCGGGCAAAGATTTCGAGATCGTCCATGCGCGCCATCTCGCCATCATCGCGGATGATTTCACAGATTGCGCCGGCGGGGTTGAGTCCGGCGAGCTTGGCTAAATCGACTGCGGCTTCCGTGTGTCCGGCACGACGCAAGACTCCGCCTCTTTCGGCGATGAGCGGAAAGACATGTCCGGGGCGCATAAACATCTCGGCTTTGCTCTTGGGATCTGACAAAGCTTTGAGGGTGAGCGCGCGTTCCGGTGCGGATATGCCGGTGGTCGTGCCTTCGATGAGGTCAACCGAGACCGTAAATTTGGTGCCATGACGCTCGTTATTGTGGCTCGTCATGAGCGGGATATCCAGCCTTTCGGCATATTCGCTGCTCAGCGGAGCGCAAAGCAATCCTTTGCCTTTGCTGATCATAAAATTGACGTCTTCGGCAGTGATAAGCTCTGCCGCCATAAGTAGATCGCCTTCGTTTTCGCGAGTTTCGTCGTCAACAACGATGACCATCTCGCCACGGGCAATCCGTTGAATCGCTTCATCTATGCCGATGAAGACGCTGATAGGTTCTTGATTTTGATTTTTTACCACTTTATATTTTCCTCTAATTTCATATTATATGGGGTGCTGTCTGTGTCAATACTAAAATATTGTTCCAGCCAGTTTAAAGTATATTCGATATCGGGCGGAAGGGGAGCAAAAATGTCTAACTTCTTGCCGCTGATGGGGTGGATAAATTGCAATCTCCATGCGTGGAGAGCTTGTCTAAGCAGATGAGTTGTAAGCAGTTCCGTCGCTTTTCTCTTCATGTTTTGCGGCATGAGGGAATGAACGTAGCGGCGAGTGTTATAGAGCAAATCGCCCAAGATCGGCATGTTTCTATCGGCAAATTGAACGCGGATTTGGTGCATGCGCCCGGTCTCGAGCTTGATCTTGACTAAGGCAAAATAGTGGTAGTATTTCACGGTTTTGTAATAGGAAAGCGACCAGCGTCCTTCTTTTGCCACGCACATTTGGCGGGGGTTGTTCAGTGAGCGCGCGATATTGCACTCAATCTTGTCCTCAGCGGGATCGGGGATGCCGCTGGTGATCGCCAGATAGGTCTTTTCGATTTTGCGCTTGGCAAACATCTCGTTGAGCAGGCTTTGCGTGCGGTCGTTCTTGGCGATGATGATGAGTCCGGAGGTGCCGCGATCCAGCCTGTGCACGATGCCGGGGCGGTTGGGGTCTCTGCCCGTGGAAAGGTTCTCGCCAAAGCGGTGCATGATGGCGTTTACCAAGGTGCCGTCGGGGTTGCCGTGTCCCGGGTGCACGATCATTCCTGCCGGCTTGTTGATCACGGCAAGGTCATCGTCTTCATAGACCACATCCAAGGGGATGTCTTGGGCAAAAACTTCGTGTTCGGGTGGGGGCGGGAGCTTGAGATCGATCACGTCGCCCTCTTTGAGGGGATAGCTTTTCTTCACGGGGATTTGGTTTACGAGGATGCGGTCTTCGGCAATCAGACTCTCGATAAAGCTACGAGAATACAGCTCTTGCAGGTTTAGATTGGCAAGATGTTTGTCCAATCTTATCGGCTCTTCGCCTTCGTAAACTATCTTAATCCGATTTACCAATGTCTTCTCTCTCAATCAAAAATACTCCGCCGTCGGGGTTACCTTTGCGGTCGCGAACGATGGAGCCATTGAGGCATAGTCTTGTCAAGTTATTATTTGAGACAGCTTTAAAATCATAGACATTATTACCTTGGCGCAGGGCTTCGGAGATCGTGTCAAACACGGCTGCTTCGCCATCATCGCGGATGATTTTTTCGCCAATGATACAGTTGTCCGGGATCTCGGGATGCTGCCGGCGAAAAGAGTCGTTCATATAGATAATCTCGCCGTCAATGTTCAAAATCAGGCATTCTTGGCTCAAAAGATTGAGCAAAAGCATGATGCGTTGATGGTGTTCAAAGACCTTTGCCGCCTTCGCATCGTCAAATCTATCAATGCGTTTGAGCATCTCGCCGATTGCTGTAATTAGGGGATGGAAGTTCGGGTCTTCATCGGCAATAAAGCTTGCGATATCGATCTTATAATCGCCTTTGGAGATCTCGGCGATGAGTGCTTCCAGTCTCTTTTCGGATTGCCTGAGTCGAAAGGGTAAGTAGTTGATGAGGAAGACGATATAGAGGAAGATCAGAAAGCTGAAAGCGAGCATGATGCTCTGGATATCGCTTGCCAAAGAAAAGATGTTGGTAGCGCCGTTTATGCCGGCTAAAACGAGGGCAAATTGGAGGAGGATGAGCAGGAACAGGATGCCCAAAAGGAGACGGATGCGAGCGATGAAAGAGAGCTTCATTTTGTCCTCCCGTGACTGGTCTTATAGAGCAATTTGTCGATGTTTCCCTTGCTGCCCATCAGCGTGAGGATGTCGCCTTCGTTCACGATGTCGTTGGCGCCAGGCATGTCGTTAAACTTCATTTCCATAATGTTTTGACCTTCCTCGGAAACGCTGAGGCTGTCATACTTTATGGCAACGATGTTCACCCTATAATTTGAGGGAAGGGCAAGCTCTTGGAGATTTTTTCCGATGAATTCCTTGGGGGCGATCATCTCCATCACCACGTGTCCGCTGGAAAGGCTCACATATTCAAGCACGTCTTTGGAGGTCAGTGTCTTGGCGAGCTGCGTTCCCACGATCTCCTCGGGCAAGAGGATATGTTGCACGCCGATCAGCTCCATAATCCTGCCGTGCAGATGGTTATCCACCTTGGCATAGATTATTCCCACGCCAATCTTTTTGAGAATAGCGGCGCATAAAATGCTCTCTTGGATGTCTCGTCCAATCCCGAGAATCACGGCGTCTGCCTCTGCTAAACTCTGGGTTCTCAGCGCGCTCTCATCGGTGGCGTCCATGCAAATTGCGCTGGTCACATTTGGCGCGATCTCGTCCACCAAATCCTGCTTTTTGTCGATGGCGATCACGTCTATCCCGCTCTCTGCAAGGATGTTGGCGACCGTTGTGCCAAATCTTCCTAATCCAATAACCGCATATCTTGCCATATTTTCCTCCCTTAGCCGATGGGTATTTTCTCCTCGGCAAAAACGATGTGTGCTTGATGTTTTCTCGTTCCAAGAGCATAGACCAAGGTCAGAGGTCCGATGCGGCCGAGATACATCAGCAAAGTGATGAGCAGCTTTCCGGCGCTGCTCAAATCGGGCGTGATCCCGCGTGAGAGTCCAACCGTTCCAAAAGCTGATACTGTTTCAAATAAGATGTCGTCAAAGCTAAAGTCTTGCGTGAGCATCAGTGCATAGCCAAAAACGAAGATCATCGCGCTCGCAAGTGTCACTAATATCGTTGCTTCCCTGATGTTTGAAAGAGGGATTCTACGGTTGAAAAGGCTGACTTCCTTCTTGCCGCGAAACATTGCTACCACCCAGAGGATGAGCAGCGCGACAGTCGTGGTCTTCACGCCGCCACCCGTTGAGCCCGGTGATGCGCCGATAAACATCAATAGATAGATCACAAAAGTGGATGCCGGGCTAAGCTGCTTGATATCCATAGTGTTAAATCCTGCTGTGCGAGAACTTATGGATTGAAATAGCGATGCTAAAACCCTAGTTTTCAAGGGATGCGCTATCAGGCTTTTACCATGTTCGGCTATGAATATTCCCAAAAAACCCAAAACAATGATGCTAGCCGTAGTGATGAGAACTATCTTGCTATGAAGGCTAAGCTTACGCGGTTTATCTCGGCTAGTAAAATAACGGAAAAGATCTATCAATACAGCAAATCCTATCCCGCCTAAAGTGATCAATGTTATGATGGTCACATTCAAAAGTGGATCGTTTATATAAGTTCTAAAACTATCTGCAAAAAGCGAGATTCCGGCATTGCTAAAGGCTGATATGGAGTGGAA
>DIQS01000037.1:9576-17771 GCA_002427325.1 Cloacimonetes bacterium UBA5456 | reverse complement strand
GATATGGAGTGGAAAATGCTGTTATACATGGCGGCGGGCGGGGACATCCGGCGCGAGAAAACGAAGTATAAGAGAATGGCGCCAAAAGCCTCAATCGTGATCGTCACCAGAACTATGCTCTTGAGCAGGCGGAAGATATCTATCCTCTCGTTGCCGCCAACCACGTTGTGCATCACGTTTTCCAGCCTGAGATTGAGCCGGCGTCCCAAGATCAGCGCAAAAGCGGTGGAAATCGTCATGATCCCCAATGCGCCGATTTGGATGAGGATCAAGATTACGATCTGCCCAAAAAGCGTGAAGTGGCTGCCGATGTCCACGACGCTGAGTCCTGTTACGCAAGTTGCACTCGTTGCAGTGAATAGAGAGTCGATGAAAGAAGTGTTCTGGCCAGAAACCGAGGCTGTGGGCATCATCAAAAGCACGGCGCCCAATACTATCACCAGCGCAAAGCTGAGCATCAAGGAAAGAGATGGGCTCCTCGAAATAGCGCGCGACAGCTTGCCTTCAAAGAGCCTGAAAAGCATGTATTGCAAGAAGTAATAGCTCTGACGGATGAGCAGAATGAAGATCAGGTATTTAATCTGATAAAACATCATCAGAAAGCCAAAAACTATCATAGATAAATCAAACCAAACGCTGTCGCTCGGCTTTTTGGGGGCTATCAGTTTGAGTATGGTGGCAAAGATTGCAAGGGATAGATTGGCAAGCGCTGTGATGATTTCAATCTGGGGATAGTGGCTAAATTCGTGGAAAACCCCCTCGAAAAACAGCACAAAAAAGCTCCATCCTGCCAATAAATATGCAAGGATCTCGACAATTGTCAGAAACTTTTGACTGCGCTTAGCCGACATGGCTATCTCTTATGGCTATCTCTTGGAGATGTCTTCTAAAATGAGCTCTTGTATTTCTTCAACGCTTTTGCAAGCTGGGATTGATGTGATGGAATCTCGCTTTTCAAAGAATGATTTCAAGATGAAGGTGCGTTCATAAAAAGCTTTCACACGTTTTGCGATTGCCTCGGGCTCGTCATCGGCACGTGTAGCGAGCGCAGAGCCGCAAATATCGCAGATACCGGGCACGCTTGGAGGTTTATGCTGCGTGTGATAATTCTCGCCGCAATTTGTGCATACCAAGCGTCCTTCGATGCGGTGAATGGCGTCCTCTTCGGAGAGCTCAAGATAATAGACTTGGATCAAGTTATAGTGCTCCACGAGATGTTCAGCTTGACTTAAAGTGCGCGGAAAGCCATCGAATATGATGCCTTTACAGCCCGGCTCCACGCTGGTGTCGATCATGTCAAAGACGATGGTGTCTTTCACCAAATCGCCGCGTTCGATAATGTGTCCGACAGCGTCTCCAACAGCACTACCGATGCTGACCTCTTGGCGCAAAAGGTCGCCGATATTGATGTGTTGAAAACACATACGCTGAGCCAGGAGTCCCGCTTGAGTCCCCTTGCCACTTCCCTGAATGCCCAAAAATACTATCGCATCCGTCATAATCACCTCAGTTTTGGACAATAACTCTGACAAGGCAATAAATGTCAAGCAAATACGCCTGAATCTTGTCTGATATCCGAGCTTGTCTCCTCATAATTTAGCGCTCCAAGATTACAAATGCAAGCGCCATAGTCCTTTCGTGACTCAGAGAAAGATGGATATTTCTCACTCCAAGCTTGTCGGCATAAGCCTTGGTTGCGCCCGAAAGCTCGATGCTCGGCTTGCCTTTTTCATCTGAAAAGACGCAGATTTCTTTGAAGCTTATTTGCTCTGCCCAGCCTGTGCCAAGTGCTTTCATCAATGCTTCCTTGGCGGCAAAACGAGCGGCAAAACTCTCGGCGGAACTGGCACGCTCTTGGCAATAAGCTATCTCTTTTGCGCAAAAGACTTTCTCGATGAACGCAGGGTTTTTCTCGATCAGCCGCTGAACGCGCGCTACATCGACGATATCCGTCCCGATGCCGATGATCATGATGCTACTTGTTCTCCTCTTCCAGCTTGAGCAGATATTCTTTCACTTTGAGACCGCCGCCGAAGCCGCCTAAGTTCCCGCCGGCGCGCACCACCCTGTGACAAGGGATGATGATGCCTATGGGGTTTTGACCCAAAGCGTTGCCCACGGCTCTTGCGGCTTTGGGTCTATCGATGCGTCTTGCCAGCTCGGAATAGGTGATCACCTCTCCATAATCCAGGCGCAAAAGCTCTTCCCAAACCATGAGCTGAAAGGGAGTGCCCGTTGCGAAAAAGGGGATGTCAAATTCCTTGAGCTTGCCGGCAAAATAGTCGTCGAGCTGCTTAAAAAGTGTTTCACCGAAGGCATCAGGTTTCTGCTTGTTGAGCGGTTTCTCACAAAACGAGAGTTCCATGATGGTTTCATCCTCTATCCCGATCTCGAGGCAGATATTTGGGTTTTGGTAATATATCACGCTAAACATATCAATCTCCTTGGATTATGAAAGATAAAGCCCTCCGGGGTCATATAAACAACCGGAGGGCTTGGAAGTGTTTTACTATTACTATGCAGTGAATCTTCTGCGCTCTTTGATTCTGCTCGCTTTACCCTTGGCGCTGCGCAGATAGAAGAGTTTCGCTCTGCGAACTTGTCCATGGCGAACGATCTCAAGCTTGTCGATATTCGGAGAGTTCTGAGGGAAAATCCTCTCCACTCCAACACCGCTGGAAACTTTGCGAACGGTGAAAGACTTCGAAACACCGGCACCGCGCTTTTGGATCACGATACCTTGGAATATCTGAATTCTTTCTTTTCCGCCTTCTTTGATTTTATAGTGCACCTTAACGGTATCGCCAACGCGATAGTCCGGAAGGTCAGTTCTGATTTGGTCTCTGCCAATTTGTTGCAGAATATCCATTTGGGTTCCTCCCATATATATACTCGGATAAGCTGTGGGCTATACACTTTGCGACGCTGAACACAGCCAGTTTTCGTCGGCTTCTGCGTATAAAGTCCGCTCTGATGCTGCGTTCTGAACCTCGATCAATTCGCTCTGAAAATCAGAGTCCATCAAGCTGCCAAGTGGCAAGTTCCGCATTGTGCAATGTCTTGCTCACAACCTTTCCTGATTGGTAATCTGTCTTCCTCCCTGCGGAGGACGGCTTATTTCTTGTTTAAATCCGGTCTGCGGGTCTGGGTTAGTCTCTCGCTTTCGTCTTGCGCCCACTTTTTTACTTTGGCATGATCGCCGCTAAGCAAAACCTCAGGAACGCTTTGATTCATGAAAACTTCTGGTCTCGTATAGCAAGGATATCCCAGAGCACCCTCGTAAAAGGAATCGCTTTTGGCGCTGTCCATATCGCCGAGCACGCCTTCTTGCAAGCGCGCCACGCCATCGATAAACGCCATCGCAGCGAGTTCTCCCCCGCTGAGGACATAGTCTCCCAGCGAGATCTCATCGCTGATGCATAGGCGTCTGATGCGCTGGTCTATCTCTTTGTAGTGTCCACAAAGCAAGACGATGCGCTCTTCTTTGGCATAGCTATTGAGGATGTCTTGATTGAGCTTTCTGCCTTGAGGGCTGAAGTATATCACAGGCGCAGGCTGAGCCGATATCTTTGCCGCGATAGCATCCCAGATCGGCTGAGGACTTGCCACCATGCCGGCAAAACCGCCATAGGGATAGTCATCAGTCTTGCGATGTTTATCTTGGCTATATGCACGGATATCGTCCAAATTAACCGAGATAGCACCCTTTTGGATTGCCCGAGCCACAATGCTGCTTTCTAAGAAGCTTTTAAAGGACTCGGGGAAAAGGCTTAATACTTCAAGCGTCAGCATCTTCTTCGTATAAGACACCATCGGAAAAGCTGAGTTCTGAGGCCGAGAGCAATTCAGTCATATTGCTGAGAATCAAGGGCTCGCCCGCTTTACAGGGACGAACGTAATGCTCCACAAAGGGGATCATGATCTCGATATCCAGCGCGGTATTCACCACCAAAACCTCGTGTGCGCCGTTGTCAAAAACATCCACCACACAGCCGAGAATGCTGTCTTGCCAGATCACGTCACTTCCCAAAAGCTCGCCGCTATCCTCATCCGTCTCAATCTCTTCTGCATCGATGGCGATATAAGCTTCGCGATGCAGCTTCCTCTCTTGAGAAACTCCATCTTCTGCAAACATCAGCCAGCAATCCCTTCCGGATTCTTTTCTTTCACTGATACTTAGGTAAAACACTCTATTTTCTTCAAAGATCAAATACAGTTTGTCCAGCTCGTCAAAGTCTCGGCGATAGCCGGGCTTGATCATTGCTTTGAACCAACCGTCTGCATCCTGTCCGCCCAGTCTGCCGATAACGATAAGGTCTTGAGCGGTCATTTACTCGATAATTTCCAGCTCGGCGCGCTTTCCTTGTTTTGTCGATACTGCATTAAGGATGACGCGGATTGCACCGACTGTGCGGCCACGCTTTCCGATCACCTTACCGATGTCCCCTTTTGCTACTCGTAATTCATAGACGATGTCGTTGCCATTGTCGTTCTCTTCGATAGAGACCATGGCGGGATCGTCCACAAGTGCTTTTACTACGAATTCAATAAGGTCTTTCATTTTCACCTCGCTGTGATATTTTTTGCTTATTCAGCATTTTTCTCTGTCTTAGCCGCTTCGAGCTTACGTTCGTGCCATATCTGCAGAACGCCGGCTTTGCGCAAAAGTGAGCGCACGGTATCCGTAGGCTGTGCACCAACGGAAAGCCAATGAATAGCTCTTTCGGTATCGACAGTGAGTTTGAGGGGGTCTGGTTTCGGATCATACCAACCGACGCATTCGATGTATTTCCCAACTTGTTTAACGCGGGAATCCACCGCAATAATGCGATAGAACGGTTGGTCGTTAGATCCCATTCTTCTCAGTCTTAACTTGACCATTATTTCTCCTTGTTATATTAACAAATATATATTTTAGTAGATTTACCACACTTTTTCAAAGTGCTATTTGCGTCAAGAACTTTTTGTTCCATAGCTGAGGATGAGCTCCCACACATTCATAGGAATAAAGCCCTTGTATGCATAAGGCGCGGATATGCGAGCACCTAAGATTTCCAAAACAATCTCACCACGAACGCTGTAATTCATGCCGCCTTTGACCACCCCGCGTGCCGCTGAAAGGATTGATTTGAGGTTTGACATCTCAAATTCCATGACGCCTTCACGATAGAAGACATCTTCCTTGAAGCTAAGTTGTTTGAGGAGATCACCATGTCCCACCTTCTTGTCGTCGATATAGATATCAGCCGGGAAGGCGAGGACTTTGTATCTAAGTCCATAGGGATTGAGTAGCATAAAGTCCGTGCGCAAAGCAGTTGCATTGAGCTTATATTGATGCACATAGGTGCGCATGACTTTAAAGAGGTCTTGTGTATCCACCTTAAACCGAGGAATCTCGCCCGTGATTTGTTCTTTCAGCGAGATGCTATAAGGCTCGTCGTAATTGAATTTCTTTGTGAATCCATTTGCCTTGCCTTCCCCGCGTGCAACGATGAACATATCAACATTATAGTTCGAATAGTTGATGAGTCCCAAGGTCGGTCGCGTTTGCAAATTGACCCCAAAATCAATGCGCGCAGTTTGCTTTTTACCAAGCGTATATTCGCGGCTCAGCTGTCCATGCCCGATTTTTTGTCTATCCATGTTCAGGATATCCACATCCAGCTTTTTGAGTTTGATATTATAGCTATTTGGATTATACACCAAGAGTGAAAGTTCGAGCTCAGTTTGATCCACCGAGAAGTTTTTGATGCTGACATCGCGCACTCTTTCCACCTCGGGTGTCTTGAAAACAAGCCGGCAGGAGCTCGTCATGACAGCAAGCAAAATCATTAAAACAATCCATCTACGTTTCATCGATTCACCTCAAAGATTCTGAACCACATTTCCAAGGAAAGCACATTGAAGAGCATATCTGCATCGCCATTATTTCCAGCGAGATAGCCTTGCCACTTCCGGTGAATCACAGGCAGGTTCCAAATCCCGCGATGCCTGAAGCGTGTGCTATAAATTATATCTTCCACAAGAGTTTTCAGCTGTTTTCTCAGCCAATGATGAGTTAGCGGGCTTCCAAAGATGCCCTTATCTTTCCGATTTACCACCTCAGCGGGCATGGCGTGCCCCAAAGCTTCGCGATGTATTGCCTTGCGATAGGGCGGACGGTTTTTATATCCCGCCGGCAAGGTAAAGACGAAATCCACCAAACGGTGATCGAGGAAAGGCATTCTGCTCTCAACGCTGTGCCCCATGCTCATCCTATCTTCATAGTGGAGTTGCGTTTTGAGCATGCCGCTGCCCACCATGTTCAGCATGAAAGAATTGAGTTTGGACGTACCCAGATCGGTGATCTTATCCATGATCGGCGTGCCGGCTTCCTGATGCGCTTGACTCACGAAATCCTTGTTAAAAGGCTCAAAGTGATAGAATTGCGATTCCAGCTTATAGAGCGTGGATTCTTTCATGGACGCTGAAAGTAGGATCTTGCCCATATTTGAAGCTACTTCTTTGGGTGAAGAACCGGCGAAATGCTTGATCTCTCCCGCAAAGTCCCCGATCTTCCCGCCTAACAAGAGATCGGCAAAATAGCGATAGCCCGCATGGTGATATCCGCCCATAAACTCATCGGGACCCAAGCCGGAAAGCAGGACTTTCACGCCCTCGTCATTGGCTTTTTGCATCAGCGCATATTGGCTTACAAATCCCGAATTCACCGGCAGATCGTTCAGCCAAATCGCTTTCGAGAGCCACTTTGCAGCGTCATTCGCATCCGGCGAGATATAGCAGGTTTGTGCGCCGCTGTTTTCGGCAATCATCTTGATATATTTCCGTTCGTCCAAGCGCGCCGACTCTTTGTAATAGGTAGAAAATGTCCGGAATGGATAATCCACAAAGTCGCCGGCAAAGGAGACAATCGCCCCTGAATCCAGTCCGCCCGAAAGCGATGCGCCAACCTGAACATCACTGCGCAATTGCATCCTGAGACTATCCAAAAAGAGCTCCAAATACCGCTCTTTTGCTTCCTCAAAACTGAGTTCAGACTTCTCAAAACTATCTTCATCAAGATGATAATAAGTCTTTTGGCTGAGCTTCCCGTCTTCGAGAATCATGCATTTGCCCGGCTCCAAAGCACGGATATCACGCCAATAAGTCTCATCCGAATACGCCAAAAAGCTGTTGATTTTCGTAGCGCGCCAGATCGCCGCATTGTTTAGTTCTTGCTCAAAAGGAAGCTCCAAGAGCTGCTTTATCTCACTGCCCCAATAGAGCATATCGTCATTTATGTAATAATAAAAAGGCTTGATTCCAAAGCGGTCGCGGCTCATGAACAGACGTTTTGTCTTGAGGTCCCAGATCGCAAAAGCCCACATGCCATTCAGCCGCAGAACGCAATCGTCACCCCAAGCGTGATATGCCTTGACAATGACCTCGGTATCGCTGTGCGAAAAGAACTTATATCCTTGCGCAACAAGCTCTTCGCGAAGCTCCACATGGTTATATATCTCGCCATTGAAGATGATGGCAAGAGCAAGCTCTTCATCCAGCATGGGCTGATGCCCGCTGAAGCTGAGTTCCAGCGTGGGCAACCTGCGAAAACCGAAGCCTAATTGCGCTTGATATATGCCTTTATAGCGCTCTAAGGGACCTTCGCTCCCGATGCTGCTATCTTCTCCGCCAAATGCCTTTGCGCTACGCTCCGGAAGGTTGAACAAGAGATAACCTTCATCGTCCGGTCCGCGATGAACAATCTTGGAATTCATCTGTTTCAGATGGTTAAAATCTATTCTTTGTGTGCCGCTAATGCTTGCAATTCCAGTAATTCCACACATTTACTACTCCTGATATTTTGGGTAAGTCATCATCAATAGCTGCCCGCTTTTAGTCAAGACTTTTGTTTTTATGAGCCTACTAAACTGTGCGATGGGTGGAAGTTTGGGGCGGTAACATCTTGTTGCCGCATGAGCGTCAGCTCATTCAGAGGGCTGACGAGGCATGTAGAGGAGGTTTTAATAGAAAACTGTGTTTTCTCTGGCAACAAGATGTTGCCAGCCCAGAAGAGGGATGCGCTTTGCACGTTTAGACTCTAAAATTCACAGCCAAACAGCAAGAAAAAACAGCCCTATTTTGAAAAACTTTGCGATCTCCTCACCAGCATCGCTCTAACTATCTGCCATCCCATGCCTTACCTATATATATCA
>DIQS01000037.1:7597-9370 GCA_002427325.1 Cloacimonetes bacterium UBA5456 | reverse complement strand
ATCATGACCATATCATGACCAGAACCCAATAAGGAAGGCATCGGATTAAGCTAAAATGCTTTTGACAATCTCCACGATTTCGCTGGGATGGCTCACCAGATAATCAGGGTCTTTGCGCACCAAAAGGTCGGAGGTATGAAAGCCCCAAGTGACGGCGATCACCCTGATCCCGCTCTTTTTTGCAGCGCTTATATCGCGGATTTCATCGCCCACATAGATGATTTGATCCTTATCAATCCCATGATTTTTCATCTGGGCTTTGATCCTTTTCTGCTTATTCAGCGTCCCCGAAGTCCCCTCCGCCCAGTCAAAATAATGCAGCTCGTGATGGTTGATGAAATAGTCCAAGTTTTCCTTGGTGTTGGAGCTGAGCACCGCCATCTTACAGCCCATTTCTTTGAGCTCGGTAAGCATCTCCCGCACCCCGTCATAGGGCTGGAGTTCATGCACTTTTTTGCGATATTCGAGCAAGACACGCGTGACGGCACCCGGCAGCTTATACACAGGGAACTTGAGGATTTTCATCGCTTTATGCATATGCATGCTGCGCACCATCTCAAATTGTTCTTCATTGAGTGGTTCAATGCCATATTCCGGCGCAAATGCATTGACGATATCCAAAGCATAATGAATTGAATCTGCGATGGTTCCATCAAAATCGAAGAGTATAAAAGGCGCCTTCATTGCTTCAACCTCAAAATCATCTCATAGACCTCGTTTTTGCTCATGCTCCTCTGCTCAGCTATCTCTTTTGCAAGCTCGCGTTTACCCACCGCCTTGCTCGCCTCGATCAGCGAAACCAGCTCCGCTTCCGAAATCGAGCCTTTCACAATTTCAGGCTTATCGATCACGATGACAAATTCTCCCTTGAGCGTGATATCTTCCATCTCGGCAAGCTCTTGAGCCGTCCCGCGCAACACCTCTTCATGCAGTTTGGATATCTCGCGCACGACGGCGATATTCCGAGCCGGGAACATAGCAGCAAGCTCAGAAAGAGTCTCTTTCAGCCGGTGCACGCTTTCATAGATGATGCTCACGAATGGATAGTCTTTAATCTGCCTAAGTGCTTCCTGCCTAAGCTTTTGCTTCTGCGGCAAAAAGCCTAAGAATTGGAATGCATCCGTGGAGAATCCGCTCACGCTGATAGCCGGGATGAGCGCCGTCGCCCCGGGCAGAGCCTGCACCTCAAAGCCCTTGCTCAGCGCATGCGCAACAAAGTTTTGGGCAGGGTCTGAGATCGCCGGAGAACCTGCATCAGACACGATTGCAAGGTCTTTCCCTTCTTCAAGATGAGATAAGATCAGTTCCTCGCGACTACGCTCGTTGAACTTATGAAAACTGATTAATTTGGGAACGGGGATTTCATATTGTGACAGCAGGAATGCGCTCTTGCGGGTATCCTCACAGGCGATGACTTCCACCTTTTTGAGGGTTTCAATCGCCCTGAGGGTGATATCTCCCAGATTCCCAATCGGAACCGGCACGAGAAATATCACCCCTTTAGGCATTATCTTACGTTTTTTAGTTGATTAATTTAAGCTCTTTGCCGATCTTGATGAAAGCGGCAATGGTCTTATCGAGGTCTTCACGAGTGTGTGCAGCGGAAAGCTGGACGCGGATTCTTGCCTTGCCTTTGGGCACCACGGGATAGACAAATCCGATCACGTAAACACCTTCTTTAAGAAGCATATCCGCCATCTTGATAGCCAGCGGAGCGTCATAGAGCATGACGGGGACGATGGCTGTGTTGCCCGGCACGATATCGAAGCCGGC
>DIQS01000037.1:7017-7427 GCA_002427325.1 Cloacimonetes bacterium UBA5456 | reverse complement strand
GCACGATATCGAAGCCGGCTTCTTCCATTTTGCTGCGGAAATATTTGGCATTTTCCCACACTCTGTCCTTGAATTCGGTGGTCTTGGTCAACATTTCCAACACTTTCATCGTTGCGCCGCAGATAGCGGGAGCGAGTGTGTTTGAGAAGAGATAAGGACGACTGCGCTGACGCAGGACTTCGATGATTTCTTTGCGTCCGCTGGTGCATCCGCCGCTGCCTCCGCCAAGTGCTTTTCCGAAGGTCGTGGTGATGATATCCACTCTATCGGTCACGCCGAAGTATTCCGGAGTTCCGCGTCCTTTGGGCCCGATATAACCCGTGGCATGGCTATCGTCAACCATCACCATGGCGTCATATTTATCAGCCAAATCACAGATTTCATCGAGCTTTGCCATATCTCCATCCATG
>DIQS01000037.1:6594-6818 GCA_002427325.1 Cloacimonetes bacterium UBA5456 | reverse complement strand
CGCCGTCGGTGACTATGAGGCGATATTTCATATCCTGAGAATCTTTCAGAGCCTCTTCCAATTCGTTCATATTTGAGTGTTTATAGCGATAGCGTTTTGCCTTACAGAGGCGCACGCCGTCGATGATGGATGCGTGGTTGAGTTCATCCGAAATCAATGCACTGTCTTCATCCAAAAGCGGCTCAAATACGCCGGCATTAGCATCGAAACAGGCAGCATAAAGA
>DIQS01000037.1:0-6444 GCA_002427325.1 Cloacimonetes bacterium UBA5456 | reverse complement strand
GCATCGAAACAGGCAGCATAAAGAATGGTGTCTTCTGTGCCCAAGAACTTAGAAACGGCATCTTCCAAATCCTTATGAAGCTGCTGAGTTCCGCAGATGAAGCGCACGGATGAGAGTCCGAAGCCCCATCTTTCCATGACCTCTTGTGCGGCTTTCACAACTTCCGGATTGTTGCTAAGTCCCAGATAGTTGTTTGCGCAAAAGTTCAGAGCTTTGATCCCGCCTTCGACTTCGATCTGGCCGCCCTGGGGAGTGGTTAAAATGCGTTCGTGTTTGTACAAACCTTGTTCTTTGAGTTCTGCAAAAAGGTTTTGCAGGTCAGTTTTAATCTTGTTGTAAGCCATTGTTTCTCCCTATTGACTTGATTTTTTTCATTAATGGCATCTTTTCACAAGCTCCATTTAAGTCAATAAAAAAAAGTAGAATTATGATAAAAAGCACTCCGACGCAGAAAGCTCCAAACACATCAGCCTCAGATTGATTCAAGTTATCCCCCAAACAGATAAGTCAAAACTGAGGCATAATATCTTGTTTAACTGAACGTCATTTCATTTAGTCTCGCAAGCCATGATATCAGAAACTTCTTGACGATTTATTGCAGGTTATTATTATTTGCTCAGTATCACAAACAAGACCATCATAAAAATTGAGGTGAAACATGAAAAAACATTACGCACTAATACTCTTAGCATTGCTTCCCCTTCTTATGTTTGCAAAATTGCCCAGCACAGGGATAAGAGTTTTCCCAAGCGGAAACAGCAATAACTCCCGCAACACCACATATCCTTTGCTTACAGTTTTCGGACGCGAAAAAGACCCGGTAATGGATTGGAAAGACATTGAAAAATATCAATATTTCTATAACGAAGAAGGCTCTTTCTATCCCGATAGAATTGTGGAATACAATATGGATTATTCCATTGTTGATTGGCTTGCTCACGCCGCTCATGCAATCAGCTATAATTCTGATATGCAAGTGGTTGAGATTCTCTCGGGACTGCCCACCGCTGCAGGCATAGACCCTGATTCTCGCTTTGATATCGGCTATGACGATGACGGCAATCTGGAATATGCCTATTTATATGCTCGCAATGGTGCCGGCGAGTTTGAGCCCACATTTCTCTTTGACTTCGTTCTTAATCCCGATGGCTTTTCCGGAACATACATCACGATGTTTTTCGGCACCATGACAATCTATGCTCGGATGGAGATTGGTTATGACGATCAAGGCAGGATGGTGAGCGAAACCACTTCCATGTCCATGGATCAGGAGAACTGGGAATTGCAGGAAAAGTCGGTTCATACTTACCACGCCGATGACACAACCACATTCCAGGATCTGCTTGATTATTTCAATAGATATTGGGCTCTGAACTTCATTGTAGGATTCAGCGACATCCCCGGAATGCGCAGCCTAAGAATGGACTACAACTATTCCGACGGAGAATGGATTCCCAACAGGAAATATGAATATGCCTTTGCAGATGGCAAACAGATCGAAGAAACTGAATATGACTATGAAGATGGCGCTTGGATAGCCCAAAGTAAAAAGTTCAACTATTATAATGAATTTGACGATATCGCCACTCAATTGAACCAATATCCGGACCTTAGCGGCGGCTTTTATGACCAATATAAATATGATTTCGTCTATGACATCCCATTTTCCAACGAGGATGCAGTTCAAAGCCCCACACCCGTCATCGCTATCAGCACTTGGCCGATGCCTTTCAAAGATGCCATCAATATCCGCATCGACAGCAAAGAGCTCTCCAAATATAACCTTGAGATCTTCAACCTCAAAGGTCAGCTGGTAAACAAACTCCAAACCCAGGGCAAGAACGACGCTCTTTGGGATGGAAAAGACCTGCGCGGCAAAGACTTGCCTGCCGGAATATACTTCCTGCGCGCCGGCTCCGACCAAGCTTTTAGCACCCAAAAGATCATCAAACTAAGATAAACCAAAACAAGCAATAGCATTATCGCCCGCTTGACTTTGCTCAATCGGGCTTTTTCATTTCCCGCAGACCGATCTATCGCGTTTCAGATTAGCCTGCTGCATATTTTCCTCGCAAAAACCCCGAAAACCCTTATATTATCAATCAAAACATAAAATCATCGAGGAACTAAATGAAAAGACTCGCACTCTTGCTATGCCTGATCATCGCCCTACCGCTCTTTGCCTTCCACAGCGATCCCTTTCCCTTGGGGGTCTATTCCTATCTGCAAAACAGCAATTCATATTACGTTCAAAACAAAGACGCCATCATCGCTGCAATGCAGGACCTCGGCTATAATCTCAACACCATCGAGATTCATAATGGCGACAAAAACCCCTCCGAATTGCTCACATTGTTGGATAGGGCGGGTATTGACGCCATTCTCACCGATAAATGCTGGAACAACGATGCAAACGACTCCAGACACTATAGCCTCGTTGCGCTTTCCACCAGCAATTACCACAGGTTTGAGGCAGAATTCACTTCCGAAAAAGCGGTGAAACCCGGAGACAACGCCGATCCTAAGTTTTGGTATGGCAACAGTTCCGCCATCCCGCGCACAGGCAGCGTGATCAAAGATGAAAAAGCCAGCTACAGCCACGCATGGCAGCTCAAAAAGGATCAAGACCATGCCGGCTGGGCATATACAGACATCAACTATCGCTGGAAAGACCAACGCAAAGCCACGGTCAAACCATATTTTGAGATGCGTTTCCACAAACGTCATTTAGATTCCGCCAGCGATACCGACTCGCTTTATATCAGCTATAGAATCAAGCTGGACAACATCGATCCCAGGCTCAAAGAGAGCGAAACCCTTCTCACAATCGAAATCTATGGGCACGAAGGCCGGACAAGCTTCGATAAGAAGATGACAACCGCAAAAGATAGACTGAGCGATACAAAAGACCGCCGCTTCTTCAGCATCGCCGATTACAAGGCTTTAGGCAGTCCCGAAGGATATTTTGACCTCGAATATGCCATCAGTTATAACGAACTCAGAGATGCCGGCATCATGAGCGACGATCTCGACGACAATCCCAACACTTCCCCACATTGGTGGTGGTTTGCGCTGCGCCACTTTGCCCCGGGGCTATATTGGCACGGAAACAGCGACCTCACACTGGATTACATCGATCTCGAAGACCAAATCCATCGCAATATGCGCCTCGAACCAGACAAATATAAAGCAGGGATCAATCGCCGCATCAGAGAACTCACCGAACTTCCCGGCGGCCACATCGTCCGCTATCTCTATACCATGGACGAGCCCTATCAAGGCAATCTCTCCGCTTTGAACCTGCTTCGCAGCTATGTGGATGAGAGCCTTCCCCCGCTGGCAACCGCCTCCTATGACATTCACTCGCGCAAGTTTTTGATGAAAAGGGGCGACTACTGGTACTATCCTCAGATGGTGCGCGATGTTTCCCAGCCGCCGGTGATGCTGCCCGACGCCTATCCAATCATTCCGCAAACTCGCTACAACCCCAAAGATGGCGCAAACTTCCTGCAAAACATGCTGGATGAAAGGCTTACTTCTGCCTATCGAAGTGCCAAGGAATATACCCTCGAAGACCCGAAACGCGAATTTATCCCCATCCTGCAGAGTTTTGGAAGCTGGAGCGGAAGCGAGTGGGTAAGCTGGATGTTGCCGCCCTCCGCCACGCAAAAGGCACTGCTCTTTCTCCCCCTGTGCTATGCGCCCGACGGAATCATCCATTATCAGCTTTTGGGCACCGGTGACGGTGATCGTGCCGGCTCTTTCGGTCCCATCTACATGCAAGACGGCGGCGTGGCGAGATATGACAAGCTCTATGACCTGCTCAAAGAGCATAACCCGCGTCTTTTGAACTTGGGTGCAATGCTCAAAGACTGGCGCTGGGTGGATGCCACAACATTTGACACCGGCAAAGATAAGGAAATCCCCGCCCCGATCAAATATCTCAGACTCAAAAACGACAGGAAAGGCGACTATGCCGGCTATATCGAGACGGGAATATATGAAAACGATGAAGGCGAAAAGCTTTTGGTCTTGGTGAATAGACGCACGGACAAATATCTGCCTTCCAAGAATTATCCTACGCCAAACAAGCTGCCCGTTGCGGATTATGACGAACACTATTGGGAATATCCTGCTCAAACGCTGTATTTCACATTCTATGTGAACGCCAAAAACCCGCGCTTGATGAACATGGAAAGCGGCGAAATCTATAAGCCACGCAAAAGAAAGCTGGAACTCGACATCCCCGCAGGTGAGATTCTCGTGCTCAAGATCTTGGAAGATAAATAAACTATCACAATTAAAAAGCGGGCTTCGGAAATAAACACCAAAGCCCGCTTTCATTATATCAAAAGTATATGGAGGCATCATCCTTTCTGCGCGCATAACTCAGCCGCAAAAGAATGGTGGAGGTGGCGGGGATCGAACCCGCGTCCAAAGAACAGAGCCATAATAAATCTACATGCTTAGTTGTCTTTTAATCTCGGTTTTTGTGGTGAAAGACAATCAGACCCACTAAAACCCAGTCGATGAGCTTTGCACAGACATATCGACGGTCAATCTGCGAGCAGCCATACTGTTATGACGCCCGACATCTTTCCCGATGGCACGAAAAGAGCGGACGTAGCTGCATTTAAGCAGCTAAGAGCAAATTATCGTTTGCAGTTATTTTGTTTTTTGCTACTTCTTGACGGAGGAGATAGCATCTCCGGCATGCATTACTACCACACTGGTTCCCTGTCGAAACCACTTCACCCCCTATATGCTGGTTGAAAGAACTGTTTGTATGTGACAATCTATTGCGCATTGGGATAATGTCAAGCTAAAGTTTTGATTTTTGTCGATTTAGCGATTTAGCGATTTAACGATTTAGAAAACTTCGTTTTCTCAGGCAACAAGATGTTGCCAGCCCAAATTCGAGGACGTTCCCTGACCAAATACCAAGCGCAGACCCACCTATAATGCAAGAGCTGCTGCTTCATGAAACTTCATCACACGCTATTTTATAAACAGCACAATACGATTGGTATTTGTCCCTTTCTTATTATTCGTCACACCCCAGATATTTGAGGTTTTGGAGAACTTTTGTTCGTTCACCAAGACTGCGATGATCTCAAAGCCGGCTTGTTTTCCGATGGGAACGATGTTTTCCTCAAGCTTCACGCTACCGCCTCTCACTTCACCAACCTCAAAAGCCACATATCCATCTTTTTTAACAATCCTAAATAGCTCTGTAAAGACACTTCTCATAAAGCTTTCCCACTTCTCTACACTATTGGTGACCGTTATCTTTTTTTGCACCTTTTCCATGTCGATGCCATTGAACCAAGCTCTTAGCCAGTTGTCTGAGGCATAGTCAATGACGTCCAAAAACGGAGGTGATGTCACCACAAGCGAGATGCTTTCATCTTGAATTTGTTTGGTATTTGCGGCGTCTTCATTAAGGAATATTGCCTTTTTGCCCACCTCAAAGAGGGACTTTCTTGTCTCATCAGTGATGTCTTTTTTTAGCGAAGTGCTTTTGTTTAAGATGATTGCTTTAACATCCTTATATTCAGGAACTTGATTGCGCTTCAAATTGAATTCGATTTGTTTCTTTTGAGAACAAGCTTGATTTGGCGGGAGAGTATATACAGAGAAAAAGTTCTTTGAATGTCCGGTTAACCTATTTGTGGCAACCATGCGAATCCAATCATCGATATAATCAGCTTTTCCGCTCGCCGATCTCTCTGCCAAATAGTTTTTTAAACAAAGCAATTCGTTTAGGGTATCTTGATGGTAAAACATAGAAAGATCGATATCAGCCCCTATGTCTCTATCAAACTTGATCGCACCCAGTCGGACTTCAACTTCCTGAAGCGTAGGGATTTGTAACCTTGGTTTTGTTAGGAATATGCTGAGCGGATTCACATCGTTTGCAACCACATTTCTTGAGCAAAGAGCTGCCTCAATCGCCGTTGTGCCCCTACCGCTAAAGGGGTCATAGACCGTGTCTCCCGGCTTTGAAAAAAGCTGGATAAAATAGTTTGGCAATTGCGGTTTGAAGCAGGCCCTATAAGACACCTCATGAATGCTGGAAGCCTGCCTTTGCCCGGAGGTCCAAAGCTCTTTTGTGATCACGGCATAGTCTTCTTTTTGAGCAAAGCTTTCCGGCGGTGACTCTTCCATAAAATCAAATATGGAAGGCTCATCTTTCAGGCTATCATGCGTGTAAGCAAGCAATTTGGATATTTCGCTCAATTTATCCTCTCGTGTTTTAAATATAGTTTTGTTCTCTCGCTGTGTTTCGTTACTATGAAATCAAAATATCAAAGCGAGTTTATCTGTCAATAAAGAATAATGGGGTGGGGATTAACGATTTGGCGATTTGGCGATTTGGCGATTTGGCGATTTGGCGATTTAGAAAACTGCGTTTTCTCTGGCAACAAGATGAGGTGTCCTGAA
>DIQS01000036.1:19620-22265 GCA_002427325.1 Cloacimonetes bacterium UBA5456 | reverse complement strand
ACTGGAATCATATCAAGTCTGGCGTATGTCAGCAGCAGATCAAGCCTTAGGCGAAGAACACTGGGATTGGATCGGCTACGTTAATCATGATCAAACAAACTACATCGATGAGGCTTGGCAAACGCTCGAAGATGGCGACTATCTCTGGGCAATCAAAGCCATCTACACAGCAGGCGTCACTGCTGAACCCATCTTCTCGAATACACTCACCAAGTCCAATACCAATGGACTACTCGCCGGCTTTATCCTCGATGAAGCAGATAATAGCCCGATTGTCGGCGCAATCATCACAGTTGATGATGAATTCACCACAGTCTCAGACAACACGGGTGCATATAGCCTCAGCCTCGTGCCCGGCCCTCATTCGGTTGTCGTAACACATACATACTATGAAGACAGCGAAGCGCTCAGCTTTGTCATCTTCCCTGAAATGACCACAGAGCTCAATATAGAACTTGAAAGCCTGCCCCAAGTCATGGTTAGCGGCACAATTCTCGCCAGCGATACGGGAGAAGGTCTCGGTGGAGTTGACATCACTGTCACCGGCTTCATGGATTACAACCTCCAGACCGCCGCAGACGGTAGCTTCAGCGGCTTCGCTTACGCCGGACACACCTACGATTTCGTGCTCAGCAAAGCAGGCTACGAAAGCTTCAGCGGCGAACTTGAGATAGGCTACACAGACCTCGCACTCGGCGAGATCACCCTCTATGAAATCGCCTACCAGCCCTCAGCTCTCACCGCAGCCATCAACGACAGCTACACGGCAGTTGAACTCAGCATCGGCACCCCCGATCCTCAAAACAACATCGGCTACAAAGTATGGCGACTCAGCAGTGCAGACCAGGCAGACGAATCACTCTGGAGCCTGATCACCCCTGAAACCATCACCACCACAAACCTTGTGGACAACGCATGGGCCGGCTTGCCCGACGGAGACTATCTCTGGGCAACAAAAGCCATCTACAACGCAGGCGTGATCTCCGAGCCCATCTTCTCCGGCATCCTCACCAAGTCCAATGCTCCCGGAATCATGGCAGGATTCATCCTCGACAGTGCTGATAATAGCCCCATCACCGACGCCCTCATCATGGTGGACAACCAACACACGACCACCTCGAGCAGCACCGGTGCCTACAGCCTCAACCTCGCTCCCGGCCCTCACACAGTCGTCGTGAGCCACACCTACTACGAAAGCAGCGAATCGCTCAGCTTCGTGTTTCTTCCCAATCAGACCACCAACCTCAACATCGAGCTGGAAAGCTTGCCACAGGTGACGATCAGCGGCAGGATACTCGGCAGCGACACCGGCGCAGGACTCGCAGGAGTTGACATAGCCGTCACCGGCTTTATGGACTATAACTTCCAGACAGACGCCACAGGCCACTACAGCGTGCTCGCCTATGCAAACCATAGCTACGAAGTCAACGTCTCAAAAGCGGGCTATGAGAGCCTCTCAGGCGAAGTTGAACTGGGCGACCAATCCATGGATTTAGGCGACTTTGTCCTCATGGAGATCGCCTACATGCCCACAAATGCAACGGCGATGATCAATCCCATCCATACCGCTGTCACCATCCAGTGGAACGCCCCCGTTCCCGATTATGCTTCCGCCCTTTCTCTGAGCGATGACAACTCTCACAGAGCTCAGCAGACTCAGACAAACCGCGCGGAAATCGGCTACAAATTATGGCGTCTCAGCGCAGGTCAAGAAGACAACGAAAGCACCTGGACCTTGCTCACGGACGATTACATAGTTTCTTACGACTATGTGGACGAGGCTTGGCTTGATCTCGCCGACGGCAACTATCTCTGGGCAATTAAGGCTGTATATAACGCCGGAATCATCTCAGATGCCGTCTTCACAAACGAACTCGAAAAAGAAGAGATGTATGGCACGCTTTCCGGATATGTGAGAAACACCGTCGAGGATACTCCCATCAGCGGAGTGCTCGTCTCCATCAATGCTGAGATCAATGCCCTCACCGACGATAACGGATATTACAGCTTCTCGCTAATAGCCGGTGAATACACGATCACAGCCTCTCACGAGGAATATACCACAGTAACAATCGAAAACATCACAATCACGGGCGGTGAAAGCGTCGAGCTTAATATCGACATGGAGCCTGTATCGAGCTCCGATCTTGTCGAAGTTGTTCAAACTCAGCTTTTGCCGAACTATCCCAACCCCTTCAATCCTGAAACGACTATCTCTTTCAACCTCAAGGATGCAGGCAGAGTCAGCATCTATATCTACAACATGCGCGGTCAGATGATCAGAAAGCTTGTTGATACTCAGATGCTTGCCGGCAATCACAGCGTGGTTTGGGACGGTCGTGACAGCATGGGACGTAGCGTATCTTCCGGCACCTATCTCTATAGAATGCAATCAGGTAGATATAGCTCCACCAAGAAGATGATTATGATGAAATAATAAACAATCAGAGCAAAAGCTCACAAGCGATATGGGCTGCCCCTAAAAAAGGCAGCCCTTTTTTATTAATTAATTCAATTGGGAAAGACTAAAAGAAAGGCAAGTATCATCATATTCTCCTGCTTCTTCCCTATAGGTTTCTGCTTTGCGTGCGCTTATGATGTGGTCATGCTGATGACCATATCATGACCATATCATGACCAGAACC
>DIQS01000036.1:12794-19473 GCA_002427325.1 Cloacimonetes bacterium UBA5456 | reverse complement strand
ATCATGACCATATCATGACCAGAACCCAATAAGGAAGGCATGGGGGAGATGCGGTTAACTGACTGATAAACAACATATATAGACGCATATTCTGTCTTAGAGGCTCAAAAAACATCCTTTTCTATCAAAACATCTACAAAAAACAAGAAACCAACTCCATCTAATTAGATATTATTCATACAATTGGCTCAATTCTTGCATTCTTATTGCGATACAGCACAATTTTCAAAAGGAGAAACAGAAATGAAAACGAATCGCCGGGTGCCAAGCCTGATTATCTTGGCAATGATCTTTCTTTTCACCAGCATAAGCTTCGCAAATGCAACTGACTACAAGTCTGTATTTGCCGACGATCTTGCCATCTTTTACAATAGCGAGATATTCATCTATGCCGAGGCGCAGATTATTGAGCCTCAAGAAACAAACTATTTTGATCAAATCATTGCCGTAAACTTACATTACAGTTTTGACATGGGTGCAAACTGGCAGCAACACATAATCCCTGTTCCGGACAATAAGATTTGGACACACAAGCCCGTGTTCAGCGAGCTTGATGGCAATATTGTGCTTTCAATAGGCAATACGCGCTATAAAATAACTCCTTCAGAGGGTGCTTTGCTCGCGGAAGAACTGCCTGACGCCAATCATATTCTCGGCACCGACTTAGCCCCATATCCTTTCAGCCGCGCTAACGAGGAATATCTCTTCAAGATCGATCAGCCTTATCCCGAGCGCATTCAATATGAATTCACGAAAGATGGAACCAACGACATCCGTAATCTGCCTTACGGCGACTTCCGTGAGCATGATAAGTCGATGAACGACACACCCCTTTATTGGTCTTTAACCAATAGCCTTGATGCACCCGCTTGCAATCGTGGTGATTTCTTAGTCCTACATTCCAACGCTTTCCCCGGCATGTTTCAAGCTCCTGTAATATGCGGAGGAGAAATGCAGTGCGCTGAGGGTATTGACCAGAGCGTCGTCTTTGTAAAAGGATATCACGAAGAACAAATCTTTAATGGTATGAGCGGCGGCAATCCTGCACGCGCAAACGGCATGTATATCAATAACCACACTCCCGACAACACCATTGTCTATCTCGATTATCAAGGCTATGATATTGTGGCTATGATAGGCACTATTTCAAACCCCAGAACTGTCACTGCAGATGTCTATGACAGCTATCCGCCCAATGCTTCCTCGACGCTGCTTTACACCAATAGCTACACGGTTCAAGACACGATTTGGACACCGCTTGACATCTATCCAGGTTATCCGCTTAGAAATATCTTTGTCAATGGCGAGCTTTGGGTGAAAGGCAACTTCAGAGAACACCATGTGTTAGGCGCAAGCAGGGACATCAAGATAATTGGTGATATAACTCTATATAATACCGATGCCGGAGACGATGCAATCACAAATACTATGGATTCTGTAAACCTAATCAGCGAGAAAAACGTGGTGATCGCCTACGGCTATAAACACCCAATTACAAACCTGCGCATCCATCCTTTCTGTCGCGCAGACAATAACCCCGGCTATATCTATGCAAATATCTATGCTATGGGCACAGGGCAGCGCACGGGACTTTTCACCTTTGAATATCAGCATCCCCACCCCTCTACACCTGCAGCATTTATGGAGGAAGATGGCGAGATCGTTCTCTATGAAAATATTGACATCCATCGTCACAAATATCCTCCCACAGCAGCCGAGCCATGGCCTGCGAATCTCGATTTGCCATATTACAATCCCCTTTGGCCGGAAGCCAATCCTTACAAAGCAAGAGGCAAGATCATTGTGATGGGAAATATCCATCAAAATAGGAAAGGCTATATGCATCGTAGTGGAAATGATAACGAATACCCCTCCAATAGCGGAATTTGGGATGTGGAACACGATATGTGTGGCGGGCCTATCTCAGCACCGGCAATAGAAGACCCCATCCTCGGCATCACAATGCAAGCCCAAAACTATCCCGGTGCAAGCATGGGCGGATCAGGTTATAGATATGAGATGCACTCAGATTTGCGCTTACTTGAACCAACTTACTCAATCGAATTTGGTACCTCACTCTTTAGCTATGTTTTCGATCACGGGATAAACCTTGTAAGCCAAACCGGGCAAAGGCCTCCCATAGTAAATGAGAAGGTGGTAAGCACCAGAGCTACTCAGAAAAAGACCTTTGCCACCTGCGAAAACAAATATGCCTTTGTCCACAATAACAGCATTCTCTATGACAATGGCTCCGGGAATCTTCGAGACCTCACCACGGTCAACTATTTTTATATAGCCAAGCGTTACGATGCCGAAGCTCATTACAAGGTCGAGGATCTGATCTTTTCAGACGAGAACACGCTAATTGTGCTGTCCTCTTATGCCGGTAGTGTTGAAAACTATTATGTTCTTCAGCTCATGCTCATCAATCTACAAAATATGACTTTTGATATTATAGGGTCATTTACTTCTGAGCATGAATTCACCGGTGCCTCGCTTAGCACGAGACCTCCTTGGGGAGATCATGACAACACATTTTATTGTGCTTATGTGACCGACAACGAGATCTCCATAAACAAGCTTTGGTGGGAGCCAGGCAATGACTACGGAGAGCCTTATTACTATGGTCATAGTGTCCCATACCACTTATACGACAATTCAGTGCCGGAAAACTGCTCTATCTGCCTCAATGTTTCACCAGAGATATACGGCACCTACTTCCCGGTTGTGCTCTTTGAAAACACCTCCGGCTTGCCTTATTCCGGCTGGGGAAATGTGAGCTTCAAGACATTCTCGGGCTACGTTTCAAATGAAGACGATCACATACCGAGCGTGAAAGACATTGCGCTTAGTTGCTATCCCAATCCTGCGCACAGCCACATTCAGCTCAAGTTAGACACTCCGCCTCATATTCAACATGTAGTGGAAATCTACAACCTGCGCGGACAAAAGATACGCAGCATATCAGGACTCGGAACAAAGAGTGAAGCCAGCACCAAATATGACTGGGATATGAAGGACGCAAATAACAAACGCGTCTCTTCCGGCATCTATTTCATCCGTGTGAAAATAGACGGAAAGACCAAGATCAGCAAGAAGATCACCGTACTTTGATCCTTATAAAGCAGAGCTTCTTTGAACACATAAAAAGATATGATAGCGGTTGGGACTTTCTCAACCGCTTTTCTTTGGCATAAAACTTGACAGAAATCAAAGCTCTTCAAACATGTGCGAAACATAATCTATGAATAGTAGAGATTGTGTTATTCTCGCGATTACAGAGTTCCAATATGTGGCTCGATCAATACACTCAAAAGAGCAAAGGTGAAATTTAGAATGATCAGATACACTCCCGAGTTTATCTTAGAAAAGTATGCGTCAGGGCAGATGAGCGGCACCCTGCGCGGCTTTGTTTTGCTCTTAGACCTAATAGATTTCACCCAAATCGTGGAAAAGATGCAGATGTCCGGCTTACACGGCGTTGATTATGTGGCGCGGCTCTTGGATGACATCCTGCAAGCTCCCATCAAGTCCATCTGCAAACACGGCGGCTTTGTCAATCTCTTCATCGGCGACGCCATTTGCTGCATATTTGAGACGGAAGACCCTCTTCCCATGCAAAACGCCATCAGTGAGATTCGCAGCCATCTTGCCGCACTTCCCCCGCTGAAGGTAAACGCCAGCACGATCAGCCCCGCCATGCGCGAAACAATAGCTTTTGGGGATATTGAGTGGGGGATCATAAACACTGAATTCCAGAGTGAATATCTCTTTTTTGGTGATCCCATGATTGAACTGAGCATACTCTCAAAAAAGAAGCTCAATCATGCAATCACCCTCGCTTCTCTCGAACAGATAGGGCTTTTCTCGGCTTTCCCGCGAGCAGGCAAATGTCCGCACCAAGAGAGCTTTTCCCTTCAGCTGCCGGAGTCCCTTTTGGAGATAAAAGCTCGCTTCAATCAAACACAGCATAGACGTATTTTGGTGGATAACGAAGTGCGCCCCATCGTCGCCGTCTTTGTTAATATCCATAATGCCAGACACAAAAAACGCTGTATAAAGAACTTAAATCGTCTTGCAAGAGACAATGAAGGCTATATCAATAAGATTGACTACACGGATAAGGGTGCAATGGCGGTATTGATCTTCGGTGCTCCCAAAAGTAGCGGGCTCAGCATTTCCCAAGCCTGTGAATTTTCGCTATCATTCTTGGAAAGTGATGTAGATATGGCGATTGGGATCAGCAGTGGATATAGCTATGTGGGCAAGGTAGGCATTGGGCAAATCTCGGAATACACAGCTTTGGGTCGCACGATGAACCTTGCTTCCTCGCTTGCAACACGCGCCCAAGCCGGTGAAATACTCTGTGATTATGATACCTTCAAAGAGGCGCAAGGCGAATATATCATCCGTCCTCAGCGTAGCACTCAAATGGCGTCATCTGATTTGTCCACAAAGAGATACATTCTCGAAGGACGCAAGAAAAAGCATGAACTGTTTTTCAGCAGCCCTTTTGTGGGCAGGGAAAAGGAACTAAATGGCATCAAAACCCTTTTTGAAAATGGTCGCCTAACGCGTGACAATCACATTGTTTACATCCATGGATACGCCGGTCAAGGCAAGAGCAGACTCGCTTGGGAATTCTATGATAAAATGCAGGGAGTAAACAAGATTTTCCTTGCGGGATACAGAGAAACCCATTTCGGGCTCTTTGGTCTGCGCCAGCTTATTGATTCATATTTCAAAATAGACGATAGCCTCACCAATGCTGAAGCTTTGGCAAGTTATGAACAGAGCCTATCAAAGCTAAATTGGCCAAATCCGGAAGAGAACTTGCTCAAAGAAGCGCTGGCGGCTCTGTTAGATATTTCCTATCCTGAAAGCAAGTTTGAAAAAGAGAGATCGCCGGAGCGTGAAGCCCTCCAAAAGAAAGCGTTCTCTGGCTTTTTAACAGCACTCATCAAAGACCGTGAGGTCTTGGTCTTTTTTGACGATATTCAGTGGTTGGACAAAGACTTAGCAGACTATCTGCGTAGCATACATATTGAACAAACTCACGGCACTTTCATCATTGCAACGAGCAGATATCTTGATCAAGGGCAAGCCTTTGATCTCCGTCTTGAAGATTTCATCAAACACGAAATACACTTGGAAGGACTGGATGAAAGACAGTCCACCCTGCTCTTGGAAAACATTATCAATAAAGAGGTTAAGCAAGAACCATTTTTGCAGGATATCATCAGAAAATCTGATGGTAATCCTCTGTTATTGGAGCAATTGGGCTTTGGCTATCTGGAACGAGGTTTTGCTCAGCGCGGCGTAAATTCTCAACTTAATCAAACAAATTTCAATATAAGTGATGCGATCAATTCGCGCATTGATAGCCTCGGCAAGTCCTTGCAAAAATGCCTGTATTGTGCCGCAATCTTAGGCAATAACTTCAATATCAACCTTCTTGCCGGCATGATGGAAAAGCGATTGGATGAGGAGCTAAATCAAGGCGTTCAACTCATGCTCTGGAAAAAGCTGCGCGAGGACATATATTCTTTTGGGCACATCGTCATCCGCGATGTCGTCTATGAGAGAATGCTTGCCAAACAGGCGCAGGATTTACACAAAACTGCGGCGAGCGTGATATCCTCATTCTATGGCGGCGATTTGAGCGCACACATGGATGAAATTGCCTATCACCACGAAAAAGGCGGCAATCTTTCCCAAGCTCAAGAGGATTATCATAAGGCGGCGTTATATCACAGAAACAAAAACAACTGGTATAAAGCACTTTTCTATCAAAGAAAATCAACTCTCATTGCGGGAAGATACCACGGTTTCGGCAGCCCGCAGCATATAGAACGGCTCTTTTGGCTGGGAATTTTCTATCACTTTGCCCAGTTCTATGACACGGCAGAACCCATTTATAATATGATATATAAGGCACATGCAAGGTTCGCCGGAAGAGATGAAACGATGCTTTCGGACATCATCAACAACCTCGGCAGATTGTATAAGGACATGGGAAGATTTGAGGAGGCAGAAAAACTGTTGAGACGTTCCTTGAGACTTGAAGCAAAGCGTTCTCCGGGCAGTTCTGATGTCGCAGATAGACTCAATACGCTCTGCCTCTTGTTCCTTGATCGCGGCGAGCCCAAAAAAGCCTTGGCTTATGGAAAACTTGCCTATAGATATTTCACCTCGTGGCCGCATGTGCACTATGTGGAATATCATGCCCTGATCCGCCATAATCTGGCGATGGTGTACATTCAACTCGGCAATCTTGATCTTGCAGAAGAAATGTTGCTCATTTCAATGAGCGATTTTAAGCGTGTGCACAGTAAAAGCCATCCGCGCTTTCTTTCCTGTATCGTTCGTCTAGGAGATATCTGTTTTCTCAAAAAGGATTATGAAGACGCTCTGAAATGCTATCAGGCAGCTCATCAAGGCTATGTTTTATATTTTAATCATGACTTTCGCATCGCCAAAATTCAGGAAGAAAACATCGAAAAAGTGCGAAACGCCATGAAATCACTTTGATCGCCTTCATATTCGCCCGATTCACCTAAGGCTATCTATCAGTCATTCTTTCAGTTAAGCCCATGCTTCCTTATTGGGTTCAGCTCAACGTGCGCTTATGATATGCTCATGCCCATGACCACATCATGACCATATCATGACCAGAACC
>DIQS01000036.1:8275-12639 GCA_002427325.1 Cloacimonetes bacterium UBA5456 | reverse complement strand
ATCATGACCAGAACCCAGTAAGGAAGCTGTGGAGAAAGGACAAAAATGGCGGGAAAAATCACTAAAATTGCCGACGTGTTTTTTGTGTTTTCCCTCGTTAAATCGCTAAATCCTTAAATCGCTAAATCGCCATGCTCCGATGGCGGCAAACATCGTGCTTGACAGCCATCCGCTTTTGATCTTAGTGGAACTTATTACATCCATGGAGTTTTCGTGAAAAAAATATCTATCATAATGCTGTTTCTTTGCCTTGGCTCTGCTTTTGCAAATCCAAATAAGGCAATGCTATATTCCGCGCTCGTTCCCGGTGGGGGACAGGTCTATAACGGCGCATATCTCAAAGCTGGATTGGTGCTTGGCGTGCAGAGCTATCTGATCGTAAATACTGTTATTCAGGATAATAAGGCACAGGATAACAAGAGATTGATGAAAGATGGCGACCCTGCCCTCCAGAGCTATTATAAAGCGGAATATGAGTCTCATAAAGAGAAGCGCAACAGCAATATATGGTGGATTGGTGTCACTACGGTGCTCAGCATGATAGATGCTTATGTGGATGCACATCTTGTAGATTTCGAAGATCAAAAAGAGGGTTTGAGGCTGCGCTTTGAGGATGATATGCTCAGCCTGAGATATAAGTTTTAGGGCTAATCCCTTTAGTTGAGCCTGCTGTTTGGTGCGGGAACGTCACCGTTACCACTTCCTCGTTTGGGGTGCGCAACATCCTGTTGCCACAAACGGCATAAATACAAGCTAAAACTAAATCAGACCCCGCACATTCCGCTTTATATCTCAATCTCCACATAAACGGGGCAATGGTCAGAGCCCATGATATCCTGTCTGATTCCCGCCTTTTTCACGATGCCGAGATGTTCCTGATTAACAAAGAAATAGTCAATCCTCCAGCCCACGTTTCGGGCGCGCGCTCCGGCTCGATAGCTCCACCAAGAATATTCATCCGGCTGCGGGTTGAAATGCCTGAAGGTATCCGCCCAGCCGTGTTCGACAATCTTATCCAGCCAGTCTCTTTCAATTCTTAGAAATCCTGAAGTGTTTTCATTCTCTTTGGGACGTGCAAGGTCGATAGGCTGGTGCGCTGTGTTATAGTCTCCGCCAACGAGCACGGCTTTGCCTTTGGCACGCATTTCTTGCATCACCTCAAAGCTGCGCTCATAGAATCTGAGCTTATAATCCAGTCTTTCTTCGCTTTGCTGTCCGTTGGGGAAATAGATGTTAAACAAAATGAAATCATCATATTCGGCGATGTTTATTCTGCCTTCGATGTCAAATTCGTGGGTGTTATATTTCTCGTCAAAATTCAGAGGTTTTTCTTTGGAGAAGATGGCGGTTCCGGAATAGCCTTTGCGCTCGCCGTGTGACCAAAAGTCATGATAGTCTTTCAGTTCGCTGAGCTCTGCAGGAATCTGATGGGCTTGCAGTTTTGTCTCTTGTATGCCCAAGATGTCGGGGTTTTCGCGGGTGATGATCTTTGTGAAGTCTTTATTAATTATGGCTCTCAGTCCGTTTACGTTCCAGCTCCAGATGGTGAGTTTCATTGTTTTCCTCTTTTATATCTATATTTTAATCATGAATCAAGCTCAATATTTTGCCTGCTTTTGTCAATCTTTCTTTGTCTTAAGAAGATTTATCTTTACTTAAAATGAGCTTTAATTATTCTGCCTCAATCGTGTTTTGTTGTCTGAAGCATCAGATTATCAAAGCATTATAGTAAAAGAAAACAAGGAGTTTGTCGTGATGGAACCAAAAACATTTACATTGAAAGCGATGATCCAAAACACCATCGCTACTTTCGGTGAAAGACCGGCACTTTCCATGGTAGAAGGCGAACCGATCAGCTATTCTCAACTCGGAGAATCGATTGATCATGTTATCCTAATGTTGCGCGAATATGGTATTCGTAAAGGCGACAGAGTTGCTCTTCTCGGTCAAAACATGCCCAATTGGGGTATTGTCTATTTTGCGATCACGAGCATGGGTGCAATCGTTGTCCCCATTCTCGTGGATTTCCACGTAAATGAAATAAGACAAATCCTCAGGCATAGCGGCTCGAAGGCAATTTTTGTCTCCAACACGCATTACGATAAGGTTGGCTATTCTGATCTTGAACAGGATCCACAAATCTTTCTTTTGGACAATCTCAGTCCTGTGGATGCAAATCTCACAAAAGATAAGCTTGCGGAATATCTGCAGGATACGAAAAATGTCTTTTTGAGGTTCAGGAACAAAGCCATGGAAGCGGTCGGACTTTTTGGCACCGAGCCGGAAGAGGAAGATGTCGCTGCGATTATCTATACCTCCGGCACGGCGGGTAACCCAAAGGGCGTGGTCTTGACGCATAAAAACCTCGTCAAAGATACTTGGCTCACGCTTCAAATCCAGAAAGTGGATCAATATGATCGTTTGCTCTCTATTTTGCCACTTTCACACACCTATGAATGCACCATCGGCTTTTTGATCCCAATGCTCAAAGGTGCATGTGTTTACTATCTGGATAAACCGCCGACGGCGAGGATTCTCGTTCCTGCAATGCAGAAGATCAGACCAACGATGATGCTCACCGTTCCTTTGATCATCGAAAAGATATATAAACTGCAGATATATCCTCAGTTGACGGCAAATCCTGTGATGAGACAGTTATATAAGTTCCCGCCCACGCGGAAGATGCTGCACAAAGTGGCCGGCAAAAAGCTGATGAAAACCTTTGGTGGAGAATTGCATTTCTTCGGCATCGGTGGTGCGCTTTTGGCTCATGATGTGGAGCTCTTTCTCAACGATGCGGGCTTCCCTTATGCCATCGGTTATGGGCTCACAGAAACCTCGCCGCTGATTGCGGGATGCAGTCCTGCGGTGGTGAAGTTCCGCGCTACGGGTGTGATCATTCCCGAGCTTGAAGTGCGCATTGCCGATCCTGATCCCAAAACAAAAGTCGGCGAGATCCAAGTTAAAGGTCCCACCGTCATGAAGGGCTATTACAAAGATAAAGAGCTTACGGCTCAATCTTTTACCAAGGATGGCTTCTTCCGCACAGGAGACTTGGGATTGCTCACCAAAAAGAACTATCTCTATATCAAAGGCAGGATCAAAAATGTGATCATCGGCCCTAATGGTGATAACATCTATGCCGAAGAGCTGGAAGCAAAGATCAATGAATATGATACAGTGCTCGAATCCCTTGTCTATGAAAGCGATGGGAACATTGTTGCACGTGTCTTTTTCAATCAGGAAGTCTTGGAGAAAAAGCATCACGTGACGATGTTTGGAGGGGTGCAATATGAGAAGTTCATGGAAAAACACCTCATCGAATTGAAGGAATTCTTGAATTCAAACGTTGCTTCCTTTGCTCGCGTGCATAAGATCATCGAGCAAAAAGAGCCCTTCGAAAAGACGCCTACTCAAAAGATTAAGAGATTCCTCTATCAATAGGCAGGAGATGGTAGCGTGAAATTAAAAGACTTGTTGATACAGCTTGAAAAGTATGCGCCTAAAGAGCTTGCGCAGGATTGGGATAACGTTGGCATTCTCATCGGCGAGCCCGAGAGAGTTGTCAAAAAAGTGTTGATAGCACTCGATGCGGGAGCGATGGGGATAGATTATGCGATCGAGCATGGATTTGACCTCATTCTCACCCACCATCCATTGATCTTTCAACCGCTTAGAAATATCAGTAATCCCAATATCATCAAGATGATAGAGCATAAGATTTCCCTGATTAGCATGCACACAAACTTCGATGCTGCGATCGGCGGTGTCAATCATGCGCTGGCTCATGCTTTGGACTTGGAAGTGATAGACCTGCTGGGCGATAGCTCCAAAAAAGAGTTGGGGCTATTGTGCCGTGCAAGCTCGCCGCAAAGTCTGAGTGAACTTGCCGCAAGCGTGAAAGAAAAGCTTAATGTCCCGCGCCTAAGGCTCTGGACGGCAGGTCAAAATGACGAGGCTCGCTACCACCGGATTGCGATCTGTGGTGGAGCGGGAGGCTCAACGCTGCCGCTTGCCGAACAGAAAGCAGATATCTTCATTAGTGGCGATCTCAGCTATCACAGCTTCCTCGATAGCAGTATTCCCATTATTGATGCCGGTCATTTCTACACGGAATATCCGGCACTTGAGAAACTGGCAGAACTGCTTATCCCTACGGGGCTTGAGAGCTTTATTCTGCCTCAGAAAATGCATGAATGGCATAACTATATTCGATATTACTAATATTGGACTCAATATTTTTGTTGACAAAAAAGCCGTTAATAAAATATTGAGAGAACCATGTGCGCGCCGTTAGCTCAATTGGATAGAGCATCTGACTACGGATCAGAAGGCTAGGGGTTCGAATCCCTTACGGCGTGCCA
>DIQS01000036.1:0-8152 GCA_002427325.1 Cloacimonetes bacterium UBA5456 | reverse complement strand
ATAGAGCATCTGACTACGGATCAGAAGGCTAGGGGTTCGAATCCCTTACGGCGTGCCAGAAATATTTCACTTGCCAGCTTAGGCTGGCTTTTTTTATTTGTATTTATGTCATAGATAAAGACGCATGTCGATTTGGCATAAATGCTTGTTTCTGGAGTAATCATGAAAATCAGCGGTTTTTCCTTCGTCAGAAATGGAGAAAAGCTTTATTATCCCCTCGTGGAAGCGATCAAATCGATTCTTCCGATTTGTGATGAATTTGTGGTGGCAGTGGGTAAAGGCGATGAAGATGATAGCTCTCGTGAACTGATTGAAGCAATCGGGGATGAGAAAATTCGCATCATCGACACCGTTTGGGAAGAAAAATATTGCACGCGTGGCATGATTAATTCCTATCAAACCGATATCGCGATGAAGGCTTGCAGCGGAGATTGGCTGTTTTATGTTCAAGCCGATGAGGTGGTGCACGAAGATCATCTGCCCATCATCAAAGCGCGCTGTGAGGAGCTTCTGCACGATGAAGAGGTGGAAGGTCTGCTCTTTAATTACAGACACTTTTGGGGGGATTATGATCACTATCACACGGGGCACGGTTGGTATCCCACTGAGATTCGCATAGTGCGAAACCTGCCCAAGATTCATTCCTATCAAAGTGCACAGTCTTTCCGCTGGTTCGATTATTATGACTTCCCGCGCCAGGAAAAAGGGACGCGGAAGCTCAAGGTCGCCAAAGTGGATGCCTATATCTTCCATTATGGCTGGGTGCGCCCTCCTTATCTCATGCAAAATAAATGCGTTGCCTTCCACAGCATTCATTGGGGAAAAAAAAGGGTTGAGGAAGTGTATTCCCAGTTGCCTCCATATTTTGACTATGGCCCCATGGATAAACTCGGTGTCTTTGAGGGCAGCCATCCTGCCGTGATGAAAGATATGATTGCCCGCTTTGATTGGGCGGATAAGCTGCAACCGAGCGGGAAGCCAAACAAGGGAAGACGTCCGCATAAACACGAAAAGCCGCGGGTTCGCTTTCTCACCGTGATCGAGAAAATCACCGGTCCCATCGGAACTTTTAAGAACTATAAACTACTCAAAAGATAGAGTTTGATATGTCAGGAAAGTCTGTTTTGAATCCAGATCAAGGTTTGCGTGCACCATGAAAAGGATCTTGATTATCCAAACTGCGTTCATCGGGGATGTGATCCTGATCACGCCTCTGATTCGCAGCACCAAAGAACTCTATCCGCAGGCAGAGATTGACGTTTTGACTTTGCCTTCGACGGCGAGTCTTTTGCAAAATAATCCCCATGTCAATCGCGTTTATTGCTATAATAAGAGGCAGAAAGGTTCGTTTTTCAAGATATTGAGAACGCTAAGAGAAAGGCGCTATGATATGGCGATCTCGCCGCATAGTTCCACGCGAAGCCATTTGCTCATGTATCTTGCCGGAGTGCCGCATCGACTGGGTTTCGATCGTGGTGCTGCGCGTATCTTGCTCACGGCAAAGATCAAACATCCGCGCGGGATACACAAATCGCAAAAGAATCTTGCGCTCTTGAGCCTTATTTCAAAGCGGGAGTTTTCGCACCAAACGGAGCTGTTTCCTTCCTCGCGAGATATTGAAGCCGTGCGAAACATGCTCGTGCCGTTGAGGGGGAAAAGATTGATCGTCCTTGCACCGGGTTCGGTTTGGGGCACAAAATGCTGGCCGATTGAGTATTATTCACAGATTTGCGTGATGCTCGATGAGCTCGGTTTTGGGCTGATCCTTTCGGGCTCGCCGGCTGAGAAAGATAAATGCGATCAGATATTGGAGGCTTGCCCTAATGCGCTGTCCCTATGCGGGAAAACCGACCTTCTGGAAAGTGCGGCGGCAATTGCTGAGGCAGAGCTGATTATCTGCAACGATAGCGGTGCTTTGCACATCGCAAATGCTATGAAAACGCCTGTTGTGGCTTTCTTTGGCCCCACTGTTTTGAGCATTGGATACTATCCTTTCAGGGAAGGCGATTATGTCTTTGAAACTCAGTTGGAATGCCGTCCCTGCGGTAGCCACGGACCTCAGGTTTGTCCAAAGAAACATCATGATTGCATGAGAATGATCAAACCTGAAACTGTCATAGAATATTTAAAAAAGAGGATCTTGTGAAAGCACTGAATATCATCACTGGATATGATAACTTCATCGGGCAAACGCGTAAGCCGTGGGTGAGCATTGATACGGATATGTTCCTTGCCGAATTGCAAAATCAGGGCGTTTCGCCTAAGCTATATCAAATGCACCAGTTGATTAATGGCTTAGAAACCCTGAGAGATAGCGTTATATTTTACACATTTAGTCACAGGGCAAATCTGAGAAGCTATTTTCATGATGGACTGATCTGGCTGGAATCTATGGGAAATAAACTGATCCCCTCCATAGACCTGTTTTTGTGTCATGAAAACAAGGGTTGGCAAGAACTTTATAAACATAAAATGGGCTATGACGGTCTTAAGTGTTACTATTTTAGCAGCAAGAGAGAATTGGATGCAGTTGATCTGAAATATCCGCTGGTTTTTAAGACTTTGAATGGCTCAAATAGTAGTGGAGTGGCTCTTGTTCACAATAAAGCTGAGCTTCTCCGTACCATCATAAACAGGGAAAAAAAGTTGAGCTTCTTGGAGAAAACTGATCTTATCAGGCGGAAATACTTGCGTAAGTATAAGAAGTTTCCCGGCTATCCGAATTATGATAGCAGATATGATGCAATGCTTTATGAGGATTATATCAAGCCTGAGATTCCTTTCATTTTGCAAGAGTTTGTACCGGGTTTGAGTTGCGACTATCGTGTGGTCAGGCTGGGAGAAAGAGCTTTCATCAGCAAGAGAATGACACGCAAAGGAGATTTTCGTGCGAGCGGTGGCGGACATTTTGACTTTATGCCCAAAGAACCAGAACGTATCCTGCAAAAAGCTAAAGAAATATATGAGACCTTCGATTCACCTTATCTCTCAATGGATTTGGCGGAGGATAGCAAGGGCAATATACACATCTTAGAATTTCAGGCGCAACACTTTGGGGTGAATACCATTATCCGTTCTAAGGGCTTTTACGTCAATGAGGGCGGTGCTTGGGTTTTTCAGGAGAGAAAGGCACTCTTAGAGCAATATTTGGCGCAGGGAATGGCGCATTATCTAAACCAACGATGGTCTTCTCTTACTACCTCTTAAAGCCTTTCTATTCCACGATGTGGAGGCTGCTTGATATCTTCAAGAAACGTGAAGAAACGGTCTTCTATTGCCATACAATGGTCGATATGGAAAACTGGCTACCGGTGCAAAAACACCTCAAGCCCATCGAGGTGGTGACGGATAAGAAGCCCGTCTATAAGGAGCTGAAAAAACAGGGGATTAAGGTGAGGAGAATGCCGGTTTTTCCCAAGGCGGTGATCATGTGTAGAATCTCTGCTCATAAGTTTCCCTCCTCAAAAGTGATGAAGATCGGGATGAAACACGGCGTGCACTATTTCAAGCGGATCAGCTCGGCAAAATACTATTCCTATTTCCGGCGCTATCTCTTTGGCTCGGAGAGTGATCTCGAAATCGCCAGGCAAGCGGGGGTGAGATGCGGCGTGGTCGGGGGATTTCCCAAGCTCGATCCATATCTGAATCAAGCACCGGCAAAGCGGGAGGCAGGCGACAAGCCAAGGATTCTCTTTACAGCTACTTACGATAAGAGTGGCATGAGTGGGATCGCACTCTGGGTGGATAGGCTGGCAGAGCTGACTGAGGAGTTTGAAGTCTTTGTGAGCGTGCATCCTTGGACTTCACCTGAGTATGTCCAAAAGCTTAAGAATACGGCAGGTATCACCTTCATCCAAGGCTCGCCGTTGCCCTATGTTCACCAATCAGACGTGTGCATCGTGGATACTTCCTCTATCACAGCGGAGTGCTGTGCGCTGGATAAGCCCATCATCTCGTGGAAGCTCCCGCCGGCTGGACGTAGCGTGCCCGAGATTCTTGCCCTCATCGCCGATATCAGCTTGCAGATTGAGACCTTTGAAGAGCTCTTGCCGGCGATCAAACGCTCCCTGGCAAACCCTGAGGAATATGCGCATAAACGGGCTGAGGCCAATCAAATTTTCTATGATTCCTTGGATGGCAAGGCGGGAGAGAGGTCTGCGCAACTCATCCTTGAGCTTTTGCCGGAGCTGAAACCGTGACGCTCTGTGATGCCCATGCCCATCTGGCAAATCTCTCGCAGAAGATGGAATTGATGCCGCTTTTTGACTCTGCTAAAGAGGCGGGGATCAGGGCGTGGCTCTCTAATGCGCTATCAAGAGAGGATCTTACCTGCTATGAAAAGCTTGTCCAAATCCCTGAACTCAATCTGCTCTATAGTGCCGGAATACACCCTTTCTGGCATGAGTGTGATCTGACTCTTGAGGATATTGCCGCGCTTGCAGAGAGGCGTAGTATCTGGGCAATAGGGGAGATAGGCCTCGATCGGGCGAATAAGGATCATGAAGCGATGAGCGCGCTCTTTGTCGAGCAACTTAAGCTGGCTGCGGACTATTCCCTGCCGGCGGTTTTGCACATCGTGGGGCATCAACAAGAAGCTTATAACCTCTTGCAAAAGTATCCGCTTAAATATCTCATGCACGGCTATGCGGGACACACGAGTCCCATGCAAAACTTTCTCAAGCTCGATATCTATTTCACCATCAGCGAGCGCATTATCAGGGCGGATAAGAGGGAGCTCTTGCTTCTTATGCTCCGCAGCGGGCGCTATCTCTTTGAGACGGATATCACGGCTGAATATGTGCTTCCGGGGGAGCAGAATCCCTTGCTCAGGTTGATTGATTTAGTGGAAGAATGCGCACAGATCAGCGGTATCCCGCATGATGAGCTGATCCAAGTGCAGGCTCAGAACTATGAGAAGCTGACAGGAGTTAGATTGTGACAGACTTTAGCCGCACGGAGTTGCTCATCGGGGCAGAGGCTCTGAATGAGATCAAAGAGACAAAGGTTTGCATCGCAGGCTTGGGGGGAGTGGGCTCCTATGCCGCTGAAGCGCTGGCTCGGGCAGGGATCGGACACTTTATCCTCATAGATTTCGACACCATCGGCGCCAGTAATCTCAATCGTCAGCTCTTGGCGACGCTGGACACCATCGGCATGGATAAGATCACGCTCATGCAGCAGCGCATCGCCGCTATCAATAAAGAGGCAAAGCTTGAGTGCCACCGTGTTTTCCTCGATGAGAGCAATCGCAAAGAGCTCTGCTTTCCTGCTGATTATGTGATTGATGCCATTGATAGCCTCGGCCCCAAGATCGGGCTTTTGGAAGACCTCGCACGCAATAAAAGCCGCTTTATCTCCGTCATGGGCGCAGGAAACCGGCTGGATGCCAGCAAGATACATCTCAATAAGATCAGCAAAAGCTATAATTGCCCCCTTGCAAGAAGGGTGCGTAAGTTCCTCCGTCGTCGAGGGATAAGGCTGGATTTCCCCTGCGTATATTCCAGTGAACTGCCCCTGAGAACGCATGATGAAGTCGAGAGCGATGACGAGCTCATCATCGAAAGAGGACGCAAGCGCGAGCCCATCGGTTCCATCAGCTATATGCCGGCGATAATGGGCATGATGGCTGCTTCTTGGGTGCTCCAAGAGGTGATCTCAAAAAGCAGGAAAGAGCCACTTGAGTAGCTTCAATGCAGTTTTGCACAAGAAAATTGCTCGTCTAACGCTAATTCCCAACCCCTTCCTTAAAGGTTTCTGGTCATGATGTGGTCATGATGTGGTCATAAGCATGAGCACATCATAGGCAGAACATAGGCTGAATCCTATAAGGAAGCAGTGGGTTAACGTTATCATTCCATGTATTTGCCTATTGATGCGGATAAATATTCAAATATTGAATATATTTACGACTTTATTCCTATTGAGTATTTCTTCACCCACCATAGTTGAAATGAGCCATATATAAGCCTTTTACACGATATAATGAACAGCGTTCGCAATATTTATCGCTTGACATAATAGCCCAATCAAGGCAAGATGCACCGATATTAATAATGTGAATTACAGGAGATAGATATGGATTACTTTTTGACTGAAGACCAGCTTGAAATGCAGGATATAGCCCGCAGGATAGCAAACGAAAAGATGAAGCCTCTGGCTGAACACTATGATAAGGAAGGCATCTTTCCTTGGGATATCGTGGAGATCATGCGCCAAAGTGACCTCTTTGCCATACTCGTGCCGGAAGAATATGACGGCATCAGCGGCAAGGTGATGGACCTCGCCATAGTCACCGAAGAGCTTTGCGCGGTTGACGCAGGCATCACTCTCGCTTTTGGTGCCACCGGCTTGGGCATGTATCCCATCCTCCTCGGCGGCAGCGAAGAGCAAAAGCAGAAATACCTCCCGCAGATCGCTTCCGGTGAACAGCTTGCAGCCTTTGCACTTACGGAAGCCAATGCCGGCAGCGATGCAGGCGCAATCGAGACCACAGCCCGCAAGGATGGAGATCACTACATCCTCAACGGCACCAAACAGTGGATTACAAACGGCGGCGAAGCAGGCATCTACACAGTGTTTGCCATGACCGACCGTAGCAAAGGTGCACGCGGAGCATCTTGCTTCATCGTCGAGAAAGACACCCCCGGCTTCAGCTTTGGCAAGAAAGAAGATAAGATGGGCATCCGCGCAAGTGCCACCCGCGAACTCATCTTTGAAGATTGCCGCATCCCTGCAGAAAACCTTATCGGACGCGAGGGCACGGGCTTCATCACCGCAATGAAAGTTTTTGATAAGTCTCGCCCCATGGTTGGCGCTCAAGCAGTGGGCGTGGCACGTGGTGCTTTTGAAGCCGCAGCACGCTATTCCAATGAGAGACATCAATTTGGCAAGCCCATCTCCAGCTTCCAAGCCGTGCAATTCATGCTCGCTGATATGGCAACTCAGATCGAAGCTGCCCGCGCACTCGTCTTCCAGACTGCACGCATGATTGACGCCGGTGCAAAACGCTATGCCAAAGAGAGCGCAATGTGCAAATACTATGCCTCAGACGTTGCCATGAAGGTGACCGTTGACGCCGTTCAAATCCTTGGTGGATATGGCTATATGAAGGAATATCCCGTGGAGAAGATGATGCGCGATGCCAAGATTCTCCAGATATATGAAGGAACGAACCAAATCCAGCGCGGGATTGTGGCATCACATCTGCTCAAAGAGTTCTAAAGACCCCGTAGCTGATTGTTAAACGCAATCAAGTGACTATAAAACCTTGGCAAATATACTCGTTCAAACCTGTTGCGCGCCCTGCCTCATCGCCCCTTACAAGCGGCTGATGGACTCAGGGCACGCAATTTCTGCCTTTTGGTATAATCCCAATATCCACCCCCTTTTAGAATATCAAAAGAGACGTGACACTCTGCGCGACTTTGCCTCTCGCGAAGGTTTTGAACTCATCGAACAGGACGATTATGGCTTGGTGGAGTTTCTCGATCATACCATGGACGACATCTCGGCAAGATGCGAATATTGCTATCACAGCCGCCTCGAGGCAAGTGCAAAGCTCGCTTCCCAACGCGGATTTGATGCTTTCACCACAACGCTTTTGTATAGCCGCTATCAAAAGCACGAGCGCATCATCGAGATAGCTCAGGAGATGTCCACTCTTTACAACATCCCCTTTTTCTATGAAGACTGGCGCACGCTCTGGCAGGAAGGTATCCGCCTCTCCAAAGCAGAGGGCATGTATCGTCAGCAATATTGCGGCTGCATATTCAGCGAGGAGGAGCGTTATCGTGAGCAAATACACCGAAACAGAGCTAAGTAAAGTTCGCACTTATTCGATTAAGAACCGTCCCAGCATCGTGGATAAATCCTTTTTTGCCCAAAAGGGAGAGGTCGATACCGCCTCTTTCCTGAGCTGCCTGCCTGATATTCTCAGCGCAAAAGAGCTCAAGGAACTCATCGAGCGCCTCAAGGAAGCCAAGGCCAAAGAGAAAAGCATCATCCTCGGCATGGGCGGACACGTGATCAAATGCGGCCTTGCACCGCTGATCATCGAGATGATGGAAGCAGGCTATGTCTCAGCCATCGCGGTAAATGGCTCCGTGATCATCCACGACTTTGAGATCGCTTTCTTTGGCCAGACCTCCGAGGA
>DIQS01000029.1:5485-7803 GCA_002427325.1 Cloacimonetes bacterium UBA5456 | reverse complement strand
ACCAACCTTTGAGACATAACAAATGATATAGGAATAATTACGAGTGTAACTGAGACTTATCAACAATTTACTTATGATCTTTCACCTTATTCAAATATTCATGTTAGATTGCTCGATCAGAGAGAGACTGGTGGCCATGAGAGATACGTTGATGACTTTACCGTTACCCAACGTTCGACTGAACAAGGTTCCCCAGCATTGTCAATTGGTCTTGGGAACTTAACAGAGTTTTTAACGACGGTTAGCGTAGGACCTTCAGCCTCCCGACATATTGTAGTCAATGGCTCAAATCTGAATAATAATGTAACAGTTACAGCTCCCAATAGCTATGAGATATCTTTTGATGAAACAGATTTTGATGATACTACACCATTAACCATAACTCCAGGTAACGGGGCAATAGAGGGAAAAACTGTATATATCCGCCTTAAAGATGGTTTGGATTTAGGAAGCCACAATGAAAGTTTAATAATTAACTCAGATGATGTTGCACAAATAATCATCCCATTGACTGGTAAGGTTATCAGGCCTGTTCCCACCCAGCATGTAGCTTATTTTCAAGCATCAGCTGCAGTTCCACCCTGTTCCGCAATCAAAGTTACTTGGACAAATCTCGAAGGTGAAAATACCCCTGACGGCTATTTAATCTTAGCAGCAAAAAACGGTTATAATCAAATAACTGATCCTACTGATGGAGTGCCGGTAACTGCCTCGATTGATAGCAAAAATGTATCAGGAGCACTTGAGCATGTTGTGTTTAATCAACTTGACCCTCTTACTAATTATTACTTCAAGATTTATCCATACAATAATAGTGGTTCCTATATTCTTTACAAAAAAGGGGAGAATGTCCCTTGTGCTGAAGCAAAAACATCCAAAGTTCCGGAAACATTTATTTTTTGGAACTTTAATGATGCACCTGCTTCTAATCAAAGTTGGTCGTCACCAATTTATTCTACAAACTCTAAGGGAGAGTTAATACACACACTGGTCTCTACTAAAAGCTTTAATGGAACTACTATAAATGCCATAGATAACGCGGCTGCTGGCGGTAGCTTTAGCATAGAGAGCGGTGCGTCTTTAGTGAATAATGGTAAATATTTTACTTTAGCAATTCCAACTACTGGCTACGCTAATATCGGTCTAAGCTATGCAGTTCAAAGGACACCTACTGGATTTAATACTTACACAATTGATTATTCTCTTGATGGTGGGACAGCATATACAACTCATTCAACATCAACAGATATACCAGAAGAGTTTGACACTCGCGGCCTTGATTTTTCAAGCATCCCAGGAGTAGTCAACAATCCGAACTTTATTGTGAGGATTACTCTCGGTGGAGCTACAAATGCTAATGGAAATATTAAATTCGACAACATTCGTGTCACAGGGTCCGAGATTTGCACTTATGAAACAGATATTCCTGTTTACATAACCGACGGCCCTACAGTTACAATGATAGAAGGCAGAGCAAATAACAGTACCGAAAATATGCCTCCAATACCAAACACATCTATCGGAGTTGACTACTTCGGATTAAAGCTTGCTCTATTGGACGAAGGCTTTTGGACTGTTCAAATTGAGCCCAAAGATGATTGTGATTATGCTTTTTGCGCATACAATTGGCAAGGCGAATGGTACGATGCTTCTATAATCAACGGTGTTTTTAAGATCACTGTATATCCCACAGACGGAGACTCAAGAGACCTTTTCATCGTCCTTGCAGACCAAAACCCCACCCTCCCCGTCGAGCTCTCCTCCTTCTTAGTCATGCTAAACAAAAGCGGCATGCCCATCATCACCTGGGAGACCCAGACCGAGACCGGCGTGAACGGCTTTTACATCTATCGCAGTATGAGCAGCAACTTAAATGAAGCCATCATGATCAGCAGTCTCATTCCCGCCACAAATTCTTCCCTTGCCCATAGCTACAGCTTTGTAGATACAGACATCTTCGAAGATGGCACATATTATTATTGGCTGAACGTGAGCGACCTCAATGGCCACGAAAGCTTTCACGGCCCTGCCGAACTCGATTATAGCCCACTCGATAATGGGCCATCTGGGGAAGTGCCATATAATACCGGATTTAAGAGCATCTATCCCAATCCCTTCAATCCCAGCGCCAATATAGCTTTTGGGCTTTCCGAAGCCGGCGAAGTGAGCATCAGCGTCTATAACGTTCGCGGACAATTGGTGCGCAACTTTGCTCCCTTCACCCACGATGCGGGCTATGGCAGCATTATTTGGGACGGCAAAGACGATGGCGGAAATAGCGTTTCCTCCGGTCTCTATCTCTTCCGCATGAAGGTTGG
>DIQS01000029.1:1803-5260 GCA_002427325.1 Cloacimonetes bacterium UBA5456 | reverse complement strand
GAGAATTGAGAATTGAGAATTGAGGCTGTCCATGTGGCAGCCTCTTATTCTTTTATCCCTTATTTATCATCATTTTTCGTTCATTGTTCAGTCCTGCCCTTAGCCCTTCAATCGCAGTCGTCATGCATAATATTGAAAAAACTTGCTTGACAAAATTTATCTATTATATTCCGCTACACAAACATTGTAGCAGATGAATAATATATAAAATAAAAAGGATAACAAAGGGGAAGAAGAAAGTGAAAAAATTATTATCTTTAATCGTGCTGAGCTTGGTCATGATGACGGGCTTGGCTTGGGCGCAAGGTAGTCAAAATTTTGAAAACCAAACTGCGCTGACTACCAGCTACGCTGATGGAAGCTTTGAAGAAAATGAAATTACATGGACTTATGGTCATTCAAGAGATCAGGAGAATTATCCAATTGATAACAAAGGATTAATGCTACGTCGTGCCAGTGATAGCTATCTTCAGACTACCATTCCCAATGGCATCGGAACCTTTTCTTTTCAATATAGAAAGGCGTTTACCGGCGGTAATAATAATAATAGAGAACTGGAGCTTATTGTTAATGGTACACAAATAACTACAACAGGTAAGTTTGGGGTAAGCGGAGCAGACAATACTATCCACACTCTTTCTTGTAATGTTGATACAGCCGGAAGTGTAACAGTTAAAATAAAGATTGTTGGCACATCCAGTGATAATGCACAAGTCACAATAGACAACATAGTCTGGACAGCCTACACTCCTTCAGGCCCAAGCATTGACATTCTTACAAAAAACTTAGATACCTTTACATACGTAATAAATAATGGACCTTCAACAAGCCAGACCGTAAGAGTCGGTGTTGAGAACTTTACTTCTGATGACGTCTTGAATGTGTCCAGTTCAAGCGATTATGAGATAAAAAAACGCGATTCAAACGTTGATTATGGAACATCAGTATCATTTAATCTTGACGGTAGCTCACAAAAATTCTATATTGAGGTACGCTTAAAACAAGGCCTTGCGGTGGGAAACCATCCGGGAACGCTAACTTTTTCAGTGGGATCAGGCGATGACAAAGTTGAAGAAATTATGAATCTAACAGGTGTGGTTACAGCACCTCCAATTGATGCACCCGTTGCAAACGAAGCCACAAATATAAGCCATAATTCATTTACTGCAAATTGGAGTGCAAGCGATGGTGCGATAGGGTACCTCATTGATGTTTATGAGAAAGTCGTTGGAACTGCAAGCGATTTAATCATATCAGAATATGTTGAGGGCTCCGGCAGTAATAAGTTTATAGAGATTTATAATGGTACCGGTAGCACTGTTGACTTATCGGGCTATAGGCTGCAGTTGTATTCAAATGGAGCTTCTTCTCCTACCAATGATGTCCAGTTATCAGGTGATCTCGAACACGATAAATGTCTTGTCTTAAAACACAAAGATGCTGACATATCAGATCTTCCTGAGGAAGTATGCGCTTATGAAAACACTGCGGTGAACTTTAACGGAGATGATGCCGTTGCACTTAAAAAAAATAACACCAACAGTTCTGTTTTTGTTGATATTTTTGGTGTGATAGGAAATCGACCAACAAATGCATGGACAGGTGATGGTGGATATACAACACTGGATAAAACTCTTGTCCGCAAAGCTCATGTTACGAAAGGCATAACTGAAAACCCGACCGGCACAGGAGCTTCTGCTTTCACAACTCTTACGACAGAATGGGATATGTACAATAAAGATACGGTTAGCAATTTGGGTAGTCATGTCATGAATATTGATCACGAGCCATCCTACCATCATAAAAATAAACCAGTAGGCAACAACTTATCATACAATGTTACCGGACTTGATGCAGATAAAAATTATTACTACGTAGTTCGAGCTGTTGGTTCTTATAATCAGAGTAGCGCAAACTCAAACGAGGTTGCAGTCACCACTCTTTCTGCACCAGTATATGACTATCCTAAAAACACCCAAGTCACTTTGTCCTTTGGTAGCCTAACTTTCACCGACGGCAATGCAAACAATAGTTCTGAAACCATGCCTGCCCTGCCGAATACAAACATTGACCCCAGTGATTATCAAAGCTTAGCTCTTGAACTCGTTGGAAGCGGTCATTGGGCTATTGAAATTGTGTCAACAGTCTATAGTGATTGCGCATACAACTGGCAGGGAAGCTGGCACGTAGTTGAGAAAAACAGCAACAAGTTTATGATCACTGTCAGCAAACAACGCGGCGCAAACGACCTTTTCATCGTCCTTGCAAACGATAACCCCACCCTCCCCGTAGAGCTCTCCTCATTCACCGTTACGCAAAACTCCAACGGCAATCCTGTCATCACTTGGGAGACCGAGACCGAGACCGGTGTGAACGGCTTTTACATCTATCGCGGCGTGAACAAAAACATAAGTGATGCCGTGCTGATAAGCAATCTTGTTCCCGCCACAAATAGCTCTCTTACTCATAGCTACAGCTTTATAGATAGAGACCTCTTTGAAGACGGTACATATTATTATTGGCTGAACGTGAGCGATCTCAATGGTCACGAAAGCTATCACGGCCCTGCCGAGTTGAATTATACATACGTCGAAGAAGAGACAGTTCCAGAAGTGACATATAGCACCGCACTCAGGAGCATCTATCCCAACCCCTTCAATCCCAGTGCCAATATCGGTTTTGAACTCGCTGAAAAGAGCGAAGTAAGCATCAGCGTATATAACACTCGCGGACAATTGGTGCGCAGCTTTGCCCCCTTCACTCACGGTGCAGGGAAAGGCAGCATCATTTGGGATGGCAAAGACTATGGTGGAAACAGTGCATCCTCCGGCATCTATCTCTTCCGCATGAAGGTTGGTGCAAAGAGTTATAGTGCAAAAGCCTTAATGATGAAATAAGCGGATTATTCAATTGAGAACTTAATCAATTGAGAATTGAAGGCTGCCCTTAGTGGCAGCCTCAATTTTTAAATTGGTAGGTTAACGCCCTCGTTGCCGCAGAAAGCGTATCTTTCTACATCTTTCTTTGGTTAGGCAACGCCCTCGTTGCCTAAGAAAACGCAGTTTTCTATAATGTTTAGGGTTCGCTTCGCTCACGTTATATATTTGTGCTGCGCACATTTTTTATTGGTTCATGGGCAACAAGATGTTACCCGCCCAAGAAAGGGATTCTGACGCTCGTGGCAACGAGGACGTTCCCACCCCGACCGCATCAGTTCTGCTCGTGGCAACGAGGGCGTCTCGACACCGGCCGCGTCAGTCCTGTTTTCTATCTTTCAATCCCGCGTAAATCCGTTAAATCCATAAAATCCGCGTTCTATTTAGAAAAGATCAGATCACTCTCGCAGTATTGAGGATAACATCAAGGCCTCTAAAGCAAGCGTTACTAAGTGCTTACCCATTGGTATCTGCTCAGTGTGCGCTCATGATATGCTCATGGTGATGACCACATCATGACC
>DIQS01000029.1:0-1614 GCA_002427325.1 Cloacimonetes bacterium UBA5456 | reverse complement strand
ATCATGACCAGAACCCAGTAAGGAAGGCATAGTGGAGGCATCTCAAAAAAGGCAAATTTTGGGAGAGACGTCTTACATTTATCTTGACAGATTTCAGAGAATAATGGTTTTGGCAAAGATAAGGAAATTCAGGAGGTAACAATGAATAACAAACTTACCGGCTTGGAATTATTGCAATTTTTAGTCGAAAAAAGCCCGGAAGAAGTTGCAAAAGCTCTTGAACACATTCACCCTGCCGACATTTTGGATGCGTTGGAAGATTATGACGGCGATCCCTTTATCTTCTTGGTACGCATGCCAAATGACGTCCTCGCCGCCTTGATCGACGAGGCAGAAGAAGACGATAAAGGCAAGCTGCTTGACCTTTTCCCCAGCCATCAAAAGACCGATATTATGAGCGAAATGGCGTCCGACGAACTTGCCGACCTCTTGGGCAATCTCGATCCGGAAGAAGCCGCCGAGCTCATACACAGCATGGATGAGGAAAAGGCCAGCCAGCTCAAGGATTTGCTGATGCACGATCCCGAGACTGCGGGCGGCATCATGGCAACCGAATTTGTCTCGATTTCGACTGTGATGAATGTGGAAGACACGCTGAAATATCTGCAGGTTCACGGCGAGGAAGCCGAGACCTTGAACTATCTCTATATCCTCAATCCTGAAGGAGTTCTGAAAGGCGTGGTTGCCCTGCGCGATATCGTTGTGAGCCCCTTTAAGGCACCGCTGACCGATCTGATCAATCCCAATGTGATTTCCGTTCCTTTGGATATGGACCAAGAAGAAGTTGCGCATATCTTCCAGAAATATGGCTTTTCCAGTATTCCCGTGGTGGATGAAGAGCAAAAAATGCTGGGAATCATCACGGCTGACGACATGATGGAGATCATCGTGGACGAGAGCACGGAAGACTTTGAGCGCATGAGTGCATTGGCGCATAACGAGGGAGAATATCTCGAAACGGGTGTATTTGGTCTGGCTCGCAGGCGCGTCTTTTGGCTGCTCTTTTTGATGATTTCAGCAACCTTCACGGGGCTGATCATCGAACGCTATGAAGCCGCACTGGCACAGGTGGTTGTGCTCATGGCATTTGTGCCGATGCTCATGGATACGGGCGGAAATGCGGGTTCGCAATCGGCGACGCTGATCATCCGCGGAATGGCGCTGGGAAAGATTGATTTCAAAGATTTCTTTAAGGTGCTTTTCAAGGAGATCAGGGTGAGCGCAGTGGTGGGAATCGCGCTTGCGGCGGTGAATATGCTGCGGATTTGGATGATGAATGGCAATTGGCTGCTGGGCTTGACTGTGTCCATGGCGATGTTTTTCACCGTGATGGTGGCGAATATCGTAGGAGGCACGCTGCCGCTTTTGGCGCGGAAAATCAATGTTGATCCGGCGATTATGGCGTCTCCTGTGATCACCACGATCGTTGACGCACTGGCGCTGATCGTCTATTTCCGATTGGCGACGATGATGTATATCCCAACGGTTATACAATAGCCTCGCTTGTAGAGATTTCGACAAACAAAGCCCCTTTAGTTTGGGCTGGCACCGTCCCCGCATTTCGGCTGGCACTGTTCCCGCCTTTGGGCTGGCAACATCTTGTCAAGTCCTGAA
>DIQS01000068.1:9115-9281 GCA_002427325.1 Cloacimonetes bacterium UBA5456 | reverse complement strand
GAATTCATGGTGATGATGCCGGCAAACACCAAAAAGGAATTCAGGCCAAATAAAGTGGTGAAAGAGAAAAAGATAATGCTGTCCACGAACTTTCTTTGGACTGTGGGAATCTTGGTATTTGTGGCAATCTTGGGCTCTATCCTGTTCCACAGCTATCGGCAGGGCT
>DIQS01000068.1:8668-8930 GCA_002427325.1 Cloacimonetes bacterium UBA5456 | reverse complement strand
AGCTGAAGCCGGGCCCGTCGCACAGGAGGAAGCAGAGCAACCTGTGGAGCGGGACAGCTTGCGGATGAGAATGCGTATTCTGAGCGAAAGCATACCACAAAGCAATGTGATGATGGAAGAAGGGCATACATCGAGCAGTATCCTGGATACCACGGATTACATAGGCAACATCTTGGGGAGAAGCCCCGTAAACGTTCCGATCAATTAGTTAAAAGAATCCACGCAGTTTTTGCCAATCTCAAAGCCGGCTTGGACTTCAAAC
>DIQS01000068.1:7639-8604 GCA_002427325.1 Cloacimonetes bacterium UBA5456 | reverse complement strand
CGGCGGTCAGTCAAGCAAAATCAACAAAATCAACTAAAATCAGGAAAGACCAATATGGAGTTCAAGCCGGCAAGGGAAGCCAAGCAGTTCTCGCCAATTTCAAAGCCGGCTTGGACTTCAAACAGCAGAAGCAGCAAGGATAACATGAAGTCCAAAGAGCCCCAAAACAAGTGGTCAGTTCAAACCATGGAAAGGCTCTTTGAACTCCATAGTCCATGATATCTCTGCACCGCATAAGGCTTTATCCCCATTTGTCCGAGTGAGACCAGTTTGCAACTTTGGCTGAGAGTTTATAATTGCAAAATATGGGGATGCAGAGATATCCGGTTTGGGCTATTAATTTCTGCTTGACAAAAATGTGCCGCTTAAAAAGTTTGGAAAAACATATTGAAATACAAGGTCCAGTAACTCAGCGGTAGAGTATCTGCCTTTTAAGCAGGGAGTCGATGGTTCGAGTCCATCCTGGATCACCAAGATATTTGCGACCCCTTCGTCTATCGGTTAGGACTCAAGATTTTCATTCTTGCAAGAGGGGTTCGATTCCCCTAGGGGTCGCCAAATATTTATCAAGATAGATTAGGGGCAGCCAATGGCGCCCATTTTTTTGCGTCCCGTTCGTCTAGTGGCCTAGGACTCGTGATTCTCAGTCACGCAACAGGGGTTCGATTCCCCTACGGGATGCCATCTTTTTTTGATGGGTAATGCTCTTTGAAGCACTCCCCTTTTTTTATACTTTCAGATTCCCTTATCTGCATGGGGTTGGGGAACTTAAGAGCCTGCAAAATCCGTTGATTCTCTCATGATAATCTGCATTGGTGTAGCTCGCGGAGAGGCTGTCACTTTTGATCATCTTCATAAGTTCCGCCAAAAAATCATGCAATTCATCCGTTTTTACTTGACATTTAGCTCGGTTTCAAATCTATGGAACAGATAGTGTGCATCTTTAGCTCAGTCGGCAGAGCAAC
>DIQS01000068.1:0-7434 GCA_002427325.1 Cloacimonetes bacterium UBA5456 | reverse complement strand
TGGGTCCGGGGTTCGAATCCCCGAAGATGCACCAAATCTTTCTTGCGGTAATTTGCTCTTTGCTCCGCGTAATAAATGTGCTAAAGTTCGGTTAGACAAAGTTTAGAAGCCGGCTTTAGCAAGTCGGCTTTTTTCGTGTCGAGATTTATCAAACGCAAATGCATAGAGTTCATGCCGCAGATAAACGATAATAAAACCCGCTTTCGGGCGAAAATAGACTATTATATAATTGAGCGCATGCACCAATGAAATGATGCGTGCCTGCTAAGATTAAGGAGAAAGAAATGACAGCAGTGCACAAGGAACATTGTGAGAATAGGGGCGAATATATATTCACTTCAGAATCTGTGTCCGAGGGACATCCCGACAAGGTCTGTGACCAAATTTCAGACGCTATTTTAGACGCATATTTAAGAGAGGATCCTTTTAGCCGCGTGGCTTGCGAGACTCTTGCAACCAAAAACAGGCTGGTTCTTTCCGGCGAAATAGCTTCGCGCGCCAAGGTGGATCACGAAAAAGTAGCGCGGGAAGTGATCAGGAAAATTGGCTATACCGATCCGGAGCTTAATTTTGACGATAGTTGTGAGATCACTGATCTCTTGCATCAGCAAACTCTTGAGCTGAACGAGAATAAGGGTGCGGGCGACCAAGGGCTCATGTTTGGCTATGCCTGTTCGCAATGCGAGGCGCTCATGCCGCTTCCCATCGAGATTTCTCAAGCTTTGCTCAAAGAGCTTACCGCTTTGCGCAAGGATGGAACTCTGTTCATGCTCTATCCGGATTCCAAGAGTCAGGTGAGCATTCGCTATCAGGGACGCGAGCCAAAAAGAATCGAGAACGTGGTGATTTCCACAAATCATAAGGTTCTGAGCGATGCGAAATATCGTGAAATGCAAGAGCTTATCACTGAAAAAGTCGTGAAAAAAGTGCTTGCGGAATACTGTGGCGGCGGATTGAATTGTACCAATGTGAAGATTCAGATCAATCCTTTGGGGGCTTGGCACAATGGCGGACCTGCTGCGGATACAGGGCTCACCGGGCGCAAGATAATCGTCGATACTTACGGCGGTTGGGCGCCTCATGGCGGTGGTGCATTTTCCGGCAAGGACCCCACGAAGGTGGATAGAAGTGCGGCATATATGGCGCGGCACATCGCCAAGAGTGTGGTAGGCAACGGTTTAGCGAAAGAATGCTTGCTGCAACTCAGCTTCGTCATCGGCGAGATCGAGCCGGTTTCGCTGATGGTGGACACCCAAGGCAGCGGGATTATTTCGGATTCAGAGATAGAAAATCTTATTCGTCAAGAATTTGACTTGACAGTAAATGGAATTATTGAATACCTTGATTTACGTAAGCCCATCTATTTTTCCACGGCTGCTTATGGACATTTTGGGATGAACGCCGAGCAGATGAGCTGGGAAAAGATCAAAGAATTAAAGAATTAGGAAGATACATGACTTTATACCGCACCTTGCAGGAAGCCACGCCCTTCTTTGTGATTGCCGGGCCTTGCGTGATCGAAGAACGCGACACCATGCTCCGCACGGCAGAGTTTTTGAAAGAGCTTTGCCGGCGTCTTGATATTCCTCTCGTTTTTAAATCCTCATATAAGAAGGCAAATCGCTCCAGTTCAAGCTCATACAGCGGTCCCGGTATGGATGCAGGCCTTGAAATCTTAGAGGAAATCAAGCGCAGGTTTGAGCTGAGCATCATCAGCGATGTTCATGAAACGATAGAGGTTAGCGCTGCTGCTGAGGTCTGTGATATCCTGCAGATTCCGGCATTTTTGGCGCGTCAGACCGAATTGATTCGTGAGGCGGCGAGAAGTGGGAAGACCATCAATATCAAAAAAGGACAGTTTATGGCGCCGGAGGACATGGAATCAGCCGCTGAAAAGGCGAGTGAATGCGGGAATAGCAAGATCATGCTCACCGAGCGCGGTAGCTCTTTTGGCTATCACAATCTCGTGGTGGACTTCCGCGGTTTTGCCATTATGGAAGCGATAGGCTATCCTGTGGTCTATGACCTAACCCACTCTCTGCAAAGACCTTCCAGCGGAGTGTCCACAGGCGGAAATCCGGAGTTTGCGCCGATGATGGCAAAAGCTGCGATGGCGACGGGGAAGATCAAAGGTCTCTTTTTGGAGTGTCATCCCGAGCCGCAGAAAGGGCTGAGCGATGCCTCTACAATGTTGGCTTTTGAAGAGGTTGAGGCAATATTAAAAAGCTGTATCCGCATCAAAAATGCAGAAAAGGAATGATTTTGAAGTGAAAGACTATTTTGTTAAGCCGATAAAGGCAAAAGTGAATTGGCAAGAGATCAAATTGATGGTCTTCGATTGTGATGGAATCTTTAGTGATGGGCGCATCATCTATGGCTCTGAAGGGCTGGAAATCAAGGAGTTTGACGCTGTTGACGGCATGGGGCTCATGCTACTAAGGCGCACCGAGATGAAGTCGGCCATCATCACGGGAAGGAGCAGTGAAGCTCTCTCAAGGCGCGTGCAAGACCTCAAGATCGACTATCTCTTTCAGGGAATATCAAACAAGAAAAAATGCCTGCAAGAATTGCTTTCCGAGATGGGCTTAGGCTTTGAAAATACGGTGTATATGGGCGATGATTGGAACGATGTGCACTGCATGAGAAGAGTTGCTTTTTCCATTGCTCCGGCAAATGCGCTGCCTGAAATTCAGGAGAATGCTGATCTTGTTTTGAGCAAAAGCGGCGGTAGTGGTGCGGTTCGCGAAGCCATCAGCTATGTTTTGGGCAAAAAGGGAGAATATCAAACAGCGATCAATAAATATCTGGCGGAAGTGGATTGGAATGAGGACTAATCGCCGTCTTGCCCATGATCAAGCTCAATCACACATGAGGTTGAAGCTCATTGGCATAATGGCGTTTATCCTGCTTTTGGGGCTTTGGGGATGTTCGGAAGATGCGCTTAAAAACGAGACTGAAAGTTTGGGGCGAGGCGTTCCCGACGAGATTTCCAAAAATGTGAAACTCAGGGAGTATAACGAAGGTGCTTTGGACTATGTGCTCGAAGCAGAAGAGATTCAACGTTTTAGCGATCGCCGCATGCTCTATGGATATAAGGTTCAACTTTCTTCATATAACAAAGATGGAAGCCCGAATTCCGTGATAATAGCGGATAGCACGTCGGTTGATGATGCGCGGAATATCATCATTGTCGGCGGGAAAGTGAAGCTGACCACACCGGAAGCCGAGGTGCACACCGAGAAAATGATCTGGGATAGAAATATCGATGAAATCATTGTGCCAACGGCAGTTTCGCTCTATCGGGCAGGGGACGTTCTCAGGGGCAATAGCTTGAGAACAGATAGCAGGCTGAGCTTTGCCGAGATGGATGCCGTCTCCGCTGAGGGATATTTCGATGAAGAAGAGTTTAGTTGGTAGCCTGATCCTCCTTTTAGGATTGCTCTGGGCTCAAAATCCGCAGAGGGAGAAGTTCCAGCTCGTTCATGCGGATAAACTCTATCTAAGTAATACCGCAATGGGACAGATCTTGGAGCTCACGGGAAGGGTCAATTTCTTCTATGGAGATACCGAGTTCAGCGGTCATCGGGCGCTGATCTTGGACGCTCAAAAGATAGCTCGGATCAGCGGGAATGTGGTTGTTCAAAATGATTCACTGCATCTGCAGGCGGATTCGCTGGCATATTATCGCAAAACTGATGTGATCAATCTGGGTGGCAGGGCAAAGATCACGCAAAATCGTAAGGACGCTCCTCAGCGCTGGATGCAGGGGGATCATGCCATCTATGATATGGGAAAAGAGCAGTTTACGGCATGGGGCAGGGTGAAGGCTTATGACGAGGAAGAACGTGCGCAGATCGACTGTGGATATGGATTTTGGGATAGAAAAAAGGGTTATAGTTATCTTTTGGAAGAGCCGGAAGTGAGGGTTGGAGACCCAGAAAATCTGCGGGTCAAGGCGGATAAGATGGAGCTCTTTGAAGAGGATAAGAGCCTCGTGGCAAGCTTTAATGTGAATAGTTTTCATCAGGATTATCACGTTACCAGCGACTTCCTAATCTATTTTGATAAGGAAGAAAAGGCGGTGTTCCTGGGGCAACCGCGGTTTGAGAACGACTTTGCTCTTGCGCAAGCACAGGAGTTTCATCTCTATTTTGAAGATGGAGAGGTCAGCCGTGCGGTCTTGGCGGATTCGTCTCTGGTTTATTTTGCATCAGAAGAGGGTGAGGAGAAGGTCAATTGGGTTAAAGCCTCAAATATTGAACTCAGTTTTGAGGAAGGAAAGATCATGGACTTCTCTGCAGACAGCAATGTTTCTTATTACTTTCAGCAGGATAAAGACGATAAAAAAGACTATTTTGAAAATAGAGCCGAGGGGCAGGTCCTCAAGGCTAAGTTTGATTCAGATAATAAATTGCAGATCATGGATATGGGCGGAAGAATAAAAGGTACTTATGTTTTCGAGAATGATTCTTGACAGAAATGTGCCCTTGATTTAGGTTAAAGATTATGGAATTGCACAAAATAAAAGCGAAAAACTTGGTTAAGATTTATGGCAAGAGAACTGTGGTAAACGACCTCAGTCTCGAGATGAATCAGGGGGAAGTCGTTGGCATATTGGGACCAAACGGCGCCGGTAAGACGACTACTTTCTATATGATCATCGGGCTGGCAAAGCCAAATAAAGGTAGTGTCTGGCTCAATGAGACCAATATCACGCGCAAAGCGATGTATAAAAGAGCGCGCATGGGGCTGGGATATCTGGCGCAAGCACCGTCGATCTTTGCAAAGCTCAGCGTGGAAGATAATGTCTTGGCAATTCTGGAGACCCTCAAGATCCCGCGAGCTCAGCGCAAACATCGTTTGGAAGAGGCACTGGAAGAGCTGAATCTCAGCAAGCTTGCCAAACAAAAGGCTTACACCCTTTCCGGCGGAGAAAGACGCAAGCTGGAAATCACCCGTGCGCTTGTTACAAATCCTACCTTTATCTTTATGGACGAACCTTTTGCGGGTGTCGATCCCATCGCCGTGGCTGATATTCAAGACATCATCGGCAAGCTAAGGCAAAAGAATATTGGCGTGATGATTACCGACCATAACGTAATTGAGACTTTGAAAATCGTAAACCGCGCGTATATTATCTATGAAGGTAAGGTGATCGTATCCGGCACATCGCAGGAATTGATCAATGATGAAGATGCAAAACGCCTATATCTGGGGGAAAGGTTTACGATGAGTCCTTTTGAAGAAAGATGAGTGGAATGAATCAGAACGTCTCTTTGAATATCAAGCAAGAGCTTGCGCTAAGGCCAAAGATGCTGCAATCGCTCAAGATGCTTGCGCTTCCCATTCTTGAACTGGAAAGCTATATCAAACAAGAGCTCCAGCAAAATCCTTTGCTCGAACTTCGTGAAGAAAAGGAAAGCGAAGAAAGGGTGGAGACTGATGCGGAAATGGCTGAGAACAATGTCCCGCTTGACGATGTGGATAACAATAGCGAAATGGATGAGACGGTTGACGAAGCAAAGAAGCTTTCCGAGATATTGGATCAATGGAGCGAATTTCACTATCACAGCGGCTCTGGTTCGGCAGTTGACGCAGATTCTGAGAGAACCGAGCCCGTTATCCGCTATGAACGAAGCGGTAAAGAGAAGTATCTCGAACAGCTCTATCCCCTTGCGCTTAAAGATGAAGAGATGGATTTTATCACAGAATTAGTCGATAGTTGCGATGCCTATGGCTTTTTGCCCAAAAGATTTAATATCACCGCTCTGGGCAAGAGATTTGGGCTCGGTGCGCGCCGTTCGGAAGAGCTTCATGAGATAGTGAAAAGCATGTTTCCCAAAGGGATCACAGCACGCGATATCTCTGAGTGTCTCATGGCGCAATTAAGCGATAAACAACGGGATAATGAGATCATACTCGGCATGGTTGGTGAGCATTTTGAAGACCTCATACACAGACGTTATCAGAAGATAGCTTCTTTCTATGGGGTTGCGTCGGAAGTGATCCTCAGCTATCGTGAGCAGATATCAAAGCTCGATCCAAAGCCCGGACTCAGGATTCTCGGCAACAACGCCGCCTACGTCTATCCCGATGTGACGCTCAAGTTTATCGATGGAAAATATGAAGTCATCATAAACGATAGCGTTACCCCCAATATCATCATCAGTCCGCGCTATAGAGCCATGATCCATCGCGGATATTTCGACAGGGAAACGGCGTCTTTCGTGCGGGAACGTATCAACAGCGCAAAGTTCCTCATCAAGTCCATTTATATGAGAATGAAGACCTTGGATCAAGTATCGCGCTCCATTATCAAGCATCAGCATGATTTCTTCTATAATGGCAGCGGGATCATTCACTCGCTCACCTATAGCACCATCGCTCAAGACGTTGGCAAAAGTGAGTCAACCATCAGCCGTGTGGTGAAACACAAATATGTGGAAACCCCTTATGGAGTCTTTGCTTTCAAGGATTTCTTTACCTCCACGGCGGGACGCGACGACAACTTTGAATCCATCTCAAGACACAAGGTCAAGAATCACATCATCCGCATCATCGATGGGGAAGACAAGTCAAAGCCGCATTCCGACCAAGAACTCGTGGAATTGCTCAAAGAAGAAGGGCTGAATGTCTCCCGCCGGATAGTGAACAAATATCGCGATGAGATGGGCATTCTCAACAGCAGATTAAGAAAAATACAGAGGTAATAAAGAGTGGAAAACTACAGTGTTTTAGTTATTGGCGGAGGTCCCGGCGGCTATGAAACAGCCATCAGGCTTGCTCAGCTCGGCTTATCCGTCGCAGTTTTCGAAAAAGAAAGATTGGGAGGCGTATGCCTGAATAAGGGCTGCATTCCCACCAAAGCATTGGTCAAGAGCGCAGAACTCGTGCGCGAGATCAAAACATCACAAGAATATGGCTTGCCCGAGCTGGAGATTAGTCCCGAACTTGCCCCGATCATTGCCCGCAAAGATAAGATTGTCGATCAGCTCGTAGGCGGAATCGAGTTCCTCTATCGCAAGCGCAATATCCCGATCATCAGCAGTGCCGCCGTCTCCATCGAGAAGAAAGAAGATGGCTTCACGGTTGCTACTGCAGATGGACAGAGCTATCATGCCAAATATGTCATCATCGCCACGGGAAGCACTCATAAGAGCCTGCCGGGAATCCAGATAGACGAAGTGGATATCATGTCTTCCACCGGTATTCTCAGCATGCAGGACTTGCCTCAGAGTCTCGCCATCGTGGGCGGTGGAGTGATAGGCTGTGAATTTGCCTCCATCTTCAGAGCCTTAGGCGTGGAAGTCAGCATCATCGAGTTTCTCCCGCGTCTCGTTGCGCTTGAGGATGAAGAAGTCTCGCGTCGTCTCACCACATCTTTCAAAAAGGAAAAGATCAAGATTCACACCGGCGTGGGCGTGACGAGCATCG
>DIQS01000031.1:45047-45167 GCA_002427325.1 Cloacimonetes bacterium UBA5456 | reverse complement strand
GCTTCATTTTTGAGTCACTTACGATAGCCCTTAAAAAATAGTTTGAGATTATGGGCTTTTTTTTGAGTTTTGTCCCCCTATAGATAGTAGGGCGCAAATTAATTGAGAATTGAGAATTGA
>DIQS01000031.1:35500-44879 GCA_002427325.1 Cloacimonetes bacterium UBA5456 | reverse complement strand
GGTGTCCTGAAAAGAGTGGACAAACTTGTCTCTTGTAGCTTTGTAACTCGTAGCTTCTTTTTTGCTTTCATGGGCAACAAGATATCACCCGCCCAAAGAAGGAAATTGCAATGCAAAAAGAGTATTTTAGCAGATAGTGCGAAATATGAGTTGACAAACCTTTGCAAATAAAAACAGTTGTATGATAAGTAAAAATACGGCAGGAGAATGGATGAGCCTGATAAATGAAAACCTGAAAAGATTAAAGGAAAACCTTGCAAATGAAGGGATTGTCTCCCATTCAGAGAAGCTGGTATTAGGTGTTTCTGCGGGTGCAGATTCCACGGCATTGCTATATCTTTTTTCCAAACTGCGCTATGATCTCAATCTCTCGCTCCTCGCCGTGCACATCAATCACAATCTCCGTGGTGAGCAGAGCGATACCGATGAAAAACACATCGCTGTTCTTGCCATGAAGCTCAACATTCCGATGATCGTGCGGCACATCAGGCTCGAGGGCGAAAGCGACATCGAAAATCGCGCCCGAGTCGCGCGTTTTGAGATATTTGAAGAGATAAGAAAAAGCTATAAATTCGATAAGATCGTTTTGGGACATCATAAGTGGGATCAGGCGGAGACGCTCTTGCTCAATCTCTTTCGTGGAGCGGGGCTTGGCGGGCTTGCCGGCATCCGTCCCATCATGGGCGAGATTGTCCATCCGATTCTGATCTTTGAACCTCAAGAGCTCAAAGACATGCTCAGCGAAGAGGGGATAAGCTGGCGTGAAGACCTTTCCAATCAAGAACTTAGATTCTCGCGCAATCGCCTCAGACAAGAGATTTTGCCCCAGATCGAGGAGCATTATAATCCGCTGGTTCGCGAGAAGCTTTACGAAAGTGCGGCAATCCTCAATCTCGTGGATCAATATATCATGGAAAGGTCACTCAAACGCTTTAAACGCGCCTGTGTTGAGTCCAAAAAGGGGCGGGTGATGCTGAACCTGCCGGAGCTACTCAAAGCACCTCAAATCGAGCAATATTACATCCTGCGCGAGGCATATAGTCGCATCAGCGGCACGCGTCAGGATTTTTTTCAAGCGCATATCCGCGAATTGAACTCACTTTTCGAGAGCGATGGCAGCAAATATATCACCTTATCCAATAATGTCTATGCAATTAGGCGCTATGAGGAGCTGATCTTTACCGATGACGACAGCGAGCTTTTTACTCCCGAGGCTGAAGTGATGGTTCTCGAGCCCAATCGCGCGCTCGCCGTGCACATGGAATACCGCTTTCAATTCAAATATCTCAAGGTCTTGCCGGATGATTTTCGCGAGTTGCCGCCCATGCAAGTCATAATCGATGCAGACAAGATCGCGGGCAAGCTTTCCATCCGTCAACGCAAAGCGGGAGATAGATTTATCCCCTTCGGGATGAGCGGCATGAAGAAATTGAAAGACTTTTTCATTGACGAAAAAGTGCCAAAATATGATAGAGATTTGATCCCTGTCTTTGAAGACGAGGAAAAGATAGTCTGGGTCTGCGGACATCGCATCGATCAGCGCGTGAGTCACGACGAAAACAGCGTGCGCTATTTGATGATCTCTGCAGAGCCTATCACAATGAACAACAGGGCTTTGAGCCTTAAGAAAAAGAGGAATGAATGAACGCAATGAATAACGATATCGCAGCAGTGTTTATCGATGAACAACGCTTGCAACAGAGAATATGCGAGATCAGCGAAGAGATCAAGCAAGACTATGCCGGCAAAGTGCCCGTGGTAATTGGTATTTTGAAGGGTGGTTTTTTGTTTTTGAGCGATCTCGTGCGCGCCATCGCTCTGCCTTTGGAGATAGATTTTATGGCGATTTCCAGCTATGGCACAGGAACCACGAGTAGCGGCATCGTCAATATTCGCAAAGACATAGATGTTGACATCACCGATAGGGATGTGATCATCGTGGAAGATATCGTTGACAGCGGTCTATCCATGCAATATATCAAGGATTATATCTGGGGACACAAGCCTGCCAGCGTTCGCACTTGCGTGCTTTTGGATAAACCTGAAGCTCATAAAATTGATATAGAATTGGATTATGTGGGCTTTGAAATAAGCAATGAATTTGTGGTGGGATATGGCTTGGACTATGCTGAGCTCTATCGTAACCTTCCGTTTATCGGGATATTAAAGGAAGAATGTTATTCATGAAAAAACATATATTAACTGCATGGGTCTTCGGCATCGGCAGCTTGATTGCCCAGAATACCCAGGAAGCTACTGAGAGTATTAACCATGTGATGGGTGGATTTAAAGACTTTATGTCGCTGTTTGTAGCGGCGATCTTGATCATCTCCATCATCGGAGCATTTCGCATGTTCCGCACTAATAAGAATAAACCAAAGAAGAAGGATGCCCCGCAAACGCCTCCGCCCTTGCGCAATCCTATGGGCACAAAGATGGTTCGTCCGCCCAAAAAACCCTTCATCTCTTTCCCCTTTATCTTTATTCTTGTCCTCCTCTTAGTGGTATTTTGGCATAGTTTTAGCGGCAAAAAAGATCAAACGATCAAAGAAAGCTTTAGCAATTTCACAAAAAGAGTGGAAAATGGTAGCGTGACCGAGGCGCAGTTCTCGGAGCGAGATATATATTATACAGATAAAGCGAAGCGTAACTATGTTTGCACCATGCCTTTTGATGATCCGCGACTTGTGGATAGCCTCGTTGAGAAAGGTGTGGAAGTGACGACCATCAAGCCGGCGCGTTGGACGGGAATCCTGATTAATATCTTCCCTTTCATATTGCTCATCGCCTTTTGGTTCTTCATCATGCGCGGGATGAAAAGTCAGAATACCAATGCTTTCAGTTTTGGCAAGAGTCGTGCTAAATTGCAAGAGGGGAGCAAGTCGAAGATCACTTTCAAAGATGTTGCAGGCGTGGATGAGGCAAAAGAAGAGCTGCAAGAAATTGTGGAGTTTTTAAAAGCGCCCGCTCGATTCCAACGTTTGGGCGGGAAGATGCCGCGCGGCGTGTTGCTCGTGGGCAGGCCTGGAACGGGTAAGACACTCCTTGCCAAGGCGGTTGCGGGTGAGGCGGCCGTGCCTTTCTTCACCATCTCCGGTTCAGACTTTGTGGAGATGTTTGTGGGAGTGGGTGCGGCGCGAGTTCGAGACCTCTTTGAACAAGCTAAAAAGAGTGCGCCTTGCATCACTTTCATCGATGAGATTGATGCTGTGGGACGTCATCGCGGCACTGGTCTCGGCGGTGGACACGATGAGCGCGAGCAGACGCTGAATCAGCTTTTAGTGGAAATGGATGGATTTGAGCCAAATGAAGCTGTGATCATCATTGCGGCTACTAATAGACCGGATATCTTAGACCCCGCACTGCTCAGACCCGGACGTTTTGATCGTCAGGTCACGGTTGACTTGCCGGATATCAAGGGGCGCACGGAAATCCTCAAAGTTCATGCGGCAAAAGTGCCTCTCAGTGAGGATGTTCACCTGGAGATCATTGCACGCGGAACGCCGGGATTCAGCGGGGCAGACCTCGCCAATCTCGTGAACGAAGCGGCTTTGATTGCAGCAAATAAGAATCAAAATGCGCTTAATATGATAGATTTTGAGGAAGCAAAAGATAAGCTTACCTTGGGTAAGGAAAAGAAGAGTCGGGTCATCCCCGAAGAGGATAAAAAGATCACGGCATATCACGAGATCGGGCACGTTCTCACCAGCGTGTTTTTGGAGTATGTGGAGCCCGTGCACAAGGTCAGCATCATCCCGCGTGGCTTCACCGGCGGTGCAACGCATTATCTGCAAAGCGATAAGACCGGCTATTCACGTAGCTATCTGAATCAGATGCTCGTGACCTTGCTCGGTGGTAGAGCGGCGGAAGAAGTGGTGTTCAATGAACTTACCACGGGCGCAGGCAATGACCTTCAGCGCACGACGGACATCGCCAAAAAGATGGTCTGTTCTTGGGGAATGAGTGATCTCGTGGGACCCATGACCATCGGCAAGGATGAGGGTGAAGTCTTTCTCGGTAAAGAGCTTGTGGGGCGCGATATCTATAGCGATGAAACCTCTAAGATGGTGGATAGCGAGATTCGGCGCATCATCAGTGAAGCTCATAAAAAAGCTTTGGAAATCCTTGGCAAACATAGAGTTCTCATGGACGAAATGGCAATTAGGCTCCAAGAAAAAGAAACCATGGATACCGAGGAAATCTTTGATATGATCATCGCGGGAACTCAAGGTGAAGAGCGTGACCTGGTGATGGCTAAGTTTGAACGCGCCAAAGAGATGCGCTTTGAACACTCCTCGGATGATGATGAAAAAAAGGCAGAAAAAAGGCCCGACCTCTTGGATGAAATCTTTAATGACAAACAAGATGGCGAGCATATTGAGATCGTGGTGACACCGGAACCACCGGCAGAAGAATTTGAGGAAAATGAAGAATGATGAAAGGAACAACAATCATCGGAATCCATAGAAATGGACGCACAGCCATTTGTGGAGATGGACAGGTGAGCATGGGGGAAACCATCGTCAAAGCGAAAGCTGTCAAGATCCGCAGGATATATCAAGATAAGGTTGCAGTCGGATTTGCCGGCGCAACGGCGGATGCCTTCACGCTCTTTGAGAAGTTTGAAGAACAGTTGCAATCAAACAAGGGCAATCTCCGCAAGGCGGCGGTTGATCTCGCCAAGGAATGGAGACAAGACAAGTATCTCAGACGCTTGGAAGCATTACTCATTGCGGGCGATAAGAGCGGAATACTCATGATCAGCGGCGCCGGAGATGTGATGGAGCCGGATGATGGGGTTATCGCAATCGGCAGCGGGGGAAATTATGCCCTCTCCGCAGCGCGTGCTTTGATGCGCAATACCAAACTTCCAGAGGAAAAAATTGTTAAAGAAGCCATGCAGATTGCTTCCGAAATCTGCGTTTATACCAATGACCAATTCGTGATGGAGCTATTGTGAAGCAAAAAATGGATAATCTGACGCCGGCACGTGTTGTCAGCGAGCTGGATAAATATATCATCAGTCAATCGGCGGCAAAGCGGGCTGTGGCTATCGCGCTGAGAAATCGCTGGCGTAGAATGCAGGTGGAAGGGGATCTCAAACAAGAGATTATCCCCAATAATATCATTATGATCGGACCCACGGGAGTGGGAAAGACAGAGATCGCGCGGCGCATTGCTCGCCTCATCGATGCTCCTTTTGTGAAGGTGGAAGCCTCGAAGTTTACCGAAGTTGGCTATGTGGGACGCGATGTGGAATCCATGGTGCGTGAACTCATGGGCTATGCCGTGAATCAGGCGCGGGCTCGCCTCGTGGAGCAGGAGCAGGAAGCCGCTCACAAGATTGCCATAGAAAAGGTTTTGGACTATCTCTTGCCCCTAAGAAAAAACAGGGAAGAACTGAGTGCCGAGGATGAAGAGCGCATGGCGCGTAGCAGAGAAAAGATGAGAAAGAAGCTGCTTAGCGGTGACTTGGACGATAAAGAGATAGAATTTGAACAAAGTGAAAGCGAGAACATGCCCTTTGAAGCCCTGCCGGGGATGAGCATGGAGATATTGGATTTCAACATCTCTGAGATGCTTTCAAATATCATGCCTTTCCGACCGGGGAAAAGACAGAAAAGCACTGTCGCAAATGCGCTTAAGATATTCACCGAGAGGGAGATCGATAAGCTGGTCACGCGTGAAAAGGTGGCAGAAGTCGCCAAGAAATCGGTGGAAGAAAATGGTATCATCTTCATCGATGAAATGGATAAGATCGCAAATGCCGAAAAGCATGGCGGCATCGATGTTTCGCGCAGCGGAGTGCAACGCGATCTCTTGCCCATCGTGGAAGGGAGCAATGTGCCCACAAAGTATGGCATGATCGACACTTCGCATATTCTCTTTATCTCGGCAGGTGCTTTCTCGATGGCAAAACCAAGCGACCTCATCCCGGAATTGCAGGGTAGGTTTCCCATCCGTGTGGAACTAAATAGCCTCACGGAAGAGGACTTCGTGCGCATCCTCTCCGAGCCGGAAAATGCGCTCACCAAGCAATATAAAGAGCTTTTTAAGGCTGAGGGTGTTTCGCTTGTATTCACGAAGGGCGCCATCGCCGAGATAGCTCGCTATGCGGCTTCGGCAAATGAAAAGATGGAAGATATCGGGGCGCGGAGATTGCATACCATCATGAATACCCTGCTTGAGGATTATCTCTTTGAAATGCCCGATCCTAAGATCAACAAAGTGAGAATTTGTAAACGTTTTGTTAATGAAAGATTAGAGCGCGTGATCGAAAGTGAAGATCTTTCACGCTTTATCCTGTGAGTGCTATGAAGTGTAAGCCCTTGTTCTACCATCATCTTGCTGCGAATTGTTGTGCAGGGGAGGTTTCTGTGTCATGAAAAGGAATTGGTTCTATCTTGGAGATCGGAAGACGGACTATCTTTCCTTGCTCAGCGAGTGTTGTGCTGTAAAATTAGAGGGCAAATCGATTGACATAGGACGTGCTGTGCTCGCTGAACAGGTTCATGGCGATCATATTCACATCTGCACGGAAAGTGACTCTGGAGCGGGGTTTGAGGGGCGTGAGAAGATCGCTGGAGCAGATGGACTCATCACGGCTATCCCCAATCAATATCTCATGATTCGCACAGCGGATTGCTATCCCGTTCTCATCTTTGATCCGGAGTGCAAAGCGATTGCGGCTCTGCATAGTGGACGTGAGGGGACGCGGCTGAACATCACCGGGAAGGCGATTAATATCCTCAAAGATGAGTTTGGCTGCGATCCGGCAAAGCTTTGCGCCTATATCGGAGCGGGAGTTTGTGAGGATCATTATGAGGTCAGCGAGGATATCTATGAAAGCTTTATCAACGATATCAGTGCTCAAGGCTTTGCGCATAGGGCACCTCACCGCTCGCTCAATCTCAGGATGGTGGTCTTTCAACAACTCATCAAATGCGGAATCACCTTCAAGAATATAGAAAACATACAGGAATGCAGCTATGAGAATCAGGCATACTTTTCTTATAGGCGGGATAAGGGTAACAATCGGCAAATCAACATAATCGGGATTATCGATGAATAAGATTTTTGTAAGTAAATGTGGTAATTTGAGCCTTGAGCTCAGAAAGGAAAGTGCCTCCGCTTGGCTGACAATCAAGCGTAGCGGAAGGCTGATCAATGAGAGAGATATCCTGCAGCTCATCGACGAAGCCGGCATCAAAAGCGGTTTTGAGGAAGCACTGGATTATATTCGAGATCATGACATTGAAAAGGATTATGACAAGCCTTTTCCCATTGCGGTCTGTAAGATAAGTCCGGATAATGAAGAGGAAATTGAGGCGAAGCTCAACTATAACTTCGATCATGAGTTGATTCGAGATATTAATAGCATCGGGCTCAAAGAGCTTGCTCAAGCGAGCTACTTTGATGAGGGTGAAGTAATTGCCTTCTATAGCGATAACATCTTTGATAGAGATGGCAGCATCTATGACATCTTTGGGCAGTTGATCACTCCGCCAGTGGTGGATGACGAGGCTGCACGTGAGCTTGTCGGCAAGAATGTGCGCTATGAAGCACGTGAGTTTATCGCTCAGAAGATGGGCTATCCCTATCTCGATGAAGAGGGTAAGATCAACATCCTCGATAGCCTCAGCGTGAACGCCGATGATGTGCCCATTCAGGAACAAATCCGCTGCCCTCTCTTTCTGAGGATTGAAGGAGACCTAAGCGGCGTCAATCTCGCCTGTGGACAGGAATTGATAATTGAAGGCGATGTGACGGATTGTAATATCTATTGCGAGCAAGACTTGGAGGTTCATGGAAACATCATCAATTGCTCCAATCCCGGCATTCAAAGCATGGGAGTGCTCAAGGTCAGAAACATCAGTCGCTCCAAGATCTTTGTGCAAAAGTCGCTGTTCTTCCAAGATGAGATTGCGCACAGCGTTATTGCCGCGGATGGAGATGTGGTGGGCTCAAGTGAAGATTCACAGGTCTATGGTGGACTTTGTCAAGCGGCGGGTAATATCACCATCGGCATAGCAGGATCGCAAAGCGGCGATGAGACCGAGATTGAGATAGCTATCTCCCCATTTTATCGGGCATTGCTCATGCAACTCACCAAGGAATCGGTGCGCCTCAGAGAAAGCGGCGATCACGAAGCACTAAGTGAGCTTTCCAAGCGAATCAAACGCTGTGAAGCTGAACTGGATAGCCAGTTAAATGCATTCTTGAAACGGGATTTGGACGAACAGAAGTCCATCACCGTCTTTGGCGATGTCTTTCCTAAAACACTCTTTAGAGTACTGAAACATTCATATCAAATTAAAAGTCGCCAGCAGGGGATTTACCTGTTGGAACAAGAATAAACGGAGTCGAATTCATGAGATTCAAAGTCACTATCTTACTCTTTAGCATCATGCTGATATCACTTCCCGTCTTGGCGTCCCTTCCGGGATTTGCCAAAGACCCTGCCATCTCTCCTGACGGAAATCAGGTCTGTTTTGTCTTTGACGATGATCTGTGGATTGTGCCGTTTAAAGGTGGCATCGCGCATAGGATCACGAACACGCCGGCGCGGGAATGGGGCCCCAAATGGTCGCCCGATGGCACGATGATTGCCTTCAATTCAGATCGAGATGGCGGCTCATACCCCTATATCATCTCGGCGGAAGGCGGGCAGGCGAAGCTCATTATCGCCGGAAGCTATTCCATCCATGATTGGTATAACGATAGCGAGCATCTTCTCGTCACAAAGAGTAATTTTGAATATGGCTCGTCCTTTTTTAAGCTTTCCCTCAGCGGTGAGCGTCCGATAGAGATAGGCAAGATCGCCAATGCTTTTGCAACGCTCTCGCCGGACAACAAAAGCATCGTATTCTGCCGCTATGGCGATCCATATAGAGAGGCATACACGGGCAGTCTCAATGGTGATCTCTGGAGTTTGGACATCGCGAGCGGAGAATATACCAAGCTCACAACTACTCCCTACACCGAGCGTTATCCTGCCTTTTCGCATCTCACCAATAGCCTTTTCTATTGCTATTCCGATGGTGAGCGCTTCCAGCTCTATCGCGTGCAGGACATGGATTTCGAGCGTCCTTTCAAGATGAGCGAACTGGATACCTTCAGTGCGCGAGACATCAGCGTAGCGCGGGCAAATGACAGGATTGTCTTTGAACACTTTAACGAAATCTATAAATATGACCCCACCCAGATCGGCAAAGCACGCGTGCAAAAGCTTGATATTCAGATACGCGAAGACCTCTGGCAAAACCCCATCAAAGAGCTATCCATGCGCGATGATCTGGATGACTTTTTCATCTCCGATGACGAACAGCTCGTGGCTTTTAACTATAAGTATGACAACTTTTTGGTGCCCGCAAAAGGC
>DIQS01000031.1:32133-35323 GCA_002427325.1 Cloacimonetes bacterium UBA5456 | reverse complement strand
TTTTGGTGCCCGCAAAAGGCGGAGAAGCAAAGCCCATCACCTCCGATCACAGCGGCTGGGCAAACATCCGGTTTATCGACGACAAGACCATGCTCATCGTGAAAAAAGACGGCGGCTTAGACAGGCTCTATCAAGCAGAAGTCAGCCCCGAACTCGAGCTTAAGCCCGTTAAATGGTTCGGCGCAGACAGCCTGAACGTGGAAGCAATCCGCAAAGACAGCCAAGGCAGGCTGGAACTCATCTATCAGAATCATGAAAACAGCTATAAAGTTGCGCTGGCAGACAAAGGCTCCACAAAATTCAAGCCCTTTGAGACGCAGGGCTTGCTCGTGTCGAGCATTGCGCTGAATATGAGCGGCAGCCATGCGGCATATTGGAGCATGGACCCCTTCCAATATACGCGAGCACTTTATATTTACGACTTTGCTAAAAAACAGCACCACAAGGTCTTATCCAGCCAGAGATATGGCTCAGGAATACATTGGAGTCCGGACAACCGTTCTTTATACGCCACTCTTTCTGGCGCGCTTTACAGACTTGATTTAGTCCCACGCGATGAACTTGCCGACGAGAAAGACCATTGGTATGACATCTTCAACCCCAAAAAGGAGAAGAAAGACAAGGACAAAGACGAGGATGACGACAAAGAAGTCAAAGAAGAGAAAGACCCGCCTGTCGAGATTGTCTGGGAAAACATCGACAAGAGATTCTTCCAACTCTATAGCATGAGCTCCGGCAATGTAAGCTACCTGCGCGCCCTCAGCGACACCACCTTCCTCTTTTTGGAACATCCTTGGTATGCCCAAGGCAAGACGGTGCTTAAAAAGGGCAGTGCCAAAGGCAGTGATGCCAGCGAAGAAGCAAGCTTCAACGACGGCAGCAAGTCATTCAAACTGGTGGGCAAGACGCTTTACTACCTCGATAATGGCAAACTCAAGAGCTATAACACCGAGACTAGTGCCAGAAAAGAGATATCAATCTCGCTGGACTATAGCTACAACGTTAAAGAACTCAACAGCCGTGTCTTTGAACAGGTCTGGGGCAACTTCAAGAACAACTTCTATGATGCAAACATGCACGGCATAGACTGGAACGCTGCCTACGAGCTCTATCACCCATACTTGATGAACACCCGAAGCATAAACGAAGTGGGCACCATCATCGATGAGATGGTGGGCGATCTAAACGCTTCACACACAGGATTCTATCCTCGCAGGGAAGACGAGCGTATCCGCTATAAATCTGTCGCCTATCTCGGAGTTGAACTAGATTATAGCAGCCTCCTCAAAGAAGGCATCCGCATCAGCCGCGTCTATCCCGGAACCCAATTAGACGCCGTCTATGGCGTGCGTGAAGGCGATATCCTGACTCATATAAACGACACGCTCATCGATCCCATGACCTCGATTGACCAGCTCCTTGCCGACAAAGTTGATAAGACCCTCAAACTCAAAATCACCCAAGGCAAGAAGCTCATCGAAGCAAAGATCACCGGCCTAAGCTATCGCGAGCAATATAATATCTACAACACCTTCAAGCTGGAAAGACGAGAGAAGAAGGTGCACGACGCCACCGGTGGAAAGGTGGGCTACATCCACGTTCCGGCGATGGGAACGGAGAACTATGACGACTTCTATCGCGACTACTTCGTTCATAATAGCGACAAAGACGCCGTGATCCTCGACTTCCGTGGCAACCGCGGCGGACGCATACACGATCGCATCATCTCGCTGCTCAGCAAGCCTCAATATGCCTACAGCCTCTCTCGCAGACATACAAAGCAAATGCTGCCGGAGCCTAAGTTTGCGATCAACGTCCCCACCGTTGTATTGGTGGACGAACACTCTTTTTCAGATGGCGAGATATTCCCGATTGTCTATCGCGAGCTCGGCATCGGCAAGGTTATCGGCTTTCCCTCCAGCGGCGCAGTGATCGGCACTCAACAATACAATCTCCTTGACGGCTCTGAGATGAGAATGCCCGTCACCGGTTGGTACACCATGGATGGAACCAACATGGAAGGCTCAGGCGCAATGCCGGATATCATCATAGAACACAGCTTGAATGACATCGTTGCCGACCACGACAAACAGCTTGATCGCGCCATTGAGGAGATTCTGAAAGAGTTGCCATGAGCACCATAGAAAGCATCATCAACCGCGCTAAAAGCATCGCCAAAAAGAACTGGTTGCAAGCGGTAAACATGATAGAAGAACAGATCGAGCTGAGTCCCGCTGAATCTCAGCTTTATCTGGCTCTGGCTGAATTATTGATCTCGCGAAATCAATATCGTCCCGCACTCCAACACCTACTCCGGGCATTGGGACACGATCCGGATAACGAAGAGATCATTCACCTAATCGGCCTATGTTACATGATGCTCAGCGAATATCGCCTGGCTCTGGCTCACCTGAAAAGGATCAAAAACCCCAGCTTTGACGTGCTCTATAACATCGGCTATGCCCAAGCGGTTTCCGGCAATCACCGAGAATGCCTGCAAACCATGGAAGCACTTTTGGAGGAGCTACCCGACCACCCTTACATCTACTATCTGATCATAGAGCAACACTTTAGCATAGGACAGATCGACGAAGCGATCAAATATCTCAACCGCGCTTTGGAAAGCCTTCACGAAGACCAACAGATATTTATGTTTGCCGGGCTACTCTACGGCGCAAAGCAAGACTGGCTCAAATCCTATTATTATTACAACAAAGCCATGAGCATGGGCAAGACGCAGAATGTGGAATATTCGCTCAGAACCGCGGAGGCGGCGATGCATGTGGGATTACATGAGCGTGCGATCACCCTGCTCTTGGATTGCGAAAAGCGCTGGCCTCATATCAGTGAGATATATTCAAACCTGATAAAGCTTTATATGCACTTAGACAAGATGGAAGAAGCCGCCGACGTGGCACGAAGAGCGGATAAAAACATCACGAGAATGAGTCCCAACCTGAAGTATTATAAGTCACTATTGGAACAGCAGCTTTCTGATGCCTAAGAAGAAAGATTCCGGCTAAGCCCTGATACTTAGCCGAAGCAATCTTCATTTATAGTGGGTGAGTCCTTTCATGAGATATCCACATTGCTGTAAAACTTATAGTCAAAAATTGCGGATTATTTTTCTCTGCCGGAGCCAATTTTCCCGAGCCTCTCTTACTGTATTCTGGTCATGATATGGTCATGA
>DIQS01000031.1:13847-31905 GCA_002427325.1 Cloacimonetes bacterium UBA5456 | reverse complement strand
GTAATCAATAGGGAAGCAATGACTTAGATGGGGTTGGGAAAATGGAGTGAGGAAGTGTAAAACGGGAATATATGGGATAACTATGTGGCAAATAGGGGGTTATGGTGTATGATGGGGATAAGATAACCCTCGCTAACCGAAAAAGCGTCAACTTTTTTATCTGGGCGGGCAACATCTTGTTGCCCGAGAAAACGCAGTTTTCTACTTGGTCAGGGAAGGTCCCCGTTACCCATGAATCCGCTAAAAATGTACGCAGCACATCCAATCAAACGTGAGCGCAGCGAACAAACTCCTCTCTGACGTTTGTGGCTATGAGGACGTTCTCACGCCAATCACTGGAAATGAATGAGCTGACGCTCATGCGGCAACAAGATGTTACCGCCCCAAGCCGCTTGCGACAACTTTGCCTTCAAATTTTTTAAGCTAAGCGAATCTGTCGATAACAGCCGACTTTCTTGTAGCTTTGGTAGCTCGTAGCTACGACAAAGTCGCCTACTTATACTCGTATATAACCCACCCATCCTTGCCCATAGCCACAAAGATATAGTCATTATAAAGCTCGATATCGACCGCTGCACCCGGAGGATAGAAGGTATTGATATCCCTAATCTGATTCGCTGTACCAATATCAAGAATCTTCACCCCGCCTCGTCCCAGCGCCATAAAAAGTCTCTTATCCTTGATCTTCATCGCCTGAATCTCGTTTGGCAAGCGATATTGGCTAATCAGCGTAGGTTTATCCAATTGCCGAATCGAGAGCACAAAAAGGTCTTGCCCCGCCCCGATATAGACATAATCCCCGTCTTTGACGAGCATAGTAGCATCCGAAATCTGATAATATGTAGAAACCCCAATGGGATAGCTCAGGTCCGAGACATCGATCATCGCAAAGCCAAAGTCATTGAGAGCATAGAGATAAGGATATTCGGCATCAAAATCACGGATGCCCCACTTTTCAGCGAAGTTACCCAAAAAGTCGTTTGAACCTCCGCGCCCCACATTGATGATATCAATCCCGCGATATCTATCTGCAACATAGAGCGTTGCCCCCTCCCGTCTGATCTTATCCCCGATCAAAGTATTGGTGAAATAAATGCGTCCTAATTGACCCAGAGTTTCAACGGCATTAAGTGACATACTCGGTTCCTGGCTGGAAACATAAATATAGCTATTTCCTTGCAAGTTCACATCTTCCATCTTATGCGTCGAGATATAAGAAGCCTCTAATTTCGGTTGCAAAGGATTAAATAGGGTGTAAATCCACAGTTGGCGATTGTTATAGGCCAAGACCTGATCATTCTCAGCGATGATATTTTGCACATCACCGTCTTGAACTTGCGCCAAGGGATAGACAAAGCGCCCGTCAGCGGCAAACAGCAAGCCTGAGAGCAAGATTGCAAGGCTTATCAACATAAACTTTTTCATAAAAACCTTCTTATGAACTTAAATTATGAGGAGACTCTTCACGATGTGATCCGAGCTCATCCCCTCGGTTGCTGCCGCAAAAAAGCACGGCCTGCGCCATTTGCGTCACTATCCCACAATGCAGAGGACAGAGCTTCCACCCAATGCAAAAGGGTCGAATTTAAGACTTTATTCTATACAATTTTCGAAAGGAGATGCTCGACAATATGATCCGAGCTCATCCCTTCAGCTTCAGCGGCAAAAGAGAGCAATATCCTGTGCGAAAGCACGATTGACGCAACTTTGCGCACGTCCTCTTCAGCAGGAGTGAGTCTTCCATCCAATGCAGCCGCAGCTTTTGCACCCAGCACGAGATATTGAGAGGCACGCGGCCCCGCTCCCCAGCTCACCCAACGCTTGATCTCTTCATCAGCGTCCGGATGATCAGGGCGACTGGCACGCGCAAGCCTCACGGCATATTGGAGCACATGATCGCTAATCGGCAGACTGCGAATAGCTTGTTGCAGCTCGATTATCTGCCGCGCATCCAATTGCGGAGTGATCTCGATATCGGATACACCCGTAGTATTCTCCACTATCCGCAGCTCTTCTTCATAGCTGGGATAGTCGATTTTGATATAAAACATAAAGCGGTCTAACTGCGCTTCAGGCAGCGGATAAGTTCCTTCTTGCTCGATGGGATTTTGCGTCGCCATCACGATGAAGGGCAAATCCAGCTTCCATGTTATATTACTACTGGTGATGGTGTTTTCCTGCATAGCTTGCAATAAAGCGGCTTGAGTTTTAGGCGGAGTGCGGTTAATTTCGTCTGCCAGGATGATATTTGCAAAAAGCGGCCCCTTGATATATTCAAAGGCTTGCTTTCCCGTTTCTTTATCTGTGCCCAGAATCTCGCTACCCGTGATATCCGAGGGCATGAGGTCAGGCGTAAATTGTATGCGTGAAAACTTCAGCGAGAGGCTTTTTGCGAGGCTTGAGATGAGCAGAGTCTTCGCCAGTCCGGGAACGCCTTCAATGAGCACATGCCCATTGGCAAAAAGTGCGGTCAAAACGTTATCAATAATGCGCTCTTGCCCGATGATGACCTTCCCGATTTCCTCTTTGAGCCTGCTCGTAGCAGTTTTAAGATTTTCAATCATTTTCAGAGAGTTATCCATTTATTTATCTCCTTTCAATACCATATAAATTATTTCGCGCCCGGATACAGCGATGCCGATGATGCCCAAGACCACCATGATGACCGCCGTGAGAACATGGGCAAATGCCATAACAGCGGATGCCGCCGACTTTGTCAAACTAAATCCCAAACTAAAGATCACGATCATCATCCATTCATTGCTGCCGATCTGTGCCGGCGGTTGAGGCAGTCCATAACTGAGGTTGATCAGCGCATAGCCGAAGAGCACGACCAAGAAGCTCATCTCCAAACCAAAGGAGAGGAACATAAAATAGAAATAGAGTCCGTCTAAAAAGACGCCCACAAGAGTGAGCAAGACGGCTACAAGCAGCGTGGAACCGCTATGTTTAAAGATGTTTAAGCCTTCTACAAAACGCTCTAAAAAGCCCATCATCTTCTCTCTGAATTTCTTGGGAAAGACCTTCAGTATTCCGCCCAGAAATCCATACACTAATTCTTTTTTCCACGCCGCACAAAGCAGGATTCCCACAGAAAAGGCGAAAAACAGTCCTAAAACCGCAATGAGAACAACGACGGCGCCCGTGATCTCAAGATTGAGGAAGGGAAGCATGGCAAAGACCACAAGAATGGCAAGCGTATCAAAAGTCTTATCCACGATGATCAGCGGCAGTGAGTCCGAAATGCCCACTTGATGATTGCGCTTGACGAACAGCGCTTTAATCAGCTCACCGGCGCGGATGGGGATGAGATAATTCACCAGGTTCCCCGCCATGGCATAATGCCAAATCTTGGAAGTGGGAATCTCAAAACGGATGTCCATGATGCGTTTCCATCTCAGCGTACGCACATAATATGCAGCAATATAGGTGATAGAGCCAATGATGACATACTTGATGGAAAGCTGTTTAAAATGCTCATTAAACTCCGCCCAGGGCGTTGTCCGCACCCAAAATGCGATGAGCACAATCCCCAAGATGGATGCGAAGACGAGGCTTGTTATCTTTCTTTTACTCATGAGCGAAAAAGAAAATAACGGTGATGTGCCCAGATGCGCTTAAACCATTGTGGCATTGTTCTTTCAAAGGGAAAGAGACGCATCATTCTATGCTCAAAATCAGGGTCTTCACCCCGATAATATGGCAGGATGGAAAGCTTTTCTTTTGGCTTTTGGCTCTTAGGTAGCTCCACCCCAAATTTTTCACTGAGAAAATCCTCTTTATTCATCCCGATATCCGGCCAAGGCGGACAGTCGATATAATCTTTTTCCACGAGTTTCCAACCCCTTTTACGCATGAGATAGATCAGGCTTTCAGCACTTATATGAGCCGGATGAAGCCGGGGATAACGCTCTTTGCTATAACCCTTTAGCTGGTCTTTGAATCCCAGTCCATCACGATTTGGCAAACATATCAAGATATCCTTTTTGGCAATTCGACAAGCCTCGCCGATAAAGGCGGAAAGGTCTTGAACGAACCAAAGTGCCGAAAAATTGAACACGAGATCAATGCTTCCATCGGGGAAATCAAGCTCGGTATATCCGCTTTTATTTTGCATGATCTCCATATTTGCAGAGAGTTCCCGCCAGCTTTCTTTGATGAGCTCAATGCGCTCTAAATCATGATCTTCCAGATAGACCATCGTGCCTTTTTGCGCCAGTGCCATGAGATTGATGCCGGAAATGCCGGTAAAGCCGAAACAAGGCGACTCTAATGCGCTCTCATAACCGCGCTCAGAGTGAAGCCGTAACAGCAAGCGATTGAGGATGATGCGTTCATAGGACGAGCCCATTCCTTCATCCGGCTCGGGATAATAGCTTTGCCAATTGTTGATAATCGGAATCGCCACTATTTCCTCAAATAATCGTCAATCGTGATTTGAATATCGGGAACGGTGTGATGTATCGGCGTATCCTCTTTAGCAATAAGACGATAGTAGTCACCAACATCATAGAACCAGCTCTTGGAGATAAGCTCAAAGCGGCTGATGAAAAGCTCGTTTTTAAGCGCACGAGACACTTTCTCCCCCAAAGAGAAAAGCCCCCGATTGAGATTCATATAGCGCGGATAGTCGCTTCCCCGCGTCTGATTTGAAATAAAGTTCACGAGCTCCCGAAGCTCCACAGGGTCCTTATCCGCAATATTCAGCGTGAGCCCGCTCTTGAAGCTATTGTTAATGCACCAATTAAAGGCATTCACCAAGGTCTCAATGTGACAAAGATGCACCCAAATACGCTTATTGATCATGGGAAAAATGCCCTTATCCACCAATTTCACTAATTGATAGGGGAAACCATAATCCCCCTTGCCGTAGCTGATGCTCGGACGGATGATGGCGGCATCAAGCCCGCGATGTATGGCTTTTCCGATGATTCTCTCACATTCTATCTTCGTATAATGATAATAATTATCGGCGATCTTTTCCGTATGTCGATTTGCCGGAAGTTCTTCGGGGATAGCACCATACACGCCCACCGAGCTGCAAAATATCAACTTCGCCTTCTTCTTTTGGGCATAACTCACCAACACTTGCGTGCTGCCGATATTGCTGAGATAAAACTCTTCTTTGGGTGCTTTTCTGCCCCCACGTAATGCACCGATATGCACGATTATATCAAAATCTCGTGTCTCCAAAAAGTCTCTAAGAGCCTTCAGATTAGCGAGATCTATCTTTTGCAGCTCAATCCTATCCTCATAGCGCGCATACCTCTCGAAAGTGGTATTCGGCCTGATCAAAGCCGTGATTTCATGGCTTTGGTGCAGGATGCTATCGAGGACGGAACCACCTATAAATCCGGTGATTCCCGTGATGAGCAACTTAGCCAAACACCTTCTCCCAAAAGCTTCTACGCTGTTTTATTCTAGGTTTTTCTATCTTAACATAAGTGAAGGGCACTTCCTCGTTTTTGGCGATTGCAGCAGGAAACTCATAGCACAGCAGATTTGCCGTATATTCATCAACCCTTTCCCTAAGCAATGCGCAGGCTTTGGGATAGAAGCCATAATCGCTTCTCACGTGATCATCAGAAGCCACAAAGTGTGTCCAACCGTTTTCCACCAATGTCCACGCAGTTTTTCTCACCTTGTCTCCATAGAGCCCCAAAAGCGCACCGGCATTAGTTTGGATGTGGATATTTCTTTGGATGAGATCCCGTGCCTGTGAAGGCTTTCTCATTACGCTGACATATCTCTCAGCATGCGCCAGGATCGGCTTATATCCCGCTCTGAGTATGGGATAGACGTTTGCATAAAAGTCGTCGGGAAGTCCGTTCAATTCGCTTTCGATGAGCACATAATCGCTATCGCCCAAAGTGAGCGATTTCTCTTTGATATCATCGACGATACCGGTCTGCACAAAGACTTCAAAGCCCGGACGGAGCGTGATGGATATCCCCGCTGCTGCAGCGGCTTCTTGTAGATTTTTCACCTTTTTGTCATATTCATCGCGGCTATATTGATAGTGCCCGCGAAAATAGTGTGAGGTGAGGTACAGCTCTTTAACGCCATGGGATTCCATGTCTTTAAGTTGTTCTATGCTTCTTTCGATGTCTTTGGAACCGTCGTCGATATTGGGAAGTAGATGACAGTGTATATCAATAAAATTCAAGTTAAGGCAACCTCTCGTTAATCATTTGGATAAATTCCATGAGGATCGCGTTATTTGGATAAGGTTTGATGTTGCGAACGCATTCATTCAAGAGACTTTCCACCTGTTTGCGAGCTTTATCAAAGCCCAAAAGACCGGTGTAGCCGGATTTTGAGACGGGGACATAATCGTCGGAGAAATCGAGGTCTTTACTGCCTCGGGCATAGTCACGATCGATGTCTTCAATCATCTGATAGGCAAGGCCGAGATTCACGGAATAGGTGTTGAGAGACTGACGCGTGTCATCATCCGCACCCGCCAAGATGCAAGCCAAATCGGATGCGGCAAGCAAGAGTGAACCCACCTTTTTGGTGTCTATATGCTTCAGCGTATTGATACGCATCACTTTACGCTTGTGCGCCAGATCGATCGCTTGACCGCCGACGAGCCCGTAACTGCGCGTATTCAAAGCCAGACTGCGAATCGCTTCCACCGCCTTTGCACTGTCTTTCAGCGAACCCATCAGCTCAAAAGCCATTGTATAAAGCGCATCTCCGGCAAGAATTGCCACCGCATTGCCATATTCATGATGAATGGAATTCGTCCCGCGACGCTCTTTTTTGTCCATGATGATGGGGAGATCGTCGTGTATCAAAGCGGCATTGTGAGCCAGTTCCACGGCACAAGCTGCCGTAATCGCATCGGGGAGAAGCCTATTGTTTTTACGCATGCCTGTCAACATCTCAAAAATGGAGATGAGTAGGAGTGGGCGCCATCTTTTCCCGCCGGGAATAACAGCTTTTATCATCGCTTCTTTGAGCTGGGCAGCATAACGCTTATCCAAGGTCAAAGCCTCTAACAGCCTGTCGTCTATCATCTTCATTCGCGTTTCAAAATACTTCTGTATCAGCAAAGTTCTCTCCTTATCCGGGTGAGAATTTTGACGTTTCACCCGATGCTCACGACTATACACATTATGGTGCTTTTGTCAAGCTCTATTTTCTGAAAAACAACGATTAACAAAGAAATGCTATTAAAGAAAGCTCAATCAACCGCTGCCGGAGCATTTGAAAGAGCGAAAAACATAGCGATAAATCCAATTATAGCTTTTCCCTCACTATTCTCAAACATCAGATAATATCCGAACCTTTCAAAAAGCTAATATCAAGGCTGGATATTAAGTCTGATGCAGAAGAAGCTACCATCATCTCATATCTGCTTACATACAAAAACCTGAGCCTACCCATTGCAAAAGCGATAACAGGGAAATCCATAGATGCAACACTGGCAAGAATGGCTAAGCTTGAGGCAACATGACTGACCAAGTTCACCGCCCATATGCAAGCTTGGTCACTGAACGAACACATTGAACAACAGATATTTAAGACAGATAGTGGCCAAGCTACTGACCAAGCTACTGACCAAGCTACTGACCAAGCTACTGGGTAAGCTACTGGGTAAGCTACTGGGCAAGCTACTGGGCAAGCTAATGAACAAGCTCTTCAGGATAAGAACCAAGAGATAACTTTTCTGATAGAAGGTCTAACACTGGTACAAATTGGTATAATTCGAGCTTGTTCTTAACCTGTTAGCATGAAAGACATTATGCAAATACAAAAAAAGTACGCCGTGACTTTTTGAGAGTTAGACACTTAAATACGCATTTAAGACAAGCTGTGGTGTGAATGAGGTTCCGGATAAACCCAAACATCTCTATCAGAACTATTATCTAAGCTACTATGGAAAGCTCAATCATCGAGTGCAGGAGCATTTATAGAATGTGCTTAACGAGGGTTCGGCACGATGTCCTCATAGAACCAAAATCAAGGAGTTGGAATTTACACCAACCTTTGGGACATAACGCATAGAAAAACGAATATAATCGAGTTTTAATCATTTCCCCGAGGTTTTATAACGAAAGCAGAAATAATAGATTGACAAATAGAGATGGTTTTGCAATGTATGAAACCAGTTGAAAAAGGAGTTGTTAATGGCACATAAACTATCTTTATCATGGCTGGAACGCTTTTTGGAAGAGGCATGCGAGTCCCTGCGTGGAAATATGGATGCTTCGGAATTCAAAGAATACGTGATTGCCATGCTTTTCTTGAAAAGGGTAAATGACCTGTTTGATATAGAAAGAGCCCAACGCAAGGCATATCTGGAGGAAAAGGGAGTAAGCGGAGATGCCTTAGAAAAAGGACTGGAAAGCGAAACAAGCTACAATTTCTTTGTGCCAATTCGAGCCAGATGGGAGAATATAAGACATCTGAAAAAGGAAATCGGAGATGAACTCAAAAAAGCTTTTGAAGCACTTGAGGATAGCAATAGCGAGACCTTGGAAGGTGTACTAAAGCCGATAGACTTCAATAAAACTGTAGGAAAGAATAATAAACGCATTACAGATAGCGATTTAGTGGAGCTGATCACACATTTCGATAAGGTTGTGCTCACCGATGACAATCTGGAGTTTCCCGATCTACTCGGTTCCGCCTATGAATACCTGATCAAATATTTTGCTGATAGTGCAGGCAAGAAAGGGGGGGAGTTTTACACACCCCGCACCGTCGTAAAGCTATTAGTGAACATTCTCGACCCGGCTGATGATGCTGAGATCTGCGATCCTGCAGTTGGCTCGGGTGGCATGCTGATCGAAGCATTCAATTATGTAGAAAGCAAATATGGTAGTGCCAGAAACATAACCCTTTATGGGCAGGAAAAAAACGGCACTACTTGGGGCTTGTGCAAGCTGAATATGCTGTTTCACAACGTGTTGGACGCCCAGATCGAAAATGGCGACACCTTGATGGAGCCCAAGCATGTGGAAGGCGGAGAACTGAAACGATTTGATATTGTGATTGCAAATCCTCCCTTTTCTCAAAACTACTCAACCGATGGAATGAAGTTCAGGGAACGCTATCGCTTTTGGATGCCGGTGAAAGGCAAGGCTGATTTTATGTTTGTCCAGCATATGTTCAGCACACTTAAAACCAATGGAAGGCTCGCTGTGATTATGCCCCATGGAGTTCTCTTCCGGGGTGGAGAAGAGCGTAGAATGCGGGAATGGCTGATCACAGAAGGTTATCTGGAGGCGATTATTGGCTTACCTCCCGCGCTTTTTTACGGAACGGGTATTCCAGCCTGCATTTTGATAATCAATAGAGCCGGTGCCGGCACACGCAAAGAAGTGCTATTCATCAATGCCGATCATGAGTATAAGGTGGGCAAAGTGCAAAATACTCTGCGTCCCGAGGACATTGAGAAAATAAGCTATGTCCATAGAAATAAACAAGAATTGGCTGGCTATAGCAGAAAAGTGAGCCATGAGGAATTGGAAGCAGAGGAATATAACTGCAACATAAGAAGATATGTGGACAACAGCCCTCCGGCAGAGCCGCATGACGTGAAAGCACATTTGCACGGCGGGATTCCGGAATCGGAAGTGGAAAACCTAAAGCATTATTGGGATAATTATGCGGGCATACGAGAACAGCTTTTTGACAAGTCCAGAGACGGATATTTGAAATTCAGCCCAAAAATAAACGAAAAAGAAGCCATAAAAGGGTATCTTGATGAGGCTGAGGCTATCAGTCTTAAACACGATGAATATATGAAGGCTTTGAAACAATGGTGGAATGACAACCAAGCCAAATTGGAGGTGCTTCCCAAGGAGCGAAATGTATATGACTTATATCACTCATTTTCGGCCACAATCACCGCCCAAATAGGCAAGCTGGGGATATTGGATGATTTTAAATGCAGGGGTGGATTTGCAGGTTTTTGGAGTGAGATATTAAATGACTTACGTAGTGTGGCAGCAAGTAGCTGGAATGCCGAGCTGATTCCCGAGGAAGAGATATTAAAGAGCCAATTCCCTGAAGTGATCAAAGAACTTAATGACTGCATCGCCAAGCGGGATGAATTGGAAGCGCTCTTCAACGAAGTAAATGATCTGGAAGAGGGAGCCTGGAGTGAAGAAGAATATGAGGTTTTTCCCAAAGAAGAACTGTCAGAGGTCAAGGCGACTGTTAAGAGCCTGGGAGCTGAACTGAAAGAGCTGAGTAAGGACATCAAGAACAAGACCAAACAGATCAAAGCCCTCAAGAAGAGCGGTGAAGCATATAGTGAGATAGAAAGGGTATTAGAATCACTCCAAAAACCTGAAATGGAGCTTAAAAAGAGAATAGCAGAACAGGAAGCTCGTATTGCCAGGCATCTGGAGATGGAAAAAGAACTGAAAGAAAGCCGCAAGAAGATCAAAGAGATAAAAGACCTCAAAGAGCAACTGGTGGAACAGGCAAGAAGCAAGATTAGCGAAGCCGAAGCCAAGCAACTGATTCTGAAGCGGTGGGAAGATACCCTTTATACTAAGGTTAACGAGCATTTGATTCAGTATAGCAGAGACCTCAGAATTGCTATGGAAAAGCTCTGGGATAAGTATGACCAACCCTTGCACAGGATTCTGCAAGAACGCGATAATGCTGCAGTAGAACTGAGCAAGTATCTGAAGGAACTCGGATATGAGTGATTGGAAATCCGTTAAGCTTGGCGATGTAGCAAAGATTACAATGGGACAATCTCCAAGCTCATCAACATATAATGAATTCGGTTATGGTCTGCCGTTTTTGCAGGGGTGTGCTGATTTTGGTCCTAAGTATCCCATCAAAAAGGTATATTGTTCTGATCCACTAAAGATTGCCGAGTCGAACTCAATTCTTATTAGCGTAAGAGCTCCAGTGGGTGCTTTGAACATTGCAGATACAAAGTATTGCATTGGCAGAGGACTTGCAGGAATTCTGGGCACTTCAGTCGATCAAGCATTTCTCAACTATTTGATCTCTGCTAACATATACAAGCTGGAATCTCAAAGTCAGGGTTCTACTTTTGCGGCTATAAATAGTGGTGACTTGAGCAATCTCTCTCTCAAAATACCTGAAACCAAAGAGACTCAGCGTAAAATCGCTGATATCCTCGGCACAGTCGATGATTTGATTGAGAAGACCGAAGCTGCTATAGATAAATACCATGCCATCAAAGCCGGGATGATGCAAGACCTGTTCACTAGAGGCATTGACACTCAGACAGGCAAGTTGCGACCCACGATTGAAGAAGCTCCAGAACTCTATAAAGAATCAAAATTGGGATGGATACCAAAGGAATGGGATGTAACAGATTTTGACGATGTAATAAAGGAGTATTTTGATTTTCGAGGCAAAACACCTCTCAAGTTAGGGATGAATTGGGGCGGAGGGTCCATAAAAGCTATATCAGCTAATAACATTGAGCCTGGTTTCATAAATTTCAACAAGGAACACTACTTAGCAAGTGAAGATCTGTATAGAGCATGGATGAACCACGGAGACTGCTCTAAGGGAGATGTTGTAATGACGTCAGAAGCTCCACTTGGAGTAGTTGCTCAAATTCCAGATAATAATAAGTACATTCTCAGCCAAAGGGTCTTCTTATTCAAGGTAAAACCTTCTTCGATAACTAATGATTATCTATACTACTTGATGAATACCGATAGATTTCAAAATGACTTACAGAGACAATCAAGTGGATCTACAGTTACAGGTATACAACAAGCGAGATTGGCGAGAATACGGATGCAGTTGACAAGATCCTTAGAAGAACAACTGCATATCTCAAAGATACTGAAATCGATAGACTTAGGAATATCTGATAATAAAGAAATGCTGAGTAAATACAAGAATCTCAAACATGGTCTGATGGCAGACCTTCTAACCGGAAAAGTAAGAGTAAATCTAAATGATAATAAAGTGGAGAAAGGCTAATGTCTAAAATCGAGAATCACAAGTACACAATCTATCAGGCGTTTAATGAGTGTTTTTACAATGTCCCTGATTATCAGAGGGAGTATGTATGGCAGGAGAAAGAAGTAGTCCGGCTATTGGATGATATTGTCGATGAGATGGACGGAAACAGCAAAACTGAATACTTTGTAGGAACCGTAATAGTAACACCGAAAGGATCAATCAACCAATATGACGTAATTGACGGACAGCAACGACTTACTACTTTCTATCTGATCCTCTGTGCGATGAAAGCACTGTTTGACCTTAGAGGTGAAGAGAATGAAATCAATAGCCTGATATCATCAAGCAAGGTTTTAGACACCGGGAAAACAAAGAGAATACTAAAGCTTGAGCCAAGGTATGATGGTGCCTTCGAGATAATACAGTGCATCATCAAAGAGAATAGTGACTCTTTAACCACTGAGAAAGCAATCAAGGCATCGGGAATTAACACTTATGGAGCACTCAAGAATATTGTGAATGCCTATGGAACGGTGTATGACTACCTGAATGATAACTTTCCAGAAACAGACAAACTGCTCAAGTTTTGGGCATACCTCGCCAATCGTGTTGTCTTTATTCAGATATCCACAGAGATTAGCAGCGCTTTGAAGATATTCGAGACAATCAATGAAAGGGGTATTGGGCTTAATCCGATGGACTTGATGAAGAACCTGATCTTCAGGCAAGCGGATGCAGATGAGTTCACCAAGCTCAAAGATGAATGGAAGAAGATCACGAAACCGCTTGAGGAAAGACAGGAAAAACCGCTGCGTTTTTTGCGCTATTATCTGATGTCGAACTATCCAATTGATAACAGCAGAAAAGACTACATTCTCAGAGAAGATGAGATTTATGATTGGCTGGTAGATGAAAAGAATGCCTCTCTTTGTGGATACAAGAAAGATCCCTTTGCTTTTGTTAAGCATCTGATTGACAATCTAAAGTGCTATTTGGCATACATAGATGGCAAGGATAAAGATGGCAAAGATAACGTTTATACAGATAACCTGAGAATGCTTTGCGGAGGTGCTTTCAGCTTGCACTACATTCTCATGCTTGCCGTGAGATCACTGCCTATCGAGCTGTTCAATCATTTCGTGAAAAAGCTTGAGATCTTCTTATTCTATTACATCTTTACCAAGACACCTACCAAAGAACTGGAAAGATACTTCGCACTGTGGGTGGGGGAACTGAGGGAGATAACCAAACTTACAGACCCTGATTTACAGAAGACAGCGTTGGATGAGTTTATTGATAAACGCTTTGTCCCCAATGTTCAAGCGAAACAAACTGAACTGGCAGCATTCCTGGGGACTTACGCACTGGGCACACTTCAATACTACAGATCAAAGTACTTCCTTGCAAAACTGACTCAGTATGTAGAGCAGCATTTTGTTGGGATCGGAGACCCAAGAACTCTGAAGAACTTCATGGGATTCGAGATTGAACATATCTTGCCAGATAATCCAGAAAGCGATTTGAGAGCGGACTTCCTATTGAAGAATCCTGGTAAAGATTATGAGCAGTATAAGATTAAGCTTGGGAACCTGACCTTGCTTCAGAAGCCTTTGAACATAGTGGCAAGCAACAACTTCTATGCCTTGAAAACCCCTCTCTACAAAGATTGTGGAATCTACTTCACTCGTAGCTTGGTGGAGATGCCGACCATTGGTAATCAATCATCAGTGAACAGGATAAATCAATTCCTGAAAGTATTTCCGGAGTGGAATGCAGCTACCATTGAAGAGAGACAGCAATTGCTGATAAATCTGGCTTTAGAGGTTTGGAAGATATAAACCGGTGAGGAATAATGTCCGAATATAATAGCGTTGAACGTCCCTTCCTGGATAAGCTGCAGCAGCTTGGGTGGGAAGTAATTGATCAGGGAACCGGGTTTACACCCTATGACCCAAGTATCAGCAGGAGAGAAAGCTTCCGGGAGTATATTCTTGAGAAAGATTTTAGGGCTTCTCTGAAACGAATCAACCTGACTGAGGACGGCAGAAGCTGGCTTACTGATAAACAGCTTGAGGCAGTCATTAGCGAACTTACCATGCATCCCGGCATGGACTTGCTCAAGGCAAATCAGGCAGTGTATGAGCTTCTGACCCGCAATACGACGGTGGATCAGAATGAGCTGACCGGAGAGCAAAACCCCACGGTGCGGCTGATTGATTTTGCCCATCCAGAACTCAATAGCTTTATCGCCATTAACCAATTCAAGATTGAGACCCCGGGAGCCAGCAGAGCTGCGATCATTCCGGACATTGTGCTGTTCATCAATGGCTTGCCAATCGTGGTAGTGGAATGTAAAGATATGGATGTGGCTCAGCCCTTGAGTGAAGCATTTATCCAGATCAACCGCTATGCAAACCTGCGAGTGGATGATTATGGCATCAAGGAAGGCGAAGAGCGGCTTTTCCATTGCAATCTCTTCAACATCATCACTCATGGTGATGAAGCAAGGTTTGGCACGATTACAGGTGAATTTGATCACTTTCTGAATTGGAAAGATATATTCCCTGAAGAATATAAGACAATCCAAGTTTCTCCCAACGAAGAGCGTCAGGAAGTGATCATCCATGGAATGCTAAATAAAGCTATCATGTTGGATATCTTGAAGAACTTTACCCTATTCATGGAGATCAAACGAGGCGAGAATGTCAAGATCGTTTGCAGATATCAGCAATACCGGGCAGTGGGTAAAATACTTGAACGTCTCAGAACCGGAAAGACACCCTTCGAACGCAGTGGAGTGATCTGGCATACGCAAGGCTCAGGAAAATCCCTCACGATGGTCTTCCTAATCAAGAAACTGCGGGATACTGATGATCTAAAGGATTATAAGGTTGTCATGATCAATGACCGTCTGGATTTGGAGGATCAATTATCGCACACAGTGACCTATGCCGGAGAACATCTCACTCTGATTGAGCATAAACGTGATCTGGATAAGCTGAGGAACACCAGCTCAAACCTGAATATGGTGATGCTACACAAGTTTCTCATCAGTGGTTCGGTATCGGCAAAATCGCTATTAGCAGCGGAAGTTGTTCCCATGTATGAAGAATTCCCAGAGCTGAACACAAGCGAGCGGGTACTGTTGCTCATAGATGAAGCGCATCAAGACCATGGTGGCGAGATGGGCGACAACCTTTTTCTGGCTTTTCCGAATGCGGTTAAGATCGCCTTTACCGGCACGCCGCTTCTCACAGAACGGCATAAACAGAAAACTCATGAACGTTTTGGCAGCTTCATCGATGTATATAAGATGAATGACGCAGTGGCTGATAGAGCTACCGTGGACATACTCTATATCGGAAGAACCAGTCAGGACAGGCTGATTGATGCAGAGCTGTTCAAGCGTGAGTTTGAGGATATGTTCAAAGAACGTAGTGAAGAAGAGCGTTTGGAGATACAAAAACGCTATGGTACAGAGATGGCTTATCTGGAATCTAAAGAGAGAATCAGAGCTATCTCAGAAGACATAATTGAACATTATACGCAGGAAATCCTCCCAAATGGCCTAAAGGGGCAGGTGGTTGCAAGCTCTATCGTTGCGGCATGCAGATATAAATATGAACTGGAAAGCGCGCTAAAACAGCTTATTTCGTTTGAGGAAGCAAAACCGGATGATGAGCGGGACGATGACCTGCTAAGACAGATGAAGTTCATCAAGATCTGTACTGTGGTTTCGATGATGGATAACAATGAGCCAGGCTATGTGTCCATGGCACGCAAACAGGCTCAGGATATGGACGCGGTGGAGAGCTTCAAGAAAGATTTTGATTATAATAAACCGGAAAGCGGTGTTGCCATCCTCTGCGTTTGCGATCGGCTTTTAATGGGCTTTGATGCTCCGATCGAACAAGTCATGTATCTTGATAAGAATCTAAGAGAGCATAGACTAATGCAGGCTATTGCCAGGGTGAACCGCACCAAAGTGATGAAAAGTGGATTCGTGAAAGAACATGGTATCTTGGTGGATTATTTTGGAGTGGCTTCGCATCTGAAAGAAGCTCTGGCAATTTTCACCGATACTGATGTGCAGGCACTTAATGACTTAAGTGCTTACTTTCGAGGCTTAGATCAAGAGATCCCGGTATTGGAATCTCGCTTCAGAAGGCTGGTTCAACTATTTGTAGATAAGAAAATAATCAGAATTGAGGCTTTTCTGCATCAGGCTATCGGAGATAATGAAGAGGAATGGGAATTGGTAGAGGACTGTTTGCAATTGGGTGCTGATGTGAAATTTCGGGCTCAATTCGATACATTTCTTAAAGCCTTCTTTGATAGCTTAGAACTGCTCTTTAATGCGGCAATGGCGAGGGAGTATTATGTGCCCGCCAAGCGACTTGGTTATTTGATGATGCGCATGAGAAACAGATATCAGGATCCTACTATGGATCTAAAATGGGCAGGGGCTAAGGTGCGCAAATTGATCGATAAGTATCTGATTTCTGAAGGGATCAATCCCAAAATAGCACCTATCAAGCTGCTTTCTGACGACTTTCCCAAAAATGTAAGAGATCATGCCAAGACAGGAAAAGCCAAGGCATCAGAGATGGAACATGCCATCCGTTGGCATATTAAGGTGAATATGGAGAAAGACCCTGCGCTTTATACCGGGTTCCATGAGCGGCTGCAGAAGATTCTTGATGCGCATAAAGAACACTGGGATAAGATCATCGAGGAACTTACTAAGCTGAGAGAAGATATTGGCAAAGGCAGAGCTGATGATGTCGGCTTAGTAGATAACCCAGTGATGCCTTTTTTTGATCTGATGCTGATGGAAGCTGGGATTGCTGTGGACAGCAAGGAAGCAAGTGTCGCTGCGAAATTATCAGTATTCATCTATGCCAGAATCAAAGAATCAATATCAATACCCAATTTCTGGCAGAAACCTAATGAGCGCAGACGATTAGAAGGAGACCTCCGAGACGAGCTTGAATATTGTGGCATAGAAGCTCTGCAGGAAGTTGCGGCTAAGCTGACTGCGGAGCTGATCAGTCTGGCACACACAAGAGAGGTTGAGGTGAGGGGTTCATGAGCCTCGATTACAAGATTGTGGTAAGGCACAGCAAACGCAAGACAGCCTCGATCTACATCGAAAGGGATAGCTCTATTACGGTGATAGTGCCAATTGGAACAAGCGATGTCGAGGTGCAAAACCTGCTCAGCAAGAACGAGTATAAGATACACAAATATCAGGCTAAGCGAGCTCTTCTGAATGAGAATGCAATAAAGCGGGAACTGATTAATGGGCAGTCTTTTCTCTATCTGGGTAGAAATTACTATCTACAATACAGCGATGAGGTTGAAGGTATCCAGTTCAGGGGCAGGCATTTCTATGCACCTGAAGGCTCCGAAGATAAACTTAGGGATATGTTCAAAGAGTTCTATCGCTATCGGGGAAGGATGTTTATAGAACCAAGGGTGCAAAGTTTTGCGCAGATGATGGGGGTTAATGTTGAAGCAATCTCCGTCATCGATCTGAAGAATAGATGGGCTTCATGTTCAGTTAAAAGACCCAAGGTCAATTTCAATTGGAAGATAATGATGGCACCTGTGAGCGTGATTAATTATCTGATCGTGCATGAGCTGGCACACTTCAAACATACAAGGCACAGTAAAGACTTCTGGAATGAGGTGGATAAGATATTGCCTGATTATCAGAAGCAGGTTCAATGGCTACAGGAATATGGGGCGGGATTGGATGTGTGATTCTTTACAAGAAGATTAATAATTCCAAAGCATTTGTAAGAGCATAAAACATAATGATCTTGTCCCTTGAATTCAACAGTCTTACAGCATGCTAATTTCTCATCTGTTGAAATTTCCCCACAGTTTGAAATGATAAAATGAAACTTTTCAAACATTTACCTTGACAAGCCTGCACAGCATTTAAAAATAGCATCGTAGATCTACAGACCCTACATAGAATGCCCTCCAAAGACGTGGGGACACCTCCCCGGTGCTCCCCACGCATTTTTTTTGTCCAAATTATTCTATCATATTCCTTCCTTACTGCATTCAGCCTATGTTTCGCTTATGATGTGCTCATGCTCATGACCATATCATGACCATATCATGA
>DIQS01000031.1:0-13697 GCA_002427325.1 Cloacimonetes bacterium UBA5456 | reverse complement strand
CCATATCATGACCAGAACCCAATAGGGAAGGGGTGGGAAAAGGGCAAGAGATCAGTAAGAAATATCTTAAATAAAACTGCGATCCGGCTGCCTTAATCACAAATTTAACATAAAAATGTTTCGGCAGAACACAAGAATATCACAATAAGATGAAAAAGTTCTTGACGTAAAGACAAACTATATAAGCATGAAATCATAGTTTAATAGGTAAAAAAATATAAGATAAATGGAGCAGAAATGAAAAACATACCCCTCATGCTTGACGCTGATCTCAACGCAAAGGTGGTGCTGATCCGCTTTGACCACAACGTTGTGAAAAAGGGTAAAATCAAAGACCCTATGCGCATTGACGCGACTATCCCCACTCTTTTACATGTTTTCAAAAAAGGTGGCTTGCCGATTTTGATGACCCACGTCGGGCGTCCTCTTGACAAAGCCACAAAAACCATCAACATCTCTGACAACGATTCCGTTTTAGCCATCGTGAACTATCTCAACCAAAAGCTTCAGCTAAAGGGTTGTGCCGTTGATCTTAAGGCTGGTGATGAATATGGCATCACCGATCTTTCGCCCCTCGCTGAGGCGGTGGAATCGCTGAAAAACGGCAAGTGCGATTACCTCTATTTGCCCAATACGCGCTGGTTTAAGGGCGAGGAAGCAAAGGACGAAAATGCCGACATCTTTGCGAAAGCTCTTGCCAGCTATGCCGATGTCTATATCAACGATGCTTTTGGAAGCTGGCAACCGCATGCGAGCACCTTCCACATCGCCAAATATCTGCCCGCCTATGCCGGTTTGCTCATGGAAAAAGAGATCGTGAATCTCGAAAAAGTCTTTTCGCCGCAGCAGCCCTTAGTCGCAGTCGTGGCAGGAAGCAAGTTCGACACCAAGATCGGGCCGCTTAGCGCACTGATCAAAGGAGCCAAGACTCTCGTTCTCGGCGGAGTGATATACAATGCCTATCTCGCTGCAAAATATGGCTTAAACATCACCGGTATCGGTGAGGACGACATCGCTGCGGCACAGAGATTTATCGACGAGAGCAAGGACGATATCGCCAAGGTTTTGGAGCTTCCCTATGTGGTTGTGAGCCAAAGCATTGAAGAGCGCAAGGAAGGCAGTTGGGAAGTTAAACACATCTCAGAACTCAGGGCGATGGATAATAGCAAGCCTATGGGCTATATCCTCGACGCTGCGCCGGAGTCGTTCTGCGATGAGACTGTGGTAAAGTGCTTTAGCGAAGCGGGCAGCTTCTTTGTGAACGCCGTGATGGGCTTCAGCACGCTTTTCCCCGAAGGCAGTATGGCGATGTATTCGCTTATAGATCAAAACAAAAACGCCGTGAAACTCTTTGGCGGCGGTGATACGATCCAAGATTTTAGAACCTATTTGCCGGGCATATTTGCTCAGGCTCAAAACGACGAAAAATACTACTTTTTCACCGGCGGCGGTGCTGTTCTTACCTCGATTGAGAGCGGTTCTGCACAGGGCATGAAGCCCGTTCAAGCACTAATTAAATAAGAATATAAGGAGTTCAGCCAAGTGGATATGAACCTAAATTTACTCAAGGATTTTCCTGCGCCCAATTGGGATGAATGGAAAGCGCTCGTGGTGGAATCTCTCAAAGGCGGGGACTATGATAAGCTCATGAAAACCCGCACCTATGAGGGCATCACGCTCGAGCCGATCTATCGCAAGGAAGACATCCAAAACCTCGACTTTCCCAAGAGCGATCCCGGTCAAGCGCCTTACGTTCGAGGCAATGATCCTCAGAAATTGATCGACCAAGGCTGGTATGTCGCTCAGAAACAAACTGAAAAAGACCTCACCAAGCTAAACAAAATCCTGAAAGACGAGCTCAATCGTGGCTTGTCTATGATAAACTTCTGTATGTCAGCTTGTTGTGACGGGATTGTGTTCAAGAGCGTGGAAGAGCTTGAAACCTTGCTCGATGGGATTGATATCAATGCGGCGCCGCTCTTTATCCAGAGTAGCATCAGCAGCCCTCAAAGCTTCGACATCCTCTTGCAATATCTCAAAAAACATGGGATTTCAGCCGCGGAACTGCAAGGTGCGCTTGGATTTGATCCCATTGGCGAGCTTGCCGGACAAGGTTCTTTGCCATTGAATCCTGAAGAAATGTGGCAAAGAATTGAAGACGAAGTGAATGCAAGGCTTGAGCATGCTCCGAAATTCAAAGCATTTGTGATCGATAGCAGCGTCTATGAAAACGCCGGTGCATCCGCTGTTCAGGAGCTTGCACTGGTCTTGGCAAGCGCAATCAGCTATCTCAAAAAGCTTGTCGCAGATGGCAAAGATATCAATGCCTTAGCGCCGCTCTTCAGCGTGAAACTTTCCTTGGGTTCAAATTTCTTTATGGAAATCGCCAAGATCAGAGCTTTTCGTCTGCTTTGGGCAGAGATGATCAAGGCTTTTGGCGGTAATGAACTTTCGCAAAAGGTCTGGATTCATGGACGCACGGCAGACTTCAATAAGTCCGTATATGACTTATATGTGAATATGTTGCGCACCACCACGGAGAGCTTTTCCGGAGTGATCGGCGGGGTTGATAGCCTCGAGGTCACGCCTTTTGACAATGTGGTGGCAAAAAACACCGAATTCTCGCGCAGGATGGCACGCAATCAACAGCTCATCCTCAAAGAAGAATCCAATTTCGCCAAGGTCGCAGACCCTGCCGGCGGAAGCTATTATATTGAAAGCATCACTGCACAATTGGCTGATCTGGCATGGAAACTCATGCAAGAAATCGAGGCGAATGGCGGGATGATTGCGGCTCTGCAAAGCGGCATGATTCATGATATTTTGGCTGATACCGCCAAGGCGCGCATCGATGCCGTCAACAAACGCCGTGATGTCTTTGTGGGCGTGAATATGTATGCCAATCCCGATGATAAGTATCTGCAACCTCTGAAGATGCATAAATGTGGCTGTCAAGATTGTGCCTTCAAGCTCGATCGCGGTCCCATCCAGCCCCTCAGAGTGCTCGCTCAGGTGGAAGAATTGCGTGCAGAAGTTAGTGCTAAAGCTCCGAAGATCATGCTCTTGAACATGGGCGAGGTTGGCGAATATAAGGCGAGAGCAGATTTCTCGCTGGGCTTTTTCCAGATGGCCGGCTTTGAGATTATCTCAGACAAGGCTTTCAAAACAGTCGAGGAAGCCGTCGCCGCCGCAAAGGCCGCAAAGGTGGATGCCTTCTGCATTTGCTCAACCGATGACAATTATGAGCAGCTTGTAGCTCCGCTTTGTGCGGGCGTCAAGCCGGCAATCATGATTTTGGCGGGATATCCCAAGGATAAGGTCGCCGAATATCAGGAATCCGGCATCGATTTCTTTATCCATATCCGCGCCAATGCCTATGAAACCTTGTATGAACTCGCTAAAAAGATGGAGGTGATCTAATGAAAACAGACTTTACGAAAATCAGCCCTGACTTTGCCAAAGCGGGGATAAATCCCTCCAAGACGGACGTCAAAAACATTTGGCGCACCAATGAAAAGATCGATGTGAAAGCGATATATCGTGCTGAAGACTTAAGAGATATGCAGCATTTGGACTATCTCAGCGGGATAGCGCCATATCTGCGCGGACCCTATGGCAGCATGTTTGTGCAAAGACCTTGGACGATCCGCCAATATGCGGGATTCAGCACGGCTGAGGAATCCAATGCCTTCTATCGCCGCAACCTTGCCATGGGTCAAAAAGGGCTCTCGATTGCCTTTGACCTCGCTACTCATCGCGGTTATGACTCGGATCATCCCAGGGTGATCGGCGACGTTGGCAAAGCCGGCGTGGCGGTGGATAGCATCCTCGATATGAAGATTCTCTTTGATAAGATTCCGCTGGATCAGATGAGCGTTTCGATGACGATGAACGGCGCCGTGATCCCGATCATGGCTTTCTATATCGTTGCCGCCGAAGAGCAGGGCGTGAAGCCGCAACAGCTCAATGGCACCATCCAAAACGATATCCTCAAAGAATATATGGTGAGAAACACCTATATCTATCCGCCGGAATCGTCCATGCGCATCATCGCCGATATCTTTGAATATACTTCGAAGAATATGCCGCGCTTCAATAGCATCAGCATCTCTGGCTATCATATGCATGAAGCGGGCGCAACGGCTGATCTGGAAATGGCTTACACTCTTGCCGACGGATTGGAATATGTGCGCACGGGAATTGATGCCGGCATTGATATTGATGTGTTTGCGCCTCGTCTGTCCTTCTTCTGGGCGGAGGGGATGAACTATTTTATGGAAGTGGCAAAGCTGCGTAGCGCAAGGATGCTCTGGGCAAAGATTATTAAGTCTTTTAACCCTAAGAATCCTAAGTCTATGGCGCTGAGAACTCACTCCCAGACCTCGGGCTGGAGTCTCACCGAGCAAGACCCCTATAACAACGTTGCCCGAACCTGTATCGAAGGCTTGGCGGCTACGATGGGGCACACGCAGAGCCTGCATACGAACTCTCTGGATGAGGCAATCGCCTTGCCTACGGACTTCTCGGCACGCATCGCGCGCAATACTCAGCTCTATCTCCAGCACGAAACCGGTGTCTGCAAAGTCATCGATCCTTGGGCAGGTTCCTACTACGTGGAATCCCTCACCAATGACCTCATGCACAGAGCTTGGGAACATATCACGGAAGTGGAAGGCCTCGGCGGCATGGCAAAAGCAATCCAAAACGGACTGCCTAAGATGCGCATCGAAGAAGCTGCAGCCAGACGTCAAGCTCTCATCGATAGCGGTGCGGAAGCAATCGTGGGCGTAAATAAATATCGCCTCGATAAAGAAGAGCCGATTGAGACGCTTGAGGTTGATAACACGGCGGTTAGAGTTGCGCAGTTGGCTCGCCTCGAACAGCTTAGAAAAGGCAGAAATGAAGAGAAAGTGAAAAGAACTCTGGATGCGCTCACTAAAGCAGCAGAAAGCAAGAATGGAAACCTCCTCGAATTGGCAATTGATGCCGCGCGGGAGAGAGCAAGCTTGGGCGAGATTTCGGACGCCATGGAAAAAGCTTTCGGACGCCATCAAGCGCAGATCAGATTAATCAGTAACGTTTATAGCGGTGAGTATGCAAATATGGATGATATCGAAAAAGTACGCGCTCTGACTGATAGATTCAGTGAGTTGGAAGGACGCAGACCGCGCATCCTCGTTGCCAAAATGGGGCAAGATGGACACGATCGTGGTGCAAAAGTGGTTGCAACAGCCTATGCTGATATGGGCTTTGACGTGGACGTGGGTCCGCTGTTCCAGACTCCGGAAGAAACGGCTCGTCAGGCAGTGGAAAACGACGTTCATGTCATCGGTATGAGTTCGCTCGCAGCGGGTCATAAGACGCTCCTGCCTCAGCTCGTTGAAGAACTCAAAAAGCTCGGTAGAGAAGATATCATGATCATCGTGGGCGGGGTGATCCCGCAGGCGGACTATGAATATCTCTATGAACATGGCGCCGCAGCGATCTTTGGACCGGGAACTCATCTGCCGCATGCAGCTACTGAGATTCTGAATCAATTGATCGAAGAACATGAATAAGAGAAAACCGGAATGGACTCCTGAAGATGGCGGCGATGCTTTTGCCAGTTCCGTCGTCGTGAGCAAAGAGCCTCCTAAGGCGCCTCATAGAAAGCGCAATAAGCGCAGCTGGGACACTGACGCCCTCATGGAAGGGGTGCTCAAAGGCGATAGAACCCTTCTGTCGAGAGCTATCACGCTCGCCGAGAGTAATTCCGATAAACACTTTAAGATAGCGCAGGAGCTTCTTAGGAGGCTCCTGCCATATTCAGGAAAGTCTCTGCGCATCGGCATCACCGGTGTGCCGGGAGTGGGCAAGAGCAGCTTCATCGAGAGCTTTGGCATGTATCTCATCGGGCAAGGGAAAAAGGTGGCGGTGCTCGCGATCGACCCTTCGTCCACGCTCTCACGTGGGAGCATCTTGGGAGATAAGACGCGCATGGAAGAGCTTTCCCGAGAGCCGATGAGCTTCATCCGCCCTTCGCCCAGTTCGGGCATCCTCGGCGGCGTGGCAAGAAAGACCCGCGAAAGCATTGTCCTCTGCGAAGCTGCGGGATATGACGTCATCCTCATCGAAACCGTGGGCGTGGGGCAGAGCGAGACCACTGTGCGCTCCATGGTGGATTTCTTCTTGCTCATGCAGATCGCGGGAGCGGGGGATGAATTGCAGGGAATCAAGAAGGGCATCATGGAACTCGCCGATCTCATCGTGGTCAATAAAGCCGATGGCGACAACGTTCTGCGCGCAGAAGCGGCGGCTCGGGAATATAACAATGCGCTGCACTATCTGCGTAATGCCACCAAAGGCTGGGATACCACGGCGCATACTTGCTCTGCCAAGATGAAGACCGGTTTGGACTTGATCTGGGAGAGGATATTGGAGTTCAAAAAGAATACCGATGACTCCGGCTTCTTCGAACAAAGAAGAAAAGAACAGACAGCAGATTGGTTTGAGGAGCTCTTGGGAGAAGCTGTCTTGGATAAATTCTTCCACAACGAGTTGATCAAAGCAGATTTGCCGGAGCTCAGAAGACAAGTCGCAAAAGGCGAGATACCCGTAGCTTACGCGGTTTCTCATCTACTGAATAAACTCGACGACAAGTAGAGTGGAAATATATCCACTGCCAAAAGTGCCAAAAGTATCACTTTAAGGTTGCCAAATAAAGCGCACTATATAATCCTTGCACACATTAGAAAATGTCCCAAAATGTAGCATCAATGGACTAATGTGTAAGCTTTTTTATTGAGGTGAAAAATGCGCTTTTTGAGAATGACTGCAATCTGCTTTGCGATTGCACTACTGCTGCTTTCACTTCCGGCTTGTAATTCAAAGCAGGAAGGAAAGGTCTCTGATTTTGAACAGTCGGAGAGCGGTGTGCCCAATGATGAGCTCTTTGTTCTCAGGTTTCGTCAAAAGTGGCATCCTCAGGCTCAATTTGCCGGCATCTATATGGCGATTGACAAGGGCTTTTATGCCCAATATGGCATAGACCTCAGATTACAGCCGCATGCAGCGGATAGCCTCGTCTTTCGCACTCTTTATAACAAGAATACCGATATCGTTCAGATGGACCTCATTAGCGGGATCATGGAGAATAAAGACGGCCTAAGGGTGGTCAATATCGGGCAAGTATCCCAAAATAGCTCTCAGTTGCTCATCGGCAAGAAGAATCGGGGCATCAATTCCATCGCTGATTTTAATGGCAAAAAGATAGGACTCTGGTGCAGCGGGTCTCACTATATCTCGCGCATCTTTCTTGCCAAAGAGAAGCTCGATATGGAGATAGTCCCCGTCAATTGGTCTATCAACCTCTTTACCAGCAATGCAATAGACGTGACCAATGCAATGCGCTTCAATGAATATAATCAGTTGTTGCAAGCCGGGCTCAAGGAAGAAGACCTCTTCGTTGCAGATCTCAGCGCACTCGGCTATAATATCCCGGATGATGGCTTTTATGTTTCCAATGACTTTTATAATGAGCATAAAGATATTTGCAAGAGATTTATGGCTGCCACCATGGACGGCTGGCACTATGCTTTTGCCCATCCTGAGGAGGCTTTAGACCTCGTGCTCAGGCTCATGCGCAAGAACAACATTCCGGCAAATCGCAGCCATCAGAGTTGGATGCTTAATGAGATGAAAATGCTGATCCTCGTACCGGATAAGACTCCGGGAAGATTGACAAAGGCAGACTACTTGAGGGCTGTGAGTCTGTTGCAGGAATTTTACCAGCCGGTAAAAGCTTATCCATTTGAGGAGTTTTGCCCCAATGATTAACAGCAAACGAGAAGATAAAACGCTTGCATATCAATTGATAACATTCGTCTTTGTGATCACACTCATCGCCTTTGTCGTGATCACGACCTTTACCCAGATTTTACTCAGACGGCACATCAGCAAAACTCAATTAGACAATATGAAGCATCTCGCCCACGAGAGCATCTATCTCATTGACGGGATATTAAATCACGTGGAGCAAAACCTTCACATGCTGTGTATTATGCTTTCGGATCGAAGGTTTAGCAAAGAAGAAATCGAAAGCGTGATCTCTGAGGCAATTCAACACGATAATTCCGTGCACAGCATCACCTTGGCCGAAAACATCCCTGCCCATCAAAGTGCCTTGGTCTTTTTCAAAGAAAATGGAAAGCTAAAGGTGAATGATATCAAGGATATAAACTATTTCTTTGGAGACTGGTTTCAGATTCCTTTGATGTTAAAAAAGTCCTATTGGACTGAGCCATGGGTGGATTCCCAAGGTTCAAGCGAGCTGATCATCAGCTTTTCTGCGCCCTATGAAAGAGACGGCATTGGAGGCATTGCAAGCTATGGTGTGAGTCTCAAAGAGCTGCAAAGCTTGGTGATAGATAGCCAATGCATGGAGGGAGGCAACAGCTTCCTCATCTCAGCAAACGGCACCTTAGTCGCTCATGACGACATGTCTTTGGTGATGAATCACAGTCTCTTTAGCTTGGCGGATGAACACAATGAGCCCAAACTTCGCGAGCTCGGCTATAACATGATCGCCGGCGAGACCGGTTTTATGCATATCACGCGTAGCACAATGCTCAAGAATAGCTGGATATTTTATCAGGCACTGAAAAGCAATGGCTGGTCGGTTGGCGTTTCGGTGAGAAGAGACGTGCTATATAAGGATATGCGCATTCTTCTGCTCATCAATGTCTTTTCTGCAATCATCCTGTTCTTGGTCGTGGCATACATTATTTACAACCGTGCACATGAGCTCACCAAGCCCTTGCGTGAATTATCCGAGGCGGCATTGCGCATTGGCGGAGGTGAATTTGACACTCATATCCCTGATTCTGACGCGGGTTTGGAGGTGAGCACGCTCTCGCAATCCTTCCGTTTTATGCAGGAGTCTTTGTTTGATTACATCCAAAGCCTCAGGATTACGACAGATGAAAAAGATAAGATTCGCGGCGATGTGATCTATGCCGGAGAGGTGCAGACCAAGCTCATTCCCGCAAATACCGACCATCCTTTCGGCATCAAAGACCTGCGTGCCTATGGCATTCTCGAGCCTGCCGGTGATGTTGGCGGCGACCTCTACGACTATTTTATGATCGACGAAGACCGCTTTTGCTTTGTGATCGCCGATGTGGTGGGCACGGGGATTGTCGCCGCAATGACGATGACGATGGCATCCACGCTTTTGCCATCCTTGGCACCTTTCTATAACAAGAGTAATGAGCTTTTGCGCGAGCTAAATAGCTTCCTTTGCAAGACCGATATGGAGTCGAATTTTGTCACCGCACTCTTGGGCATCATAAACCTCAAAACGGGAGTTTTGCAATATTCAAATGCGGGGCATATGCCGCTGTATATCCGCAAGTTAGATGGCGAGATCGTGAAGCGAGCCGAGACTCATTCCACAGCCTTGGGCGTTTTTGAAGACCTGAGCATCGGCTTTGAAGAGATCAGGCTGAATGTGGGGGATGAGATCATCATCTTCACCGATGGCGTCACCGAAGCGATGAGCCGTGAGGATGAATTCTTTGGACTCGGAGGACTGGAAGAAGTGTTCTCCGCCTTGCACTATTCAAACCCGGAAAACACGGCAAAGTCGATTGTTAGCCGCGTGCATGACTTCGCCGAAGGTTCGAAATATAAGGATGATGTAACAGTCTTGGTGATTGATTATAAGCATCCGCGCGCGTGAAGATTGCTCCAAATTAGTCGGCTTTAGTAAGTAAACACCACTCCCGAAAGCGGGAACACCCACTGATCATCCTTGGTTTTGAGGCAAATCCTGCCATCCTCAAAGCTTATGACCGGGTTCTTTTCCTGCCCGGAGAAGATGCTCACAGGCTCCACTTTTCCCAGCGACTGCGGATATTCAAAGACGATCTCCACCGATCGCGTGAGATCGCTGATAAAGACGGAGAATTGGTGCGAATCAGCAGGATAGAATGTCTTCGTTTTGATCTCAAATATTTGCTCTTTTCCTTTGAGTTTTGCCAGCTCGGGATGATGACAGCGAATCTCCAGAAAGCCATCTCCGCCATGGATTTCCGTGTGCAAACTGATGCCGCCCACCTTCACGGAACTGATCTCAAAAGTATCCTCACCCAAGTCGAGCCCGCTATCGAGAAGCCAGCGATATTCTACATCATCTCTGAGGAAATATGAGCGCAAAGCCTCGTCGGATGCGGCGCAAGCCACGATGAAATAGTCCGAATCGAGCACCTTGTGATAGCTCAAAACCGTCTCAGCGGGATAATAGCCATCATCATTGACCTCACCAAAGCGCACCAAGTGGCGGAAGTTCCGACGATAGTGCACGTCCCTATCTTGATTGAATATCAGCGTTCTAAGTATCTCTCTATAGACCATTTCGCCGATCTCTTCACTACGCAGGCGAGCGGAAAGAGCCTGACTGATAATCCGGCTGAGCTTGCTATCGGCAAAGTCGCTGGCGATGAAGTCTCGGCGTGCAAGTGGCGCACTATGAAGCACTTGCTCTTTCATGAGGTAATAGCGTTTTGCGCGTCTTCCCACCTGGCAAAGCAGTTCATAAGGCGAGCCACCATAAAGCGCACTGAGGTTTTCGGCGCGAGTTTCCTTGCATTTCCCGCCCAAGAGGCAGAGCTCTTCATCCGGCAAGACATTAGGCAGAGTGCTCAGATCAACAGTGCTCATATCCATGGAGATTCTGCCGATGATGGGGCAAGTTTTCCCCGCTATTTCCACCACCGCTTTGTTTGAAAGCATGAAGTCATAGCCATCTGCATAACCCACGGGAATGATGCCATATAGCCCATCCTGCGGGGCTTGCCAGCTCAGTTTATAACCCACGTATTCGCCCTTTTTGATTCTTTTAACTTGAGTGAGCGTAGATTTGAAGCTCATCACCGGCAAGAGCTTGTCCTGCAAATTCCCGATCACGTCTATGCCAAAACTCATAATGCCGAATCGCACGAGATTGCATGCACTTGCATAGCCTTTTATTAAGGCAGAACTATTTGCGAGATGGATATATTTCGGAAGGATAGCCAGCGAGCGAATGAGCTGTGTGAAGCCCTCTTCCTGCGCATGACTAAAGTTTTCATCATCCTCAGCGGCACTAAAATGGCTGAATATTCCCTCGATTTCAAGATGCTTAAAGCGAGCAATCTCAGCAAGGAAAGCTCCCGCATCTTCGAGGCGTATCCCACTGCGATGCATGCCCGTATCGAGCTTGATATGAATAGCTTGCACGACACCAAGCTTTTTCGCCTCTTCATCGAGCAAGCGCGCAAACTGCAGGTCAGAAACGCTGGGCGTGAGGCCATTTACCACGATTGCCTGCGCCTCTTGAGGCAAGGATGGTGAGAGAATGAGAATCGGCGCCTTGATATCCTGCCTGCGTAAGATGCTGCCTTCATCGAGGTTAGCCACTCCGAGATATTTCGCACCCTCGGCGAGCGCAGCATTGGCAATCTCTTTTGCGCCATGCCCATAAGCATCAGCTTTCACCACCTGCAAAAAGCCCTGATCCTTGCTCAAAAAGCTCTTGAGAAAGCTCAGGTTCTCGCGAAATGCCGCGAGATCGATCTCCACCCAACTTCTTTCGTGCAGTTCCATAACTCTTAAAAATACTTTGCGGCGAGATCAGCAAGCGCAGATCTTTCGCCCTTTTCGAGTGTCATGTGTCCCACCAATCCCTCAGTTTTGAGCTTTTCCACCGCCACGGAAAGACCGTTGCTGATGGCGTCAAGATATGGGATATCAATCTGATAGGGGTCACCGGTGAGCACGATTTTGGTGTTCATACCGGCGCGCGTGATAATCGTCTTCATCTCGTGCGGACTGAGGTTTTGTGCCTCATCGATGATCATGAATTGATCCGGCAAACTTCGTCCACGGATATAGGTCAGCGGCTCCAGCTCCAAGAAGCCGAAGTCCATAAGATCATCGATACTTGCGCGTCTTTTGATCTTGCCGCCGCTGTCCGCTTTCTCTTCATGTGCCGTCAGCAGGATGTCCATATTATCATAAATCGGTTGCATCCACGGGTTGAATTTCTCTGCTTTTGAGCCCGGCAGATAGCCGAGGTCTTTGCCGAGAGGGGAGATGGGGCGCGAGACAACAAGGCGTTTATATTTCTCGTCATCGACCACCTTTTTGAGCCCTGCGGCGATCGCCAAAAGCGTCTTTCCTGTGCCTGCCTTACCCGAGAGGCTCACCAATTTCACCTCATCATCAAGGAGCAAATCGAGCGCCATTTCTTGCTCAAAGTTGCGCGCCGTGATGCCGAATACATCGCGTCCGAGATAGTGTCTCAAACGGTGTAAAGTGTTATTTACGTAATCATATCTCAGCGTGAGGGGATCATCGCCGTCGCCTTTCATCGTCGCACGAATATACTGATTTGGATAGAGGTTTTCAAAGGGATTTTCTATCACTTTATCGCTCATGAGTGCCTCAAAAAGCTCAGGTTCGAGCTCCTCATGAGTCCATCCGGTATAGAATTCATCAAAGCTAATCGTATCTGTCTCAAAGTTTTCGGCGCGTATGCCAACCGTGTCTGCCTTGATGCGAACGTTCACGTCTTTGGAAACGAGCACCACCTGTTTTTCGGGAAATTGCTTTTTGAAATAGAGTGCAGTTCCGATGATGAGATTGTCGTTTCTATCCATAAAAATGAGGTTGGAAGCGGCTTCGGTAATCTCACGCTTGACAGTCACTTGGATGATTCCGCCCTGATCTGTGGGCACTCCGTCTTGCAGCGACCCGCTTTGCCTGAGATCGTCCAAATATCGCCCGATCTGACGCGCATTACGCCCTTTTTCATCCAATCCTTTCTTGAATTGATCAACTTCTTCTATCACCACGATGGGTATCACCACATGATTATCCGCAAAGGAAAACATTGCTCGCGGATTGTGTATGAGCACGTTTGTGTCCAAAACAAAGATCTTCTGTTCCATTTTATCTCCGCTCTTTCATATCAGTTAAATCTATAGCTCTCATGAGTTTGGCTACACCCAAACCAGGCAATAAATTACTATGTCCATATATTTCCACTTTGTCGATGTCGTCAATCTTTTTATTTCCTTGAGGAAAGAAAGAGGGAGAATGATGCCTTGTTCGTCCTCGCTAAAAACATGTAGATGAACGACATTCGGCATAATTATATAAATCTCGAATATTGATATATCTTGAAGAAACATGCTGAGTGTGATATTTTGATGGGCAAAAAAATGGTGCTGAAGGGGGGACTCGAACCCCCATGAGCTAAGCGCTCACTAGTCCCTGAAACTAGCGTGTATACCAATTTCACCACTTCAGCACATCGTGTATGCACCAATCAATGAAAGTGCCGCTTTTTGTCAAATGTTTTATTTTTCGGCGGATTTATCTCGGTGTGGGAAGCTGCTGATTGCCCCGAGCGACAGCTTTTCTTATTAATCCATTGCCACAAGTTCCAAATCTTTGAATATTTCTTCCCACGGCATAGGCATCAATGCAATCATGATAACATACTAATAATCAAGCACATAAGCCCTATTTCCTAAACTATTCATCAATTTCTGCGTCTAAACGCTCGGCGCAAAATTCCGCACAGCCTCATAACATCCTGCCTCGCCGTCTCTTACCTATAGGGTTCAGCTTATGCTCTGCTTATGATATGCTCATGGTGATGACCACATCATGAC
>DIQS01000014.1:178462-182871 GCA_002427325.1 Cloacimonetes bacterium UBA5456 | reverse complement strand
GAGGCAGTGCTTGTACAGCAGGCCGCGGATTTGTATGTGAGCCCGGATGGGGACGATGAGAATTCGGGCCTTAGCTCCGCAAGCCCTTTAAAGAGTATAGATCAGGCAATCCATAGGATAGAAGCTGATGCGGATAACCCGCGCATCATTCATATAGCGAATGGGCATTATGGTGATGAACAGCATTTCCCCTTGAATCTACGCAGCTACGTAAGCTTAATAGGCGAAAGTGAAGAGGGTGTAATCTTTGAAAGTTCAGACTTTTTTTTACGGGGCTGGGATACTGAAAAAGAAGTGATGATAAAAAATATAACTTTTACCGGTGCTATACGTAATGAGTTCAACTTTGATTCACTTATAGATTTAAACTATAATTCTAAAATTATCGATGGCGTCTTAGATAAACCTAGTTTTCATCTTGAAAACTTAAGCTTTAGAGAGGTTCGACCACTTTACTGTGAAAGATCCTTGGTATTGATACGAATGCAGTATCCAGAAAAACTCATATTACGTAATATTACCATAGAAGATTGTGAATATCACGCCGGATTTTATTTTTGGGGCGGAAATGTTGATGCCGATAACATTACTTTCAAAAACAACCCAAATCCCATTACCAGACCAGTTAATGGAGCTCCGATTGCGATTTATACAAACAATCCAAGGGCCACCGGCGGAGATAGTTTTTACCGAAATGTAAGTATTACTAATTGCCACTCAAGAAGTAACGGTGCTTGGAGCTCGGGTATGATAGAAATCACACACTCACATGCTTCAACTGATTTTAGAAATTACTTTATCAATTGCACTATAGCTGATAATATATGGGATACAGGCTATGGAAGCGTTGTGAATATGGAGGATGATGCCAAAGCTACTTTCATCAATAGCATTATCTCCTATGATAGGGGTACAGCTTTTATGCTAAATCACACATCGGTAACAATGCCTGTTCATCTTCAGATAATGAATTGCCTTTTGGGTAATTCTGGGAGCTTGGAAAATCAGGTTTACAGTACATGGGACTTGAATGAAGTGGAATGGTATGGTACAAATATGACAGGGGATCCCCTCTTTTATGCCTGGGAGCCCGAGCACCCTTATACTTTGGGACAAGATTCGCCTTGCATTGATGCCGGTACTACCGATTTAAGAGCATTGAATATGTCTTCTTTTTATGAATTCCCAGCTTACGACTTGGCGGGCAATCCACGCATTTATGGTGATGAAATAGACATGGGCGCTTACGAATGGCAGGGTCAAGTGGGCGTGGAAGACTTGGTAGAACTACCAATCATCAGCATATCGAACTACCCAAATCCCTTTAATCCCGAAACCACCATTTCATACTCTATTGCAAAAGCAGCCAAAGTGAAGCTTGATATATACAATCTCAAAGGACAGTTAGTGAAAACATTGGTAAATAAAGAGCTCAATGCCGGAAGTCACAGCGTCAATTGGGACGGTAAAGACATGAACGATAGAGCTGTGAGCAGTGGAGTATATTTTTATCGCATAACTACCCCTGAATATATACAAAGCAAGAAAATGATTATGATGAAATAGCATGAAGATTATACAAGTAGCACGGCGTAGCGTATAAACGGTTTTTGTTGCCTCCATGCTGTTTGTAGTGCTGAGTTTCAAAGCTCGTTGTATATTTATCATGCCTTTATATACCTGTGCCCGACTCGAATATTTGTTCTCGAAAATAAAGTTATTTGATTTAAATGATATTGAAACTGATTACTATATTAAATAGATACAAAGGTTATTGTGAGCCGTATATGAGACCCGTATTACGGTTCCGTGAGAAGAATGATGCCGGGCAAATTGCCCGGCATCACCATATTTGATTATCAATTATTTTCTTAGAATTTCAGTTTAAGCGTTGTGCCGATGGCATAGTTATTGACATCGTTATCACCAATTCCAAAAGCACCATAACCAGCGATATCAAAGAGATCAGGGATGATTTCATATTCCACACCGGCGTTGAGTTCTATGCCGGTATCGATGAGATAACCTGCGTTACCAAAAGCGCGGAACTTCTCGCTGATATTGGCTTTGAGGCCACCCACGAGGCTCATGAAGAAATCGTTATTGTTTTCATAGGGCTCGCCCCAAAGGAGGTTAAGGCCGTCATGATGCGCGCCATAGCCATAGATATAGAGTCCATTCTGGTAATAAGGGCTGATGGTGGTCAAACCATTTTCAGTAGCCAAAAGCACGTCAGCAGTGACTTCAAACATGTCTAAATCAAGCCCTGCACGAACGAGACCGCCCATGCCGAAATCGGTGTTGTTACCATCGTTTTGGATGTCCATAAAAGCGGTGAGATCGAGGGTGACGGGTTCAAAATCAAGTGCGACATAAGGCATAAGGGTATAATTTGAATCGTCTGTTAGGCTGTTAAAACGAGCAAAAGCATAAACTCCGAAAGGAATGTTTCCATCCATTCCAAAGTTCAGCATCAAAGCGGTATCGTCATCATCTGAATATTTCCAACCTTCATTGGATTTGATGAATCCAAATTCTGTGTTAATGCTCTCGCCAAACTCTTTAGAGAGGATGAATCCGGCAAATGAATCGTCCAAAACGAGACCACTGCGATCTCCCCATTCCATGAGACCAAACTTGATTTTTGCATCGATTGCATTGATTGCATAGTCAACATAGGCTTCTTTGAGTTTGATGTTTTCTGCAGTTCCAAGCGAGGCTCCGCCATTTCCCCAGACAAAGTCGCCGATCTCGGCTTGCATTTTAATGTTCAGGTTTTCATGGAGTTGTGATCCCAAGAAGAGGTTAACCTTTCCATCGATCCATGAACCATCGTTTTCACTTGCGTCATTGGCAAAAACTGCACGTGTGCGGCCTTCGCCACTGATGTCGAATGTTGCTGCGCCAAGTCCAACGAAGAGGACGAGAACGCTCATAAGAATTACGAGTTTTTTCATTGTTGTTTCCTTTGTTTTTTTAATATGTTTTATTCAAAAGATAATCCCATCAAAGGAGAAAGCAAATCGTAATGCGGATTAAATCATCTTTATGCCGAGTTCTTCCTGCATGATTGCGATGTTTTTTGCCAGATTTGGCAGGATGAGAACGCCGCGCTCGCGAACTTCCAGCTCTTTCTCATATTCTTTCTCTCCAGCAACATAGATGCGCTCTTTATCCGGCATCTTCAGCGAGTTTTGCAAGCTTTCACAGATCTGAGTCGTGATATTTTTAAATTCATCAAGATCGATGAAAAAATCTATGTTGATCGCCAGGAAAAAGTGCCCCAAGTGGTATGGCGCAGGCTTTCCGCTCTCATCACGGCCTAAGAGTCCATTGAGGAAACTGCCGCCTTGTAGTGCCGCACAGAGGATTTCCACCATCGTTCCGAGTCCATAACCTTTGTGTCCGCCAAGCGTCTCATCCGCACCGCCCAAGGGAAGCAGGGACGCCGTTTGATCGATGAGGTCTTTGAGCAATCTTGGCGTATCGGTGTGCGGTTTTCCTTCCAGATCAATCGCCCAACCCAAGGGAGTATCGCGCTCTTCGCGGGCAAATTGCTCGATCTTTCCGCGCTGAGAGATTGAGGTAGCGGCGTCATAGATAAAGGGATAGGGGAGATTGGTGGGTGCGCCGAAACAGATGGGATTCGTTCCCAAAAGAGGGGAGACGCCATTGGTGGGACAGATGGAAGGGCGCGCATTCGTGAAGGTCAAGCCAATCATATCTTGCTTGGTCGCCATGTCGGCATAATATCCGCAAATGCCATAGTGGCTGGAGTTTCGGACGGCAACAGCACCGAGTCCATATTGGCGAGCTTTGTCGATCGCAGTCTGCATCGCTTTGTGCGCGATAACGTGACCCATGCCGTCGTTCCCATCCCAAACCGCAGTGGCATAGCGATCTCGGATCACATCAATCTTTGTGGCGGGATTTTGGATGCCGAGTTTAATGCGATCGTAATACATCTTCAGCCTGCCGATTCCGTGAGATTCAATCCCTCTTAAATCGCTGGCAATGAGAATCTTGGAACAAATCTCAGCGTCGTCTTTGGGCACGCCGATCTTTCTGAAAACTTCTTGCATAAATTCTTCTAAGATATGCACGGGCAGATATTGCATGCAAAACCTCCATTTTCATCATGATTTCTCGAGCCCACTGAGAGCCCGCGAGATGAAAATTATAATCGCACTTTTATCCAAATAATGCAAACTGTCAACCTATTAATGAGTTTTTTCTTGTTTTCAGAGAGCAAAGAGTAAAAATGACATCAAATTGAGCTTCGCAAAGATGTGTTACTTAGGAGATTAACCCTTGTCTTCCTTATTGGTTTCTGCTTAGTGTGCGCTCATGATATGCTCATGCCCATGACCATATCATGACCATATCATGACCAGAACCCAGTAAGGAAG
>DIQS01000014.1:153016-178336 GCA_002427325.1 Cloacimonetes bacterium UBA5456 | reverse complement strand
ATCATGACCATATCATGACCAGAACCATATAAGGAAGGAGTAGAAACCAAGCAAATAAAGGGATGGAAATAATGATTTTTGACTTGACCTGAGTTGCGGGATTTCTCTGATGGATTCATGAGAAGAATCATTCACATCGACATGGACGCCTATTATGCGTCAATCGAGATCAGGGAAGACCCTTCGCTGAAAGGGAAATGCGTCATCGTGGGCGGCTCGCCAAATAGTCGCGGCGTGGTGACCACCTGCTCCTATGAGGCTCGTAAATATGGCGTTCACAGCGGGATGCCTTCCAGTCAGGCATGGAGACTCTGTCCGCAAGGCATCTTTGTCCACAACGATTTTTCCATATATAAACAGGTCTCCAAAGAGATTCGCGAGATATTTTATGGCTGGACGGACAAGGTTGAGCCCGTGAGTTTGGATGAGGCATATCTGGACGTGACAACAAATAAACACGATGAAAGCTCTGCCGTGACCATTGCGCAAAAGATTAAAGATGAGATATATAGCAAGACAAAGCTCACCTGCTCGGCAGGGGTTTCTTATAATAAGTTCTTAGCCAAGATCGGCTCGGACTATCAGAAACCGGATGGACTCACCGTGATCGATGAAGAGCGGGCGCAGGAGATACTTTTTGGCTTGCCGATAGAGAAGTTTCACGGCATCGGCAAGGTGACGGCGGCAAAGATGCGCAAGCTTGGAGTCTTTAGCGGGAAAGAGCTCTATCAGTTTAGTCTAAAAGAACTTGTGGCTCATTTTGGCAAGGTTGGCTTCTTCTATTATAACGTTGTGCGCGGTATAGATAGGCGCGAAGTAATCTCGGATTGGGAGCCAAAAAGCATCAGTTGTGAAAACACTTTCTCGGAGGATATTGCTGATTTGGACGGGCTGATCGTGTGGTTGAGGCGGATCTCGCAAAGGCTTGCAGGGCGCATGCGAAAGCAGGATATCACGGGATCGCTGCTCAATCTCAAGCTGAAATATGCCAATTTTGAGGTGATCACGCGCAGTATGCAATTGCCCTATTTTACGAATGATGAAGAGATTATCTATAACTATGCGGAGCAGTTGTTGGTGGCAAATTGGGATAGTGCGCGTCCGGTGCGGCTTTTGGGCGTGGGTTTAGGCAAGCTGGATAATGAGGAAAACGAAGAGCAGATGATGCTTGAATTCTAAAAGAACAGCCAGGAGCTTAGCAAATCCCTGATCTCGTCCGCACTTTCACATCGATTTAGCTTTTCGCGGAATATCTTGCTGCCGGGGATGCCTTTCGCATAGTGGCTGAGCTGGGAGCGCATTTCTTTGACGACGGTTGCTTCTCTTTTGCTTTCCAGAGCATAGTTTAGGTGTCCCAGAGCACCTTCCAAGATCATCTGCCGCGTCGTGCTGGGATATGCGCCGATTTTGAGATATTCTTTGATCTGCGCAAAAAGCCAAGGGCGTCCTAAGGCACCACGTCCGATCATCAGCCCATCACAGCCGGTCTGTTCTTTCATCGCTTTCGCGCTTTCGGGGCTGTCTATATCACCATTACCGATGAGCGGCACGCTGAGCTTTTCTTTGAGGAGGCGGATGTGTTCCCAATTGCTTTTACCGGAGAACATTTGGCTGGTGGTGCGGGGATGAAGGCAGATGAGCTCTGCGCCGTTTTGCTCCATCTTCATGCCAAATTCGAGGAAGTTGATATCTTTCATGTCCCAGCCGCTGCGAAATTTCACGGAGAGCGTGCAAGCGCCGGAGATGGCTTGTTTCACCTCTCTGACGATGCTTGCGGCGCGTTCGGGCTCTCGCATCAGTGCAGAACCGGCGCCGCGTTTGACCACTTTTTTAACGGGACAGCCCATATTGATATCGATATAGTCGGGCTTGAGGGGCAAGAGTTTTTCGGCGGCGCGCGCCATCACGAGCGGGTCTGAGCCAAAGATTTGAATGAAAAAAGGACGTTCATAATCCGAGAATTCGGCATAACGCATGGTGTTTGGCATGTCGCGAATGATGCCGTCGGCACTGACCATTTCGCTGACGAGAAAGTCCGCCTGCCAATCCTTGCAAAGCCTGCGGAAGGCTTGATCGGTGAATCCGGCGAGCGGTGCGAGATAGAGCGGGGTTTCAAGCACTACGATATTTGCTTTTGATGGCGTCGATATTTATATTGTCAATGTATTGTGCATCCATGTGCATGTGGGCAAATTCGAGGTATATTCCCGCATCCAAGAAGAAATCCAAGAGGTCTTTGTCCAAATGTCCGTCTTTTGCCATGAAGCCCATGATGGTCAGTGATTCAGAGAGGGTCTTAGGCGTCTTATATGGCCTGTCTGCAGAGGTTAGCGCCTCAAAGATGTCGGCAATAGCGATGATGCGGGATTGGATGGGAAGCTGTTCAGCGTCCAAGCCTTTGGGATATCCCTTGCCGTTTAGGGTCTCATGATGAGTTGCGGCATAGAAGGCAACATTTTGATATTTCTTTGGGAAGGTGAGTTCCGATAGCATATCCCAAGTGACGGATACGTGAGCTTGCATAACCTTGAGTTCGTCGGGGTTCAATGTGCCACGTTGGATTTGGAGGTTCTTTTTATCTGTTTCATCGAGGATAAAAAACCTCTGATCTTCATATTCAAAGTCGATTTCGGAAAGTGCAATCATACGCGCTATAGAATCGTCGGGGACATATTCACCGCCGGCGTTGAGCTTTTCCAAGAAGTCTCGTTCGCTCGAGAGAAACTGGCTTACATCCTCAATATCCTCACGGTGGAAGCTCTGTTTCACGAAATCCTGATACTGACTCTCACTTAGCTTCAGTTTCAGATATTTAAAGAGGGTGATAAGCTTGTCAAAGCGTTCTTTAACCAGTTCGATGCCGTCTATGATGCGCTCTAACTTTGTGCTTTTGTCCATCACATATTCGGGGGTGATGATCTTGCCGATATCGTGCATCCAGCCTGCCATTGAGAGCTCTTTTAGCTCGACTTCGGTGAAAGAAACTTCCTTGAGTGCGCCAGTTTTGCATTCATTTATCTTGGCGGCGATGATATCGGTTAGCTCGGCAACGCGCGTGATGTGGGCGGAGCTATATTTACTCTTTTTCTCAATTGCGGATGCGATCGAGCGCATAAATTGCATGAGGAGGTTTTCCAAGCTGTCGATGAGTTTGCGGTTTGAGAGCGCAATTGCCGCTTGCGAGGCCAGAGAGGTGAGCATCGCCCTGTGTTCTTCGTTAAAAGTGACAATCTCGTTATCTCCATCCATGGCGTTGATGAATTGGATCACGCCGAGAACGGTGTCCTCATGGTCTTTAAGCGGGATGGTGAGCATCGATTTGCAGCGATAGTTGGTTCTCTTATCCGTGGCGATGGTGCCGCTGATGTCGAAATCTTTGGTTTCATAGACGTCGTCGAAACAATTACCTTTGCCGGTGTGGTAAACCGATGTGACTATATGGTTTAGCTTGGGATTCCCCTCTTCATCATAAAGAGCCACGGGAGGCCAGCCAACAGGGCCATGAGAGCCGCCCTGCCGCATCTTCATCGTGGCGTTATACACAATCTCAAATTCCAAATAATCATTGTCGTCGCTGACCTTATAGATCGTTGCGGCGTCAGCTTTTGTGAAGGATATACCTTCATCGAGAATCATGTCGAATATCTTGTTGAGATCGGTCTCGCTGGAAAGAGCTTGTCCAATCCGCGTGAGCTGAGTGATGTGGGCGAGTTGTTCCTCGGCGAGTTCTGTAAATAGCTTTACCACGGTGTTTAGAGTGCGATTTACCTGATTGTTATAGCTAAATTGATAGTTCATATTGTCCTCAAATTCTTTCATAAAGCATATAGTTTGGTTCGAATCCCAGTCTGCGTTGTTCTTGTTCAAACCAAGTGACAACGTGGTCTTCAAGGTTATAATCGTTTTGAATTGGCGAATCTTGAAGGCTTATAAAATCTTTGTGTTGGCTGAAAATATCCACAATCCACAAGGCATATTCTTTGTGGTCTGTTGCGATTTGCACTTTTGCTTTGGGTTTTAATATCTTTGCCAAAGAGTCCAGGAAGGCAGTCTGGATCAAGCGGCGACGGTGATGCCTGCGTTTTGGCCAAGGATCGGGGTGTTGGATAAAAACACCGCTGATGGTGGCATTTTCGAAGAGCAGCTTGATCTTGTCGTCAACGGCGAGTTTCACAAGGCGCACGTTTGGATTTTGCTGTGGATTTAGCTTCTTCAGGCAGTTTATTATCCTCTTTTCGCTCATCTCGAAGCCGATAAAGTTCCAATCGAGATGCTGTTGAGGATATTGTGAGATGAATTCGCCCTTGCCGGAGCCGATCTCGATATACAACTCTTTCCCGTCGTCAAACAGCGCATTTAGAGGCATGTCGTCATCCATGGGAGGGAGAAAAAAGTCGCGATCACTGATCACTTTCTTCCTCGCCAGGATCGTTTGAGTTCTGAAGCTGCTTAACTTCACTTTTGATGATGATCAGATCAGCCATACTCATTGCAAATGCGATGAATACATAGATGATCAGGCCAAACATAAAGAAGGCACTAAAATTGCCTTCAAGATGCACTCCCACAAGGCGGTAGAGATAGAGGAGATAGAGGCCGAAAATAAGGCCTCCGCCTAAACCGGTAAGAAGAGTTCTGATGCGCATCAAGTCCTTGTGATAGAATATCTTGATGATCATAAAGTGATTCAAATAGCCGAAAACGACATTTACCAGCAAAAGAGTGAATAAGTTCACGGGCGATTTGATGGTGAGTCGAGTGAATATCGTTACTATTAAAATCGAGAGTAATAATACGCTGTGTGTAATGCGGCTTTTAAAGTAATGCCCAAAAAGAGCACTTATCCCGCAGATGAAAGCCGCTGAGAGGCTCACCTGTATCAGGCTATAGCTAAGAACTTCACGCTCAGCAAGATAACTGCCTATGCCTGCGGCTATAATAGGCAGTAGTAAAACTAAAAGAAGGGTGTGTTTGTATCTATCCATAATACTTCCTTTTGCAAGAATATAATCAGTGGATTACTGTCAACAATAAAAATCTGCGTAGTTTTTGGTTGACTTTAATCCGCTTACGGCAAACTTATCACAAAGCGATATATCGTTATATTAAAATGAATTATATAAAGTGGAGAAAATAGTGCTAAGTAAGATAAAAAGCCTTCGTGATAAGCTTTCTAAGTCCAAAACAAGCTTTATCGACAGAATTGCAGAAACCGTCAAGAAATCGGATGTCATCACCGATGAGCTTTATGACGATTTGGAAGAGATATTGATCAAGAACGACACGGGTGCTGAGTTAGCGGATGAGATGATCACTGAGCTCAGGCATGAGATTGCCAAGGATAGGATCAAAAACCCGGAAGTGGTGCAGGTCTATTTGCTTGATATCATGCAAAATATACTCTTTAAGGATGTTCCCGATGATCTTGACTTCTTCGCCAATCGCGAAGCAAAGCCGCATGTCATCGCATTTGTGGGCGTGAACGGAACGGGGAAGACCACCACCATCGGCAAGGTGGCAAATAAGTTTGCCATGATGGGTAAGAAAGTGCTCATCGTGGCGGGAGATACCTTCCGCGCTGCTGCAATCGAGCAAGTGGCGATTTGGGCAGATAGGGCAGGGGTGCAGATCATCCGCTCCGAGCCAAATAAAGACCCGGCGGCGGTGATCTATGATGGAGTCAAAACCGCTGTGGACGAGAGCTTTGACATCGTTTTGATCGATACTGCAGGCAGACAGCACACCAAGGATAGGCTGATGAAAGAGCTATCTAAGATCGATCGCAGCATCAAGAAAGCTTGTCCCGAAGCACCGCATGAGACTATCTTGGTCGTGGATAGCACCACGGGACAAAACGCCATCTCGCAAGCCAGTCACTTCGATGAATCCATAAAGCTCACGGGTATTGCGCTCACGAAGTTTGATGGTACTGCACGCGGCGGCATCATCTTTAATATCAAGAAAAACCTCGATATCCCCGTGGTTCTTTTAGGGATCGGAGAGGGGATTGACGATATTGAGACCTTCCATGTTCCTCGGTTCATGAAAGCCTTCTTCGATCGTGGTGAGGGCGATGAATAAAGACTTCATCTTGGAGGCGGCGGAAAGCCTCGAAGAGATCAGCAAAAAGGATCAGAGTGCTTCTTTTAGCCTCATGCAGCAGAGGAGGCTCTTGGAATCCATATACAAAAATCTCTTGGCGGATAGCGGGCTGAGTTTTAGTGGACTCTTTCCGCGTATGCAATATTATCATGATAATAACGATACTCCGAGGGACATCGTTGATAGCCTCAATAGCCTGCGTATCTTGGCGAATAAGGCGGTGCATGAGGCGGATGCCGTGATCACTGAAGAACAGGCTCTGGCGGGGCTAAAGAGCATTTATACGCTTCTGAAACATCTTGATGACAAGCTTGCTCTGCCTGAACTGGAAAAGCGGTTGGAGAGTGTTCAAGAGTTTGCAGCACCAAAACAAAGTGCAAGGCGTAGCTTTAGGTGCATCGTCAAAGAATGTAAGCATCATATCAACGGCGGACGCATCGCGGGTTTGGAGATTCTCGCCATCGATGATGAGCAGCGCGATGTGAGCATCCTGCTCAGAGATGATCGGGTGAATAATAACAAAAAGATGAAGTATAGCCTGCTTTTGCCCAGTTTTTGGGAATATGCAAATCTCGCCTGTCATCAGCTCACCGAGGTGAAGGGTAGGGACGGCTATTATATCGATAATCCGCAGACAATCGTCGTCTTGGAGCCGGATTTCTTGGTGGATGCCTCGTCCATCGCAGAGTGCATCACGGGTAAAGGCTTCTTCCCGGAGCTTTTCATCTTGGGACATCTGGGTAGTGAAAGCGGCTCGGATAAGATGCTCTTGGGACGCATGGTGAATAGCATATTCGACGATCTCATCCAAGAAGAGGATGGCGACTATCTCGAACTCTTTAAGCGCGGGCTGGAGTCCATGCCCATCCCCATGGTCGCTCAAGGGGCGCAAGTGGCGATGGATATCTATAAGATCATTGAAGATACGCATCTGGAGAAACTCAAAGAATATGCGGTGGGGATGAAAGGGAAAAGCTATCTCTTGGAGCCTTCCTTCCTCTGTCCCAGCTATGGCTTGCAGGGTAGGCTGGACCTCATTTTTGAGGAAAGAAACAAATATAGCATCGTGGAACTGAAAAGCGGGAGCAGCCCAAACTATGATGTTTGGAACCCGCATCGCTATCAGGTCGTTGCCTATAACATGATTCTCAGATCGGCTTATGGTGCGCAAAACATCGCAAATAGCTCTATTTTCTATTCATCGGCCAAGGATAATAATGTGCGCAATGTGCAGAATATGCCCATCCTTGAGCAAAATCTGATCAATGTGCGCAATAGAATCGTGGGCATCCTGAAACTGATTTCAACCGAGCCTCAACGCTTCTTTGATTGGGTCTTAAGGCAAAATGCGGATGCTTATGAGAGCTTTCATCAGACGCGGTTCAAGAAGCTGCAAGCTCTGATTGGCTCACTTCAAGCACATGAATATGAATGGTTTTGCGAGCAGCTCAAACGGGTGGTGCGTGAGATATGGCAGGTCAAAGCAGGCAGTCAAGAAAGCGGGCATGACTATGGTCACAGTGCGCTTTGGAACCTTTCTGCCTCCGAGAAAGAAGGCAAGATAATCCCGCATCTCAAGATAGAGAAAAGCGACGGCACACATATCTGGCTTCATTGGGAGGATCAACTGCCCATCACGGACTTCCGTAGCAGCGATGTGGTGATCTTCTATGATGAAGCTAAGGGTGTGGAAAGGCAAGAGATTATCCGCGGCGTGATCGAGGATATGGACAAAGAGAATATTGTGCTCAGAGTGCGCGGCGGGATCAGCAGGAAGTTCGACAGCAAGTCTCTCTGGGCGATCGAGCATGACGTTTTGGAGTCTTTCCTATACAGTCCTATGTCCTCATTGATCAGCTTCTTGGAAAGCACGCAGGATAAGCGCGACCTCCTCTTGGGACTGCGAGAGCCAAAGGCAGATGAGCTCACCTCCGACGATGCTGAGGAAAAAGAGAATGTGCTAAAACGCATGAAAGCTGCAGACGAGCTGTTCATCGTGCAAGGTCCTCCGGGAACGGGTAAGACCTCCGGCCTAATCGGGAAATATATCGAAGACTTCTATCATCAGAGCAATAAAGTCATGATGGTGCTGAGCTTCACAAATCGTGCTGTGGACGAGATATGCGGCTGTTTGCAAGATAGGAATATCCCCTTCATTAGGACGGGAAACTCGCGCGGGATAACAGACGAGCTTTTGCATAAGCTCATCCGCGGAAAGCGCTATTTGGAGATCGAGAAGATCATCGCAGACAACCGTATCTTCGTCGCCAGTGTGCAAAGCGCAAATGCGTGGTATAAAGATCTCCAAAGGATCATCACGGTGGATGAAATCCTTGTGGACGAAGCCTCTCAGATACTGGAAAACCAGATCTTGGGCGTGCTGAGTTCTTGTCCAAAGTGCATCTTCATTGGGGATCAAAACCAGCTTCCCGCTATCAGCGTGCAAGATAACATCCGCTATAGCTTCAAGGAAGAAAAGCTGCAGGCGCTGAACTATGACGACACCAATCAATCGCTCATGGGACGGCTCTTCAGGGTCTATGAAACTCGCGGCTGGGATAGACACATCCACATGTTGCGCAATCACTACCGCATGCACGAGGACATAGCCGGGCTTATCGCTGACTATTATGATCACAAGCTGGAAGCGCAAAGAGAGGCGCAGAAAGAGCCGCTTATGCTAAAAGACTTGCCCCATCCCTTTGACAAACGTCTGATTTGGATTGATTGCCCGCCTTCCGAGGATGATTATTATGATTCAAAGATGAGTGAGGGGATAGTCCGCTTAGTGAAAAAGATGCAAGATTTGGGCATCATCAAAGACAGTGAAAAGGATTTAGGAATCGTTGCGCCATATCGCGCCATGATCCACCTCATCAAGAAGGATTTAGACGATATAACCGTCGATACCGTAGAGCGTTATCAAGGTTCGGAACGCTCTGTAATGATCTTGGCTTTCCCCTTAAGATCAAGGCGCGGGATAAGGTCTTTACAATCGCTCAGCAGCGACGGGGAAGTGGATAGAAAGCTCAACGTTGCCCTAAGCCGAGCAAAAGAAAGATTGATTGTTATGGCAAATAAAGAAATATGTCTTGACTCAATACACTATAGAAACTTATTTGAACAGATAAGCTCACAAGGAGCTATCCTAAGATTACAGGATTTAGAGTTTTAAGGAGATAATTATGGCTAATCCAAACCAAGCACAAAAGCAATTGAACATCAAGCTCGACGAAAAGGTCGGCGAAGGCACTTATGCAAACTTTTTTATGATCACCAATTCACCTTCGGAGATCATCATGGATTGTGGCAGGATCTTGCCCGGACTGCCGGATGCTCGTATCTATTCACGCGTTGTCATGACGCCTGCACACGCAAAACAGCTTTTACAGCTCTTGCAAAAGAACATTGAAGGCTTTGAAAAGCAACACGGCGAGATCAAGATTCAGGGTCAAACCGATAACAAAGCAGTTGGTTTTAAGACTACGTAAATAAGTCGAAAAATACAGTGCTTAACTAATAAACGTTCCTTCATAAGAGGATTAATGCCCCATCCGATATTGTGCTTTAAAAGCACATAAGATGCTTAAAATCAAAGGCATATCTGTTACGAGATTTGCGCAGAATAGCAGTGACAAATAAAAAGCTCTTGACGGATAGCGCTGTATCACTTTTTTGGAACAGATATGGAAATACTACAATGAAAAATAATCTTAATCAGGGAGCAAAATGCCAATGAAGAAATTTTCCTGGCGAGGCCTTTCAATAATCATATTCATTTGTGTGACAGCCTTTTTCTTAGCTCCTCTGGCGTTCCCAAACCTGCCTACTTGGTGGGCGAAACACAAGCTCAGGCTCGGTCTTGACTTGCAGGGTGGGATGCAGATCTTGTTAGAAGTTGATTCTTCCGGTCTGTCTGCCGAGGATGCACGAAATGCTGTGGAACAAAACACAAAGATCATTCGTGAACGTATCGACCGCTTTGGAGTAGCGGAGCCTTCGATCCAAAAACTTGGCGAAAGCAGAATTATGGTTCAGTTACCCGGCGTCCGCGACTATGAAGCAGCCGAAAACCTCATTAAAAAGACTGCAATGCTTGAATTTAAAGTTGTTGCATCACCAACGGAAGCTCAGCAGGTTTTGGAGAAGATCGATAGCAGCATCAGTGCTAATATCGGCCAATTCCCCGCGCTTGCAGCCTTGGACAAGAAGGACAAAGAGATTCTCGGACTCTTGGAAACCGAGACCGAACCCGCAGAGGATAGTGAAGAATCTGAGATTGTTATCAGCGATTCTAAAGGAATCTTCAGCAGTCTCATTCGCCGTGGCGACTACGATCTTCAGGTTCAATATGAAGATGTTGCTTTGATGCAAGAACTGCTTGCCGATTCTCTTTTCCAAACGCTTGTTCCTGCAGGTTGGCAGGTATCTTTAGAGCGTTCCGAAGCTCGAGGCGCAAGGGAAGACCGCAAGATACACGTTCTTTCTTCTGCCGTAGAACTCTCCGGCTCCGACCTGGCAAAAGCCAAGATGGAATATGGCTCATCCAATTCATCAGACCCTCGCACTGCAAACAAGCCTTATATCTCAATCGAGATGAAGCGCGAAGGTGCACGTAAGTTTGAGCGCGTGACAGCCGACAACGTAGGTAAAAGACTTGCCATCGTTTTGGACTCTGAAGTCTATTCCGCCCCGAACATTCAAGAGCGCATTGCAGGCGGTCGAGCTCAGATCACCGGTTCTTTCACCACCTCTGAAGCCACCGAATTGGCAATCGTTCTTAACACCGGAAACCTCATTGCTCCGATCAAGCCCGTATCCACTTCTATCATAGGCGCAAGCCTTGGAACAGACAGCATCAAGAGCGGCACGAAGGCTGGAATAATCGGTCTCGCACTCGTGATGCTTTTCATGGTGCTCTATTACAAACTGAGCGGACTTTTTCAAGACTTTACCCTCATATTCAACGTCGGTTTCATCATCGCCATGCTTGCAGCTTTTGGCGGCACACTCACGCTACCCGGCATCGCAGGAATCATCCTGACCATCGGTATGGCTGTTGATGCAAACGTATTGATATTTGAGCGTATCCGCGAAGAGCTTGATGTCGGCAAGACGCCACATTCTGCACTGGATGCCGGCTATGCCCGTGCTGCCATCACGATTTGGGACTCAAACCTCACCACCCTCATCGCAGCAGCAGTTCTCTTCCAATTTGGAACGGGACCAATCCGCGGATTTGCTGTAACTCTCGCGGTTGGAATCATAGGTTCAATGTTCTGTGCATTAGTTTTCTTGCGCTCAATCTTTGAAGCCTACCTGTCAAACCCCAATAAAACAAAGATAAGCATCTAAGGAGAGAATGATGAGATTTTTTAAGAATGCAAACTATCCTTTCGTTGAAATTCGTAAGTACTCTTATGCTATTTTTATCATACTCATCCTTGCTTCCGTGATCGGAATTATCGTAAATGGATTCAATTGGAGCATCGATTTCACCGGTGGTGTGGCTGCAAAGCTCGACCTCACTGCTCTGGATTCCAGTATTCCCAAGGTTCAAATTGATGAATTGCGTGATGCACTGAAGAACCATGGCTATCCCGAAGCAGAGATTCAACATGTTGGCGCCGTCGAAAACTCAGACTTTATGATCAAGATCAAAAGGTCTGAAGAAGGCGTTGACGCAAAAGGAAAGATCATTGATGTCATCCGTGAGAACTTCCCGCAGCACGTGGAAGGTCGCGATATCACCAATGAGGTCATTGCCGAGATCTATGAAGTTGGCCCCAAGGTTGGCGGAGAGCTTCGCAGAGATGCGCTCATCGCTGTCGGCATTGCACTGATTCTAATGAGCATCTACATTTGGTTCCGCTTTGAACTGATCTTTGGCCTGATGGCGATTGTTGCGCTTGCTCACGACGTTCTCATCGTGATGGGTGTATTCGCTCTCAGCGGCAAAGAGATGACCGTTCAGATCATCGCTGCGCTTCTGACCATCGTTGGTTATAGCATCAACAACACGATCGTGATCTTCGACCGTATCCGTGAAGCACTGAAAGTGCGTCGCAAAGAGCCGCTGGACAAGGTTATCAACGACTCGATCAACAGCACTCTTTCCCGCACATCGATTACCTCGCTCACCACATTCTTGGCAACCATATCCCTCTATATCTTTGGTGGACAGGTGCTAAGAGACTTTGCTTTGGCAATGAGCTTGGGTGTAGTTGTTGGAACCTATTCCTCAGTTATGATCTCCAGTAACCTGGTGAGAGACTTCGGCAAGATGCTGAAGAGCGAAAAAGCGATCGTCCAACACCTCGCCAAAAAGAAATAATCAAACATAATATAGCAAAGAACCCGGGAGATTGTTCTCGGGTTCTTTTTTATTCCCGTTCATTATGCGAAGCCAATTAAGTAGAGCTATCAACAATGATGTTGCCGAACTCGCATTATTATTTTGCGCATTTAAGCACAAAAAAGCCTATTTCACCGAGATTTACTTGACATTAATTGCTTATCCATTTCTTAAGTTTAGTTATATATGAAGAGATATGTTTTGATTCTGATATTACTCGCCGTGATGGTGAACTTTCTCGACGCTGAACAAGGCGCATCAGCTCCCGTATCTATATTGCTTGATAGGGACTTAGAGTCTTTGAGTGATAGCCTTAAAGTGGAGATATCAGACATCGCTGTGCGTGATTCCCTCTTCTATTCCGCAGACAGCATGAGAGCATATTACAAACAAGAACAGATATGGTTATATGGCAACACCTCCGTCACTTACGGCACAGCACATATCCAAGCAGATTCACTTTTTTTAGACCTCAAAAAGGAAAAAGCTCGCTCTTTGGGATACACCCAGATGCGAGACGGCGCTCAATTACTCGTTGGCGAAGATGTGTTTTATGACATCAAAAACCAAACAGGACTATTGAGATTTGGGCACAGCTATATTGAGGACGGTTATTATGGCGGTGATGAGATCCGCAAGGTGGACGGGAAAGTCTATGACATCGATGACGGCAGCTTCACCACCTGTGACCTCGCTGAGCCGGACTATTGGTTTGCGGCAAAGCAGATGCGTATCTATCAGCACGACAAGGTGGTAGGCAAGCATGTGCTCGCATACGTGAACCATCTGCCCATCTTCTATGTCCCCTTCTTTGCGATGAGCATCAAACGCGGTCGCCATCCCGGCTTTCTCATCCCCGAGCCGGGTTATAACAACAGTGACGGCAAATATGTGAAAGACATCGCTTACTATTATCCTTACAAAGATTTAGCTGACTTCACCGTGGCATTTGACATCATGGAGAAAACCGGATGGCAAAGCCGTGTAAACGCCGACTATATCAAGAGATATTACTACACTGGCTCCTTCAGAGGAGGCTATCAAAAGAACATTAGACAAGGCAGCACCCAAAACGATTGGTTTCTGCGAGCAAACCATCATCACGACTTGCCTGAAAAGTCCTCCCTTGACCTCTCAATAGATTTCATCAGCAACAAAAGGATTTGGGAGGGCAGCAGCTTAGTGGATGAATCACTTGCTCAAAGGCTAAACTCCTCGCTGGCATATAGAAAGCCCATCGGTAACACCTATTTCAACGTAGGACTTCTCTTCAACAAAGACCTCATCAACGATAGAGCAACCGTGAACCTTCCCAGCGCAAATTGGAGCGTATCCACCCGTCCCGTCTATGAACTTCTCGGCCTGAACTCAATGGGGATATTGTCCAATCTTTCATATTACTATAATGTTAAGCTCGAACACAGCGGGGACATTCGCGATCCGGATGCAGATTTCATGGACTACATCTGGGCAAATCATGATGAGAACAGCGCTGAGTCAGTGGAACACCATTTTGGCATAAAACACCAAGCCGGGCTCTCAAATAGCTATGTTTACAAAGGATGGCTGAATCTCAGACAGAGCGTGGACATCGGCGAAGCCTGGTATGATCGTGACAAGAATGACAAGAACTTGGCCAGAGGAAGCGACCTATCCGCATCGCTGAACGCCAGCTTCAATCTCTTTGGACTCAAACAGTTTAAACAAGGCAAAATCAGAGCTGTGCGCCACACGATCACTCCCACCGCGGGACTCAGCTATCTGCCCGATCACACCCGCAACAAAGACTATTATAGCTTCGGCGCAGTTTCTTTGAGGCAAAACGAAAAACAATCGAACCTTAGCTTTGGCCTGAATCAGAGGTGGCAGATCAAGAGCGGCGAGAGCAAAACCACTCAAAAAGTGCAGGAAATCCTGAGCTGGAACAGCAGCATCGCCGCCAACCTCGTCAAAGAAGAAAAGAAGTTTGGAAATATCTCGCACAGCTTCGCTTTCAACCCCGGCAAATTCTCACTCGGCTCATTAGGCAATGAACTTTGGAAGCTCAGCGACATCAGCTTGGGATATAGCAATAGACTCAGTCTCACGCAAAAGACTTATGAAATCTCTTTTAAAGATACCGGCATCAGAAACCAATACTTCTCGCAGGGACTATCTCTCAGCGGAAACAGCAGATACGCCGATTATTTCCCCGCTCAAAAGAATGCAACTTTCGATAGTTTTGGACGCGAAAAAGAGTCAAGCGAGCCCAAGTTTTCAGACGACGGTTGGTCTCTTGACCTCACTCACGACCTCAGCGCAGATAAAAGCCTCCTGAAAAGTACGAACCAGAATCTCAGGATGAGTGCCTCTTTTTATATCACCAAAAACTATTCAGTAAGCTATTCAAACTACTATAATCTAAAAGATGGCGAGCTTATCTCACAAAGTTTCAGGCTGATCCGCAACCTGCATTGCTGGAAGCTTGACCTATCATTCACCAAGCGAAATGAATATTGGGACTATCGCTTGACCTTCTTTAACACCAAATTCCCTGATTCTTTGAAGTTGCAGACTCGTGACAGCAAAAGATATTGAAAGAGCCATCTTCTTGGATCGTGACGGCACGATCAGCCCCGATGAATACGGCTATAACGGCGATCCCGATCGCTATGATCTCTACAAAGAAAGCATTCCCGCGCTCAAGATATTCCAAGACTTAGGCTACTATCTTTTCATCGTGACAAACCAAAGCGGCATAGCCCGTAAATATATCACATTAGAAGAGCTTAAAAGCGTTCATGCCAAGATGCATCGCCTTTTGGAAGAGGGTGGAATCCGCCTTGACGGGGTGTATTTTGCGCCCTATCACATCGAAGGAATCTTGCCACCCTATAACGTTCGCCATGAAGATAGAAAGCCTGGAATAGGCATGTTTAAGCAAGCTATGCGCGACTTTTCTTTTGCCCCCCGACAATCCTTCATGATCGGCGATAGATACACAGATATCGGCTTTGCAAAACAGGCAGGACTGAGGAGCATACTCGTGCTAACCGGAGACGGTCGCCAGGAATTCGGCAGGCTAATCAAGGGCGAAAGAAAGCTGATGCCGGACTTTATCTGTGACAATATCTTAGCAGCCGCACAGATGATAAACCGATTTTATCCATGAAGCAAAGCAAGGGATATTCAAGGGCAAAGTTTCTCAATTTCAGTGCTGACAGCCAGCTCAAAGCGATCAAAAAGCTTGTGAGCGAGCTGGAATATTATATCGCGGATGAAAATAGACGCCGTGAACTCATTGCCGAAATCCAGTTTCTAACGCCGCTATGCAAAGAAAAACTTCCCAAAAACCTCGAAGAACTCCTGCAAGAACTGCCTGAAGACCCCCATCGCCTCCTCAGAAGGCTGGCGAAATTTCAAAATGAAAACACTTATAAAGACGATCAAATCAACATCCGCATCGGGGATGGGCAGGTAGTAGCCGATCCTCATGCCACAGCGCGTGCCTCACAGATTTGCGTGATTGCAGACAACCTGCGCAGCGTTTTCAACGTGGGCTCGCTCTTCAGGGTCTGCGAATGCCTTGCCATATCCGAGCTTTGGCTCTGCGGAATCACGCCCACGCCGGATCATCCGAATATGGATAAGACTGCCTTAGGCACCATCTCCCGCGTGAATTGGCGCTATTTTGATGATACCCACGCCGCCCTTTTCGCCGCAAAAGAACAAGGCATGATTTGCTATGCTCTGGAGACCGTTGAGCCTTCACAGAGTATATATGAACACGAATTTAAGCTACCCTTGGCGTTAGTGGTAGGCAATGAAGCTCTCGGGATAGACCCGCAAATCGTGCAAAAATGCGACTCAATCGTCCACCTGCCGGTTTTAGGCTGGAAAAACTCCCTAAATGTCAGCGTTGCCTCTTCCATCGCCCTATATCAAATCATCTTTGGCAAGAGCTAATACTATATAAAGAATACATATATCAAGCATAGCAACCAAGACACAGCTCAGAAGCAACAACAGATTATTTAGAAATCACCCACACTCCTTCCTTACTGCATTCAGCCTATGTTTCGCTTATGATATGGTCATGCCCATGACCACATCATGACCATATCATGACCAGAACCCAGTAAGGAAGCAGTGAGGAAAAACTGAAAATGCCCTCATTTTGACAATAAAAAACCCGGGCAATTGCTCACCCGGGTCATTTATTTTATATGAGTGTATTACTTCATCAGAAGCATTTTCTTGGTCTGGCTTTGAGAGCCGATTTCAGCTTTGTAGAAATATACGCCGCTGGCGACAGAATTGCCGCGCTGGTCTTTTCCGTTCCAAACAAAGAGGTGGTCTCCTTGGTGGAGGTTGCCGGAATGTAGGCGTCTAACTAACTGACCTTTGCTGTTATAAATGCTCAGATCAAGCTCTGCGGGCTGAGCAAGATTAAGTGAGATAGTGGTGGTGGGGTTAAATGGGTTGGGATAGTTTTGAGCAAGCTTGAGACTGTTGATCGCGGGAGCATTGCTATCGTCATCCACAGAGACGGTTTCTTTGGTCACTCTTTGTGCATAGAGCCCCAAAATCTCTGTTTTACCACTGGAAAGTCCATCAGCCCAAATCACGTAAGCATTGTCATTTAGCAGGGTCGAAACAGGCATATACTGGCTCTTGATATTATCGCAAAGCACAGCGCCTTCGTTGCTATAAACCAAGCTGCCGTCAGGATTTAGATAGTTGTAATAAATGTCACTATCTTCAGTGTAGAACTCTGTCCATGCAACAAAGCTTCCGCCGCCATCAAAGATGGTAAGGGTAGGTTGGTCTTGGGACATATTTCTTTGCACGACGTGGATTCCATCATCACCCCAATTGGAAACATTAGGGTAGGTGATGTATTTTTTGGCTTTGATATCGGGTTCTCCATCTGTGCCGGTTTCCGCCCAAACTGCGATCACACCCGTGTTTGTTTGGGCAAGCTGAATAGCGTCTTGCTCATATTCTGTATCGGTGAGGGGAACGCCGGTGACGTCATAGAGCTTTGTGCCGGTAGGGCTGAAGAATTGCGTGTAGTATGAGAATATTCCATCTCTCTGGTCTTTCCAAATAATAGAAATATTATCATTGGGAAGCAAACTCAAAGAAGGAGATAGCTGATTTGTATTGTTCACGTTTTCGGTGACGAAATGTCCATGGTTAGGCCAACCATCAGCGGCAGAGCCATCAGTGTGCTTAACCTTTTTTAACATAACTTTTTTGGTGAAGATAATGGGATCGGCCTGAGTCCATGCGAAAACATCGCCTTTAATAGTTTCTAACTGATTTTCGAAGTCATCATATTCACTTTCGGGAAGGGATATCTGAACTCCGCTGGGCCCCCACATTCTTTGACCATCTTGGATGCGCTGACCATATACTTGGTTGCGCGCGCCGACAAACATGATGTAAAACCATTCCCACCAGCCGACATAAAAACTGCCGTCAAGGTAGCTGATTTTTGGAAGATTCTGACCTGAGGATTCTGCTGTTTCAGCAATTACTTTGAGTCCGTTATCGCCCCAAGCACGGCTGCCGTCCAAATTGATAAGCTGTGTATAAACTTGGGCAGTACCGCTGCGATTGTCTAACCAAACAACGCCAAGTTCACCGTTTTCAGTGATTACAGCGTCCATATGTTCTTGATAGCCTTCATGATCCACGGTGATGGGTCTGCCGTTGGTTTCCAAGAGAGCATTACCATTGGGATCAAGAATCTGGTAATAGATGCGAGATCCGATGTTTGAAAATCTATTATCTTGCCATACCATGATGGTATCGTTTTCGCGAGGGAATATCTTGTATTCGCCTTTGGGAACGTCTCCGGAAAGACCCCAAAAGACCTGAACACCGTTTTCAGCAAGCTGGATATTTCCATTGAAATCGACTACTTGATAGTAGATGCCATCGCTACCGTTGCGGATGTCAAGCCAGTTGATATAGACATTGTTTCCGCTTACTTTTACGAGGCCGCCCGTTTGCGTGAAAGACGCCGTGCAGATAGGCATGCCATTTTCTTCCCAGAGTGCTTCGCCGCTTGCAGAGAGACGTTGAGCATAGATATCTTCATTGGGAGAGTTGCCGTTTCTATAGTCGTCCCACACGATGAAAACGCCGCCTGCACCATCGGAGGTGAGTCGGGCAGCACCTTGATCAAAATCTTCAGCACTTACGACAATGCCGCTCGGGTCCCAGAGTTTATTGCCATTTGAAGCAATCTTTTGGGCAAAGAGGTCGGTGTTGTCCGAGCTGAGTCTCTTGTCTTCCCAGACTACTACTGCGGCGTTGTCAGAAGTCGCCTGGATGCGAGCTTGGTTCTGATGCTCGGGAAAGGGTTGATCGCTATCTGAGAAAACAATATATGGCTCGCTCCAAAGTTTTTGACCGGCGATGTTAATCTTTTGTCCATGGATGTCGCTATCAGCGGTATCGCTCTCGCCTGCTTGGTTTGTCCATACGAGCACGAAGTCTCCATCGGTGAGTCTTGCCATGCGGACACTGCTTTGGTTTCCGGGTCCAACTGCGACTCCCAGGGGTTCATCCCAACTCATTACGCCGCTGGCGTTAAAATGCTTTGCATAGATATCGGCGTTGTTGTTGAAAGTGTGAACATAAGCCACCATCATGCCGCCCAATCCATCGGGGAACATGGTGTTTTGAACTTCGTCGCCGGGGCCGTTGGCAATCGGGATCCCGTTTACAGTCCAAAGAGGATCGCCGGAAGCTGAAATGCGTTGACCATAGATGTCATAACCGATATTGCGTCTATCTGCCCAGAGGATGAAAGCGCCGCCGTCGTTGTCGGCCTCCATATTCAGTCCTATTTGTTCGCTGGGAAGCACGCATACGGGCTTTCCGCCTTCCTGCCATAGCAAATCACCGTTGTTGTTGATCTTTTGAGCATAGACGTCTCCATCGGCATCTGTGGAGAAATCGATCCAAGCAATGATATAATCGCCATTAGTAGTCTTGGTGATGACAGGGTCTTCCTGCCTATCATGCTTACCGTCGATGAGGATGGGGTCTCCCCAAACCATGTTGCCGTTTGCATCTACTTTCTGAGCCCAGAGATCGCGGCCTCCGAGCGTGGTATCACTCCAAACATAAATGGCACAACCATCGTCTGTTTCGATACCGGTTCTAAACCATTCAATGTTTACACCTTGACGTATGGCGACGGGAGAATCCCACACCAAGTCTGCGCTTAAGAATGCCAAAGTGCTGAGTAGCAATACAATAAATAATGTCCGTTTCACAGGCATCTCCTTATTTTCATCATAATATTATCGTTTAATTATCTCTTTATCCAAAAGATAGGGCTTTCTGCATTAGGATGCAAGAAAAGTTCCAATATCTTGCTAAATTATGCAGGTTAATACAATCTTGGGTCATGACTAAAGTCTTTCTTTACCATCTATTAAGAACTGTTTTAGCTTGAATATATCGCTTGCAAAAAAGAATGGAGAGAGAGCGTTCTCGCCAAAATCAAGCTCTGGGGGGAGTTTAAAAAAGGAAATATCGGCATCTTTCCCGCTTTCGATGGAGCCGATGCGCGTGTCGAGATGAAGGATTTCAGCACTTCTGAGCGTGATCCTGAAAAGCATCTCTTGGGCGGAAACGAGGGTGTTGTCTTGTCTGTAATTCATCATTTTGGCATGATAGGGCATAAAGAGGCTTGTTCCTGCTGCGACGTCGCTGCCGAGGGCAAAGGGGATGCCCTTTTCTTTGATTCTTGAAAGGGGGAAGACTCCGCTTTTGAGGAAGAAGTTTGAATCCGGGCAGTGGGCGATTGCAGCGCCGCTGAGTTTGATGGTGTCAAGTTCGTCGTCGCTGAGGTGTATAGCATGGCCGAGAATGGTCTTGTTCGTGAGTATGCCCAGATTGCGATAGACTTCCGTGTAGCTGTCTTGTCCGAATGCTTTGATCACTTGGCGGATTTCCTCGGGGTTTTCGGAGAGATGAGTTTGGATGAAGCTGCCCTTTGCTTGGGCATATTTGCCGATTTCGTGCATGAGCTCCGGCGAACAACTGAGGGCAAAGCGTGGAGAAAAGATATGTCCCAGCATGGGTTCTGTCCACTTTTCATCCAGTTCTATGCTGTTGGAAAGTGCGTAGTCCTTGTTGTGCATCAGATAGGCGGGTGAATTAGTGTCCATGAGGCTCATGCCTATCTTTGCCTTGATTTCCATCTGGGACGCGACTTCAAAAGCGGCATCGGCGGCTTCACGGAAAGGGGCGGTATAGATCACGGAAAAGCTGGTGGCTTTCCTGATCGTCTCTGCAAAGAAAAGGCTGCTGATATTGCGGGCATAGTCGGGGTTTTTCGAATGCTTTTCAGCGGGAAAGACGTGCTTTTGCAGCCAAGGGAGGAGCGCGGGCTCGTGTGCGCCTTTGACGTGAAATTGGGAGACGTGGGCATGGAGGTCGATGAAGCCGGGGAGGGCGATACAGTCGCGATAGTCATTCCACTCTCCTTGGTGTTCTGCGTAGGGGACGATGGATTGGATCTTGCCGTCTTGGACGTTTATAATGTGGTCTTCGAGCGTGAGCAGCCTGCCCTCTTTGGTGGGGGTGATGATATTACAGCGATAGGAAATCAATCGTTTTTCCATATCTCAAAGCCTATAATCCTGCTCTTTCCTAAGCCAAAATGAAGCTCGGGTGCGTTTTGCGTGCTGGTTCCTTTAGCAGAGCTAAGCTCACGCATCAGGGTGTAGCTCTTGTCTTTATTCTGCAGGTGGACGAGGACGCGGGTTCCAAAAGCGGGGCTGTTGGCGATGCTCTCGTCGGGTGAATCCACCGAGGTCAAAAAGATTTCGTCTTCGTGATAAACCGGCTTCAGATATAGAGAATGGTTGTCTGTATCAGTCGTGTTTGCAAGTATCTTGGTGCCGTTGCCGCTGCCGATGACGAGGTCGATGAGCCCATCGCGATTGAGGTCTCCCGCAGCACAGCTCCAGCCGTTATAGACTCTGCTGCCGCTGAGGTAAGTGATGTCTGTGAAAGTGCCATCTCCATTGTTATGATAGAGATAGCTTCTGTCGTTTTCATAGACGGAGGTGATGTAGATATCTAAAAAACCGTCGTTGTCGGCGTCGAAGAAAAGCGGCTCGGCATGAAGCTCGTCATAGGTGATGCCGCTTTCTTCGGTGACGTCTGTAAAGAGCCAATAAAAAACCGTGTCTTCTCCAATCTTGCGCTCTTGGAGTCCGTCGTTGCGAAGTAGCATGGTCTTGTCTGAAAAGTCTATGAAGCGCGGGTGAGCGAGATTGGCGATGATGAGATCAAGGTCGCCGTCGTTGTCAAAATCTCCCCAATCGGCGCCTATGCTGTGACCGTAGTAGCCGTCGCTGAAATTGCCGGCAATTCCATACAGTGCAGCGAGATCGACAAAGCCGCTATCGGATTCTTTGAAAAGGAAGTTTCGGTTTAGGCGATAGTTTGTCACCAAAATCTCTTGCTTACCGTCGTTATCAAAATCAGCGGGAGCAACGCCGCGTCCGGCGAGTCCGGGCTCAGTCGCATAAGCTGCATTCCAAAAGCCGAGTTCCTCACTTTTGTTTGTGAAAGTGCCTTTATCGTTGTGCCAAAACATGTCTGGATAACCGCTGCGCTGTTGCCATTTCTCATAGTTTGCGATGTAGAGCGAGGGGAAGCCTTTGCCTTCGATGTCGATGAAAGCCACGCCTTCGCCGGGCATGCCGTCGTCGATGTCGCCCGCTTTAGCGTTTACATTCACGAAAGTGTGGTCGGGCATTTGTTTCATCAGCGCATCGCCGGGGGGCTCGGATGAGTGGGATATGCTCACGAAGTCCAAGAATCCGTCTTTATTGAAGTCGCCCCAAATCCCGCCGCTGCTGTTGAGCTTGGGGAGGTTGCTGTCGGGATGGGCGGAGAAGTTGAAAGAGCCGTCATTGTGATAGATATATTTGCCATTGAAGAGGATGTCTATCATGCCGTCGTTGTCATAATCTGCAAGAGCGGCGCGGGTGAAATTCTTGCCTTCCATGCTGCGTGTGTCTTCAAAGGTGATGCCTGTGTAGCCAAATACTTTGCGCAGATATTCAATGGGCTGTTTTTCGATCTTCAAGCCAGCCAAAATCTTACTGATGGCGTCGTGTGCATCGTCGTCATACTTCTTACGTGGCGCACCTTTGATCAGGGCTTCGCCATAGTGTTTGACGGCGCGTAGTTGATTTTTTCTGGGCTTAAAGAGGCTGTGGTATCTGCCTTTCCAAAAGGCGAGCTCGGCTTGTTCGCCGCCGTCGTTGTTGGCAAATTCAATTTCATTAAGCTGTTTGAGTGCTTTCTTTTGGGCGCAGGATACTCGCTTGAATATGCCTGAAACCTCGTCTTCTGAGCCATATAGTCCGGCTTTGTCGAGCAGTAGGTAGTACTCAGCTTTTGCCTCTTGTAGTTTGAGTTTGTTCTGCCATTCTTGCGCAGAATAGTAGTCGTAGAGCACCATTGCCTCATCGCTCGTTTTAGCATGGTTGATCAGTGTTATTGCCTTCTCTATCATTGCTTTACTATGCTTGCCATTCTCATAATCTTCCCTAAAAGATGGGCTGAGCAAGAATAGCGAAGCGATGAAGGCATGAGCGGCACTGTCATTGCTGTGATCACGAACGATCTGTAAAAAGTGTTCATAATCCATGAGGCGCAGGGCGTGGAAAGCCTCGAAATAGAATATCGCCTGCATCCAGCGCGAATGGGGGAAAGTCGCTTTGAAATTGTCTATCAATTCAAAGGCTTCATAACTGCTATTTGCCACGGAAAGCTCATCGAGGCTACTCTTTGCCATGGCTTCGATGATGTCGTTATATTCATCAACGGCGTCTATCAATTGGGTGATGTCGGAGTCTCTGTCAGCTTCGAGATAGAAGGCGAAAGTGAGGCTGTCGGTGGCACTGTGAAAGCTGTTTAAGAGTAGGTCTGTCATGTTTTGCAGAGTCTCTTCGGCTTCGTCTGCAACGTTTTTTAGGATCAGCCATTGCAAGGCGTCTTCGAGGCTGCCGAAGTCTTTGGCGATGCTATAGTGCAACTGATTTGCCAGCTCGAGATCGCCCACGCGCTGGGCATATTCCAAGAGAAGATGTCTCTCCTCTAATGAGTTTGATTCTTTTAGGGAAAGAAACTCATCCATATACTTTTCTATGAGCTGAAACTGTTCGCGCTGAAGGAGGAAGTTGAAGTCATCGGCGCTGATTGCGGTTGCGTTTGCAAGAAGTGCGATAGAGAGGAGGATGGTAAAAAGAATAAGCTTTTTCATGAGAGTCCTGGGCGGGCTAATATTTCTGCGATGTCGGCGGCACTAAATTCATAAGTGCTATTGCAATAGTGGCAGACGGGGGCGATGCCTTCGCTCATGCTTTCGAGTTCTTCGCGTCCCAAGAGGGCGAGCGCATTGGCAAAACGCTCTTTGCTGCAAGTGCAACGATAATTGAGCTCAGACTCGCTGTATATCTTCCAATCAAGCCCTTTGAGGATAAACTTTTCGAGTATTTCTTCCATCTTGAGACCCATGTCCATGAGGTCTGAGATATTGGGAGTGCTTGCCATGTTTGAATTGATCCTATCGGCGATCTCGGGGTCTGCAGATGGAAGCTGTTGGATGAGCACGCCGCCTGCAACGCGCACCTTGGCGTCTCGATCGATGAGCACACCGAGGTTGACAGCGGTCGGGGTCTGTTCGCTTTGATTGTAATATTCTGCCAGATCGCTGCCTATCTCGCCGGAGATGAGTTCCACGCTGCCTTGGTATGTGATCTGGGAATTGCGTTGCTTAATCACGGTGAAGAGTCCTTTCCCGAGGTGTTTGCCCACCAGGAAGTTGTCTTCAGGGTCTTCTGCCCAAAAGTCGGGTGCGTAGGCATATCCGCGCAGGTTTCCCTCCTGAGAGGCGATCACGAGTGCGCCTTTGAGTTCACCTTCGGCGTCTATGCGTATGCTCACCTCGGAGCCGGGGCTTTTCAGCTCTCCGCTCATCAGTGCGGCGGCTGTCATCAGCCTACCCATCATGATTGCGGGCAGGGGATAGAGATCGTGTAAGTCTCGCGTCTTTTGCACCAACTCGGTGCTTTCCACGGCAAAGAGCCGGAACTGTTCATTGGCGATGGCGCCGTGTATGAGTCTATCTTTTGTCATCATTCATCCAGTCTGTAATAATCGTGGTCTGAGGGTAATAGTTTTGCAGGATGCTTTCATATTCTTCGCCGGCACGAGCTTTCCTGAGCACACCGATCTGACACATGCCGACGCCGTGTCCGGAGCCGCGTCCTTTGAGCGTGATTTGATTGCCCAAGGAATGTTTTGCCCTGCCATTTATGCCTTGAATGTAAAATAGTGAGGAGGGAAGACTTCCAAAAGCTTGTCTGATCTTGTATTCGCCGGAGAGATCAATGGTTCTGTCTCCAAAGAATTTCATTAAGAGGATTCTGCCTGATGAGCCGCGTCTGATGATCTGCACGGATGTGAGGTATTTGAGCCCTAAGTTCTTAGCGAGCTGCTCTTTGCTGATGCTTCTCTGCCAGTTCATGGCGGCTCTTTCCCAGCTACTCATGCCTTTGGTATCAAGCGGGGTGTTGATCCACTTGATGGCTTGCGGCTCTTGGCTGAGATCAATGTTGCGCGCGGCTTCTATGCAACTGCTACCGCTGAGGTGACTGAGAGGGGTTCCGTTCCAGATCGAGACGGATGAATCTGTCTTGCCGCCGCAGCTACTATGATAGGTGGCGTCTGCTACTTTGTCGTCGATATAGAGTATCTCACCGGCAGTCTCCATCACTGCATTTTGGATGGAGTCGTTTTGCAGATGTTCGCCTTTATATACCTGACAGTGGGTC
>DIQS01000014.1:148764-152846 GCA_002427325.1 Cloacimonetes bacterium UBA5456 | reverse complement strand
TATACCTGACAGTGGGTCTTGTTGCATAGATCATATCCATCCTTTAGATGGCGGTTATAGCCGAGCAGGCTGACTGCATGTGAGCGTGCCGCAACCGCTTGTGCTTTGAGTGCTTCCATGGGGCTGCTATTGCCTATTTCATTGGGAACAACGCCGGCAATATAGTTTTCGAGAGGAAGCAGATGATTGAGCACGAGCTTGCCATTTAGTGCTTTGACGATGAACTCGCCTTTGTAAGTGATGCCGTCAATCTGGATGCCGTCCTCGGCAAAGATGTGTATCGGGCTTTCAAAATATTCTTGCTCGCCGGAGTTTGAGTCTATCCTCAGCGAAGCATTTACGATGGGAATCTGTTGGATATTACTCTCGGGATAGCCCATCATCTGAGCGAGTTGTAACGCATCTTCATAGCTTGTGAAGCTCTGATTTAAATAGATGGCATATTCATTCTTGAGGGCGAGCTTGCCGTCTTCCCAAACGAATTTGGAACTGGGAATGCCTTGCATATAGCCACGGACGCTCTCATCGACGACGCGCTGAATGATCCCAAAACGTGATTCACTGGTATTTGCAGGGAGCGTGATTCTGACCGAGCCGCTATAGTCATTGCTGAAAAGCGGGTCTTGCTCTTGTATATTAAAGCTTTCACCGCTGATGACGATCTGCTTATCAACCGAGACATTGATCTCTAAATAGAGTTCGTTGTCCCTGATCTCGGCTGCGCTGAGCACGCCGAAGAGCAAGAGGAGGATGACAAGCGTTCTGTTCATGACTATTGCACAGAAGACCCGGGCGAGCCTCCATCGGGGATTAGAACGTGTAAACCGCTTTCATCGTGCGCTGCGAGGATCATGCCTTGCGAGAGCACTCCGCGAATCTTGCGCGGCTGGAGATTGACCACCATTGTCACCGTCTTACCGATGATATCTTCGGGTTTATAATGTTCAGCGATGCCGGCAACGAGTTCGCGCTCTTCAAAACCGAGGTCAACACGGAGTTTGAGCAGCTTATCCGTCTTGGGCACAGGCTCGGCGGAGAGCACCTTTACCAGCCGGAGATCCAGCTTCATAAAGTCTTCAAAAGCTATCTCATCCTTGACGGGATCATAGCTCTTAACCGGCTCGACAACGCCGCCTGAATGAAGCTTATCTATCTGCTTTTGAATCTCTTCATCCTCAATTTTTCTAAAGAGCGGGCTGAAGTCACCGAGCACATAATCCTTTGGAGCAAAGGCATCATCAAAGGACTTGAGCGCACTAAGCTGCATCATATCCCTGAGCTTCTGCATGTGTTTTGGCAAGATGGGACTCAGCACCACGCTGATCTTATCCAAGAGCGATGCGCATGTCCACAGAGTAGCCTGCACCTGAGCTTTATCCTCTTTAATCATCGCCCAAGGCTTACGTTCATCGAAGAAACGATTGCCAAGGCGAGCGATATCCATGATGGCTTTAGTGTTTTTCTTAACTTGATAGTCGTAATATGACTTCCTGATATCCTTTAGAGCCTCATCGGCTTCTTTGAGGGCAACCACACAGCTCTCATCGAGCTCACACTGAAGTATCTGTGAATCAAAGTGTTTCTTAGCAAAGGCGAAGACGCGATTGGCGAAGTTGCCCAGGACGTTATTGAGCTCGGCATTGACCTTTTGCTGGAAGTCTTTGAAGCCGAAGTCGGCATCTTGTCGCTCCGGCGCATTTGCCGCGAGATAGTATCTGAGATATTCACCATCGAAATCTTGCACGAACTCATCCACCCAGATCGCCCAATTGCGGCTGGTGGAGATCTTCTCGCCTTCGAGGTTCATGAATTCATTTGCGGGAATGTCGTGCGGGAGACAATAGCTCTTATCCTGACCCATGAGCATTGCCGGCCAGATCAGTGCATGAAAGATGATGTTATCTTTGCCAATGAAGTGCACCATTTTGGTCTCTTTATCCAGCCAATAGTCTTTCCATTTGTCCGCATCGCCTTGCATCTGAGCCCATTCAATGGTCGAAGAAATATAGCCGATGGGCGCATCAAACCAGACGTATAGCACCTTCCCTTCGGTATCCGGCAGAGGAACGGGCACACCCCAAGAGAGGTCACGTGTGATGGAACGCTCGATGAGCCCCTGACTAAGCAGATGCAACATGGAGTTCCTCACGTTTTCTTTCCAATAATCTTTTCCGGCGATCCAATCGTGCAGTCTATCAGTGAATTGCGAGAGGTCTAAGAACCAATGTTTTGTCTCGCGGATAACGGGCTCATTGCCGCAAATCTTGCACTGCGGCGACTTGAGGGTAGAGGTTTCATAGGTCTGCCCACAAGTGTCGCATTGATCCCCGCGTGCATGCTCAGCACCGCATTTGGGGCACACCCCTTCCACATATCTATCCGGCAAAAATCGTTTATCATATTCGCAATAGAACTGCAGAGTCGTCTTTGAAGTGATATTCCCCTTATCATAGAGGGAGGTAAAGAACTCCTGCGAGAGCTTATGATGCTGCTGCCTTGCCGTTCCCGAGAAGTTATCGAACTCGATTCCTATCCCGTCAAAGGCGTCTTTGATCGACTTATGATAGCGCTCCACGATCTCTTGCGGCGAGACTCCTTCCTTGCCTGCGGAGATGGAGATCGGCGTGCCATGCTCGTCCGTTCCACAGATATAGATGACGTCTTGAGCTTCCAGCCTGAGAAACCTAACGAAGATATCGGCAGGCAGATATGCGCCTGCAACGTGACCTACATGCAGCTTGCCATTGGCATAGGGGAGTGCGCTTGTGACAATATATCTCATTGTTTATCCTTCAAATATTCATCATGCAATTTAGCGATTAAAGAAACGGTCTGATCAGCCGGCAAGATGAATTCCACAGCCGTCTGACTTTGCGAAAGCGAGCAATGCGGGAAAGATTTACAGATAGAGAGCAATTCAGCCATGAGCTTGAGGTCGCTTGCCAGAGCGTCACCGATGAGCGAGACCGAGCCCAGTCCTTCGCATTTATCGAGAATCTTAACCTTGTTCCGCTCAAGCGCATATTCAAAATCTGACTCATATTTCGGCTCGATATAAACCTCAATGCTATCTTCAATATATGAAATCTTATGTAGCTCATCCACCCAAGCGGCAATCATGGCAATGCTTTCCTGCGACGCAGCTATCCGATAGCGCAGAAGCTGTGCTTTTTGGGCAATAGCAATAATCTCTCTTTTTTCCATAATCTTATCCTTTATATCATACTCGTCTTTGATGGTTGTTCCTTCACGAAATGTGAAAGACGACCTCACCTCAACCCGAACACCGTGCCTCATTGCATATTCCACCGCCCTGGGATGCAAGACCTTAGAACCGCTGAGCGCAAGAGCCAACATATCCTTATATCCGATTTCGGGAATCAGCCTTGCATCGGGCACCACCCTCGGATCCGCCGTGAAGACCCCATCCACATCGGTGTAGATCTCACAGCTATCTGCATTCAGATAACACGCCATCGCAACCGCCGAAGTATCCGAGCCTCCACGCCCCAAAGTCGTGATCTCCTTAGCCGTGCTAACCCCCTGAAAGCCTGCCACAATCACGATCTTGTCTTTATCAAGCTCTTCATGGATGCGAAAGGCATTCACCTTTTCAATGCGTGCATTCCCGTGATTGCCGTCCGTGATGATCCCGCTTTGCGAGCCTGTGAACGAGATGGAAGGTACTCCTTCTTCAAGCAAAGCAAGCGAGAGCAGCGACATCGAGATGCGTTCACCGGCAGTGAGCAGCATATCCATCTCCCGTCGCGAGGGAAAGCGTGTGATCTGATGAGCCAGCGCAAAGAGGCTATCCGTAGTCTTTGCCATCGCCGAGACCACGAGCACAATCTTCTCACCACGGCGATAGTCATCCGCCAATCTTGCTGCGATCCTTCGGATGAGCTCCACGCTGCCTACCGAACTGCCTCCAAATTTCTTTACAATGAGCGCCATTTTAACCCCTGATAGCAGCCCCTATCAAGCCAACAAAAAGAGGGTGCGGGTTATTTGGACGAGACTTAAACTCTGCATGAAACTGCACTCCCACGAAAAAGTCATTCTTTGGATATTCAATGATTTCC
>DIQS01000014.1:143710-148589 GCA_002427325.1 Cloacimonetes bacterium UBA5456 | reverse complement strand
TGATTTCCACCAAGCTCTCGTCCTCGGAAAGTCCGCTTATCACCACTGATTTCTCCTCAAAGATTTCACGATATTTGTTATTGAATTCATAGCGATGCCTATGCCTTTCGCTGATGAGCGTTTTGCCATAGAGCTCGTGCACCAGACTACCTTCCTTGAGCTTGCAAGAATAGGCACCACGCCTCATATTCCCGCCAATCATGTTGATATATTTCTGATCTTCAACCATGTGAATAACCGGATTTTGCGCATCATAGGCAAATTCCGTGCTATTTGCATCTTCGAGATTGCAGACATTTCGGGCAAAGTCAATCGCCATCACCTGCATACCCAAGCAGATTCCGAGGCAGGGGATATTCCGCTCACGCGCATATTTTGCCACGGCGATCTTTCCCTCGATTCCCCTCATGCCAAAGCCACCAGGGATGAGGATGCCGTCGATATCCTTGAGGTCATTTTCGAGCTCACCCTCGGTTGCGGTGCTTTCTGAATTCACCCACTTGATTGTCAGATGCGTTTTATTGCGCGCCGCCGCATGCATAAGCGCCTCAGCCACGCTCTTATAGGCATCGTGATGCTTCACATATTTGCCGCAAACGGCGATGGAAACCATCCCGCTACTGTTGTTGAAATTGTCTAAAAACTCTTTCCACTCCACCAGATCAGTCTTGCAAACGGACATCTTGAAGTGATCACAGATGATCTGCGGGAGCTTTGCACTTTGATAGTTCAGCGGGATGTCATAGACGTTTTCCACATCGAATGCACTGATCACGGCATGTTTGGGCACGTTTGTAAAGAGCGCAATCTTCGAATATATCTCGTCATCAAAAGCCTTTTCACTGCGACAGAGCAGGATATCCGGCTGGATACCGATCTCGCGCGATTTATATACGCTATGCTGAGAGGGCTTTGTTTTCAGCTCACCGGCGGCTTTGATATATGGCACATAGGTGAGCAGCACATTCAGGGTGTTTTCATAACCGAGATCGAGGCGCAATTGACGCACAGCCTCAAGGAAGGGCAGGCTTTCGATGTCGCCAACCGTGCCTCCGATCTCGACTATTACTATATCTTTATCTTCAGCCAGAGCTGTGATCCGGCTTTTGATTTCGTTTGTGACGTGGGGGATAACCTGAACGGTCTTGCCTTGATATATCCCCTGACGCTCGTTGGACAGCACGCTTTCATAGATCTGACCGGCACTACAACTGCTTTTGCGGGTGAGAGCTTCATCCACAAAGCGTTCATAGTGTCCCAGATCAAGGTCTGTCTCGGCACCGTCATCAGTGACAAAAACCTCTCCATGTTGGAAGGGGCTCATATTTCCCGGGTCCACATTCAGATATGGATCCAGCTTTTGCAATACCACCCGATAGCCCATTGATTTCAACAAGAGTCCGATCGAGGCTGTAGCAATTCCTTTCCCCAATGAGGAAAGCACCCCGCCCATTACGAAGATATATTTTGTCACCATTTCTCCTTTTTATCTTACATCAGTGATTTGAGTGAACGCAGTGATTCTTCGATTGCGCCAACCGTGTAGGCAAGGTCTTCGTCGGTGTGACGATAGCAGATATAGCCATGGTGGTAGGGCTGTAAGAACACTTTGCGGCGAATCAGCTGAGTATAGAATTCAGTTCTGAGTTTCTTATAAAGACCCTTGTCGTCTCTCGGGAAGGTGACGAAGGGCATCCAAGGACCACCGCTGAATTCGGCAGGGATTCCTGTGTCGGCAATCGCCTTTTCCACGCCGGCGGCGAAGGTATTACCTTTCTGAGCAACCACGTCTAACATCTTGTCTCTCTGAAGAATCTCAATCGTCTTCAGTGCGGCAACGATGCTATCGCTATTGGGGAAGAAGGTGGAGGAGAGGAACACGTTGTCGGCAAGAACCATCATCGGGTCTTTCTTTCCAACCAAAGCTGCCATTGCATAGCCATTAGCCATTGCTTTGCCAACCGTGGTGAGGTCTGGAGTCACGCCAAAATATTCCTGTGCACCGCCCAAGGATACTCTAAATCCGCTACGAATCTCGTCAAAGATCAAGAGTGCGCCATAGTGGTCAGCCATTTCACGAACAGCTTCGAGATAGCCGGGCTTGGGCATTTCCACGGGAGCAGCCAGCGGGTGTCCCACGGGGGTGATGATGATCGCCGCCATGTCATCCTTATTGGCTTTCATGATCTGCTCGAGGCTATCGAGATCGTTGTAATGGAATTCATGCACGTCTTCATAGAATTTCTCAGGGATTCCGCCTTTCACTTCCACGCACCAGTCGTGCCAGCCGTGATAACCGTGACGAGCGATCTGGGTCTTTCCCGTGAAAGCACGAGCCACTCTGATTGCGATCGTGGTGGCGTCGCTTCCGGTCTTGACCAAGGCAGCCATCTCGGCTGAGGGGATCACTTCGATGAGTTTTTTGATCAGATCGGTCTGGATGGGCTGGGTGAGCGAGAAACAGAAGCCTTTGTTATTGACCTGCTCTTGAACCGCGCGATCGATCTCTTCTTCGCGATAGCCGATGATGATCGGGCCATAGGCGCAAAGATAGTCGATATATTCATTTCCATCAACGTCTGTGATGCGTCCGCCTTTTCCGTCTTTGAAAAAGATGGGGTATTCACCCTGAACAAAGTTATACGGTCTGCGAATTCCTGCAACCGCGCCTGGAACAAGCGTTAACGCTTCTTCATACATTGCCATGCTTTTAGTTAAGTTTAATTTTTCTGCCATTTTATTTTATCTCCCATATACTTGCTATTCCCATTCCGCCTCCGATGCAGAGAGAGGCGAGACCTTTTTTGTTTCCTCTGCGTTTCATTTCATGTAAGAGTGTGACGATGATGCGAGCACCGCTGGCGCCGATAGGATGACCGAGAGCGATTGCACCGCCATTCACGTTCACTATATCCGGGTTCAACTTGCCGATTCCTTCTTCTTCCAGTCCTTTGAGAACGGAAAGAGATTGGGAGGCAAAAGCTTCGTTGAGTTCAGCCAATTCGATGTCGTCAAGCTTGAGACCGCTCTTTTTGAAGACCTTCTTGATCGCGGGAACGGGACCATAGCCCATGATGGCAGGGTCCACTCCGGCGGATGCGCTTTCCACGAAGTAGGCGAGAGGGCTGAGACCCAGCTCTTTTGCCTTGTCTTCGCTCATGAGAAGGAGCAAAGCGGCGCCGTCATTAATTCCGCTGCTGCTGGCTGCTGTGACAGTTCCGTCTTTCTTGAATGCAGGGCGAAGCTTCGCAAGAGATTCCTTGGTCACTCCTGCACGCGGCATCTCGTCTCTGTCGATGACGATTGGATCGCCTTTGCGCTGGGGGATTGAGATCGGAACGATTTCATCGTTGAATCTGCCGCTATTTTGAGCAGCTTCCGTCTTGTTCTGTGAAAGAGCGGAAAACTCGTCTTGCTCGTCTCTCGTGAGATTGAATTTTTCGGCGAGATTTTCAGCGGTGACACCCATGTGATAGTCGTTAAAGATATCGCTGAGTCCATCGCGGATCATCAAGTCTGTCATGGTCTTATCGCCCATGCGAGCACCCCAACGGGCGTCTTTTAGGACATAAGGAATCTGACTCATGTTCTCGGTTCCGCCTGCCAAAACGATGTCAGCCTCGCCGCTCTGAATCATCAAAGCTGCAAGAGCGATCGCTTTCATGCCGCTTCCGCATACTTTGTTCACAGTGTAAGCAGGAACATAGTCCGGAATGCCGCCATAAATGCTGATCTGACGCGCTACGTTTTGACCCAATCCTGCGCCACATACGTTCCCGATGATAACTTCATCGATGCTCTCAGGATTGACCTTGGTCTCTGCTAAGATAGCTTTCAGGGTGTTAACCCCAAGATCGATAGCGGAGACGTCTTTAAAAACTCCGCCAAAGTTTCCGATAGGGCTGCGCTTTGCGCATACAACTACGGCTTTTTTCATCTTACCTCCAGATGTATTAGATTTTTCTCTTTGTAAGCCATTATAAGAAAAGGTCATTTTTAGTCAATGCCAAAATGCGGAATCTTGCCAATGGCTTTGAAATCAGGACTGTTAGTGCTTTTCGCCCCGTTCCGCTTCGCTTTTGCTTGATACCGTAACGCTGACTTCCAGTCGGCCCTTGTGTGGACTTCAGTACACTTCTTTCAACATGCGCAAAGCGCATTCCGCAATATTACCGGTCGGGCAACGTCTTTAATCGCGGTCGGGGCGGGAACGTCCTCGTTGCCGCATGCGCTCCGGCGCATCCCATTTTGGTCGGGCAACGCCCTTCATCCGCTCGGGTAACGACCCCGTTGCCCATGAATCTTTTCGGTAGATTGCAAGCGTCCCCGCTTGCAGCTAAACAACTCGTGCGCAGCACACCTGACTAACTGACCGCAGCGATTCTAAAGTAGATTACAATTACAAGGCAGATAAACAAAAAATCCTGAATTGAATATTGCTTTTTTATTATAATTCGACACACCAAAGATTTTCCTTGCCAAAAAACCCGAACTTAATTCCATGGCTCTTACCGGTCGGGATGTAGCGCAGTCCGGGTAGCGCACTTGAATGGGGTTCAAGTGGTCGCAGGTTCGAATCCTGTCATCCCGACCATTATTGTATCAGGGGAAATCAGCAACACTATCTTCAAACGACAATCTTCATTAGGCTAAAATATCAAGTAAAATCCTTCCGAATTCTTAGGATTTATCACCGCATTTTGCACACCCCAAACTCGATGATTTCTTACTCAAAATACAGCCTCAAAATAGCAAAAAAAGCAGGAAAATATAAAAATCACAGTGACCGCATTTTGAGACAGTGCCTAACCTCTTGTCTTGCCATCTCTTCCTTACTGATATCAGCTCATCGTTTGCTTATGATATGGTCATGCCCATG
>DIQS01000014.1:121255-143525 GCA_002427325.1 Cloacimonetes bacterium UBA5456 | reverse complement strand
ATCATGACCAGAACCCAGTAAGGAAGCTATGGAAAAAGGGCTGGAAATCGCAGATAAAAAATGTGGAAAATAGGTCATATAGAATGGTGCTTTTCAGGCTTACATTTGTAGTTAGAAAGCCGACTGAAGTCAGCGAAACGACCGGATGAATCCAGCGCTACGGCAAAATACTTTTTGCTAAGAGCTACAGCCTCTCTATCTTGTCCCAATACTCAAAACAAAGCAGGATAATTAAATGAAAAAATATATATTAATAATTAGCATAATACTGATTGGTATTGCTCCCATGCCGGGATTAAGAAGATTTTTTACTAAGATGCCAACGGAGTCCCAGAAGGCAGATTTTGCAATAGACATGCATTCACTGGGCTTAAAATATTATAATGGTGCAATTGGTGTGGAAAAAGATCGTCAGAAAGCAATCGAATTATTTACCATTTCTGCAAAAAATGGTCATGCTGAAGCTCAGCAGATTTTGGGGTCTTTATATATGGAAGGTTCGTATGTGGCACAAGATTATCAGAAAGCAATTAAGTGGTATCGCTTGGCTGCGGATCAGGATCATGCACATGCTCAATATCATCTTGGACTCATATATTTACAAGGTGTAGCTCTTCCCCAGAATTATGAGGAAGCGGCTGACTATTTTCGTGCTGCAGCAATCCAAAGACATGCCGATGCCCAATATTATATGGGCTTATTGAGTTATATGGGCATGGGTGTAGAGCAAAATAGAACCGAGGCTTTTCATTGGTTTCAAGATGCTGTCCAGTTCGGACAAGCAAATGCGATGTATTATTATGCATATATGTTGTATGAAGGTGTTGATGTTAAGCAAGACTTTGCGGCTGCATATTATTGGGCAAGTTTAGCGAGTTTTTTTGAAATAGAAAATGCGGAAGAGTTAAAAAATGCTATCAAGGCGAATGTATCGGAAAAAATCGTAAAAATGATTGATTCAGAGGTTAATAAAGTATTGAGGGAAAATAGATTGAGTAAGTGATATGCTCGACAAAATATCCCGACAGAGCCAAGCCATTCCCACGATCAAAATAAAATGACAAGATATGATTTGATTACCATAAGCTTTCTATCTTGCTCAAACACTAAAAACAAAGAAGGAAAATAAAATGAAAAAATATATATTACTAATTAGCATAGTTCTCTTGAGCGGCACAATGCTCTTTGGATATGACGCAGCACAAGAGGAGATGAGCGTAGAGGAAGCATTTTCTCGTGGATTAAGCTTTTTTGAAGACAAGACAGTTAAAAGGGATTATCGTATAGCTGCAGGTTATTTTGAGATTGGTGCTGATATTTGGGATGAAGATTCAATGCTTTATCTTGCTCTTTCGCTTCTGAATATAAATGAAGACAAATTTTTGGAAGAAGCATTTTACTGGATGTCCCTTGCCTATTATTTTGGGGCTGAACATGCTGAATTTTATTGGGATATAATCAAGTTTTTAATGACCCGACCAAGAGTTGGTTCTGTGCTTAAACAAGTAGATGATGATCTGCTTAAAGAAGGATATAAGAAAGGAGCTTGGGAGTTCTGATCTATAATTCTTAGGATAGGGCTAATAGGATGTTACGCGCCCTCCTGCTGAAAATTGTGATAATATCTGGGCTTTGCTAATGGCTTGATCAAGCGGCTGAAGCCCATACAAGAGCATCTAAAGCCAGCGCTATTGCAAGATATTCTTTGCTAACTGTCAAATGCTCTCTATCTTGTCCAAACATAAAAAAAACAAGAAGGAAAAATAAAATGAAAAAATATATATTAATTATCAGCATAGTTCTCTTGAGCCTCACGATGCTCTTTGGGAATAACACAGCAAAAGAGAAGATAAGCTTAGAAGAAGCTTTTTCTCGTGGATTAAATTATTTTGAAGGCAATATAGTAGAGCAGGATTTTGAAAAAGCTGCCGATTGGTTTGCTCTTGGTGCAGATATTTGGGATGGAGAATCAATGCTTTATCTCGCCCTTTCGCTTCTTAATATAGATGAAGAGCTTCATTTGGAAGATGCTTTCTATTGGATGTCCCTTGCGCATTATTTTGGAACCGAAGATGCAGAATCCTTATGGTATGAGATCAAAGAATTGCTGCCGTGGAAGACTGTGGATGCATTGCTCTTAGAAGTAGATCAGGATCTCTTAATAGGCGGATATATGATAGGCGATTGGGACTATTGATTGCTGTCTATAGGGTAGCAATTGTAGGATTTTATACGTTCCCGTATCAAGCTGTTTGATGCGGGAACGTTTTCGCTTTATTAGACAATAAGATGTTGGCTGCCCGGAAGGGAAGGTATGCGCTTTGCTTTTTGGGTTGAGAGGCCGCGACATTGAAAGCGAAAATAGCAGAGGAGCTTACGCCGGAAAGCATCGAACGAATCAATTTGAATGTGCTTAATACATTGCAAGAAAATGGATTTGAATAATAGATTGATGATCATGAAAACGGCGCGATAGGGGATGCCTCGACGTAAATATTATCTGATGCGCTGATGCTCTCACTATAGTGTCGAGCATCAGCGCATTCAGTTGTATAGCAAATAGTTAGGTGATTTAAGTGTCAGTCGGCCAAGACGATGATCATCACCATCGATAGACATAGTTTTGCTTTTTGAAAGCTTAAATCCTCAGTTTATTGACACCTCTTTTTGATCAAATACTTAGTGGTGAAGATGAACAGGATACACATTCCCAAAACTATGATTATGTCCATCCCGAGCCAGTCTTTATCAAATCCTAATTCACCTATAATAAATGGATTATCTTCGATAAGTATGAGCAATTCAAATGCCCATCGGCTGATCATGGGTACCGCCAAGATTTTCACAAGGTCCGAGAAAAACTGATAAGGCACAATCATTCCACCCAAGACGACTTGTGGAATCAGCATTAAGGGCACGATGGTCATGGCAGATTCGCCGGTTTTCACAAAGGATGACAATACCAAGCCCATATTTGTGGCTGTGAACGAAGTGATGAACAAGACAAAAAGTAAGGCGGGGTAATCCATGTTGAAGTCTTTGAATACGACATTTACCAAGGCGAGGAGAACGCTTTGGGCAAAGCAGAGGGCACCGAGCACAGTGATCTTTGACAAAAGATAAGCTGATTGATTTAAGCCCGCTTTTTCTTCCCGTTTAAATATGCTTTGCTCGCTCACAATCTCGCGGGCAGAATTTGAAAAGCCCAGCCAGATTGAGGCGACAATAAGCACAAAATAGATTGGATGGGGCAATCGATAGCTGTCGAAAACAAGCAAGATAAAGGCGAGGATGATGGGTGCCTGCAAGAGCAAAACAGATAGGTTTAAGGTGTCACGCAATTTGATCTGCACGTTGCGTTTACACAAGGTCATAAACTGTCCGAAGCTCTCGTCAAAGCTCTGTTTTCCTGCTTTATTCAGGGGCGCACTCTTTCCGGTGAAGTGCCCTTTTTGATGTTCGGCACAATAGCTGCTTTTCAAATAGTCTTGCTTCAATTGTGCTCTTTCTCTCTTTTCCAAAACGCCGAAGATTTCTTCAGGTTTTTTTACCCCAAAATAGCGACATGCTTCAGAGGCAGGGCCGTGATAGGCGAGCACGCCTCTGGGTCCCATGACGATGAGATGACTAAATAACGAGAAGTTCAATTCATCGATCTTGTGGGTGGTCAAAAGAACGATATGTCCTCTGTCCGCCATATCTTTAAGTAGGTTCATCACTTCCAGATCGCTACGCGGATCAAGGCCGCTGGTGGGCTCATCCAAAAAATAGATCAAAGGCTCGGTGATAAGCTCTTGCGCCATGTTCACCCTTTTCCTTTGTCCGCCGCTTATTCCCTTTTTTTCCGGCGATCCGATGAGCACTTCTGAAGCTTGTCCTAAGTTTAGGTCTGAAATGATCTTCTTGATCTGTGTGTCTCTTTCGCTGTCACTGATCTTGTTGCCCAGGCGTAAGTGGCTGGTATAACTCAATGACTCCGTGACGGTTAACTCTCTATGAATGATGTCATCCTGAGGGACATATCCCAATTGACCTTGGAAAGCCTTAGGGTTGTCATACAGCGAGAGTTCATTGATATAGACTTGCCCCTTGCTGGGTCTCAAATAGCCGTTTAGCATCAACATCAAAGTTGTTTTGCCACAACCTGAGGGGCCGATGAGTCCAGTGAACTCACCCGGTTTCAGGCAGAGAGTAATATCATCCACGATCACCTTTTCGCCCACTTGGAAGGTGATGGCTTCGGATTGCAGCAAGAGGTCTGAGCTCCAGTCTTTCTTGGGAGCGGAAAAGAGTTTGCCGATATCCAGCGGCACACCGCCAATCGTGATCTTGTCTGTGTCATCAACGCGGCAAGTGCTAATCTTTCTGCCATTTACATAGCTTCCATTGGCACTGCCGAGGTCTTCTAAGAGCCAATAGCCATCTTTCCTGATGAGAGTGGCGTGCTTGCGCGAGACTCTGATATTGCTGATCACGATGTCGTTATCGTTACTGCGACCGATATTGATCCTTTCTCTCGATTTCAGGTCTCCGCCGACGCTTTGTTTCTCGGCAGAACTGGGCCTGGGTGCGCCGCCTCCGCTGCCTCTGCTTCCTCCTCCGCCTCCACCAGCACCTAAAACTGTGCGAAGATCGAGATTGAAATCTTTTCCCAAGGAGACACGATCAGAAAGCGAGACTTGCCGTTCTCTGACTCTTTCTCCGTTAACATACAGACCGTTAGTGGAATTGAGGTCTTCCACAAATACCCGGTTTGCTGAGTCCATCCGCACCTTTAAATGGTGGCCAGAAATTCGTGAATCCGATATCACGATGTCGTTGTCTGGGGCGCGACCGATTCTTACTGTTTTCACATAAGCAGAGCTTTGTGAAACCCTGCTTCCGCAATATACGCAGAATTCAGAATCGACTTCAATGGTTCTTGAACAGTTGGGACATTTCATATTCTTTTTCCATTCTAATATAGCGTTGTTTTCCCAAAATCTTGATTGGTATCTTGCCACGGATAATCAGCGTTTGGTCCTTTGATTTTCTGAACAAAGTCAAAAGAGCTGTAGCGCTGATACTCACGCTTACGATCACTTCAGGTTTGCTAAATACTCTTACTTTGACAGGGGTTTTGTTGCTGAGACGAAACAGCTCTTTGCCGGCAAGATTCTCAACCGAAAGAGTGAAATCTGATATCTCAAAGGGGATCAAAGTACGGTATCTGCTTGATACGGTAAGCTGTGGGTTTTTCCAAGACAGATAATTGATTGCAACGTTGAACTTAAGCTTCTTTTGAAAGCTGATATTAATCCCCAATGCGATGGCAAATATCAAAAGACAGGCTATCGCAGCTATCGCTGATATTTGCCACGCATTGAGCTTAATTTGGCTCAGCCTACATTTTCTCAATTCTCGCTCTCCTCTCTTGCGGGCTGGGGTGGGTGGAGATAAAGTCATCAATGATGGGAATGACAAACCCCGGGTCACCGCCTTGAAGCGATTCTAAGAGATTGAAAAATGAGATGCCTCCATTTTTAGAGTAGCCGGCTTTTCGCATCAACTTAATAGCATATTCATCAGCTTCTCTTTCCTCATTTTTTGAATACGGACGTTTTATCGCGCCATAGCCGATCATGACAACGTTCCCTAAGTTAGGATCGATATTCGAGGCGAAAACTGCATGTTGTACCTTTTTAACACAGTGCTTGAGTTCGTTGTGAGCCAGTTCGTGAGCGATCACAAAGACCAGCTCTTCCTGAGTTCGCAAGCCTTCAAGCAGAGCGCTATAGATAAAGACCTTGCCACCGGCGACTGTGTATGCATTGAAGATATCACTATCAATGATGGTGAGATCATAGTCAATTCCTTTGCGCGCACAGTGGGGCAGAAGATCAGCTAATGCCTTGTGTGGGTTTTTGTTCTTCGGATAGCTTTTTATCACCTTGTTTTCTGAAAGAATTTGTTGCTTGATTCCTTCGCCGACACTATTTTCTTGTTCATCTGTCAAAGCGGAGATTTCCAATATCTCTTCATCCACGATCTTCAATACTTCTAAGCCAAAATTGAAAAGCTCTTCAAAAAGTTGAGCTCCCAAGCTCAGGGGCAAAGCAAGAATGATCAGCGCAAAAAATTGAACAATTCGCTTGGGTTGCCTGTGTTTAATATGCATTTCCATTCTCCTGATTCATCTTTTTGGAATACAAACCGACCCGGTATGCCGGTGCCGGTCATTAATAGGATAGGCTTATTCAAATCGAAGCTAAATTCAACGAGATATTCGCTTTGTTCTTCATTTGTATAGCCTTCTTCGCTTATATTAATCTTTTGTACTTTATAGTCGTTTCCGAGAAGTTGGACGACATTTTGTTTTAAGAGATTGAACTCTTGCTTTTTGAGCTTGCGCAGTTTCATGTCGCAGCCGGTGATGAAAAGTAATACGATTAGCAAAATCAACGAGATGATGGTTATTTTCTTATTCATTTCTTGCCCTTTGCTTTGTTATTGGGGGTTGTTTGGGTGGAATCTTGGCTTCCTGGGACTGAGGTTTTTTGCCCTGTGCTATCAATCTCGGATGATGAACGTCCCATATTTTTTTGTTTCTTTAATTCATTGCCGAGTTCTCCCACTTTGTCTATTGTTTCTCCAAGAAAATCTGGAGCCTCTTTCCTGTCCTTGTCGTCGCCTTTATTCTCTATCTTATCCTTGCTTTTGCTCTTCTTTTGCCCTTCATTGCTTTCAGTCTTGGACTTGCCTTCTTCTTGCTTCTTTTCGTCCTTGTTACCACAGCGATGAAGCGTGGTGGTGGCAAGTATTCCGGCAAGAATGATGATAAATGCAGCGATGATAGCATTGCGTTTATTGAGGAGTCTGATCTTGGTGGGAGGGGGCGTCATCGGGATGATAGGCTCCAAAATCTCCCCAATGATCTTGACCACTTGCACCGTGATATTGTCTTTACCGCCACGCTGATTTGCCAGAGCAACAAATAACTCACAAGCGTCTTGCGGTTCTTTGTCCATGTGTTCGGATATTTCTTCATGGTCAAAATATTCATACATTCCGTCGGAGCAAAGCATAAATACATCGCCGGTTTTAAGGTGATATGGTCCCTTGATATCCACTGTGTGGTTATCGGTTCCCAAGGCTCTGGTGATGATATTACGTTTTGGATGATCATGCGCTTGCTCGGGCTCAATGATGCCGCTGTCAATCATCTCTTGCACCAAAGAATGATCCTTCGTGAGCTGATTTGTCCTGCCATCGCGCTTCAGATATATCCTGCTATCACCAATGTGGGCAAACCAATAGCTGTCACCGCGAATCAAGAGCAAAACTAAGGTTGTTCCCATGCTTTTTGTGTCGGGATTTTCCGCCTGATGTCTCTTGATCTGCATCTGTGCTTGGTTGGCTGCTTGTTCAATCTCATATTTGACATCATAGTGAGAGCTTAGCATCTTGAAATGTTCTGAAATGATGTCAACTGCCATGCGTGATGCGATTGAGCCGCCTTGATAGCCGCCCATGCCGTCGCAAATCAATAGCAAATCGCCAAATCTTCCGCTATATCTGCCGTAATAGTCCTGGTTTTCATCACGAACCCTACCGACATCACTCAGGTTACCATAGAGAAATCTGTTTTTATCAGTCTGCATATTCATCTCCTTACCTCGGGTCAAAATCGCCTTCGGCTTCTCCAAACTTAAATGTGCAACTATCTGTTATTTTATGTATTTGAACTCTATTGCCGTTGATAAATACGCCATTGGTGGAGCCCAAGTCTTCGATGATAAAAGCGCCGTCGATATAGCTGATCTTGGCATGATATGATGAAACAGTTTGATCGCTGATAACGATGCTGTTGCCTTCTTTGCGTCCAATAGTTGCGCCTTCTTTGCCAATCGTGTAGATCTTCCCGCTTTGGCTTCCAAACATGAATTCCATGCGCAAGCTTTGGGGATTCTCAATTCTTGGGACAAAGGATGTTCCACCGGTGATTATCGTTCTTTCTCTATCTTCAGGAACGACTCTGGGCTGGAATGCTGGTTCAGGTGCTGCTGCTGCGGGTCTAAAAACATCCGTTTCAAGCTTTTCATCTTTTTGTTTCAGCCTTTCTTCGAGTTCTTCGGCTTTCCTTCTTTCGGCGGCTAATTCTCTTTCTTTTGCAGCTTCAAGCTCATTCAATCTTCTTGCTTCTTCAGCTTTCCGTTTGTTTGTTGCCTTATTTATCAGCATATAAGCAACTGCGCCAACAACAAGGATGAGCGCAATCACTCCCACAATCACCCAGATATTGGAGCTTTTTTTAGTTGTTTTTTGCGCCACCTGATTTCTCGTGATGGGCAAGGTAACGCTTGCTTTCAGTTGATGCGTAGTGTTATAAGGGGTGCTGACCTTGATGCCGAGGTTGTGGTCATTACCATCTCCGTTCATGCCGGGCACCGTGTATGATAGCAGATAGATGTTCATAATCTGTCTGTACACTTTCTCAAAATAGTCTTGGAATTCTTCTGTCTTGCTGGCGTGATAAAAATCCCCACCCGTCTTCTCTGCCATGCGCTCCAAGGATTGTAAGAATATCTCTTGAACGCGGGAATATCCCATGGCGAATATGGGAATACCGTTCTCTTTTGCCAGGTTTATAACATCGTTTTCATCATAGGAGCTTGCCGGATTCTCATCCTTGCCGTCGCTGACTAAGATGAGCACTTTGCCCGGTTGCTCGTCATTAGCGACCAGGTGTTGCAGAGCTTTATAAGAGCCGTAATAAAGAGCCGTGTAGTTGCTGCGCGGGGTAATGTTTTCCAGGGTTCTTTTGAGCAGGTTTTTCTCGTTGCTGAAGTCTGCCAAGAGCTGATAATCGTCGCCAAAAGTGGAGATCGCCAGCTTATCTACCGTTCTTAATTTGTTCACAAAAGGGATGATGGCTTTCTTGAAGGCATTGATCGGGACGCCGCTCATGGAGCCGGAACTGTCCACGCAAAGCATTATCTGCAGACCCATACCGCTTTCTTCATAGTTGCTCACCTTGAGAGACTCCGCGTTCTTTCCATCGAGAGTAATGCTGAAATTGGGCTCTTTTAGTGTCGAGATTGGCTCCTGCGAACTATCCAAAACCTGCACCGAGCTTACCATGATGGGAAAGCCGCCGGTCTCGGACTTGATGTAGCGAGCTTCGCTTTGTCCCCAAATCATGCTGATGGAAAACAATAGCAGTATGATTAACAATATTCTATGTTTCATCTCATCTCCTTTGCATAACGTGCGTGCTGAACTTGACATGAACCGCAATGCTATATTATCTTTACCTTGAGATTGATCAAAGCGACCTTGATGATGTCATCATTGTTTAGCTCAACCTTGTCTTCAATCATTTCATCGTTTACAAAAGTTCCGTTGGTGGATAGATTGTCCTGCAGGATCAATTTGCCGTTACGATAGAGTAAGACGGCATGCTCGCTGGATATGCCCGGTTGTTGGATGCATATCTCGCAAGAGCTCTTGCTGCCGATTATTTGTCTGCCTTGATAGAGCTTATAGTCTTGACCGATGGGGTTAACATCAAAGGTTACCAGCCAGCCGACAAGTTTCCTGAGCGCTCCGCCGGATTTTGCTTCTTTGTCCGAGCCTTCGGCTCCTTCGTCTTTGCTGGGTGCTGTGTAGATCATCGTCGAATCTCTATCTGCTACCGTGCGAGTGATATTAGCAGAGTTGATTCTCGGCTTGCTCAAGTCCATCATTGTCTTATCCCTGTCGTGCATGGGGGTGTCCATCATGGTCTCAGCACTATCAAATTGAGGAGAGTCCATCATGGTCTCTGCTCCGCTTATCGTCCTATCGTCGGATGGACAGAAGGGACAGCTATTCAATGAGGCATCGTAATTGTGCCCGTTTTTACAAGTCTTAAATCTATCTTGCATTTTACCTCCACAACCTTTGCAAAAGGCTGCATTGCTTTGATTTTCTTTGCCGCAGTTGGGACATTTCATTGAGTCTCTCCTTTTTCGTTGTTTAATCTGTGGTGTTGGCGGAAATCAATCAAGAATAATTCCAATAATGAAGAAGACGGCTGCAAATATGAAAATAATCTTGTTGAATTTCCTATTACGAACTGAACTCAGATATGCTTCTTTGTACTGTTTTTTATCCAATAGCTTCTGAGTAATAACAACATTCTTGAAGGTGAATATCACCATGCCAATAGTTGCAATAAAAAGACTGACAACTATTAGTATCGGATCATCGAAGATATCAAAAAAAATAGAAGAAATAATAAACCAAGAGACTATTGCTGCAATCGCCACAATACTTTGCAACACATACATTTTAGTGATGCTGGTTTTATTCATACCGTAATCTGATTTATCGCTGATCTGCTCCGCATCCGATACTACATTGCTTGGTTTATTTCTCATAGGCATATCGTACTGAGGAACATAGCTGCTATTCTGTTGACCTGACAGGTTGCCATCGATATCTTGGGCTATTTTAAGAGCATTTGGATACCTCAGATTCCGATCTTTCTCAATCATCTTGTTTAGGATATTAACGGTTTTGTCCGATATATGTGGATAATATGATCTCGGGTCAGGTAAAGGATTCTGCACGATCTTGGTCATAATCTCAAAATCACTATCAGTATTCAGATCATAAGGCCGGCGTCCGCTCAGCATCTCAAAAAAGCTTACTCCAAGGCTATAAATATCTGACCTGCCGTCTATATCTTTGAATGCTTTCACCTGCTCGGGACTCATATACACAACCGTACCCAATTGCTGTCCAGTCTGCGTGAGGCCACGCTCGCCCATGATCCGAGCAATACCAAAATCCAATATCTTCACCCTATCATTAGCGTCTAAGATGATATTTGAAGGTTTGATATCGCGGTGCACAATTCCTAGTTCGTGAGCATATTGCAATGCAGAGACTAATTGTCTTAATATGTTGAGGGCTCTTTTTTCCGGGATAGGTCCAATTTGATTGATAAGTTCTTTCAAGGTTCTCCCTTCGGCATATTCCATCACCATGTAATAGCGACCGGATTGTTCAAAAAAACTGTGCAGGCTTACGATGTTTGCATGATTAAGCTTGGCTTGCATTCTCGCTTCATTGCGAAATCTTTGCACTAATTCGGAGTCTGCTGTCAATAGAGGGCTGAGCTCCTTGATGGCAACGCGTCTGTCTAAAAAGCTGTCTTTTGCAAGATAGACAGTCCCCATTCCGCCTTTTCCCAAAAGCTTTTCAATCTCGTAATCACGTAAAAAAGAACCAGCTTCGAGTTGCATAATTCCTCCCGAATTAAAGATATCCCATTTAAATCATTATAAGATATTTAGTCAATGTTTATTTTATCAAATTTATTAAAATAAATGTCGATGCACAATAGTTGGCTTTTTAGATTATGTCTGCATAGTTGATAGATAACGCATGTCAATTGTTGTTTTCATGATAATCGCGATGATTGTATAGATGGTGAAACCCTTTTTGATGCTATTTGCATGTCATTACTGAAAGATACTTTTAAGAATATGGTTAACAACAAGTCATTTCTACAATCTTGCCCTTGAAAAATCGCTAAATCTCCAAATCGTCTGACGCAGTAGGAAAATAAAGTCTTTGACAAAAAAGCCCATCGCCGCATTGTGGTGGAAAATATTATTATCAGGAGTAAACCCATGAAGAAACTTGGAATAGACTTCCCCAAAGAGCTTCGTCGCACCTTTCTTTTTGACCTCGAACAAGAGTGGTATCTCCCTCTTTTGGCAAAGCATAAAGGCATCGAAGTCCAACCCGTAAAACGTAGCAATTTCGGCGAATATGACATGGCTGTGAACTATCTCACCAGCGTTTTGGAAGAATCCGCCGCGGTGAACAAAGTCGCCGTCTATAACATCGACCACATGGCACAAATCCTCTTTTCCGGAGCCGATGCCGAGGCGCTTTTAGACCGCACTTTGCCGGCAAATATCAAGGATATGAAGGTCGGTGCTTGCAAATATACCCTGCTTCTTAATGATGACGGCGGGGTGGTGGACGACATGATCATGATGAAGGTTTCGGACAATGATTTCATCCTCGTGATCAATGCCGGACACGATATCACTGACGAGATCGAGCGCGATGGCGAAAAGATTTCTTTAGTGGCAGATATCGATCGCATCATGCGTCACAAGAAAGAGGGCGAAGATGTGATAGCTAAAGACCTTTCCGATGAATTAGTTAAGGTTGACGTGCAAGGTCCGCTTTCCTATAAGGTAATCAAAGAAGTTTATGGCGAAGATGTGCTGAGAAATCGCAATAATCCTGCTAAAAACATGAGCTTTTTCACCTTCAACGAGATCGATCGCGAAGGGCATACCTACTATTTCTCTCGCACCGGCTACACCAATCGCTGGGGCTGGGAAATCTATATCCCCAAAGCTTTTGCAACAGAGGATTTCAAGAAGATCGTGAGTAGTGCGCTGAATCTTGGTGGCCTCTTGGTAGGCTTGGGCGGTCGCGATGAAAACCGTATCTCCGCCGGAGCATTCGGGCTTCCGCTCATGGGCAGCGAATATGACCCCGTCCACAATCCCATCAATGCCCCGCTCTACGCCGCCGCTGTCGATATCACAAAGGACGAATTCATCGGCAAAGCTGCGCTGATGAAAGCACTTGAAAAAGGCGTCACAAAGAGCCTGAATATCCTTGTAAGCGAAGGGATTGCAGTGGGTAGAGGCGCATATCTCAATGGCAAGAGAGTGGGAACCGTCACTTCCAGCATCAACTCCCCAAATCTCTCGCACGAACAGCGTCTCGCCATCGGTTCCACGCGCAAAAACGTCATCGATGAGCATGGAACTGCCGCAATCGGTTTGGTTTGGCTCAAGGACAATCTCTTTGAGACCGACGCCGAGGGCAAAGACATCACGATGGTGGATGACAAACCGGTTCGCATCGCACTGGAACTCTTCCGCGAAGACGCCGAGGGCAATCCTTCCGGCAAACCCGTTTTGGGCTATATCACCCAAGAGGGAATCAACGAAGCCACTGCACACAAAGCACTTAAGAACATAGAGAACCTATAATATACGACCACGCTATCGCAGTTTTCTTGAGTCCCGAGAGGGCTGCGATAGCATTCTTTTTCAATCGACAATGACCAAGATGGAGTGACAATGATCACCGTTGAAAACTTAGTAAAAGAGTTCCCGCTGAAAGACGGGGGCAAGTTCAATGCCGTGGACGGCATCTCTTTTGATTCCAAAGATGGGGAGATAGTCTGCCTTTTGGGCGTGAATGGCGCCGGCAAGACGACCACCATGCGCATCCTTTCCACCGTGTTTCGTCCCACGCGCGGCACTGCCTCGATCGCAGGCTGGGACATCGTTAAAAATCCGGAAAAAGTACGCGAGAATCTCGGCTTTCTTTCCGGTGATACCGGGCTTTATAATCGCTTGAGACCACATGAGTTTATCCGCTATTTCGGACGGCTTTATTCCGTTAAAGACAGCGAGATAACGCGCCGTATGAACGAGATGGTCGAGCTCTTAGACATGCACGATTTCATGGATAAAAAGATTGAATTCCTCTCCACAGGGATGAAGCAAAAGGTCTCGATCGTGCGCTCCATCATCCACGACCCGCAAGTGATGATCTTTGACGAACCTACGGCAGGTTTGGATATACTCACGGCAAGGAATATCATCTCCTTCATCCGCAAGTGTAAAGACGAAGGCAAATGCGTGCTTTTCAGCACCCACATCATGCGCGAGGCTGAGCGTTTGGCAGATAGGATCGTGCTCATTCATAGAGGCAAACTATTGGCTTCCGGCACTTTGGAAGAACTTCGCAGCGAAGCGGGGGAGAGCGATCTGGATGATATCTTCGTCTATTATGTGAATAGATTCAGCGATGAAACGGAGGTTTTGGCTCATGAATTCTAAGAAAATCTTCATCGTCTTTGGCAAGGAATGGCTGGAAGTTCTGCGCGATAAACGCACGATCTTCACCACTTTCCTGCTTCCGCTCATCCTCTATCCGCTTTTGATTATTGGCTTTAACGCCATCATGAGCCGTCAGACAGGAGTTCTCGAAGAGCGCGGTGCGAGCGTTGCCGTCCAAGACAGCGTGCTCAATCCCGTCTCTGCACGCATCGTCAAAAGCCTGCAAGATATTGAGCATTTTGACTTCCTTCCCGCCAGCGAAAATGTTGACTATCTCTATGAAAATAAAGACATTCATGGGATCGTGACCATACGCGATTCACTGGATTCAGACGGGCTGAGGCTCTATCATGTTTCGGTTCAATTTGACGCCGCAAAGGATCAGGGACAATTGGTTTATGACAAGGTGAGCTCAAAGCTTCACGAGCTAAAAAATGAATTTGCAGAAGAGCATATCAAGGCACTGGATGCAAATCCTAAGATCATGAGCTTGGTGCAGGTACATAAGGTCGATACCGCCGATTCGCAGAAGAAACTCGGCATGATCTTGGGCATGTTTTTGCCTTATATCATGATCGTGATGTTGCTTACGGGTGCGTCCATCGTGGCGGCTGATCTCGTTGCGGGAGAAAAGGAGCGCAAGACCCTGGAAACCCTCTTGGTGGCGGGAATTGATCGCCGTGAGATCGTGATCGGCAAATATCTCACCATCATCTCTTTGGGTATGCTAAATCTCATCGTAAACCTCTTTAGCATGAGCATATCGGTGCAGCTGATGCTCGGGCAAAGCGGGTTTGATATGGCTGGAGTGAGCATCCCCTTCAAGGCTATTTTGCTACTTTTGGCGACCATGCTCCCGCTGGCTACTCTCTTTGCAGCACTGCTCCTTTCGATCTCGACCTTCAGCCGAAATATGAAAGAAGCACGCTCCTATGAACAGCCTATCATGATGGTATCAATGATCTTAGCCATGGTCAGTTTTTTGCCGGCGATCGAGCTCAACAGCATGCTGGCACTGATCCCCGTGGTGAATATCGCACTTATCTTCAAAGCCGTGATGGTAAACGACTATCAGGTCTCGCATTTGCTCATCACGATCTTCAGCACACTCGCCCTTGATGCGTTCGCCATCTGGGGAAGCATCAAACTCTTCAATAGCGAAAGCGTACTATTTCGCTCAGAAGACGATAGCGGTGGGTTCAAAAGCATCAAAAAGGACAGAAAAAACATCTTCACGCCCTATAATGGAATCGTATATTTCTCGATTGCACTGCTTGCGCTTTATTACCTCGGTTCACGCTGGCAGATGCAAGATATGGTCACGGGGCTGCTCAAAACTCAGATCATCCTCATCGGATTGCCAGTGATCGTCATAGTGATGCTCCTGAAGCAGGACGGAGACAAGGTTCTGCGTCTCAAACTCCCTCGTCTCAAAGAAGTTGCGCTGATTCCCTTCATCGCGATATCGGCGTCTGTGATCGTTACAATTTTAGCTCAGCTCATCAATGAAATCTTCCCCTTCCCGGAGGAATATTTAGAGAGAATGTCCCAACTTTTTGAGATGGATTTGTCGCTTTGGGGCACCTTGTTGGTGGTTGCGATTGCGCCCGGAATATGTGAAGAGCTGCTCTTTAGAGGGCTGATGCCGCGCTTTTTCGAGAAGTTTGGCATGGTCGGTAATGTGGTAATCACCGCCTTGCTCTTTGCCGCTTTCCATCTCGATCCTTTCCGCTTTGTGCCCGTGTTTCTCTTGGGCATGCTCTTGGGATATCTCACCCTAAGAAGCGGCTCAATCTTCAATTCCATGCTCTCGCATGCAATTAACAACTCTCTTGCCATCCTTTTGGTGACTTTTGCCAATACCGGCTTTTTGAAAAAGCTGATGATGGGTGAGGACTCCCTGCAATATTGGGTGGTGATCCCCGCTTTGATCGTGCTTCCTCTGTCATTATACATTTTCCACAAAGTTACACGGCCGGAAGAATCGAGCTATGAGGTGATTGCAAAAGAATTGTAACTTCTATAATCGCATGAGATTCTGTGTCTTGTGCAACGAACTATGAAACATTGTTCTTGACAGAAATTAAGAACTAAATTGATTTGACCAAACTGTGTGGCGAGGTAGCTCAGACGGTAGAGCAGAGGCCTGAAAAGCCTTGTGTCCCCAGTTCAATTCTGGGTCTCGCCACCACTTTTTTTTTCCCCGATTTTCAGACCCCTTTTCATATTTTAACCATCCTGTAACTCTCATCTATTGTGCGTCCTTGATATATTCAAAAATATTAAAAACAGGAAAGTTAAGATTTTCCTTTACACTTTTAATCAAGTAATTATATTAGCATCTTAGTGATTTCGGAAATTCACAAAGTAGAGGTGACAATATGACAAAAATCTTGGTTATCGAAGACGATAGTAGTTTTAGAAAAGTATTGGTAAGGATGCTTTCAAGGGCAGGCTATGAGGTTGATCAGGCAGCAAATGGTAATCAAGCACTTGAAATTTGCGCCAGAATTCAGCCGGAACTGGTCTTAACGGATATGATTATGCCGGACAAAGAAGGATTGGAAACCATTCAAGAACTGTTGGAATTGTGTCCAAATCTTAAGATCATCGCCATGAGCGGCGGCGGGAAATTCGGTCCCGATAGCTATCTTCCCCTTGCCGAAAAACTGGGCGCAAAAGCTTCTCTGCAAAAGCCTTTTATGAGGGAAGAACTGCTCAGCACGATTGAAAAGGTATTGCAGTCCTAAATTACTCTTTCAATGATCTCGAAGAGTTTCTTTGCCCTCACACTTGGGCTGAAACGCTGTTTGATATCAGCAGACATGGCATCCCTATCTATCTCTTGATCCATCAGCTCTTGTAAGGCTTGGATCACGAGCTTTTCATCCCTATGGGCGCAGACCACACCCCAGTCGCCCATGATTGTGGGGATGCCTGTCACCTTTGAGCCGATAGGCTTGCAACCCATAAACATCGCTTCCACGAGCGAATAGGGCATGCCTTCCGAGATGGATATCTGGGCATATATGTCAGAAATTGCCATAAGCTCCAAGACCTTTTCATGAGGCAAAACGCTGTGAATCTCAATATTATTCATCTTACTTATCTGAAAGATTTCTTCGATCTGGGACAGCCAACGATCGTCTATGCCCACGAAGATGAACTTCCAATCGCTAAAGTGTTTTGCTGCAGCGATTAGCATATCATAGCCTTTGTTATAAAAATCCTGAAAGCGCGGAGTGGTGCCAACGCAGAGTATTTGTTTCTCCCTGATTTCCTGTGGCTTGATTTGCGGCTCTTTGGTGAGGCAATTATGTAAGACGCTCGCCGGAGTTTTAAGCTCTTTCACCAAGCGAAACACCCCCTCGGGATGCCCTTCCGGATTGTAATAGAGATTGTCGGAGGAGAGCAAATCCTCATGTATGGCAACGATATGGCTACAATTTCTTAACGCATAGGAAGCAAAGCGAGAGCGCCATTTGTGGTGATAGACCCCATACTCAAACTCCGGATAGTGCACCGCATCATAGCCGCCTAACATCACGATGCTTTTCTTGTTCAAAAGCCTGCAAATCATCACCATAGCCGCTGCATGATAGTCCGCAAACCAGCAAAGAGCAAGCTTTGTTTTAGGGCTGATTATAAGAGTAAAAACCATCTTGATCACATTTAAAAGATACTTCGCTTTGTCTTTATTTTGATGTAGAAAAACGCCTTTGGTGGGCATGATTTCGCCCAAGATTTCAAGATCAGTCTTCATGAAACTGCTGGCCGTAGGCATGATGAAAAGAGCTTTCATATCATATTCCTCTTTCTTTATCCATTTGTGGAACGCCTCTATTTCGCGAGAACCCCACCAAGCTTCTTAGTAGTTCGAGCGCCATGCTTATGTCATCACTACGAATGAGCTTCAAAGCGCGAGCAATCAGGAAATAAATCATCATATAGAGCGATCCGAAAACAATCATCCTGAGGAAAGGAATGGCGATCAGCTTAAGCAATGGCATGATGATAAGTGCTGGCAGAATCGCAACGGCGAGGCTAAATAGCATCTTGAGCCAAGGAAAAAACCGGTTCACCTTGATCTTGAGATAATGCTTCATCTGCGCAAGATAGATAATCACCATCAGCCAAGAGACTATAACAGTCGCAATTGCAGCACCTTTCATGCCGATTTGACGGATGAGGATATAGTTGAGGACGGCGTTTGCACCAAGCATAATCAGCGAATCTAACATCACGAGTTTAGTTCTCCCATAAGCTTGGAAAATCAGCGCATGCGTGGCGGTTCTCAAAGGCAAAATAAAGAGATAGATGCGGAAATAGATTGCAGCATCGATATAAGTTTTACCATAGAAAAAGAGCATGAGCTCGGATGCAAAGAGATAGAAGACTACCGCCAAAGGCATGATGAGCAGCGAGTTTTTGCGCACCGAGGAGCGGAAAATAGCGGCACTTTGGTCGTGATCCTCGGGGTTGAGATTAGGAAGCAAGATCGCATTCACCGAATTGATCAGCACCCCGATTAAGGGCAATTCCATGGCGCCGAGCGAGAATACAGCAAATTCCTCCGGCAAAAAGAAACCCGAGATCATGATTTTATCCAATTGCACGCAGAGTATGCCCACGATGAAAGAGATTCCCAGTGGGATGGTGTAGGAAACTTGTTCTTTGAAACCTTCGTAATTTGATAGTGAAATAGGGTTGCTCTTCTTTCTCAGCCCGATGAAAGCCCAGAGCCATTGCAGCACGGCGGAGGCAAGCGAAGCCCAGATGATTGCTTCGAGGCTGTGCATGAGGAAAGCCACTGCAAGGATGATAATAAGATCGCTAATGATGCTAAACAGCGCAAATACGGCAGCTTTGCCGGGTTCCTTGAGTCCGAGCATGCTAAAGTTATAAAGCGAGCCATAAAAGAGCAGGAGCGGGTATATGCTGAATATTCCCAAAAGTGGGATCAACGAAGGATTCTGGAAGTTATCAGCAATGAAGTAGCGCGCGCCGAGCATGACCAGAGCGCAGGCAAGGGCGAGCAAGGTGACCACATCCATTGTGCGGGAAATTATACGCCTGATCTGCTCCTCATCCTTCGCTTTGGGCAGAAAATACATCATCCCTTGCGGAAAACCCAAGAGCAATATGCCCGAAAGCGTGGCGTAGATGAGATGAATCTGTCGATATGTTCCCAGGTCAGCCGGCAAAAGCAGACGCGCAAGCGCCATGCCGATTAGGGTCTTGATTACAAAGCGCAGAAAATCTGCAATGGAAAGCAAACCTGCCTGTTTTGACAGTTCGCTCATGCCTCAAATCTCCGGAATAACGATGCTTTGATAGAAGAGTTCCTCATCTTCGAGATAGAAGCTGATGAGATAGCTTTGATTCTGTAAATGACTGCCGTCATAGAAATTGCCCAACCAATAGTCTTCGTTATAGCCTTCCTCGAAACAACGCTTGCGACGATATAAAGTGTGCCCCTGTTTGTCGCTAATGCACCATGTCCAGCACCCTTGTTTGGGCAGTTGCATGCTCAAAACAAAAGAGCCGGACATTTCGAAAAGCTTCACTTGTGTTTTAAAGTTTTTCAGTGATGCCGTCGCTTCGGATACTATCATTTCTTGATCCGGCGACTCTATTGAAACAACTTCAAGGAAATCAATAATCTGGGTGAGTTCAGGCTCAATTCTTTCATCAAGTTCAGGGCTCTCATTTAAAGCAATCTCCTGTATTGCAGGCTCTTGCGGAGGATATGCTATCGGCACTAAATCGTCTAAAGCATCTCCTTCCTTGATGCCTGAATAGCTGAAAAGCGAGATGCCTGCAAAATCATTTGCACGGATATAGTCAATACGGGTTTTGATGTGATTCACATTATATTTTGGGCTAACTTTGGCTTTGAGGTTTTTCCCTGAAGCATCCCAAGCCCTTAGTCCCACGATGATTTTGTCATGATAATCAAGTAATTCCTCAACTTCCATTTGTTGCATAAATGAATCGTAATTAAGACTATAAGCCATGGGATAAGCGATGTCGATGAGTCCATCTCTCAGCCAAGCGTGCCAGTCTTGAGCATAGGTGTTTTTAGCTTCTTTCAGATCGGCAAAAACCGCTGCGGTCAATAGTATCTCGGGATTTATCTCTTTTATTCTCGTCTGCAATTTGCCCACAAAATCGCTGACCTGCCTGATGCGCCAATCGTTCCAACTCAGATTATTTTCCTCCAAAAGCGCCTCTTCATAACGAGATGTGGAGATTGGATGGTAGCCATATTTATGGTTTGGATAGCGGATATAATCCAGATGCAGCCCATCCAATTCAGGATATCCCAAAACGATGTCCGAAAAGACGTCTAAAAGATAGTCCTGCACCTCCGGGATGCCGGGATCTATGAACAAACCGAATTGCTCTTTAATATCCGTCATCGGCTTGCCTTTTTGCCAGGTGATCCAATGAGGTTTTTGGGTGAACATGTGGTTTTCATCAACGAGTCTGGGAAGTGAAGGAGTTGCGTTATACACCACTACCCAGGCCTGCACTTTCAGACCCAAGGGTTTAGCTTTTTTAAGAGTATAATCCAAAGGATCAAAGCTGTCGTCTTTGAGAATATAGCTACGCGGTTCAGGATTGGAAAATCTATCGCCGCCGCGATTTACTTCATAGAGTGCGTCGCTGCGATAGCGAACTTCGATTAATAGTTCGTTTTGATTTGCTGCAATTGCGTCTTCAATAAGCTCATCGACGCCCTGATGGTTTGCAATGCTCCAAGGCACAACCCAAAGTGACCTTGTCTCGGCAAAAAGCGTGAGAGCCACAATCATTAATAATACGAAAATAAGGCTTTTCTTTGTCATTTTTTATCCCTTACTTCAGCGTTTATTTTCCCATCCACCAAGAGGAGTTCAAGGATGTCTCCAGCGTTCACTTCATCGATGCTACGAATGGATTTGCCATCTTTTTGCGCTAAAATCCAGCCTTTCTTGAGCATCTTTTCGGGGGCTAATTGGGTGAAAATTCCTTCTTGCGCGCTGAATTCTTGAAACTTGCTGTTTATCAACAACTCAGCGGAGTTTTTGAGCTTATATTCAAGTGTTGCAAGATTTTGTTTGCTCTGGTCTAAAGAGCGTCTGAGACGGAATTCATAGGCACTTTGCAGCCTCGATGATATGCGCTCTAAGGCTATTTGTGAATCCCTGCCAATGTGTCGTAGATTCTTGAGGGAAAGGATGGCAAAATCCAGCCTTTGTTGATATTCTTGCCACAATCTTTGCGGATGGTAGTGAGAAAGCGCTGAAGCATTCTCGCTGAGCCTTCTTTTGTTGACATTTATTTCGCCCTGCAAGGTGAGCTGTAAACGCTGTTTAATGCCGTTTAGATGTATTTTTAGGTCATCCTTATTGGGCACGGCAATCTCGGCGGCCGCGGAAGGAGTGGGTGCGCGAAAGTCTGCCACAAAGTCACTGATGCTGAAGTCGATCTCGTGTCCCACAGCGGAAATTATTGGCGTCTTGGAAGCGAAAATAGCGTGTGCAAGTGCTTCATCATTAAAGCAAAAGAGGTCTTCTTGAGAGCCTCCGCCACGCGTGAGGATGATCAGATCAACCTGCATGCTTTCATTGAAATATTCTATGCCTCTGATAAGCGTAGGAGGCGCGTCTTTGCCTTGAACTAAGGCGGGAAAAACGTAGGCCTGCACGGGATAGCGGCGGGAGAGAACACTTTGGATATCCTGCAGTGCAGCACCGGTGGGGGAGGTGATGATCCCGATCTTTTCAGGATAAGGAGGCAACGCTTTTTTGTGAGCCTGTTCAAAAAGACCTTCCGTTTTGAGCTTCTTTTTGAGTGCCTCAATGCGCGCTTGAATCTCGCCTTCACCGGCGGGCAACATCGTCGTGACATTGAGGTTATAGCTTCCGCCCTTCTCAAAAAGTGTGATGCTTCCAAAGCAAATTACGCTCTGTCCATCTTGAGGACGAAAATCCAGGCGTTGATTTACATTTCTAAAGAAGGTGCAACGCAAAGTCGCCGATTCATCTTTGAGGTTAAAATACATATGCCCCGAACTGTGATGGGTGAAATTTGATACTTCTCCCCTCACGTAGAGCGGCTCAATGCTGCTTTCCAAGACCTGCCTGAGGTGGTGATTGACCTCATAAACGCTGAATACGATCATATTATCCATATGGTATCAGCAAATATAAATATAAGTTTTTTGTCAACAAGGAGATTTATCGTTCATGTTTTAATGACTTTATTTGATGTGAATCCGATAATAATCTATCGAGAAATGCTTGCTTGATGTCAAATAATAAAGCACTGTCTTAGACCTCTTTTACCCTCCTTCCTTACTGGGTTCTGGTCAT
>DIQS01000014.1:119436-121050 GCA_002427325.1 Cloacimonetes bacterium UBA5456 | reverse complement strand
ATGGGCATGAGCATATCATAAGCGCAAGCTGAGCAGAAATCAATAGGGAAGAAGCTGGCAGACAGTTGATTAGCATGCCACAATCTGCGCAAATACGATCAATCTATGTTCATTTGCTTCTAAGCCATCTCAAATAATGACGTTGATATTTGCACGAACAACCCCTGCGCGTATCCTCGTGTGTGGATCGATCATGCAGAGTTTGTTGCTGTTTTCTCTGAGGAAGCTCATCTGTTGCAGGTCGGCAGGCAGGTCGCCGAAACCTTGTAAAAGTATGAGTGGCGTGATATTGTGTTCATTGCCGGTATTGATCACACCTTGTTCCATGCTAAGATATTCTACCACGTCTTTTTGCAAAACACTGCTGCAAATGATGCCCTTACAGTGTTTTTTAAGCTTGCTTAGGTCTTTCAGGCTCGGGGTGAAGCCGAGCACGGCTATGCTTTCTTCGGGGAAGCTGGGGAAGTTGTTGTTATCCAAATAGATAAGATTGCCGAAAGAGGCACGTCCCCAGCCAATGCAGGCGTCGAGGCGTATGGCGCGATAAGCGATCTGAATGGCTTTTTGCTCTTCCACGCTGAGAACTTTGCCTTTCACATTGGCGAAATAGTTGAAAGGATTTGGCTCATAATGAATCGTGACAATTCCCGTTTTGTATTCCATATTGATGATCTTGCCGGTGCTGGGGGTCTTGATGAATACGGGCTGTCCACTGCTGAGTTTGGACGCCAAAAGATCGCCTTCATAAACGAAATCACCGACTTCCTTTTTTAGGTATCTTGCGGCTTGTCTGCCTTTTATGCCCAATCTCTCGGCGAGGTTTATCTTCACGGGCTTTTTGCTATATTTTTGGATCTCAGAAAGCACTACCAATCCCGTCCTATTCTCAACGAATTCTACCTTACCGCGAACAGGTGAATAGTGGGGCAAACGGTAATTATAATCGGGCAAGGGCTGGCGGAGAATCTCGTCAAAATCAACGACATCGCCAGATTTGACTGTCAGACTATTTTGGACGATGTGCTCGGGGATTTTGATGTTATTACTGAGGGTGTTTACAACGAAGAGACGAGGCGGGGCATAGTGGTTCACGGCGACAATCTCGCTGGGTTCGACCTGCTCTCCGGCGGACTTCATGATCTCGCCTTCATAGGGAAGTTCAACGCTATATTGAAAGTCGTCTTCCTTGGGTTTGGCGAGGTTTCTGAAGATTAGATCGCTGCCTTCGTTGCCGTATTGCTTGAAAAGCGAGTCAAGTTCGGGGCTGTGCTTAATCAGGTCAAATCTGGTGTCGATGATGACGGGGAGATCAGTTGTGATCTCTGCCTCTGTCCGGGCTCCGTCTATCCTGCATTTTTTCAATGCTGTTAGCTTGTATTTGTTGCCTTTTTTTGCTTCGAGGCGTGTGATGGTATTGCCCATGATGATATGCTGTTTTCCCTCAAATTCCACCTGTAGAACGGGTCTTGGTTTCCTGGTAGGGAAGATGGGGCGAACATAGATGGCGAGGCTTTCTATGCAATCTTTGGTTAATATTTCGTGTGCCAAGATCGGATCTGTCTGAGTGAGTGCACCCAAATGTGGGGAGATAAAGTGTTTGTCAATCGCGAGTTC
>DIQS01000014.1:112054-119263 GCA_002427325.1 Cloacimonetes bacterium UBA5456 | reverse complement strand
GAGATTCCGAGAGGTTGAAATCCGCCGATGAGGATGTCTAAGCATTGCTCGGTGTTTTCGGCGTGGGCAAAGACTCCGCCGGCACCGATGATAAGCTCGATATCGCTGGGATAGAAATAGTGCTTTTCTTCATCTGCCACATATTGGAATTTCTCTTCATATTTGTCTCTTGTGTCTTTCTTTTTTGTGTCTAAATAACCGAGTTTCATGCGGTTGTAATGCATGTTTTGATGTTGGACAAATGCGAGCGAGATGGTGCTCTTGGCGATTGCGTGTTCGATCCTACGTTCTGAGGCACTTTGCGGATTCAGCGTGGGATAGAGTGTTTTGTTACCGATATAGTTGCGCACCATGTCTTCGCTGAAGCTCGAAGGAAGCATCTGCATCAGATCCTCTATGCCACGCTCTTTGAGAACGTTTAGGGCGCTGTAACTCATACCGAGATTGGCGCTTACTGTTCTTTGTAGATGACCGTGGATGAAGCTAAAAACGTCCGTGGTTGCGCCGCCTATATCAAAGACGACGGTGTTTTGTGGGGTGTCTTTGCTGAGCAGGGTCAGCGCATTGGTGAGCCCCAGCGGGGTGGGCAGGATGTCCTGGGAGACGACGCTTTTGAGCTTTTGATAGCCGGGGGCGTTCTCCATCACGTTTTCCATGAAGAGTTGCTGTATCTTTTCTTGTGTAGGTTTCAGGTTTTCTTCGTCGAGGCTGGGGCGCAGATTTGGTAAGATACTCAGCTCGAAGTCTTCAGAGATCATGCGTTTAATCATCTCGATTGCGTCTTGATTTCCGGCGTAAATGGCGGGGATCTTTTGCGAGGTTTCAAACTTCGGCATGGGGTTTGCAATGCGTAATATCTCGGCGAGACGAAGAACAGAACTCAGTGCGCCACCGTCAGTGCCGCCGGAGAGTAAGATGATGTCAGGACGGAGGTTACGCATGGCAAGCATCTGTTGAACGGAACTGCGTTTATCGTTCACGGCAAAGACGTCGAGGATGATCCCGCCTGCACCATAAGCGGCTCTGCGTGCACTGCTGGCGCTATCAAAAAGAGTGAGGCCGATCACGAGGATCTGTAAGCCACCGCCGGCGCTGCTGGTGCTGAGGTATTTGATTCCTGGTTCAAAGGCGAGGTTTGCGGCATCTGCTGAGCGTGTAAGTAGCTGGATTGCACAGCTTTTCTCCAGCGCTTGTATGGAGTTTAGGATGCCTATCTTGACATCGTTTACGGGGGCTTCAACGGTGGTGTTTGCGTGCTCAATCCCTAAAAGCTTGGTGTTTTGGGCGTCGATGAGAATCGCTTTGGTGGTCGTAGAGCCGATGTCTGTTATCAGATAAAACCTTACAGTTTCGTTCATTAGTATGTTCTCCTTGGGTTTCTACACATGAAAATGTTTATGGATATTCTCCGCAGTTTTGGGGCCAATCCCTTTGATTGCGGTGAGTTGGTCTATGCTTGCTTTCGAGATCGCATCCACGGAACCGAGCTCTTTGAGCAAGAGGAACTTCGTGTTTTCGCCGATGCCGTCAATCTCATCAAGCTCGCTGGTCAAGGTGCGCTTGCTGCGTCTTTTACGGTGAAATTCAATGGCAAAGCGGTGTGCTTCATCGCGAATGCCGGTGATCAATCTGAGTGCGGATGAGGAGCGTGGAAGCACGATGGATTCGCTTCTCTCGGGCATGAATATCTCTTCCGCCCTCTTTGCCAATGAGATGATATAGATGTCGCTGTGTTCAGAGCTTTTAAGAATGCTGTTTGTGCCGCTGAGCTGTCCTTTCCCGCCGTCAATGATAAAGAGATCGGGCTTCATCTCAGGATTGCTGTCAATCTCGCCTAAAAAGCGCGTGAGGGTCTCTTGCAGGGCGGCAAAGTCGTCTTGTCCATCGATATCGCGGATGATGTAGTGGCGATAGTTCTTCTTCTTGGGCTTACCGTTCTCGAAATAGACGGCGCTGGAGACTGTGTCCGAGCCTTGGATGGTGGAGATATCCATGCAGACAATCTTGCGCGGGAGTCTGTCAAATCCGAGTGCTTCCTTGAGTTCTTGGATGGGGAAGATGGTGCGATTGGCCTTGCGTAGATGGGCGAGCTTCTTCTCTTCTATGATCTGGAAGGCATTCTTCTTGGCCAGTGCGAGCAGTTTGGTCTTATCCCCGCGTTGAGGCAAGCTGAGCTTGTTATTCAGCCAGCGATTGAGTGCCTCAAAGTCTTCTGGTTCAAAGGGCAAGAGTATCTCTTGGGGCAGCTTTTCATGCTGAGAATAGTAGAGCTTGAGAAAGGAGCTGAGTATGTGCGCACTCTCGCTATTAGACACGTTCTTGAGCGGATAGCTCTCTTGATTGATAAGTGCGCCTTCTTGCATCTTGAGAATCAGCGCCACGGCATCGCTGCCTTCTTGATAAAAGCCGACAATATCGAGGTTTCGGTTATCGGTATAGACCACGCTCTGCCTGCTTTGGATGTTCTGGATGGCAACGATTTTGTCTCTGATCTTTGCCGCCTCTTCAAAGCGCATCTGGCTGGAAAGCTCTTCCATCTCGGCACGATATTCGCCCAATATCTCGTCATATTTGCCCTCAAAGAAGCGGATGAGCTTGTTCACGATCTGCATATAGTCTTCATGCGATATCTTGCCGATGCAAGGAGCGCTACACTTGCCTAATTGATAGTTGATGCAGGCTTTATTGAAGACGATGCGGTCTTTGGGTATCTTGCGCTTGCAGTTGCGGATGGGGAAGAGCCATTCAAAGCTTCTCAGTATCTTGCGGAGGGACTTGACGTCCGTGTATGGCCCGAAATACCTGCCTCCGTCTTTGACGAGATCGCGTGTGACAAAGATTCTCGGGAAGTCTTCGTTAAGAGTCACCTTCACATAAGGATAACGTTTGTCGTCTTTGAGCAGGATGTTGTATTTGGGCTGATACTTCTTGATCAGGCTGGCTTCGAGGAGAAAGGCCTCGGTCTCACTGCTGGTGAGGATGTAATCGAGGCTGTGAATATGTTTGACAAGCTGATCGGTCTTGAGGTCTTTTGCCGTGTTAGAAAGATAGGAGCGAATGCGGTCTTTGAGGGATATCGCTTTGCCCACATAGATCACTTCATCCTCCGCGTTCTTCCACAGATACACACCGGGATCATCGGGCAAGAAAGGCAGCTTTTGCGCGATCAGCGGCGGAATCTTTTCCATAGGTTCCTAATGCTATCTTTGAGGAAAGAGAGCTTGAAAAGCATGCCAAGTGCGAAGAAGCTCACAAAGCCGAGCAGACTGGTGACAGAGGCTTTGAGCAATAATCCAAGGGTTCCCGTGAGGGTGAAAATAGATGTCAAATACCATGACTGGAGATAGACAAGCGCTGCGATGGCAATGCTTTTGACCAGATTGAGCGTTATCCCGCTATAGCTGATCTGCGGATATCTCTTGCGGATGAGAAAGAGCAAGATAGTGTAATTGACCAGCGCCGTAATAGAGGTGGAAAGAGCCAGTCCGCGATGCTGGATAAACTGCATGAGCACGAAGTTCATCGTGATATTCAGCGCAACCATAACAGCCGCCAGCTTCATGGGCGTCTTGGTATCGCCCTGCGCAAAGAAGATAGGCGTGAGAACCTGATTCATGCTATAGAAAATCAGTCCCAAAGAATAGAAGATCAGTGCCTGCGAGCTCATCCAGACTGCCTGGGCGTCAAATGCCCCGCGCCCAAAGAGTATCGTGATAAAGTCCGGCGCAAGAGCGAGGATGAGCGCCGTGATGGGCAGCATGATATAGACGAGATTGAGGCTGGCAAAACGCAGGCTGGAAGAGAGTTCCTCATAGTTCTTTTCGCCCACGAGTCGCGAATACATGGGCAAGACAGCCGTGCCCGCACTAATGGCAAATATCCCCAGCGGAAGCTGCATCAGCCTGTTCCCATATCCTAAAGCGGTGATGCTTCCGACGGGCAAAAAGCTCGCCATGAGAGCGTCTGCAACGAGATTGATCTCTCTGATACCAATCCCGATCATGCCGGGAATAAAGCGTTTCCAGAGGGTTGACAGTGCCTCTCCACCAAATTTCAGGATGATCTTGAACCTATATCCCACCTTTCTCAGATAGGGAAGATTTATCAAGGTCTGCAGAGTTCCGCCGATAACCACACCCCATCCTGCGGGATAGATGAGCTTTTCCGGTGGCAGCTTAACCACATAATATGGCAAGACGATAGAGAGTATCATCCCGATATTTAGAAGCGCACTGGACAGCCCCGTCATAAAGAAATAGTCATGCGAATTGAGGATGGCAATAAAGGTGGAAGAAAGCCCGATGAAAAAGAGATAGGGGAAGATGATGCGAGTGAGCTTGATGGCAATTGGCACGGAAAGCGGATCAAGCCCCGGATAAAGAAGCTTCACCAAAACCGGCGCAAAGACCATCCCCAAAGCGGTTAACACCAACAAGATAAAGCTGAGAATAGAGATGAGATTCAGCGCAAAATCTATCTGTTCTTCCCTGCCTTTTTCATTGCCCATGCGCGTATAAATAGGCACAAATGCAGTGGACAGTGCACCCTCGCCAAAGAGTCTTCTAAGCAGATTCGGGATATTGTAAGCCACATTGAAAGCATCATTTAGATAGCCTCCACCAAAGAAGAAAGCCATCACCACATCCCGCACCAGCCCCAAGATGCGGCTAAAGAATACGGCAACGCTCATCATGCCGATATTGCGCGCAAGTTTCTTGTTATTCATGCGCCCAAAAACTGTTTAGTGCTCAAAAAGAGCTTGATCATAGCGAGTTGCGGATTCACATTGCCCGAAAGCTTTCTGCTGATATCCGAGAGCGTGAGGAGATAATCCGGCAGCCTATCCGCCAATTCATCCTGCGCAAAAGCTTGATACCATGCAGCTTTGTCGAGATTGATGATCTCCTGGGCAGCGATACTAAAAACGGCAAGATCATTAGCGATGATCTGCACATTTGCAATGTGATCAATCAAAGCATCCGCCGATTCTCTATTCTTCCCAAGCTGCGTCAGATATTCCAAAGCCTTATCATCCCGAGCCATCTCAAACAGCTCATAAGCCCGATCACGCGCACCTCCGCCAACATTCTGAGCGATGCGAATAGCCGTCTTGAGATTCCCCCCACTGATGCGCGCCGCAGATCGTGCATTATGGCTTTCCGCCCCAAATTCCGAGACAAGTATCTCGCTTATCACATTTTGCGAGAGCGGCTTGAAATAGACAGGCTGACAGCGCGAGATGATGGTAGGCAAGATATTTGACATCCGCTCGGTAGTGAGGATGATCACGGTATTCGCCGGCGGTTCTTCCAAGGTTTTAAGGAATGAATTTGCCGTCTGCGTGTTCATCATATCACAGTTTTCGATGATGACAATCCGTTTGCGCCCCTCATGTTTACTCAGTTCCAGCCTACGGATGAGCAGATTCATGCTATCACGTCTGATCTCCGTATTCCCGCTAAAAAAGTAGTCCACCCAAGGCGTATTGATCTTGTTTTGGATATAGGCGTCATATTCCTTATGTGCCTCTTTATCGCGAATCTCACCCTCCGCACTCATCCTAAGATTGGTGCTGGGAAAGAGATAGATGAGATCAGGATGTTCAAGCGCAAGGAACTTCCGACAAGATTGACAAACTCCGCAAGGACGCTGCTCTTCCTCGGCAAGACAGTTGAGCATCATGCCGAAGTATAAGGCAGTGAGGAACTTGCCCGAGCCGTCACTCCCGTGAAAGAGATAAGCTTGGGCAATCCTATCCTGCGAAGTGGCACTACTTAGTAGCACCAAAACCTGTTCTTGTCCTTTGATGGTTCGATTCATTTAAAGGAGGCTAATCTTACTGCGCCCTGCTTCATCGCTGGTGGCATATTCAAAAGTTTTCTTCACAAAGGGGCTCTCAAAATCCTCGGCAAGCATGTCATAGATGAGCACATCATGATATTGCCCAGCCATAAAGATGGACTTCCTTCGTGTGCCCACATATTTAAAACCGCATTTCTCATAGCAACGCAGTGCGCGCTTGTTATATTCAACCACTTCAAGACTGATGTTATTCAGATTCATGACATTAAAACCATAATCCAAGAGCAGATTAGTCGCTTCCGTGCCAATGCCTTGATTCCAATATGACTTATCACCGATGAACATCCCGATTTGAGCATGTCTGTGCACCTCGCTGATCTGATGCAAACCGCAGTTTCCAATGGATTTATTCGTATCCTTTTCCACTATTGCAAAGATCACATCCTTATCCATGAGCGTGCGCAGGGCATCTCTTTCTTTATCAATGTCATAGACAGTAGAAGAAAAGAGGACAAACTGCCCTATTTCAAGGTCGTTTACCCACTCTGTATTGCGTTCGATATCTTCAAGGGAAAGGGGGGAAAGATAACATCTTGTCCCGACTAATTTGCGGAAATATTTCATTGTCCACCTCACAGGTTTTAATTTCCTTCAGTTTGGCGATGCAGTCTATTTGTCAAGAACATTGTTGAGTTTCAGGCTTTTTGTGGATTTATGCACTGCAAAAATGTATGAATAAGAAAGCATTAGTGATGTTGGCAAAACGCTTTATCTTGTTTATTATCAAGAGCAATTTTAGGAGAAAGAAATGATGAAACAAATAGAAATGCCCAAAGCATATATGAAAACGCGGCTACCTTCAAAAAGCGTTTTGATCGTGAGCGAAAAGCCGGACGGAAATCACAACATCATGACAGCAGAATGGTTTATGCGCACCTCAATCGATCCGCCAATGTTTGCAATCTCCGTCGGACACCCGCGCTATACCCACGATTGCCTCATGGATAAGCGCTATTTCAATCTTATTTTCCCCGGCAAAGAGATGAATGAACTCATGAGGCTTGCCGGCTCAAAGAGCGGCAGGGAAATAGACAAATTCACGGCAGGGAAAATTGAGTATTTCCCCGGAAAGCTGAGGAAGTTGCCGGTGCTAAAAGATGCGCTTGCCTGTTTTGAATGCGAGATCATCAGCCAGATCAAGAGCGGTGATCACACAGTCTTCATCGGTCAAGTCCGCTATAGCTGGCTCAACGACGAGCAGGAACTTTTCTATTACGAATAAGAGCTTTGAACAGGCAAAGCCTTGTCCACCCACTCCTTACCTACTGGTTTCCGCTTAGCGTGCGCTCATGATATGCTCATGCTCATGACCACATCATGACCATATCATGACCAGAACCCAGTAAG
>DIQS01000014.1:99569-111913 GCA_002427325.1 Cloacimonetes bacterium UBA5456 | reverse complement strand
ATGACCAGAACCCAGTAAGGAAGGGGTGGAAAAGAGGCCTGAAACTATCAAAATTGGCTGACGTTTCCTGACAGTTCATAATAGATTTTCAGAATAAAAAAAGGAGTCTCAGCCATCTCGAAGACTCCTTTATTCATGTGAAAAAGATTTATATATAGGGGATCACATCCAAGATTCTCTCAGCGCCCAAGAGCGACCACAAGACCACCGTGAAGGCGATAAATGTCCCAAAAGCAAAGCCTTGATCTTTGTTTCTCACGAAGATAATGAAATATAGTATCCCCAAAAGTGCGGAGATCAAGACGATGAAGGGCAGGCTGATAAGGCCGAAGAACGCTGCAATTCCGGTAAATAGCCAGATATCACCTCCACCCAAGCCATCCTGTTTGCGCGCAAATCTATAGGCATAAGCCAAGAGCAAAAGGAAGGCAAAGATGATGACGGCAGCGATCAATGAAGAGATTAGCGAGACATCACTGCGTGGGATATAGGCAAAGATCAATCCCAAAGGAATCAGCGGGATGGACAGCACATGCGGGATGATCTGATGGAATGCATCGATGAAGAAGATCGGGATCATAAAAAGGCAGAGCACTGCATACTTAAAAAAGAGAATTCCCAAGCCATATTGCAGAAATAGCCCGATCAAGATCAGCGGCGTGATAATCTCAATTAAAAGATGATGCCAGTGTATCTTAGCCGAGCAATACTTACACTTCCCGCCCAAGATGATGTAGCTGATGATGGGGATGTTGAGATAAAATGGGATTTTCTTATTGCAATTCCCGCAATGCGAAGGCGGATAGACGATGGATTTCTTCAGCGGAAGCCGATAGATCAGGACATTGATGAAACTTCCCAAAGCGGCTCCGAGGATCGCCAAGATGATGATGACTATGGTTTTCACAATTGCTGTGCTCTCCTTACCAAGCTTGATTCCACGTCTGCGGAGTGATAATTCCTCCGTGTATCATGCGGAACTCAAAATGCACATTCTCCTTCGGTTTATAGCGCAAGGAGAAATCAGGTATGATCTTACTGTCGTTGTCTTTATTTATGTTAAACTTACTTGAGGTATTCATCGAGCCAAAGTTGACAAAATTGAGATTCAGGTCCATCTCTAACTTCGGGTTTAGCTGATACTTCAGATGATTTGTATAGCGCGAGAGATAATAGCCTCCGCCGCGTGAATCGACGCCGGTTTGAAAGCCCATACTGTGAGACATATTGAGGTCTTTCAAGAGGGGACTATTCAGGCTAAATGGGTTGAGATTGGGACGCGGCATATCATATTGGGCAAACGCTGGGATTGCCACAAAGATCATCAACAGACTTATAATTATGTTCTTCATCTCAAAATCTCCTTACATCGATGATGTATAAATACAAGATATAGCGCGTCCCATCTTTCGTCAAGCTTTAAACTCTTCCATGATCGTTCCGAGGCTCTTCATCCCCTGTTCGATCTGCTCAAAAGTGCTGAAACTGAAGTTGAGGCGCAGGCTGTTAAACTTCTCTTGATTGGTGGGATAGAACTTGCTTCCCGGGATAAAGCTAACTTTATATTCTTTAGCTTGTTCAAAGAGAGCGTCTCCACTCATGGTCTGTGGCAACCAAAGCCAAGTGAAAAGTCCGCCTTCCGGCTTGGTGTATTGAATATAAGGCGGGAGATATTTGCTGGTGGCTTCGAGCATCTTATCCAAATAGGGGCGATAATGGTCGTTACACATCTTCAGGTGGTCATCCATATAACCGCGATTGAGGAAGTGTGCCGTCACTCTCTGAGACACGTTATCCGGCGCGATATTCACCTTTTGCTGCCAAGAGCACATTCTTTCGATGAGATCTTTATTGCCTTTGACAAATGCTAAGCGCAGGCCGGGACCTAAAATCTTTGAAAAAGATACAACTTCGGTGACGATATCGGTATTGGCATATTCATCGTGAGCGATGCGGAAGAGCGTGGGGACAGCTTCACCGCGGAAGCGCAGGCGTGAATAGGGATTGTCTTCCAAGATTGGAATGCGAGCGGCCAAAGCAAACTCAATGAGCTCTTTTCTGCGTTTGAGGCTCATCGTCACGCCGGTGGGATTGTGAAAATCTGGGATTGTGTAGATATATTTGATTTTCTTGCCGGCTTTTTGCAGCTCTTCGACCTTGTTTTGCAGAGCTACAACATCCAGTCCTTCCTGATCTAAGGGAACGCATTGAATATCTGCACCGAGCGCTTCAAATGCCACGAGGCTTCCCAAAAAGCTGGGAGCTTCACAGATGATCACATCGCCGGGCTCGACAAGTGCGAGACTCATATAATATATCGCATTTGTTGCGCCCGCCGTGATGAGCAACTGATCCGGTGTGATGTCGTCATATCCTTCCCATTTCAAGAGCTCTTCTTTGAGCATGGGATCGCCTTCGCTGGCGCCATATTGCAAGACAAAGCTCGATTCATTGGCGATGGTTTCGGCATAGAGCTTGCTCAGCGTCTCCACCGGAAATGTCTGCGGAGCGGGGAAGCCGCCGGCAAATGAGATCAATCCCTTGATGTTCCTCGTGCTGGCAACCAGCTCGCGGATCATGGAAGACTTCATGGTTCTTGTTGTTTCTGTGAAAAGTTCCTTAATCATAATCTTTCCTCTATTTCATCTAATTTAGTGTTTTGCATTTATGTTTATACAATAAAACATGCCGTATCTTCACGCTGAGATAATGTCTTGAATATCTTGGCGTTGAAAATACGGCATATCATCATTATTATCTTTTATGGATAGATGCGATATATCATCCTGGGGAAGGGGATTGTTTCGCGAATGTGGCGCGTGCCGCTCATCCATGAAATGAGCCTTTCCAGCCCGATTCCAAAGCCGCTGTGCGGGACGGAACCATATTTGCGCAAGTCTAAGAACCATTGATATTGTTCAAGGTCCATCTTTTCGGCGATCATGCGCTCTTTGAGCACGTCGTGATCGTCTTCTCTCTGGCTTCCACCGATGATCTCGCCATATCCTTCCGGGGCGATGAGGTCGCTTCCCAAGGCGATGTTGTCATCTTCTGGATCGTGTTTCATATAGAAAGCTTTGATGTTTTTCGGCCACTTTTCGATGAAGAGCGGGACAGGGGAGTTCTCGGTGAGCAGCACCTCATCCGCTGCACCAAAGTCGCTCTCATAGCCGATGTCACTGCCTTTTGAGCGCAGGAAATCCACGGCTTCTCTATGCGTCATGCGCGGGAAGGGAGCGTCGGCTGCTCTGAGCGCATCCTTATCACGCTCGAGAATGTCCAGCTCGCTGTCGCATCTTTCAAGCACTCTGCGGATCACAAAGCGGATTAGTTCTTCTTGAATCTGCATGTTTTCGGCGTGCTCAACAAATGCGGCTTCGGCGTCCATCATCCAGAATTCGGTGAGGTGCTTGCGCGTCTTGGAACGCTCTGCACGGAAGACGGGGCCGAAGTCATACACTCTGCCGAGGCTCATGATTCCCGTTTCGAGGTAGAGCTGTCCGGATTGGGAGAGATATGCCATGCCTTCGTCAAAGTATTCCACTTCAAAGAGCGTGGTAGTGCCTTCGCAGGCGTTTGGCGTGAGGATGGGTGAGTCAAAGCGGCTGAAGCCATTATCATTCAGATAGTCGCAGATGGCGTAATACACTTCGTGACGTATCTTTAGGATTGCCCATTGCTTGGATGAGCGCAGCCAGAGATGGCGATTTGAAAGGAGGAAGTCGGGACCATGTTCTTTCTTGCCAATGGGATATTCATCGGCGATTTGGATGATCTCAACTCCGGTGAGGGCGAGCTCATACTTTCCTTCTTGTTTCTGGTGTTTCTTGGGGATTCCGGTGATGATCAGGCTTGATTCGAGCGTAAGGCGTTTTGCCTGCTCAAAGATCTCGTCGCCGATCTCGGGTCTGAATGCAACTGTTTGCAGGTCTCCTGTGCCATCGCGAAAGATGATGAAGAGGAGCTTGCCGCTACTTCGGATGTTGCGCACCCAACCTTTGAGGCGAACTTCCTCGCCCTCATATTGGGCGATGTCTTTTACAAAAATATCTTTCATTTTTATACCTTAAGTTTGTTTTTCTTTACTTGTTCGTTGATGATTTTGATGATTCTGTGGGCTACTTCCAATGCTTTGGTGCCTGCTTTGCCGTCCACGATGGGGCTTTTATCCATGATGATGGCATCTACCCAAGACTCAAGCTCCATAGATAGCGCGTCTTTGGGGCTATCCGTGCAATCATATTGGGTCTGATCGAGGAGCTTTCCCGGATCGAGATCCATGTCGCCTTTGAGGATTTGCGGCAGATATAGCATTGCTTTTGCACCCTTCTTAATCACCTTTGCTTGCTTGGTCAAAAAGTTGAGCGTGATATATGCGTCTTTTTGGAAAAACCGAATCTTTCGTTCATGCTTCAGCGAGATGCGCGAGGAGGTGACGTTTGCGATTGCACCGTTCTCAAATTCGAGGCGTGCATTGGCGATGTCTATGGATGGCGTGACTATCCCTATCCCGCTGGCATGTATTTCTTTGATGGGGCTATCAATGAAGCTGAGAATGAGGTCAATATCGTGGATCATCACGTCTAAGACAACGGGGACATCCGTGCCGCGTCTTTGGAATTCGGCAATGCGTGTGGACTCGATAAACATGGGGTTCTTGATATCTTTCTCCACTTTTAAGACCACGGGATTGAAGCGCTCTATGTGTCCCACCTGAATCTTGAGATTCTTCTTTTCCGCGATCTCCAAAAGCTTGTAAGCGTCTTCCAGCTTTTCCGTTATCGGCTTTTCCAAAAAGATGTGTTTGCCTGCCAAAAGAGCTTTTTCTGCCAGCTCAAAATGTGAGGTGGTCGTGGCGGCAATGTCGATGGCGTCGCAGGAATCGAGCAAGGCTTCATAGCTATCAAATTCCGTAGTGCCCAGCTTTGAGGCGATCTCTTTGCTGCGACGAGAGTTTTTGTCATAGATACCGCTGAAAGAGACGTTTCCCATCTCCATGAGCTTTCGGGCATGATGCTGACCGAGGTGTCCAACTCCCACGACGCCAATCTTTATCATTGATCAGTCCTAATTATTTGAGTTTTGCCGCTATTTTTTCAAGCATATCGACGGTCATCTTGTCGAGGTCATATTTGGGATTCCAGCCCCATTCTTCGCGGGCTGCGCTATCGTCCATGCTGTTTGGCCAGCTATTTGCAATGGCTTGCTTGATCGGATCAACATTATATTCCAGCACGAAGTCGGGCATGTGTTTGCGGATTGCAGCGGCGATGATTTCGGGATCAAAGCTCATTGCAGTGACGTTGAAGCAGTTTCTGTGTTTGAGCTTGGCGGGATCAGCCTCCATGATCTGAACGGCTGCTTCAAGAGCGTCCGGCATATACATCATGTCAAGGAAGGTTCCGGCGGAGAGATTACAGGTATATCTCTTGTTCTTGATGGCTTCATAATAGATCTCAACGGCATAGTCCGTGGTTCCGCCACCGGGCAGGGTGACGTTTGAGATGATGCCGGGATAGCGCACGCCACGAGCGTCAACGCCATATTTGAGATAGTAATAGTCAGCCAAAAGCTCACCTGCCACTTTGGAGATGCCATAGATGGTTGTAGGGCGCATCACGGTATCCTGCGGTGTGCCGTCCATAGGCGTTCCGGGGCCAAATGCTCCGATTGAAGAGGGAGTAAACACAGCGCCTTTAGTTTCTTTCATCACTTCCAGACAGTTGAAAGTGGTGTCCATATTGATCTGCCAGCTAAGAGTGGGATTTGCTTCGCCTTTAGCAGAAAGGACTGCAACGAGATTATAGATTGCATCAATGTTATGTTTCTTTACAACTTCTGCAAGAACGTCGCCGTTGGTGGCGTCCATCTTTTCAGAGGGACCGCTTTCCATAACGTTTTCCAAAAGAGGGGTGCGGTTGTATGTTGCAACAACGTGGCTGTCTCCATAAATCTTTCTGAGATAGGGGACAAGCTCCGAACCGATCTGTCCGGCAGCGCCGATTACGAGAATGTTTTTCATAGCTCTTTATACTCCTGTATTGAAGGTTTCTTTGGCTCGCATTATTTTTTTCATAGCATATATTGTCAATCATTATTAGCGATATTTTGGGTGATGAAGCCAAAAAGATTAACTGTGAGCATTTATCAGCTTCTTGATATTCCAAGAAAGAAAAGAGGAATCCATCGACGGACTCCTCTTTTTTGCTATTTGATATATTGCTTTATTTCATCATGATCATCTTCTTGGTGGAGATGTGTTTACCGGTGCTTAATCTGATCAGATACACGCCGGAGGATACAGCTCGGTTATGATCGTCGTGTCCATTCCAGACGACCTCGTGATCACCTGCCATCATCTGGCTGCTCACTAAGTGCCTTACCAATTGTCCTTTAAGGTTATAGATGTCAAGCCGAGTGTGTCCGGCTTCCGCTAAGCTATAAGAGATAGTGGTTTCAGGGTTGAAGGGATTGGGATAGTTGCCTTTGAGCTTTGTGAGTTTAACAGCGGGCGTAATCTCATCCTCGATGGAAGTGAGATCAGTGCCGATAGAGAAATTATCGATGTATAAAATATAGCTATGAGGGGCTGTGCAATGTAATGCTAAATATACATCTTGATTGTCAAATCTGCTCAGATCAAAACAATATTCTGTCCAGCTTGCAGGCACGGCAAGATGTTCAGACCCCGAAATCAAGTGGAATTCAACAGCAAATGGAGCGGGGCTATTATACAAGCCTAAAAGGAAGTGCCCCAAGCCATAATCTTCCGAGTGCGAGCGTGCATAAAATTTAACCATGCTATTTGCTTCTAAGTGTATCCGCGGTGTAACCAGATAGTCGTTACTATAGCTATAAGTCGAAGAAAAAGTTGCCACCATCTTTTCTCCTTCATAGGCCGCGATATCGGTAAGCGGAGGCGTGGTCTGTGAGGGATTGAATATCTTAAAGGCAGGTTTTGACCCACTGCCGGGGAAGTCTATCCCATCAAGCTCAATGGTTATTAAACGAGCACCATCTTTTTGACCCCAAGGCGCAAATTCAGTGGCAAAATCAGGATAATCTTCAAAACCATCTTCAAACGAGCCTTGAAGAGGCGCCACATCGATAGACACACCAATACTTACGGGCAGTGAAATCCCATGGTTATACACCGAGTAAACTCTATATTCATAATCGCCATTAGCCAAGAACTTATCAGTGAAACACGTGATATCTGGATCATCGATGATGGCTATCCAATATTCATCTCTATAGATACGGTATCCCGTGAGCACAAGCCCCTGCCTGGTTTTTGCATCACTCATAAACCCCATATCGTGTGCGGAGTCAAGCGCAAGTGCAGGCAATTCTGCAGTAGGAGCGTCCCAGCTTAGCGTCACCTGTGTATGGCTAACCATTGCTGCAAGATTAGCGGGAGGCAGCACTTCGCCAAGATGATGAATTGAGATATCATCCAAACTCAGATAATTGGCACCGGATACAACATAACCTTCGATACCTATGAAAAATAGCCCTGTTTCCGGAGCAGTAAATTCACAATAGTATTCTTGATAGTTTCCACTAAGCACCGGCCGATTCTGCAAGATCTGTATAGGTTCACCTTTCATGCGATAATTCTCGCCAAAATATGCAGCAACACGCGCATTTTCAGAAGAGTTTTGACGAGCCCAAAACGAGAGGCTGTAGCAATGCCCTCTTTCCAACATTATGGGACGCACCAGCACGACATCAGAATTGTTTTCAAGAACCAGGTTCCAGCTTCCGCTACGTGCTCCACGATATTCGGAGCTCTGAGAACTATTTGCTATCCACAGCTTCTCTTTAGGTACCCCAAAAAATTCTTGGCGCCAATTTGCAATATTCTCCGAACCGTCGATATTGCCCTCTTCGAATCCTTCAAAGAATGGAAAATCATAGATGATGGGATCATAGCAAGAGCCAAAAAGCTCTATTTCATAGCTACCAAGATTGCTCACGATGGTGAGAGTGCCTTGTTGATCGCCCACTGTTTCGGGATAATGCACAACACTAAACACAGTTGAATCAAGACATCCCAGCCCGATGGGCGCAAAATCTCCCTCTAAAGTAAAGCCATCGCCTGAGACAGTTATGCTTTCGATTAAAAGCGTTCCTCCGGCGAGGTTTTTGATGGTAAACTCTTTTTTGCTATCGAAATAAATGGGGTTTAAGCCAAAGTCCCACTCTTGTATATCCGGACTCAGAGAATAAACGGGGTCTTGCGATGGATCGCCAAAACGCATTTTAATATTCGGATAACCAAGCTTTGGCGTTCCGTTGGCAGGATTTGCAGGATCAATCAGCGAAGCTCCATCTGTATAATGAATACCGCGATATGTTCTGCTTTCTGTATTGTAAAAATACCCTGCCACACCATCTGAACCAGGCTGAGTTTCATGAATTGCAATAACGAGACTGCTTGTGCCATCATAGATAAAGGGTGTATCCAGCTCAATATCTATCCACATTTCTTGAGCAGGAAGCGAGAGGCTGCCTTGATACACTTGGCTAAGCTCATCAAGAGGAATCCAACCACCTCCCCATGGGATGGTCAAGCCATTAGTGTGCCCCATATATATGTTCCAGGAATTGCTGTTCAGAGCCTCAACGCCACCATTCCAGTGAAAGGCTATTTTCTCGATCTGCCGCCTTGCGAACATAATCTCATGGGGCATATATAAGAACTGCGAATACGAATAGTCATGATTGACCATCACCGGAATACCGAAGTTCGAGCTGCCATCTCCTATATATACCAAGTTTTCTTCCCAAATATAAGCGCTTAGCTCGACTTCATGCTCTTCACCACCATAGTTGATGACTAATGTGGCAGAAATAGCCCCCTCCTGAGTTCCCAGCACTGAAACCGGTATCACAAAGCTTTCTCCGCCTTCAAGAGAGACGGGGAAGACCGCTTCATCGAAACTGAACATATCAGCCTGTGCTCCCGTGAAATGGACATCGTTTGCAGACAGCGATATAGAGCCGCCACCTTGATTCATCACAACGACGTTTTTAGGACCTATAGGGTTGCCATAAATCACATTGCCAAAGTCTATGCTTTCTGGCAAATAGCTAAGCGTAGGCTCGGCAGGCACTTCGCCAAAATACATCTTTGTATTGGGGCGAAAAGCTGATAGCGTGCCGGTGGAAGGCAAGGGCTCATAGCTCTCAGGATGTTGGTGATGCATAGAAATCCAACCATTGTATGGTGAGTTATAAAAGTTCACTATGCTGTTGCCTGGACCTTCAAATTCAGCGATCTTACGAACGGTGATAACGAGATTATCTTCACCATTATAAATGAAGTGCAAGTCTAAATCAATCTCCAGCCAATCATCACCGGGCGGTAATTCTACCGAACCATGAAACACCTGAACCTGAGTGCCGATATCCACCCATTCCATAAACTGTCTAAAACCGTTTATCTCGGTGTGTCCCACATATATTGACCACAAGCCGCTACTTGTATTAGCACCTGTGTTTTTATAATGATATGCCAGCTTTTCTAATTTCTTGCCGGCAATCTGTATTTCGTGTGGTTTATAGACCATCTGTGCATAAGAACTCCAAGAATTTCTATTTATTGGTAGAGGTTCAAAGTCGCTCCCGTCTCCAATTATTGTCAATCCTTCTGCCCAGATGTTTGCACAAAGCGCAACCTCATGTTCTTCTCCTTCACAGTAAAATCTCATAGTTGCATTTGCAATGCCTTCCTGGGTTCCCGTGATGGTCACAGGAAATGCCAATGTTCCCGTGGGCTCTAAAACGATGGGGAAGAGGCTACTATCAAAAGCAAATTGATCAGAGCCGATAAGACTAAAATCTTCATCAGAGATTGTGATCGTTTCACCACTAATATTTGCGAGATTTATATAGCGGGGGCCATAGGTATCTCCAAAGATAAGATCACCAAAATCAATGGTATATGGATTTACCAAAAGCCCTGTGCCGGTAGTATGGGAGTTGTAATGCAGTTTCATATTGGCTCGTTTTGCAGATACAATACCCGTTGTAACATTGGGGTTGGGATCATAGTCAATTCGGCTCAGACTGCTATTATAGCTTGTAGGGGTGTAATATACGGAAGCATGTTCACCAGGGTTTTCCACTATGGGATCGGTGATTATTTCTACAATAATATTGGAAAGTCCGTCCCAGATGAAAGGCTCGTCAAAGTGATGTGTGTTCCAGCCGATTGCCGGCATAAATTCATCATATTGGCAAACTGTTTGATAGTCTCCTGGTTCAAAGGTGGTGCTCAAAGAATTAAGATCAGTGTGTTTTAAGTTGATTCTATAGTTAATCATAGGAACGCAGAAGTTTAGATTTTTTACCTTAAAGCAGATCGCATCCAACGCTCCGGCGCCTGCCCCTGCTAAAGATAACTCCGAATTCAAAACTAAATAATGTTGACGAAAGTGTCTGCCCTGTGAGGAGTAAGGCGAAGGATATTCGTGTGAATGGTTAAAGAAGTTACTATTGCTACTGCCGATCTCAATTAAGAGATTGTCATCTCCTAAAACATTAACGATCAAGTCATTGCTTCTGTCGTTCTCATGATTTTGATCCGAATTCATTTGAACTTTGGCATAGATATTATACTTCCCCTGCGCGTCGGGTGTCCAGTTAAGATCATACTGAATAAACTCTTGCGGCAAGATGGGTTCTCCCGCGATCTGATCTATCAAGGTTCCATCTTCCAAGAAAAGCTGAACAAGGTAGTCAGTTTGAGCCTCCAAACCACAATTTGCTACCCTCACTTGATAGCTATTTTGCTCACCCATATTGGGGAAATCGTTGCCTGAAAGCGTCACAGCAGCCAGATCATTTTCAGGATGCGAGAGAGGATAGATGTTTACAATTGCTTCATAATCCGTAAAATAGTTCGCCGTGCCGGGATTAATTCTATCCAAGAGATAATATCCGTTGCGGTCTCCGCCCCAGCCCCACTTTATATGGAAATAGTAGTCTGATTGATAGCCGTCGAAGATGAAGCCGTCGTTGCGAACATAGCTGATTGCATGATAGATCAAGGGGCGTCCCATATCCAATTCTTCCCTCAGTCTGTTTCTCCAAGCGTCCATGCCACCTTCAAAGCCGGCATAAATCAAGTGTTCGGCATCCTCATGATATCTGAAATGATTCACAAGGGCGTCTCTTGCATCATCGGTATCTGCAATGCTAAAATCAGTGCCATAGCGCATGTTAACAGCAACCCCGCAATGATATAAAAGAGTGGCAACGCTTAGGTTCTCGGTGGCAACGCTATCCGGCATATCCTGCCAGTTATAGACAGTTGCGCCAAAGTTTGCAGATTGCTCGCCATAACCGCTTGCATTATAGCTGTTTGAGCCTTGTCCTCGATGCGGATAGTTCCATTTTTTCATGATCTGTCCCATAGCAGTAGCCATGGTGCCCACCCGCACATGTCCGCCGGGAGAGCCGGGGTCTTCGGGACATAAAATATGATATGGCCAACGCTGACTCCATAGGGTCTGAATCATAGGCTCCACGCCACTACGGCTCTCATAGTGAGCAAAGTTCATGCTTGCAATCTTTTCCCAATTAGGGTCTTTGCTCCACTGTGGATGCCTGCGAACTTCGCTCATGCCTTTGCTATATGCGCTTAGGAAATACTCAATGCTTTCTGGAATATCGTCATGAGGAAAAGCGGAATCTGAGGAGAAAGCCAAAATTGGCTGAGACCTGTCATCTGCGGCAACGAGCACAAATCCAATGGGCTCAAATGCAATGATATAGAAATCAGGCTCAGGTGAATCAAAGGATGAATAACCTTTTATGGATTGAACAACTCCGCTGCTTTTGACAATGTTTTCAAAAAAATTTTGTGCGACGATTGTGGCAAGGCTTTCATCCACTGTTTTCGTCCAGGCTATGCTCAAAAGCATGATCATGATAAAAATAAATGTAACTTTTTTCACGGCTCTCTCTCTTTGTCTTGGGTTAACTTGTTACTCGCTGGTGTACAAACAGTTTGGTTTTGAATTTATGAAAACTAATTTTGCTTTGCTCTTGCCACTTTGTTTCTGAATAACAAAGCTCAGCAAATAGCAAAACATGAAAACTCTTTAACTTACGATGCAAGAATTATTCCAATGTAATAAGCTGTCAAGAATAATTTTGAATAAAATGCTTTTTTGAGATATTTATTTCGTTTTTTGAAAATCAAATAGTATCGCGCTTAATACTTGTATTTAAGTATCAGCAAACCTATGGCTTACCTATTGGATTCAGCTTAATGTGCGCTCTTGATATGCTCATGCCCATGACCACATCATGACCATATCATGACCAGAACC
>DIQS01000014.1:97337-99379 GCA_002427325.1 Cloacimonetes bacterium UBA5456 | reverse complement strand
GACCAGAACCCAGTAAGGAAGAGGTGTGAAAGCAGGCTGAAAATGGGAAATATGGAGCTAAGAAATCAGGGGTAAAATTGGCACAAAACGTTCAGACTTTTCAGCTTCATGTTTTGTTTTTGCATCGACGAGTAGTGAAAAAGGAAAAGTTCGTTGATTTGGGTGATGTCAACTTGGTTTACCTTTATCTCCTCTAAGTGGTTACCGATCTCGGGAAGCAGTGTGATGATCTTTTGTGCGGAGGAACTCAGATCACGATAAGCGTGGTCAAAAGGCAGAGTTGCCTTGCAATCGGCGCAGATGGGCTCACCTGATGGATTATAGGCAAGAGGCTGACATTCTTTAGTGCAAATAGCGCAATTGCTGAAGTTTAGCGGCACGCCCATCATCTTGAGCAAGCGGGAAAACATGCGCCAAAAGATGAGGATGCCATTGTGTTTCGTCTTTTGCAGATACTTCAAATATTCGGTGATCAGCGTATAATATTCCCTGTTATCCGGCTGCGGGAAGAAGATTTTTGAAAATAGCTCCAAGCCGCAATCGGCAGCAGCCCAGCTTTGAGGCGAAGGATAACTGCTGAAATCACGGATGAGAGCGTGGTCTTTGAGCAGATAAAGTCCTTCTTCTTTGGGCGGATAGAGCTGAAATTCATATTCACCAAAGCGCATGAGCGACTCTTGCTTGCGCCTTATTCCCTTGGCGATGATGGAGATGGGGCCATGATCCCAAGAGATGATTTTGAGGATGAGGCTGCTCTCGGAATAGGGGTAGGTGTTGAGGATGAGCCCGACGGTTTTAATCATGCCCGAGCTCCTTTTTAATCGTGCGTAAGTCTTTCGGGTTCGCAAAAACCGTCTTGTAATTGCTATAGGTGACAAATCCGGAAGGGCTGCCTTTGGGCTTGCGCACATAGCGGATTTGGGTGTAGTCAACCGGCACATTGACGGAGAATTTTGCCTGAGAATACCAGGCAGCGAGTGCGCAACAGCTCTCGATTAGCTCCGGTGATGGGTTCTTCTTTTTCAGGTTTCTTGCAATCACGTGAGCACCGCGATAGATGCGACTATGAAACCACCAATCCTGCGCTTTTCCCAGTTTTGTGGTGATGAAATCGTTCTCTTTTGCCTTGCGCCCGATGTAGATATGCCAGTCATCGTCATATCTCAGTTGCAAAATTCTATCAATTTGCTTGATTTTCTGGGTGATGGAGGAGCTTTTGTCTTGAGTATCAATATCGATATCCTCACCATTTTTCAGGCGCGTGACGAGTGTTTCCAGGCTTTCTATCTCGTCTTTTGTCTTCTTGATGTTTTGTAAGATTATAGCATAGCCATTTTTAGCCTTTCGATAGCGCTTGAGATAGTGTTGCAGGTTTTGCAAGGGGCTTTTGTCGGTGAGCAGCGGCACTTCAATCTCTCCCAGCTCAGGGTCGAGATAGTTTGTGGTGATCAACGTGGCGTCGCCTTGCTTCATCTTTTGCATGTTTGGCTTAATCGCTTCGGCATAGGCGAAATATTCATCGGCTTTTCCTGCTTTTTCGAGGTCATTCTCTTGCATTTTAAGCTTATTTTTGTGGCGTTTGCGCTCTTTCTGCAGGTATTTGATCTTGTTTTCTGAGAGGTCTTTCTCCAGTTTCGGCACGAGGATTCGCTTGTGATATTGCGCAAAATAGTCGTTGATGCTCTGTGCATCAAAGTCAGACGGGATGACAGCCTTTTCATTTCTATCGGGGCTGAAAGCGGTCTTAGGCGGGAAATAAGGCTGATTTGCCAAGACCATGCGCATGGGATTATCTGAAAGATTGTATTTAATCAGGGCGTCGATGACGATGTTGCTCTTTTTATTTATCACGATCACATTCGGTTTTGGCGGCATAAGCTCCATGAGCAGGATAAGATTTTTCTCTTCGCCATAGATGTTTTTTTGGAGCAGTTCAAAAAAGATGATGCGGTCGCTGTCATAGATGTCTATGTTTGTGATTTGAGTATTTTTGAGGTTTTGCCATATCTCGTGTGATTCAGTCGGTTTCGTAATATCTGCAT
>DIQS01000014.1:79361-97131 GCA_002427325.1 Cloacimonetes bacterium UBA5456 | reverse complement strand
CGACTGTGAACTCACCTCTTTTGATGAGGCGGATAATCAGACTGTCTCCAGTTAGTAAAAGACAGTCTATCTGAGCCTTAAAGCCATCATGCTCAGCCGTCCATGCTGCTAAATATGAATATTTCATCCACTATTTCCTTTTTGATTTGTCTTGACACAAAAACGCAGTATATTGGAATGACATTAGAATAAAAACCCGTTAGGAGTCAAGAATGAAATTAACTCAGACAATAATAATAGCCGTGCTTGCCCTTTTGGCAATCGTTTTTGGAGTTGTTTGGATGAACGCTTCGAAAGCAAATAAAGCACTTATAAAAGAAAAAGCAGAATTAGAGAGTCTTTACGAATCTTCAGCGGAAGTGATTTCAGAAATTCAAGCAAGTTTGAACGAAATGGAGCAAGACCTTTCCGGCCAGCTCTTTACGCAATCTGAGCTTGCAGGTACTGATCCAGCAAATAGACGCGACAAGATGATTGCATCCATTGCAAACATGAGAGAGCAGATAGAAGCCGACAAAAAGAAGATTGCACAATTGGAAAACCAGTTGGCAAATTCACGCACTCAGCTTAGCGGAGTTCAAGAGACTGTCAATCGCCTCAAAGCTTCGATTAGCGATAAGGAACAGATCATGGCTGAATTGCAAGAGCGCATGGGAATCTTGGATGAGACCCTTGAAGAAGAACGCAGAAATAGTCAAAAAGAGATTGCAAAGATTGAGCAGACCGTGCTGCAAAAAGAGCAGGAAATTGGCGAGATCAAACGCAGCGAAAGCCAAGTGTATTATACGGTTGGCACTCGTAAACAGCTTTTGGAAAATAAGGTCATCAATCGTAAAGGTGGATTGTTGGGAATCGGTCGTGTATCAACAGTTGCAAGATCAATTGATGCCTTGGTCTTCACCGAGATCAATCTCTTGGATCAGACAGAGATTCGCTTCCCTGCTACAAAGAAGGGATATAGCATTCTTTCCAATCACATAGCTACTACTTATACGGTTGAAAAAGACGGCTCTGAATATGTTCTGAAGATCACTGATCCGGATAATTTCCGTAAGCAGAAGTTCCTCGTGATCGAGCTTCTATAAAAAATCTGTCAATATTGAAAAAGCCCCGGTTTGTGCCGGGGCTTTTGTCGTTTATATGATTAGAGTTTATAGGTAGGATAAAACCTTGTTTGCCGTGGCGATGAAGTCCTTGAGCTCTTCGCCACTGAAAGGTTTTTGTTCAAGAAGTGAGAGGCGGTGTATGTATGAGGAGATGGTCCCTACCTTTTCGTTCTCACCGGATTTATCGAGTTCTACAAGCTTCTGGATGATGGGGTTTTCGGTATTGATTACGAGGCTGTGGTTTTTCAGCATGTCCATACCGCCGCCAAAGCTGTTCATCATGTCCATATCATGCCAGCGTCTCATGAATTCGCTGAAGACGATCATGCCGGGGATGTCCTTGGATTTGAGGCTCTTCAGTTCAACTGTCACCTCGGTGTAGGCATGGGAGTTAAGCTCTTGCATGGCTTCATCACCGAGTTTGTCATCGACTTCGGCAGGCAAGTCAAGCAGGTCAAAGCGTGTGGTTTCGCCTTCTTGCATCTGGTATGGGCTGAGTGCCTCAGTTGCCTGCGGATATTTCTTGAGAAATTCCTTCCAGCTTTCCTCGCTGAAGGAAGCTTCCACCTTCTGGTCTAAAGCTCTGTAAAAGAGCTTCTTTAGGCGTTTGATATCTTCACTATCGAGTGTGCTTTGCTCTTTATCAACGAGGATGTCGTTCACCTCGCTATCCACTCTGATGAATTCCGTGTTCTCCAATTTGCCTTCAAGGCGTTGATAGAGATGCACATCCAAGGGGGAATTCTGATAGATCACTTCCAAGCCTTGCTCTTTCATGAGGTTGAGATAGCTAACTTGCGTATCCTCACCGGCGGCATACCAGATGCGGGTCTTGCCTTCAGAGTCGGCGGAGTTGCGCGTCTTGTATTCTTCGATGGTGAGATAGTCGCCGGAAGCTGATTTGAAGATGGCATATTCGTGCATGGCTTCGAAGAAATCTTCCTCTTTGAGCATGCCGAACTTGATGAAGGTGTGTATGTCTTCCCAATATTCCTCAAACTTTTTGCGGTCTTCCTTGAAGGTGTCTTTGAGGTGGTCTGCGACCTTTTTGATGATATAGCCGGAGATCTTTTGCACCTGCGCATCGTTTTGCAGAAAGCTGCGCGAGACGTTTAGGGGGATGTCCGGGATGTCTATGCCGCCTTTGAGCAAAAGCAGGAACTCGGGGATGAGGTCTTCGAGATTGTCTGCCACAAAGACGTTGTTGCAGAAGAGCTTAACCTGTCCTTTGAAGAACTCCGGTTCGTTACGAAGTTTGGGGAAATAGAGTATTCCTTTGAGGTTGAAGGGGAAGTCCACGTTTAGGTGAATCCAAAAGACGGGCTCGCGATAGTCGCCGAAAACATCTTGGTAGAACTTGATGTATTCTTCATCGGTGACGTCTTTAGGAGAACGGTTCCAAAGTGCTTCGAGCTGGTTTATTTGCTTGTCTTCAAACATGATGGGGATGGGGAGGAAGTTCGAATAGCGCAAGAGAATCTCGCGAATCTTGTCGGAGTTTGCATATTCCTCGGCATCCTCGCTGAAGTGAAGTGTGATGGTCGTGCCGACTTCTTTGCGCTTGCCTTCTTTCATGAGGAACTCTGTGCTGCCGTCACATTCCCAATAGGCGGGTTTTGCGCCTTCTGTGTAGGATAGAGAGTCGATAGTGACTTTCTTTGCCACCATGAAAGATGAATAGAAGCCAAGACCAAAGTGTCCGATGATATTGGTCTGGACATCTTTGAATTTGTTCACGAATTCCTCGGCGCCGGAGAAGGCGATTTGGTTGATATATTTCTTGATCTCGTCTGCGGTCATGCCGATTCCGGTGTCGTGAATCTCTAAGGTTTTCTTGGATTTATCAAGCTTTATCTCAATCTTTTGCTCTTCTTCTTTATAGCTTTCGTCTGCATAGCTGCGCTTGGAAATAGCGTCAACGGCGTTTGAGACCAGCTCACGAAGAAAGATGTCGTGCTGGGAATAAAGCCATTTCTTGATAATGGGAAAGATGTTTTCTGTATGGATGCTGAAACTTCCAGTTTCTTGGGCAGTATTCTTTGCCATTTTAATGTTTCTCCTTGATGGTATTATTAACGATGTCAATAAAGTGCCACTAGGCAATCTTGTCAAGCGGATTGTTAGCAGTCGGGTATTGGGAGTGCTAAAAACGCTTCAGCAAGTCGGGATATAAGAAGAAAACGCGGCAGGCTTTGACGATTATCTCCATATAGTCCAGTGCAAAATCAAGATCATCGGAGAAGGTGAGCAATCCGTGGCCGCTCCAAATCAAGGCTTTTTCATCTTTTAAGGCACAAGCGCTGGCGTCACAGAGTGCTTTTGAACCCGGAGGGCAGAGCGGCGCCATCGCAATGCCCTCGGGAAGATATAGGGGGAATTCTGGGAGTATTTCGGGAAGTAGCTTATTCAAAAGCTTGATATCCTGTAGCTCGGGAACTTGTCGCAAAGCTATGATCTCAGCGGGATGAGTGTGCAAGATCACGCTGAATTGTGGTCTTTGCATCTGCAAGCATTTATGGCTGATCCATTCGCTGGTGGGCCTGGCGTCACTGGGCAAAAAGACATCGCTTTCTTTGTCCGAGAGCACAAGCAGGAGGTTCTCCTTTGGATTCAGAGCAGTTTGTCTGTATCTACTACCGGTTTTAGAGACGAGAAAAAGCTGTTTTGAGCCTACCTCATCGAGTGAGAAGAGTGAGCTGACATTGATGCTGATATTGCCGGCATTCGCTTCCGCCCAACCATAGCTGTGGATGTGTTCCGCTACCTTTGAGATTTGCTGTAAAAGCGGCTTCAAACGTGAGTCATTCAGCGAGAGATTCATTTATTCATGCTCTTTTCGCGCACGATCCTTTCCACCTCGCGGAAGTTTACTTTCCCGCTTGCCATCATGGGGATGTCTTCAATCACATAAAACTTCTTGGGGATAGCAATTGACGGGAGGTCTTTCTTGAGTTTCCTCAGCACTTTGTTCATGTCAAAATCACCGTTTGCTACGGCTGCGACGACGTCAGCACCCTTGGTGGGGTTTGGGATATCCACCACACAACAGATCACATCTTCGGGCAAGAGTTCAGTTAGATGCTCTTCCACTTTCACCAAAGAAACCATCTCACCGCCTATCTTGACGAAGCGTTTGATCCTGCCTCTGTGATAGAGATAGCCATCATCATCGATGAGACCGATGTCGCCGGTGTCATACCAGCCGTTACGGATGCGCAGGGAGGTCTGTTCGAGATCGTGGAGATATCCTTCCATCACGAGATCGCCTTTCACCATGATTTTGCCTTCTCTATTGGGGGGAAGAACTTCATCGGTGTAAACATCCAAGATTCTCACTTGCGTGTTTGGTATGGGACGTCCGATGGAGCCAACTTTGTGTTGACCCGGGATGCAAGTGCTGATCACGGGGCTGGTCTCAGTCGTACCATAGCCCTCAAGGACTGTGAGATTGTGTTTGGAGAGAAAGCCTTCATATATCTTGTCCGAAAGCTTATCAGCACCGGCAATGGCAATCTTCACGGATGCGAAATCGCCGGGCTGGGATTTCTGGAGATATCCATAAAAGAAAGAGGGGGTGGCTGCGAGGAAAGTGATCTTATAGTCTCTGATATAATCGCATACCGTCCTATAATCTAAGGGGTTTGCATAGGCTACCATCGAAGCACCGATGGTGACGGGTAGCCAGAAGTTCACGGTGAGACCAAAGACGTGGAAAAGAGGAAGGATGGAGCCGAAGACGTCATTTTCATTCAAGGTTATCATCTTGGGGAAAGAATTGACGTTGTGCAGGATATTCTTGTGGGAAAGCTGCACGGCTTTGGGCTCTCTCTCGCTTCCGCTAGTGAAGAGGATCACGGAGGTCTCGCTTATGTCGCCGTTGTGAACGAGGTTTTTCAGCACGGGGAAAGGCAGCTTGGAAAGTGCTGCAGCTTTGAGCTTTGACACCAGAGTCACTTGTGCGAGTATGTCTTCAACAAAGATCATGTCCTCAATCGGCTCTAAGCCCATCTTGCTGAGCAGTTTCGAGCTGGTGATAATCGATTTGAACTGACACTTCTCTTGGGCATATCTGCAATTCTCAATAGCGCCAGTGGCATAGTTTATCATCACCGGTATCTTGCCGTTCATCAAGGTTCCGAGAATCGTGAGCATGGCTCCGGCACCCGTTGGAAGCAGGATGCCTATATATTTTCCTCTTATCTTGGCGATGTGTTCTTTGAGCATTAGACTTGCAATTAAAAGCTTTCCATAGCTAAAGTCTGTCATTGTGGTTTTGTCATATACCGCGATGCGATTTGGGAACTTCTTTGCGGATTGGATGAAACGCTGATGTAATAAAAGCATACTACACTTCCTTATTTTATTAGATGTAACCAGTCACCCAATAGGAATTCAAGTCTTCCTATCAGCAGTGAGATTCTTGCCATCACAGTGTAGCCGAAAGTGGCTCCGAAACTCACCATCAAAAACCATGTCCCGATCTTGGCGGGAACCTTGTATATTCCTTCCTGTTTTTTGCTGAAATAGAAGAAATAGATACCTGTTAGTGTTCCAATGATCAAGAGAAGCTTGCCGATAATCTCAGAGGCAGTGCCGCTGAAGGGGTTGATCATTGTAGCCGCAACTTGTTGCAGGATATCGCTCTTCATATGGCGCAAGAGTGATATGCCGGCGGTGGTGCCCACCATAATCGCAAGCGGATAGCGGCTCAGCCATTGCGTCTTGGGGAAAAGTCGCATCAGCATGAGTATTCCCAGTGCGGCGGGGATGAGCAGGATCATATTGCCGCTAAAATCATCAGCTAACTTGCTGAAGAGATTGGGCATCATGATCGAATAGAAGATATAGACCAGCCAGTATGCCGCGGAAAGACCGACGAACACTTGCTCGGCAAACTTATAGAAAGGGTTGTCTTTATAGAGAAAACTAAAGATGCTAAGGGTGAAAAAAGCGGCGATCCATACGCCCAAAACAGTCATAAATCCGCTCATTGATTTTTCCTCCTTCTTGTGCTGAAGGCTTTGATATTGCCCAATACGATGAATACTAAGATCAAAAGGTGGGCAATAGATTGAGCGTCCATCTTGGTGGTGGCGCTGCCTTTCTTGCCGATCAGGCTCTCATATTCGCTTGCAGCTTTGAGCCCGCCTAATATGCCGTTAAGCTGCTTCTGTTCATTAACATAGGGGAAGAATCCTGGTGCGCTGACCGCTGTGCATCCGCCCGTTACAGGAACGTTGTGAGCGTCATGCGCCACCATCATCCATTCCTTGAGTCCGGGAACTCCGCTGGAAAGAGATGCTATCCATGCGATGTGGTTGAGGCGTTGAACACTCTTTAGCAGGGGGATGTCCTCATATTTATGTCCATCGATGTCTTTAGGATATACTTCCGGCAGACTGCGTCCCATAGCTTGAATCGCCACCATCCCGCCTACCTTGTAGCCAAGATTAACATAGTCTTCGCCGCGCACTTTGTCGGGATAGTTCTGCAGGACACTATCAAAAGCCTTTTCTGCCATTTGCACACCCATAGGCCAGAGTGCGGTTGCGATGACCTTTTGCTTCTTTTGAAAAGCGTGTTCAATAAGAGCTTCTGCCATCGGTTGGATCTCTGTAATAGACGAGGGGTCATAGTCAAAAGAGATTAGCGCAACCGAGCCTTCGGGGGTCTCTTCGATGAGATTATAGACCATCTTTGTATAGGATGAAATGCCGGTAGTCCAGCCGATGGGGAAGAGCAGCGGCAGGGCTACTGCGATGAGCAACACCACGAAGATGATGCGTCTTTCTGTGGTAATAGATATCTTCATCAGTCACCTCCAAGATAGCTGCGTTCAATGCCCAATATGATGCGCAATGAACTACCCACCACTCCCAGTCCAGCCGAGATCAAGATCGCTCTCTGAGCGGCTGTGTTGGGGTATTCCATGATGAAATCAGAGAGGTTCGGGATATGCCAAAACTGCAGCGATTCAGGTAAGCCGGAGGTGAGCATGTGTCCCAAACTGGTGCGTCCGATGATCACAATCACAGCGGTTATCATGAGCAGGTTACTCTCAAAGCTACGGAAGATAAAGGCTCTATATGCTGCAGAGGCGATAAAGAACGCCAAAAGTGAAGCTAAAGTGGCCGATAGTGGAAGCAGCGCATTGTTGAAAAGATAGTCAAATGGCTTTGCACTGATCATCTCTTGAACAGCCGCCCCGTGTCCAAGGATGCCGGGAGTCTCCTGCATGCCCCAAAGCAAGCCTACGATGAGCATAAAGGCAAAGCTTATCAAGCATACAACGCTGTATTGCCAGTCCGGCAGCTTATTGGAGATCTTGTTCGTATTCATCCTGATCAAGCTGATCTGTCCCAAGAGTATCGCAAAACCGGAGATGATCAGAAACCAGCTTTCCAGCGTGGATACGATCTGATTGAATGGCCTGTGTGGGACAAATTCTGCCAAGATGACCAATAATCCGGCGACGAAGGCAAATATCAAGGGTATATTTCTCTTCATAATGCAGCTCCTACTATAAATTCTTTTAGGAAGCCATAGCCGAGTATCTCAAGGATGACGCCGGCGGTGATGAGGATGATGAAGATGAGTTTACCAAAGTCGTGTCCTTTGAGGCTACCTAATTGTTGAGGGTCTTCAGAAAGATATGCGCTGGCAGCAAAGAGCTCTTCTCCGATCAAGGTGTAGTCGCAAGAGACCACAAAGAAAGGCAACTGAGCTGCTTGTGCCGTGCCTGCCGTCTGTATCGCACCCGTGGAAAATCCGGTTTCGGCAAGGATGAGCGATTCCGCATAAAAAGCGCCCAAAAAGAAGTTTGCAGCAGGCTGTTCTCTGAGCATAATGCCATCGACTCCCGCCACAAAGCCGAACTGCTCATCGGTGAGATAGAAGATGTTATCCTTATTATAGGCATCAGGTCTTCCTGCTTTGATATATGCTTCTTGCACCACTTCTTTAGCCGCAGAAAGCACCATTGAGGAGCGACAGGGCACGATGAGTTCTGTGCCATACTCTGCACTTTTCTCGGCGACATTGCTGAGTATCGTGAGGCTGGCGATGGTCTCGATATTATCCAGATCACTGATGCCGGGCACATAGAGTATAGGTTTCCCTTTTTCCGTGGCTCTGCCTATGGCTTCTTCCATGCTATCCAAGCCGGCGATACGACGGATGTAGAATGTTTTCCCTCTTTTGGCGGCAGTGATATAATAGATGATTGCGAGGCAGACTATTAACAGGAAAACGAGAAAGCCGAGCTTGTCGGCATTGAACCACTGTTCTTTTGTGACAGCAGATGCTTCCAGGGAGAGATCATCATCAATCTGTAGTCTATAGTGATATTCTTTATTGATTTCTAATTCGATATCTCTGTATTTACCGCTGGATTCAGCGATCTTGGCTATCTCTACCCATTCGGAGTTGTCGGTCAAACGGTATATTGTCACGTACTCGGTGAGCGGACAGGTTTCCCAAGCGAGATCTAAAGCTGTGCCGCCATCATTGGGGCTATCCATGGCGGTGAAAACATTTGCATAGAACGAAGTGCTCAAACAGATTAAGATGAGAAAAAGCACATACTTGCGCATATTGTTCTCCTTATGCAATAATAGAAGTTTATGATCAAAAGAGTCCCGATTCCAGACAAGCCGGAAACGGGACGATTAAACTAAGTTATTGTTGTTCATTCTTGGAATGCGGCTTTGATATTACCTGTCAGTTCGATGATGGATTTGACTTGTTCTTTGCTGTATGCACCGTTCTGATCGCTATTGATCAGCTCTTTCAGCTCACGGATATTATCCAGTGCTGTTTGAAAAGCCGCCTGCTCAACCACATGTTCGCTCTTGATCTGTTCGAGATTGGAAGTAAGGTGGTTGAAGGTTCCCTTTTGAACCAAGACCTTTGTGCGCTCTTCGGAATAGTTTTGATCCACGAGCCAAGCAATACGATTTGCCGCCTCGATCCAGCCACCCATGAGCATAAGCGTGTAGTTATCATAGTTCTCAGACTCCCAGAGTGCGCTTTCCACGTCCTCCTTATGGAAGTCGAGGGCACGATCAAGCCCATCCCAATCGCTTTTTTCAATCATGGTCTTCATCTCATCTCCGAGGCGATTAACTTCGGATTCGAGTCCAAGCAAGCCCGTGAGACTCATCATTTGAGCAGAGATATCTTTCAGTTTGTTTTTGTCTCTTCCTTTTGCAGCAAGGACAGCATCAGCGGTCAAGAGTCCGAGCGAGAAAGCATTGCGAACTTCTTCTTGCTTGGTCTTATAGACACTTGCAGGAACTGCTGCGGCAATGTCTTTCACCTGAACCTGATCCAAACTCGCATACACTTCCTTGAAGGAAGGCAGCGGCGCAAAGGTTGTGATCTGTGAAGCTAAATCTTCAGGGGGCATATTGTCGGCTTTTTTCTTGCATCCCCAAGAGAACAGCAAGGTTATTGCTACGATAGCAATGATTAAACGAGTCTTCATTCTTGTTACTCCTTATTCTTTAAAATAATATTTAAGCTTTATCCACGTGATAAGATTTAGCCCCAAGGCAAAAAACATTATCACGAGCGCATTAAAGTTCCATGTTTTTCGTCTGTGTCCTCCCACCAACTTAATGGAAGAGAGAAACTCATTCTTCCCGCTGTTGAGCACCTTGCCGTCCATGATGCTCACAGCCGAGTTCAGATAGCTGTTCACAATGCGGTTCGGGTCCCACCTTTCAGCGAGATTTGTCTTTGCATAATATATCTCAGTTCGCTTCTTTTGAAACTGAGAATTACTGATAGTAGCATTCCTGTAATCACGTAAATATGTCAATTCTTTTTTCTGAATCTTGTTCAATTTCTTGTGAAAAGTGGTATTTTTTGCATAAGATGTAGCGAGACCTTCAAAGAGCCAGCGCGAAGGAACGACCTGAACCACCTCAGGAATAGGATGTTTGTCATAGATCTTAAGATCATGATTCATCCGTTCAAATTCAATCACTGCACCGCCAAAAATGATCTGCGGGATGAGAATCAGCGGCAAGAAATTTATAATCGCCCTATTTTCTTTGATGAAAGCAGAGGTGAGCAGCCCGATTGAATTTCCAATCAACGAAGCCAAAAAGAAATAGAAAATATTGATGAAGCTCAGCCCGCGGATATTCAAGACCAGCGCAGCGATAATGTGATATAAAACAGCCTGGATTAAGCCAAAGAAAGAAAGCACCATGAGTTTAGAGAATAGATAGTTACTTGCCTTGAGATTCATCAATCTTTCGCGCAGTATGATCTTCCTCTCGCTGAGGATCTCCTCAATGGAGTTCGACATCCCCAAAAAGATAAAAGCGATGATGGAAACGAATATATATATCGAGATGTTATTGTTTTCCGCATAAGTATAGACGCCCGTAGTGGTATGGCGCAAGATAAATGAGATGATGAGCCCTAAGAGCGGCGCCTGCAAGAAAGTTATGAAGTTATTAGTGCGATTTCTGATTTTCATCTTAAAGCTACGAGAGATAAAAGACATCATCGAGACCAGATAGCTCTTTGGTTTGAGTCTCTTGGCTTTCCGCTTCATGTTTGCATCCGGCACGGGCAGGCTTTGAACATCACTCTGCATCAATTCATAGAGCATCTTTCGTTTATATTTATCACGCCAATAGTCCGGCGGAAACATACGCTTTGCTTGCACCTGTTTGCGAATCTGTTCATAAACGGGCTGCCCCGCCTCATCATAAAGCGGATAGGTGATGATATCATAGAAATAGTCCGAGGTGAGCAAATGTCTTTTCTTCTCAACTTCCGCCTTGCGAACGCTGAGCATAGCCAGTTCATCATCAAAATAGCTAAAGCTCTCGGTAGGCGTTCCATAGAAGGCGATCTTGCCGCCGATATCCATCATCAAGACACGGTCAAACATCCGATAGATACTACTATTTGGCTGATGTATGGTGAGGATAACGATCTTATCTTGCTGACAGAGATTGGAGAGGATTTCAATGATATGCTCGGCATCGTTAAAAGAAAGTCCGCTCGTAGGCTCATCACAGATAATGATGGTAGGCTCAAAGAGCAATTCCAGCGCGAGATTAAGGCGTTTTCTTTCCCCGCCGCTGAGGTTCTTTTTCTTAAAATCACCCACGATTGTATCACGATGCTGGCTGAGATTCACCTGATGCAGGATGTTATTCACCTTTTGTTCAAGGATTTCCTTTTGCACATCCGGCATCCTCAGCCTTATCCGATACCAAAGGTTTTCATAGACGCTGAGATTCGGATAGAGCAAGTCACCCTGAGGAACATAAGCGATGTGTTCTTGGAAGTAAGAAAGATTGGAATAAAGACTTTTACCATCAATCTGAATCTGTCCATAGCTGGGCGTAAGTTCGGACGACAGCACATTTGTAAGCGTGGATTTCCCACATCCGCTTTGCCCCAAGATCGCAACCATCTGCCCCTTATTTGCCTCAAAAGACACAGAGTCAAGCGCCAACACCCCATCCGAGAAATAGTGCTTAATATCAGTCACAACATAGGATTCGATCTCAAAAGGAGTCTCGATGAGGTCATAGAAGTTATTGATTCTATAGTTCTTTTTATCGATGGTGAGAGTGTCGGTATTAAGATTAAATAGAATAGGTTCAATGAGTTCTTGTTGATTAACAAAGACCTTATGTCCTTTACGAGGCGGAAAGATATGAAAGCCATCATCATGGTATTCTATGCGCGTGACGCTATTCTCACTGTCCTCACGAGAAGTATGCAGATAGCCCTTATCTGAGACGATGTGAAGCACCTGCGGGAGATAGTCTTCAACGCCAATCTCAGCCCTATCTTGGATCACCATTCCGAGGTGGAAAGGCGCATAGTTCCGAATCTGCAAAGTATCGTCATAAAACACTTCATAACGACGATTGTGAGACATCTCTTTGTCGTTGAGCGTCACGACTCCGTTATAGACCACAATGCTAAAGGAACTCTTGAACTTACGGAAGATAAACTCATATTCGGGCTTACGGAAGACGATGTCATCAGCATCATCTCTATGGAAATACATCTTTTGCAAACAAGAATAGCAATATTCTCGACCAGCCACCATCAAGACTGAATCTTCATTTAGAAGATGAATTGCATTTTGCTCTGCTTTTTGTCCGTTCAATATGGCATTACTTCCACTCGCAACGCTGAGGAACATATATTTATCGATTGCAAAAATGGCGCATTCATAGTTACTGAGGCGGGGATCACGATATTGAACATCCGCTTGATCACCGTGTCCGAAGACCACATAATCCGAGAATACAGAATGCTTTACATGACTGAGATGATGCCGACATTCAATGTGTGCAGAATCCCGGGTATGCTTTTCAAAGTGATCAATCAGAGGGAGGAAGGTTGTCGCGCTGATATTGAGATTCTTTGCCAGCTCCATGATCTCGGTGAGATCGCTGATGGCAAAATCTGCCTCTGTTTTCGCCATGATCACCAGCGATTGGATCAGTCGAATCTTGTCGAACACGGAGAGATTTCTATCTAAATAAACGAAGACATCTTCAATTTTATATTCACTTTCCACGATCTCTTTTACATAGGTTTCCCAAGATACATCCACCTGCGAAAAGAGGTTGATCAACAGCGAATAAAGAATCTCAATCTCAGCACCCGAAATCTCGTTATCACTCTTCAAAATATAGACATAGAGACGGGTGACCATATCGATGGTCCTCTTCAAGCGCTCTTGCTTTTCCTTTTGAAAAGATTGATTTCTTAGCATCCTGCAAGCCTTATCAAGTTAAAGTTCATGTCAAGAAAAATATCCGACCCCATTTGGAGCCGGATATTTATATTTATCTGATTATATTTCTATTTATTCATAACGCAAGGCATCGATGAGATTGAGATTTGCAGCTTTCTTTGCCGGATACCAGCCAAAGAAGATGCCGATCGCCATGGAAAAGCCCACCGATAGAGCTATCGACCAAGGCGTGACCACAATGTTCCAATCCATTGCATTTCCGGCAATATGTGCCGCCGATGCGCCGAGGATGATGCCGATGATTCCACCCATGATGCTGATGGAAACAGCTTCGATGACAAATTGCATGAGCACGTCACTTTTTCCTGCACCCACCGCCATGCGAATCCCGATCTCTTTGATTCGTTCCGACACGGAAACCAGCATGATATTCATGATTCCGATTCCGCCCACGAGTAGCGATATGCCGGCGATTGAAGCCAAGAGAATGGTCATGGTGTTTGAGACCTCATTTGCCGTTTCAGCAAGCTCTGTTTGCGAACTCACAATGAATTCCTCGCTGGTTGTTCCTCTGTGACGAGCTTGCAAGAGATCCAAGATTTCTTGCTGTAAGTTGGTGATTTGTTCTTTACTTTGGGCAGAAACCATCACGGACATCACGCGCCAATGTCTTCCCAAAAGCCTTTGATAGACTGTGGTATATGGAGCGATAACGACGTCATCTTGGTCATTTCCCATCACGCTTTGTCCTTTCTCGGTAAGCACTCCTTTCACGGTGAAAGGGATATTGCGGATGCGCATGACTTTATCTATGGGGTCAATATCTCCAAAGAGATTATCTGCCACGGTCTTACCGATCACGCAGACCTTGTTTCCATTCTCCACATCCGAGCCATAGAAGAAGTCTCCTTCTGCAATGCTCATATTGCGGATAAAGAAATAGTCTGCATCCACTCCGGTAATGCTTCCGCGCCAGTTTTGCCCCTCATATTTGAGCTGTCCCCATGAGTTATAAACCGGTGTAGCATATAGCAATCCATCCAGCTCGCGCATTGCTTCGACGTCGTCAACCGTGATGAGATTTCCTCCACCGGCTGCTTGTCGAACCGCTGTGCCACTGAAGTTTGAATATGCCATGATCACATTTGTTCCCATGGAGTTAACTTGGTCTTCAACAATCTTTTGTGCACCTTGTCCGATGGCGAGCATAGCGATCACCGCCGCCACGCCGATGATGATCCCGAGCATGGTCAAAAAGGTTCTCGTCTTGTTTCTCATCAAAGATTTGAGAGCTATTTTCATGATTCCTATGAACGACATCTCTAATCCTCCGTCTCGGGCAAAGGCATGTTCTTCAGGTCTGTAGCAGCATCAGCAGGGTTCGGATTGATCTTGTCTGATATGACTCTGCCATCTCTGAAAGTGATGTGGCGGTTTGCATAGCGCGCAATATCCATCTCGTGTGTAACGAGGATCACAGTTTTGCCTTGTCTGTGAAGCTGTTGAAAGAAGGTCATGACTTCAATGCTTGTTCTCGTATCGAGATTGCCGGTGGGCTCATCAGCAAGAATGAAGGAGGGGTCGTTCACAATTGCGCGAGCGATTGCCACCCTCTGTTGCTGTCCGCCGGAGAGCTGATTGGGAAAGTGGGAAGCTCTATCAGCGATCCCCACTGTTTCCAAGGCTTTCATAGCCCTTTCCTTCCGCTCATGCGAAGTAATTTTCTTTGTATATAATAGGGGTAATTCCACGTTTTCCAGCGCACTGGTTCGTGCTAAAAGATAGAAGCCTTGGAACACAAAGCCTATCTTTTCATTGCGGATCAGTGTAAGCTGTTCGGAACTCATCTTATGCACCTCAATATCATCCAAGAGATAGCTGCCGGATGTGGGCTTATCCAGACATCCCAAGAGGTTCATAAATGTAGTTTTTCCGCTCCCACTTGCGCCCATGATTGCGATGAAGTCACCATAATTGACTTTCAAATCGACGCTTCTGAGTGCATGCACGTCGAATTGACCCATCGCGTAGGTCTTAGTGAGTTCTTTTGTTTCGAGTAATAGTTTGCTCATCAGAATCTTCTCATACCGGGGCCCATGCCGGATGTTGTATTGCTTTTCTTAGAGTCATTTTGTTTGACACCAGTGACAAGCACGGTATTGTCGGTGAGTTCATCGAGAAGCTCCACATAGGCGCCGTCCGAGATTCCTGTCTTCACTGCTTTGGGTTGTGGCACGTTGTCTTTGAGCACCCAGACCACGGAATACTTGCTCCCGCCTCCTGCGCCCATCATTGCACCCACACCCATGCCCATTCCTCTTCCACCGCCACTTCCACTACCTCTGGCCGGGCTTTCACCTTCAGCAGAGGCTTTTTCGGATTTACTTTGCTGAGCAGCCATTGCTTCTTGGATAACGTTGCGGCTTGCCATGAGGATTTCATCATCCCATTTCAGCCCAAATAGCTCCCAAGTCTCTTTGCTGGGACGGAAGCGTGTAGCCGTTTCAGGGATACGAAGTGCTTGCATGTTCGAGTTCAGGATGAAGGTGACATTTGTGGTCATCCCCGGCAAGAGTTTGCCTTCATCGTTTGTAGCGTCGATGATCACATGATAGGTCACGACATTCGACTCCGTGACGGGATTCAGCCTGATCTGTTGCACAACGCCATGAAAGAGCTGATTGGGATGAGCATCAACCGTGAATTCCACCGGCATATCCAGCTTGATCTTGCCGATATCAGCTTCGTCAACGCCTGCCGTGATCTGCATCTTATCCAGATTATTGGCAATAATATAGAGCGTGGGGGAGTTAAGGCTTGCCGCAACGGTTTGACCCTCATCCACCGCTCTTGACACGATCACGCCATCAATTGGGCTGGTGATATGTGCATTCGAGAGATTCTTTTCGGCTCTTTGCAGGTTAAGCTGTGAATTTGCTAAGTTTTGTTGCGCAGTTTCATAGCTATACTGTGCTTTAATCTTGTCATATTCCGATGCCATATCTTTGGCAAAAAGCTCGGTTTGCAAATCGTAGTCCAGCTTTGCTGATTGCATGGAAGTGGTGGATTTTGCCAAGTCGCTTCGTGCAACTTCCAAGGCAGTATCCAAAAGTTCGGTGTCCAATTTTGCCAAAAGCTCGCCCTTGCGAACCTTGTCATTATGCTCTTTATAGAGTTTTTCAATCTTGCCGCTCACCTCGGTTCCAACGTTCACCATCACATAAGGATTCAGCGAGCCGGTGGCGGTGACAACTTCACGAATTGCCCCACGAGAAGGAGAGTCCGTCTTCCATTCCGGGGCAGATTTAGCCTTTTTATATCTTACGAAAAGAACGACTGCGACGACTACTACAATTAGAATGACTATGTATTTGATATATTTCTTCATTTTTACCATTTTCCTAAAATTGGGTTGGAGATTAGATAGTTTATGCTTTCCTGTGTTTTGAGAATTTCATAGCGATTGTTCTCGTATGCCAGAGTTGCATCAATATATGAGGTTCTCGTCTTATCGAGTTCCAAAAGTTCAATGAGTCCCAAACGATAGCGTTCTTGGGCGATTTCTATCTGTGCTGAGGCTTGTTCAAGCTGTTCTGCATAAAGTGTGTCAAGGCGCATGAGATACTGCAAAGCTTTGGTCGAGTTTTCATATTCGCTTTGGCTTTGCTGAACGGTGTCTTCGATATTCAGCTGTGATAGCTGCTTAGCAATCTTTTGACTCGTTGCGCTTTCTCTATTGGTGAAAAAGCTGAGCAAGGGATATGAAAGGCTGAGATATGCGCTGTGCACAGTGTTATAACGATCAAAGTCGAAGTCTGCACCCGATACCTTGCGTGAGAAACCATAGCCCAAGTTAAGCTTTGGCAAGTAGTTCAAGCTATTTTGCGTGATATTCAAATCATGCTTTTTAATATCTTGTTCCAAGAGTTTAAGTTGAAGCATATTCGAGCTATCAAAGGCGGGAATATCCTTCATGATATCGATATCAAGCTCTTGTAGCGGATAGCCCTCATCCTTGAGTTGAACCAAAGAAAAAAGCTCTGAGCGTGCATTCTGAATTGTGTTTTCCAGTTGAACTATACTGATCTCAGAGTTCATCACGGCAATCTCATTTTGTTTCACTTCAAAGGGAGTGTTCTTACCGAGCCGGAAGAGAGTCTTGCTCTGTTCCCAAACCCTGTTTTGAATTTCAAGGTTTTCGTTTAAAGCTTCCATCTTCTTTGCGCTGGAAAGAACGCTGATATAAGCCTTAAACACCTTGTAAGCATATTCACTTGTGTTTCTTTGCAATTTCATCTGAGCACTTTGATCGTCCAAAAGAGCTTTGCGATAGTTAAAGTAGCTCGGGTCATTCAAACTGATGGTCTTAGAGATGTCGATTCCTGCATTACTCGTAAGCGAGGCTGAGGATGCGGGCGCATGAAAGTCTTTATTGATTCCCGCGCTGATATTGGCTTCCGGCGCGAAACTCCACAAAGCAGAGGTCAAAGCACTCTTGGAGCTTTGCACACTGAGCTCTTCTTTTTGGATTTCAAGACTATGCTCTAAACCATGCTCGATCAATTCATCAAGCGTGTAAACATTTGCTGTCAAAAGAATAGGCAGCAAAAGCAACAGGAATAACGTTAACGTGTTTCTCACTTTTTTCCTTCTTATAATATATTATTTCAAACTATATAGTATAACTTATACGGCAGTCTGTGTTTTTACCTGCAAGTTTTTTTAAAAATAAAAAGATACTATTGAGTGCACAAATTCCTTGAGCCATGTTTTAAGGCAAGATATTTCTTTTTGATTAGCTTTTGAGTTTTATGCCGTGCACAACAGAATTTTCTCGAACATCACCTCTATTTTCCTTGTTTCCTATAGCTTACCTATATAGTTCAGCCTATGCTGCGCTCATGATATGCTCATGGTG
>DIQS01000014.1:62137-79176 GCA_002427325.1 Cloacimonetes bacterium UBA5456 | reverse complement strand
CATCATGACCATATCATGACCAGAGCCTATAGGGAAGAGGCGGGAAATACGGTAAATAGCGATTTGTGGAAAATGGGGTAAAAACAGGGATTTTATAGCATGAAAATAATAATATCGACAGGGCTAACTATCGAGGATGATAAGGGTATAGACGCTTTTTGGCTTATTTTGAAGTCTATCTTCCTTGACGAGATTGCGAGCTTCAGTAATATAGCATCTAAGGAAATAAATTGGATATTGAGCCTTGACATGTGTAATTTGGTCTAAAATTTGCATATCAGATTCAAAGAATCCAAAAAGTATAAACATCTTTAAGAAAATAGTAGGTTTAATTTATGTTAAAAAAGACTTGTATCGTTCTGACACTTCTGACAATTGCGCTTGCTTTGACGGCGATTGTTAGTCACGACTATCAATTAGAAATGCCTCAGCTGTCGAAATCCAATTTAGGGGTTTCGGTGAAACTCGGCGGTGCTGAATCATTTGCTTTGCCCGGAGAGCCTGATTTGCCTTACTTTGCATATATCTTGCTTTTGCCCAATGGCAGCGAGGCAAAGAGTGTCTCCATCGTTCGCAGTGGCAAAATGAAGCTCGATCTCAAGGGATTTGTCGCTCCGGCTCAAACTCAATATCCGCTTTCGCATAAGATCACAGAAAAGCCTGATGCTCCCAATCCTGAGATCTATCACAGTGATAAGGCTTTCCCGCAAGAGAGCGCGAAGGGCATGAGAACAGAATTTATGAACGGACATAGTATTGCTTTCGGGACATTTTCTCCTTTTGAATATTATCCCGAGGAAAACCTGCTATATTTCTACAGCAATGTGCGCGTGGAAATCCAGGAAGAATATACCACAAGGGCAAGTGATGCGCTAAGGTTGCTCAAAGAAGACGCATTTGTCTTGGATCAGATAAATAAGAGCGTGCACAATCCGCAAAGATTTGCCCAGCCCAGAAGCTCCGATGCAAACGGCATTGAATATCTCATGATTATCGACTCTGCGAAAGAGGCTGTCTGGCAAGAACTGGCTGATTATAATCACTCAATCGGCATCTCCAGCGAGATGGTGGATGTGAATTATATCATTGCAAACACAACAGGGCAGGATGATCAAGAAAAGATTCGCAACTTTATCATCAACTTCTATGAGGCGAACCCATTGCGCTATGTGCTTTTGGGTGGTGATGACGATTTGATCCCTCATCGTGGGTTTTATGTGAATATGGGCACCGGAAGTCAGGTCGATGACGATATTCCGGCAGACATGTATTATAGCTGTTTGGATGGAACTTGGAACAGCAACAATAATAACTGGTGGGGCGAGCAATATGAGGTTGATCTTGTGCCGGAGCTTGCCATAGGCCGGATTTGCTATAACAACAACCAAGAAATCCAAAATCAGATTCACAAGATAATGTCCTATCAAATGACGCCCGTTGAGGATGCCATCAAATCTTCTTTCTTCTGCGGCGAATGGCTGTGGGAGGGACCCACTTGGGGTGGGGATTATATGGATGAAATGATTGGCGGAAGTGCCATGCACGGCTATACTACAACCGGCGTGCCCGTTGATTGGAATATCAGTAAACTCTATGATAGAACCTATGGATATAGCGACGCTTGGGGTGCTTCACAGGTGAGGCCTCTCCTTTCGCAGGGAGCAAATCTCGTGAACCACTTGGGACACTCGTTTACAAATTATAACATGCGTCTTAATAACAGTCAAGTGTCTGCCAGCAGCATCACAAATAATGGGGTTGATCAGAACTATTCCATACACTTCACTCAAGGTTGCTATGCGGGAAGCTTTGACAATCGTGGGGAGAGTGCCGGTCAATATTCTTCTACCGATTGTATCTCGGAAGCCTTTATGAGCATTCCCACCTTTGCTGCCGGAGTGCTCTCGCACTCTCGCTATGGCTGGGGCGTGCAAGGCTCTACAAACGGTGCCAGTCAAAGAATTCATCGCCAATATATTAATGCTCTCTTTGCCAAAGATATCTATGAACTGGGTTGGTCTTTGGCGGAATCGAAGATCGCAAACATCCCTTATACTACTAATACTCCGGTGATGTATTGGGTTATTTTTGAGACAAACCTCTTCGGATGTCCTGCCACCAAGGTTTGGACTGATGCTCCGCAAGCAATCACCGTCAATATGCCTCAAATCTGGCCTATGTCTCAAATGCAATATCAAATTAACACCGATGCGGAAAACTCCTATATCAAAATCAAACAAGGCGATCGAATCTTGTATGAAAACAGCAGTGATGATGGAAACTTTACGGTGGCATTTCTTGCTCCGCTCTTGCCGGGAGACTACGAAGTCTTTATAACTGCATCGGGAAGATATCCTTATGCTTCAGAGTTTGTTGTGGTTGTTGAAGATATCCCTTATATTGCCACGCAGGCAGTGACCTATCCCGAAGAAGATATGCTTTTCCATAGTGGTCAAAACGTGAATCTTGGAGTGACAATCGCCAATATCGGCAATGCCGATCAGGTCGAGGGAGGCTCATTGAGCATTGTCAGCTTGTCAAATAATATCCAAATCGTGCAAGGTGAATACAGTTTTTCTGCTTTGGAAGCAGGCGCTGTCATCAATCTTGAAGATGTTTTCGAGATTGCGATTGTGGGTAATTTCACCGATAGAGCACAGGCAAGGTTTAGGATTGTTGCAAGTTATGATGGATATACTTCCAATAGCGAACATTCGATCCGTCTTGCAGCGCCAAATCTGTCTTTGGTGGGCTATCAGCTCATCCATTCAGGTTCTTGCGTGCAACCCGGTGAACTCGTGGGTGTTTCTCTCACGATGAAGAACACGGGCACCGGAACGGCATATTATCCCATGATGATCCTCTTTTCCTATGATAATCTGGGAACAGCGGACGTCTTTGATGTGAATTTCACTCCCCTGGCCGGGGGAGAGATGGCTGACTATGGTTTAGCTTTTAATGTTCAGATCTCGCCGGATGCACAAAATGGAGATGTCACCTTGATCGGTTATATGCTCTCGGCGGAGAATGGAGACGTCTCCGATGGTGAGTTCCGTATTCCCATCGGGCTCATCACTTATAGCTTTGAAAATGATTTTGAAGGCTGGGAAAGCGTTCAGCTAAGTAATCAGTTCGTAAATCAATGGCATCGTTCGTCAATGCGGAATAAAACCGAGGGCGGAACTTATAGCATGAAGTTTGGTTCATCTACCACCGGCAACTATGCTGCCTCATCCTATGGCGCATTTGTCTCGCCTTATATGAATATCGTCCCGGGTAGCGTGCTGAAATTCTGGCATTGGATGGATGCAGAGAATCACAGTAGCAATAACACTCAGGCTTGGGATGGCGGCACGGTCGAGATGTCTCTCAACGGTGGACCGTGGGAAACAATCCTGCCTGAAAATGGTTATCCCTATGTGATCAGGCAAAATCCAGCCTCGCCATTTGAAGCAGGAACGCTTGTCTTTTCCGGAAGCTTTGATTGGCGGGAAGAGGTCTTTCAACTCTATGATGCTACGGGTATTGCGCAATTCCGTTTTGTCTTTGGCAGCGATGCCTATACTGCCGCTGAGGGCTGGTATATCGACGATATTAATGTGATTGTACCGACTGTGAGTAATCCCGAAGACTTCGGCGTTGTGCAGCCGCTCATGCTCGGACAAAACTATCCTAATCCTTTCAATCCTGAAACCACGATCAGCTTTAACCTGCCTCGTGCAGAAAATGTTTTGTTGAATATCTATAACATAAAGGGGCAATTGGTTAGAACCCTGGTCAATCGCTCCCTTCCCTCAGGCGCTCACAGCGTCGTTTGGGATGGGAAAAACCACAGCGGCGAGCTTGTCTCCAGCGGGATATATTCTTATCGCATAAGTGTGGCAGGCGAGCACAAAACCAAGAAAATGTTGTTAGTAAAATGAAAAAATACCTTATCCTGACGGGTGCAGGCATCAGTGCTGAATCAGGCATCCGTACCTTTAGAGACAATGACGGGCTCTGGGAAGACCACGATGTGAACGAAGTGGCGTCCATTGATGGATATCGCCGCAACCCTGAGCTGGTTTGGCGCTTTTATAAGGCGCGCTATGCCCAAAGCATGGAAGTCTCACCAAATCCCGGACACTATGCGCTTGTGGAACTTGAAAAAGCTCTCGGCGACAACTTTCATATCATCACCCAAAACGTTGATGCTTTGCATATTAGAGCGGGTAATCAGCGTGTCATAGAAATGCATGGTTCTTTGCAAGATTGTTTTTGTGAGTCTTGTGATACTCACTATAAGATGGCGGACATTGATCTAAGCCTCGCACGGCCTTTGTGCCCGAAATGCACGGGCTTTCTCAGACCGGATATCGTCTGGTTTGGGGAAATCCCTTATAAGATGGAACAGATTGAGGCTCTCTTGCGCAAATGTGATCTCTTTATGGTCATCGGCACCAGTGGGGTGGTCTATCCTGCTGCGGGCTTGGTGATGACTGCAAAATATCTCGGCGCAAAGACTATTGCCGTCAATCTTGAAAAGCCTGATAATCTGTCTTTCATCGACGAGTTTCATCAGGGAAAATCAGGCGAAATATTGCCCAAACTAATTAAGGAAATCATGGAGAATCTGTGATCGACACCGAGCTCTTTTTTGGGGCTGATTTCTTCAGCGAAGATCAAGAGCCCAAGCTGAGCCTCAAGGATGGAGAGCTTCGAGAGGTCGCCGTCCTATTTGCCGATATCAAAGGCTTTACCAATATCTCAAACCTCTTCGAGCCGGAGGTAATCCATCTCAAAATGGATGAGATTCTCAAGATATTTAGCCGTAGTATCAATTTCTATGGTGGTTTTGTCGATAAATATATCGGCGATGGTGTGATGGCTCTGTTTGGTGCCAAAAAAGCCAGTGAACAGGATACGCAACGCGCTATTCTCGCAGCGATTAAGATGCAGGAGCAACTGCGGCTCTATAACTCTCTCTTGAGTCGTGAACCGGGCTTTGAGGAGCTCAAATTGGGGCTGAGAATCGGCATCAATACCGGCTTGGTCTCGGTTGGAAGAGTGGGAGAATCACGCGAGGGGGATTTCACCGTCTATGGACCTCAGGTGAATCTCGCCAGCCGGATGGAGAGTAATGCGCCGGTAAATCGCATCATGATGCCGCGACAGACAAAAGTGCTCGTTGATTCAATCTTTGAATTTGAGCACAAGGGAGAGGTCATGGTCAAAGGCATGGACGATCCCATCGATTGTTGGCTGGTGACAGGGCAAAAGATTGAAAAGATGAATGTTCGCTCTAATAAGTTCATCGGGCGGGAGCAAGAGCTTGCTGTCTTGGCTGATGCTTTTGAAGAGTCCGGCGTCGGTCTGAAACTCATTGGCTTAAAAGGGGATGCAGGAATAGGGAAGAGCCGGCTGATCAGTGAATTTACCTCATCTTTGTCTGATATTTTGCTCCTGAAAGGCTTTTGTTCTCCTATTTCGCCCAGTCCCTTTAATGTTTTCACCAATCTCTTACAGATATATTTTAACATCAACCCAAATGAAAAGACTGCGCTGAAAAAGGATGCCTTGTGGGAGGCACTCAGTGCACTGGCTCAGGAATGTGGCGAAGAGTCGGTCTTGGATGCTTTTCCACTCATCGGATTTTTGATGGAGGTTCGCATAACGGATTCACGTCTTGAGCAAAAGGGTAAAGACCTCTTAGACCATCTCTTCCGTGCGCTTGAGACGGTAATCTTTGCCATTATCGGTCTTGCAGTGAAAAAGCGGCAGAATGTTGTCATCGTGATGGAGGATATTCATCATGTCGATGATGCGAGTGCGCAGTTATTGGGCTATCTCTTGCATAGGGTTGATCAGCGTGAACATCCTGTCCTATTTATATTTAGCTATAGGTTGGATTATGAGATTCTGCCTTGCATTGCTTTGCATCCATACTTTACTTTCATTGAGTTAACTGCTTTCTCTCGTGAGCTTATGGATGAAATGCTCAAGCAATATACAGCCGGCATGAAGCTTGGGGATGAGACGCTCAAGCTGGTCAGAGAGCTATCCGGCGGCAATCCTTTCTATCTTGAACAATGGAGCAGCTATATCGGCTCCCTGCCTCAGACAGAGCTCGATGAATATCCTGTTCCGGGGAACATTCATGCGCTGATCTTGTCGCGCTTGGATGCATTGCCGCATAATCTTAGGCTCCTGCTGCATAAAGCCTCGGTGATCGGCAATGAGTTCTTTGTGGATATTCTCACGGAGATAGATAAGAAACTCGAAGACAATGAGGATTTGTCGCAAACGCTTGTTGATCTCGAGGAGCACTCGCTTATAATGAAGCTTTTGGGCTATGATTATTCCAGCTATCTCTTTAAGAATATTACAACGCGAGAGGTGGCTTATCAGACTCTTTTGCATCAAAATAGGAAGATGCTCCATCAGCTTACTGCCGAGGCGATAGAAAAGCTCTTTGGGGATAGGCTGGATTCTTTCGTCTATGCTTTGGCGGATCATTATGACAAAGCGGGAGATGAAGAAAAGGCGGAGTTGTGGCTGTCTAAAGCGCTTAAAAAGGCGACGAAGCTTTATGACAACCCTCTGGCAATTCGTCTGGCGAAACGGCTCTTGGAGTTTGTGCACGAGCCTCAGAGGCGGGCAGAGACACTCATGGTCTTAGCAGAAGCTTTGTGGATTGGTGGAGCTTGGGAAGATGCAGTTGCAGTTATCGATGAAGCGGCTGAACTAATTGATCCGCAGTCTCCAGTTTATTGTGAATTATATCGATTGAAGGGGATGACGGCGTTTTATTGGGGAGAGATCGATCAGGCGCGTGAGGCTTTTGAAAACGGGCTCAATCTTGCTCGATGTCTCGATGATAAATATCAAATCTGTATTGCGCTCAATAGTATGGGCATCTGGTTTCAACATAATAAACAGATCGATGAAGCGCTCAAGCTTCATGAGGAAAGCCTCTTCTTGGCGCGAGAGATCAAAGATATGCAGCGGCAGGCAAAGACTCTCTCCAATCTTGGCTTGATCTATCTCGAAACCAAAGAATTTGCTAAGGCTAAAGAGCTGTTTTTAGAAAGTCTTGCCATCGCGCGCAAGCATCAATTCCTCAGAGATGAGTCCATCGCGTTGGGAAATCTTGGCTGGGCAAATTATGTGACTAAAGACTGTGATGAAGCGGAGATGTGGCTCAAACAGAAGCTATCGCTCGCTGAAAAGATGTTTGATAGACCGGAATTGATCAAAGCTGTTGGGAATCTGGGTAACATCAATTACGAGCGAGGCGACTATCAAACTGCGCTCAAATATTATGAGCGAAGTCTTGCGCTCAAAGAGCAAATCGGCAATCAAAAGGAGATCGAAGTAAGTCGGAAGGCGGTGGAAACTGTGCGGGCGAAACTTGCTGAGAGCTAAGCTTTTCTTCTCTGGATGAGATTGGAGAAGACGATCAGAAAGAGTCCGATGAGGGTGGAGGGAAGTATCGCTTCTTTGAGGATTAGCCGGATGAAAACCAGGGAGAGGAAGGGGGTGATAAACACCAAGTTCGAGATGCGCGCGGTGTTCGATGTAAGCTCAAGAGCTTTCTGCCAAAAGAGAAAGGTGAGTCCCATCTCAAATATCCCCACCCAGATTGCGGCGAGCGTGCCGAAGCTCAATAATCCTGTGCTAAATAGAGTCTTCCCGCTGATAAGTGCATATATAGTTATGAGAGTTGTGCCGATCATAAAGTTGTAAAAGAGCTTGATGCCGGCGTCGCGCTTGTCACGCATGTTCAATATCCAATATCCAGCCCAGATGAAGGAGGAGCCCAGCGCCAAAGAGATGCCTGTGATGTTGTCAAATCTAAAGCTATTCAGACGTCCTCTGCCGGAGATCACGAGAATTCCAATGAAGCTGATCATCAGCGCAAGCAAGTCTTTCAGCCTGAACCTTTCCTTGAAAAATATCACGCTGAAGATGAAGAGAACGATTGCCCAAGTATAATTCAGGGCTTGCGCTTCTTGTGCAGGAAGGCGGTCGTATGCGGAAAACAAAACGAGATAGTATAGGAAGGGGTTGAGAAGTCCTGCAAAGAGGGAGTTGCGGGTGTTTGCTTTGAAGCCTGCAAAGAGTTGCTTCCTTGCGCTCAGGTTATACACAAAGAGAAAGAGAGTGGCGACAATGGACGAGATCAGAACCAATCCCAAGGGGCTAAGGTCTTTCAGCGCAAGCTTGAATGCGCTGGATACTGTGCTCCAAGCAAGTATCGCCAAGGAGGCAAAGATTAGGCTTCTTCTGTCCTTACTCTTCGTCATTAAGTAATTCCATCCACAGTATAGGCACAAAAAAGGGGGTAAGATACCCCCTTAGTATGCTGTATGTTTTACATTACATTGAACCAAGTATCTTGGTATAAGTTTCACGCAGGGTATCGTTTCCGGCCTGTGCGGCACCAAGAATGATGAAGTTCACTGCATCGCGACTTGTCTTATCATGGTGGTACCATTGCAGTGCAAAGTCAACCATCTCTTCATATTGTTCAAGTTGGTAGAGGGTTGATACTAAAGCAAGATAGATTTCATTGTCGTCATTGAGTTCCACAAGCTCTTTGAGGTATTCAGCCTTTAAGAGATGTTCACCGCTCTTGTCGGCAATTTCAGCAGCAGTTTCCAAGGTGACAGCATCCGGAGGGCCAAGCTCCATCGCTTTTTGGATGATAGTAAGAGCATCACCATATCTTTCAAGCTCATAATAAGAGATAGAGAGATTCATGAGGTTGTTCAGGTTTGCAGGGGCAAGCTCTCTGGCTTTCTCAAAGTAGATCGTAGCTTTGGCATAATCTTTGATATTGTAGTAGAAAGCGCCAGTCTCAAAGTTATAATCGAGATTATCCGGGTCTTGGTTGATGAGGGCAAGGAGAATCTCTTCAGCTCTCGTGTTGTCTTCAAATTCTTTTTGATAGATGTCTTTCAAGCGAATCATGGGCTCAAAGCGTTCGGGATTGAGCTCATGCGCAAGTTCGAAGATTTCCATGGCTTGACGAGTTTCACCTTCGTTCAACAATGCATCCCCAGCGCGATAGATGCGCACCCAAGCACCTTCTAAGTTGCGGTTCATAGAGCGGATGTCAAGTCTTTCTTGGTCGGTAACATTCTCATAGTCAGCATAAATATCAAGAGCTTTTTTATAATATTGGAAAGCTTCCTTGTTGTATTCAACTGACTTTTCCTTGTTGGTTTCACCCTTGTGGAGATAGATATCTCCCATGCGACGCAAGGAAATTGCGTGGTCAGGATGTTCTTCTAATACCATCTCATAATAGCTTTGGGCTTTATCAACATTTTGTTGAGCATAATAAACATTGGCTGTTTTGGCGTTTACGTTTGCTTGAGGACTCAGTTTCTGTCTGGCTGTGCTGCAAGCTCCAAGTGCGAGCGTGAGAACCAGCAGGGCAATCATGAGTTTTCTCATAAGAAATCTCCTATTAATAATTTGTTTCTTCCACAATTATTGGGATTGATATTAAGTCAAGCCAATTCTTTCAAAAAAGAAGAATTATTGGCAGAGAGGGTAGAGAACTTACCATATATCAGCCTATTATAATAAACAATAAGCATAATATTCTTATTTACTGCATTAATAATGAGTAGTGTTTGAAAACGAGATATTATGAAAAAACAAAAGATTATTCTTGACGGATTGTGCGAGTTCAGATTATAAGAGCATAATTAAAACCTTTAATCAATGCCAGTGAGCTTGAAAGGAGATTGAGAATGACACCACAATTTTTAGGACGCTGCCTATACGATCTGGACGATTATTCCCCAGAAGAGATAGTCTATATTCTTAAAGCAGCCAAAGGTATGAAGCAAATCAACATGCGTGAGTATAAGAAAATACCCACTCTCCGGGGCAAAACTATATGCACGCTTTTCATCGAAGACAGCACTCGCACTCGCATGAGCTTTGAACTCGCCGCAAATCGACTCTCCGCAGATGTTGTCAGCTTCCAAGCAAGTGTCTCGTCTTTGCAAAAAGGTGAGAGTCTGCAAGACACAGTTTACACTCTAAACGCCATGGGCATCGATCTTTATTGCCTGCGTCACAACTCCCCGGGAAGCCCGCAAATGGTGCATAAATACTCCCAAAAACCCGTGATCAATGGCGGCGACGGCAGGCATGCACACCCCACCCAAGCACTTTTGGACATCTATTCAATCTGGGAAAGATATGACGACCTGCACGGACTCAAAATCACCATCGTGGGAGACATTCTGCACAGCCGTGTCGTTCGCTCAAACCTGATCGGGATGATCAAGCTCGGCGCAAAGGTGACGGTATGCGGTCCGAAAACCCTCGTTCCCGGCGGCATGGAAAGCGTTTATGGCTGCAAAGTCGAATATGACATAGGCCGTGCCTTATCCGGCGCCGATGTCGTGATGGGGCTCAGGATGCAATTTGAGAGAATGACAGAAGGACTTTTCCCCAGCCTTGAGGAATATAGCAAACATTACGCGCTCACGAAAGACACCCTAAAATATGCCAAACCCAATGCGTTGATCATGCACCCGGGTCCGATGAACAGAGGCGTTGAGATCGTTCCTGAGATCGCCGACGGAGAGCATAGCGTCATCGTTGAACAGGTGACAAATGGCGTCGCAATCAGGATGGCGCTGATGTTTTTGATACTTGGCGGAAAGGCATAATACCAGAAGGAGGAAATGATGCAAACTTTAATTAAAAACGCAATGGTCTATATCGACAAAGAGACAACAAAGCTCGACGTACTCATCAACGGCAAGAAAATCACCAAGATAGAGAAGAACATAGACGCCCCCAATGCCACGATCATCGACGCAGAAGGCATGCACCTTTTCCCCGGATTCATCGACCTTCATGCCCATTTAAGAGACCCCGGCAACACCTATAAGGAAGATATCGTCTCCGGCACAAAAAGCGCTGCAAGAGGCGGATTCACCGCAGTCTGCGCCATGCCAAACACCGACCCCATCACCGACAATATCGCCTCCGTGGAATATATCCAACTAAGAGCAAAAGAGCACGGACACGCCAAAGTATATGTCATCGGCGCGCTCACCAAGCAAAGCAAAGGCGAAGAGATCAGCGAGATGGCGACGATGAAGTCCGGCGGGATTGTAGGCGTGAGCGACGACGGCTGGTGTGTTCAAGACGCTCGTCTGATGCTTTCCTGCCTCCGCTATGCAGCCAATTTCGACATCCCCGTGATCGTCCACCCTGAGGACTATGCACTCGCCGGCAAAGGACAGATCAATTCAGGCAGGATAGCCACAAAACTCGGACTTTCCGGCATTACACCCCTGGCAGAAGAGGTGATAATCGCACGTGACATCATGCTCGCCGAGAGTGCCGGCGCCCGCCTTCACATTGCTCATATCTCCACCCACGGTGCGCTGGAACTGGTTCGCAACGCAAAGACAAAAGGCCTTCCCATCACCTGCGAAGTGACGCCCCACCACCTCGTTCTCAACGACGAAGCCTGCCTTGGTTTTGACACAAACACAAAGATGAAGCCGCCCCTTCGCAGCGAAAGAGATAGATTAGCCTGCGTTCGCGCGCTCAAAAGCGGACTGATAGATTGCATCGCGACCGACCACGCCCCTCATGCCGACTTCGAGAAAGAGCGTGAATTTGACCATGCTCCATTTGGGATCATCGGCTTTGAAACAGCCTTCGGAATCCTCTATGAGAACCTCGTTTTAACGGGCGAAATCCCACTTTCCACCCTCGTGGATAGGCTCACCAAGAACGCTGCAAAAATCCTCGAACTTCCCGGCGGCGAGATAAAGACAGGAGTAGCCGCCGACCTCACTTTGATAGACCTAAACGCCAGCACAACGCACACCAAAGACAATATCCTCTCCAAGAGCAAAAACAGCCCTTGGCTCAATAAACCCATCGTCAGCCGCGTGAAATATACCTTCATGAACGGAAAAATTACCTATCAGGACAGTGAAGATGACTAAACCTCAATATCGCCAACGCTCTATCGTGCAAAGAGAAGAGCTCTCCGATTCCTATTTCATCCTCTGGATTTGGGATGAAGACATGGGCGCAATGTGCAAGCCCGGTCAATTCTATGAAATCCGTGCACTTGCAGTTTTTGAAGACGCTCCCACCAGCGTGAGCATCCCCAGACTTTTCAAGCCCATCAGCATCTATGACAATCAAGGTGGCAGGATAGGCTTTATGATCAAGCGAGTAGGGCTGGGAACAAACGCACTTTCAAAGCTGAAAGCGGGCGACACTCTCGAACTCATCGGTCCCGCCGGCAACGGCTTTCCCATTTTCAGAGATCGCAAGATTCTCCTCATCAGCGGAGGCGCAGGATACCCGCCATTTTGGTATCTCCAAAAGCAGTTGATCGGACATAATAAAGTGTATTGGATTCACGGCGGTGCATCCCAAGGCGACATCTTCCCTTGCGATGAAATGTGGACTGAAGACGGCTCTATCGGGCGCAAAGGCAGAGCTTGTGACGATCTCGAAAAGACGCTGAAAGAGCGCGAGATTGATCTCATCTATAGCTGCGGTCCCTTCGGCTTGCTCAAAGAAGCAAGTCGCATCTCAGAGATATATGATATAGAGCATTATTGCTCGCTGGAAGCCTATATGGCATGCGGGATTGGAGTATGTCACGGTTGCACGGTTCCGATCGGCAGCAAGGAGAACTGGGATTATCTCAGGGTTTGCAAAGAAGGGCCGGTTTTTTCGGCAAAAGAGATAAGATGGGAGATAATGTGATGAAACATAAGCAGAATGCCACAGAGCTTTTGAAGACCTCCTTGGGCGTGCTCAAGATGAAGACCCCGATCAGCGTTGCCTCCGGCACATTCGACCTCGAGACCCTGGAGTTTTATGACCAAAATTGCCTCGGTGCTTTCGTTTGCAAGACCATCACGCGTGAGCCCAAAAAAGGCAACACTCCACCCAGACTCTATGAAACAGAAGCCGGCTTGATCAATTCCATCGGATTGCAAAACCCCGGACTGGATATGTTCATCAAAGAAAATCTGCCTAGATATAGAGATGTGCTCGCCGTGCCGCTCATAGTGAGCTTCTCAGGCTCCAGCATAGACGAGTTTTGCCGGATGCTTGAAATCCTCGAAGCTCAAGACGGAATCTCCGGCTATGAGATCAATATTTCCTGTCCAAATGTGGAGAACGAAGGCATCGCTTTCGGCACTCAGGCAGATGTCGTACACAAGCTCGTCTCTCGCCTCAAACCGATTACCAAGCGCGAACTTTGCATCAAACTCAGCCCCAATGTGACAGATATCGCTCAGATCGCAAAAGCCGCCGAGGATGGTGGCGCAACTTCACTTGCCTTGATCAACAGCCTCTATGGCATGGCGATTGACTACGAGACGGGAATGTCGCGCGTCAAGATGGGAGTGGGGGGATATACCGGCATTGGAATCAAACCCGTTGCCTTAGCTTTGACATATAAGACCGCACAAGCTGTGAGCATCCCAATTGTTGCAATGGGCGGAATTTACGATTGGAAAGATGCGCTGGAATTCATCTGGGCAGGAGCTTCGGCGATTGCTTTGGGAACTGCGCACTTCGTGAACCCCTTAGCCGCTCCGGAAGTGATGATGGGATTAGGCGAATACATCTTAGGCAAAGGCTTGAGTATCAAGGATATCAGAGGTGCGTGCAGATTTAGCTGATCGCTTGAAATAGCCCCTTAATGTCAGTGATTTTATGCACATTCGCCTTGCCCTTCAAGCGAGCAAAGCCGGAAACAAAGATATTTTCATAGCCGAGCTTGTGAGCTTCGGATATCCGCGATTCCAATTGGGAGACAGGTCTCACCTCGCCGTTTAGCCCAACTTCGCCGATGAACACTGAGTTTTCCGGCAGAGGGCTATCTTTGAGACTGCTGATAATCGCCGCAAGAATCGCCAGATCAAGCGAGGTGTCCGCGGTTCTTATCCCACCTGCGAGGTTGATGAAAACGTCGTTATTCCGCAGATATAGCGAGAGATTTTTCTCTAAGATTGCCAAGAGTATGGCAAGTTTCTTTTGTTCGATTCCCACCACAACGCGCTGTGGCGTGCCATAATTTGAACTCGTCGCAAGGCATTGAACCTCAACGATGAAGCTGCGGCTACCTTCGATGATGCAAGCAGCAGAGGTGCCGATTTGGGACATCTCATTGCTGATAAAGACCGAATTTGGGTTCTTAACGGGGATCAAACCTTGTCCAGTCATCTCAAAGAGCCCAATCTCATTGGTGGAGCCAAAGCGGTTTTTCACAGCACGCAGAATCTTATATTGACTGCGCATCTCGCCCTCGAAATAAAGAACTGTATCCACCATGTGTTCCAATATCTTAGGCCCTGCAACATAACCCTCTTTGGTAACATGACCCACCATAAAGATCGGAATACCAAGGGTTTTGCCCAATTTCATGAAGAGATTTGTGCTTTCTCTGAGCTGTGAGACGCTCCCCGCCGTGGATTCACTCGTCGAGCTGGCTACAGACTGTATGCTATCGACAATGGCAAGTGCCGGCTTTTCTTCTTCGATGGCGGCCAAAATGCTCTCAGTGTTGTTTGTGCAAAGCAGGAGTATGTTTTCGCTGGTGACTTTCAGGCGTTTGCTGCGCATGTGTATTTGAGCAGCACTTTCTTCGCCCGAGGCATAGAGTATCTTTTTGCCTTTTTCGCCCAACCATTGCGCAAGCTGTAGCATGAGCGTGGATTTGCCAATCCCGGGCTCGCCTCCGATAAGGATGAGCATACCGCTCACGATCCCGCCGCCTAAGACGAGGTCTAATTCAGAATTGCCTGTTTTGAGCCGCACTTCTGCATCTGAGGATATATCAATCAACTTTTCCGGCTTATCTATCACTCCGGAAACAATATTTGCAGAAGCTTTCCCGATGAAGCGAGAGCTTTCTTTGAGGGTACTCCAGCTTCCACAGCTCGGACATTTCCCGCTCCACTTGCTTGTTTCAAATCCGCAATCTGTACATACAAATGAACTTGCCATCTTTTACTCCTATAGCTAATATGCTGTTTACCATTCTAAATAGATGCTACATTTATGGCAAGAGATTTTTGTGATAATAAGAAAACTTCACTTCATTGATGAAATGATTTGACAAAAAAGGCATAAAACTTAACCTTGTATCTACAAAAGCGATACAATTAACATTATGTATTTAGATTCAATTTGCTAAAATCATAAAACATTTGCTTTTTGAGTGTTGCCGTTGTATAATATCCTAAAAGGAGAATAAATGAAACCTAAGATAGTGATATTTAGCACGCCGACTTGTAGTTGGTGCAAGAAGATAAAAGATTATATGAAGAAGAACGGCTTCGCATATAAGGATGTGGATGTTTCCAAAGACCACAAAGCCTTTCAAGACATGGTTCGCAAGACGAATCAAGAAGGCGTTCCACAAACATGGATAAACAACCAGCCGGTAATTGGCTTTGATAAAGCCAAGATAGACCGATTATTAGGAATAAAATAAGACAAAATCAGGAGAATAAAATGAAAAAGAATGCAGAAAAATTTCAAGAGCTTGTGACTCGGTTGCAAGTCGTATTAGGCGAAATAGACTATGCCCAGAAAGCTTGTCTCCAAGCAGGCAGGATGGAGTGTCTTTTGCTTAAACATGTCTATAACTCCAATGAACTGATCAATATGAACGAACTCGCCAAGATTCTCAATGTTTCGCACAGCCGTGTGACGCGCATCATGGATAACCTTGTCAGCAAACAGCTTGTGATGAGAAAGCCCAGCCTCAAAGACCGTCGTTGCTGGTTTGCCGTGATCACCGAGAAGGGCAAAAAGCTTGCTGAAAATAGTCAAAAGACAGCCTTAGACCAGCAAGTAAGCCTCCTTAGCAAGCTTCCCGAAGATAAGATTGACGATATCTACAAAGCCTTCAAATCCTACGTGGAAAAATATGAAGAAGTGTTGAAAGAAACCTACATTGAGGTGTAATACATGAATACAAAAGTCCTAACTAAATATATTGAAGGAATGAGATTTGAGTCCTATAGCGATGGTCACATGATCCCGCTGGACATATCTGTCGAAAATGGCGGACAAGACACGGGAGCTCGCCCTAAGCCCCTTTTGCTGACAGCTCTATCCGGCTGTTCCGGCATGGATGTCGTCTCAATCCTCAAAAAAATGAAGATTGAAAACTATGAATTGGATATCGAGCTCGAAGCTGAACCCACAGATGATCATCCAATTTATTATCACACCATAACCATGGCTTTCAAATTCAAAGGTGAAAATCTCAATGCCGAGAGAATCATGAGAGCCGTAAATCTCAGCAATGAAAAGTATTGCGGCGCAAGTGAAATGCTCAAAAAGGCTGCAAATATTATTGTGAAAGTATATATAAATGAAGAAGAGGTAGTTCAATGAAATATCTGGTAACGATCACTATGGTCTTGATGATCGGTCTTTTAGGCTGTGTGAAAGCACCCAAAGCCGATGATAGCGTGCCCGTTATTGATGTCGAAGCCACGGAAACTGTAGGCGGAGAATATGTGTATGAGCCCGGAACTTGGATAGATAACTGGGAAAAGGCTATTCAAACAGCAACGGCTGAAGATAAGCTTATCTTAGTTAATTTCACCGGTTCAGACTGGTGCGGTTGGTGTATTAGGCTCGCCAAGGAAGTCTTTGATCACAATGAGTTTAAAGATTATGCAAAGGAAAACCTTGTCATGCTCAAGCTTGATTTCCCGCGCAACATTCCGCAAAGTAGTGAACTTATAAGCCAAAACAGACAGCTTCAAGAACATTTTGGTATTCGTGGATATCCCACCATCTTGCTCGTGAATGGGGAAGGTGAGGAAGTTGCCCGAACCGGATATCAGCAAGGTGGAGCTGCTAAATATGTTGAACATCTGAAAGATCTTGTTAAATAACTGATCTTAAATAAGATAATCATAACCGATGCCGAGCAATCAAAAGCTCGGCATTCTTTTTTATTGTCAAAATTGACTTGTTTTTGGGGTGCTTTGCCACTGCTTCCTTACTGGGTTCTG
>DIQS01000014.1:47359-61948 GCA_002427325.1 Cloacimonetes bacterium UBA5456 | reverse complement strand
TCATGATATGGTCATGATATGGTCATCAGCATGAGCACATCATAAGCGAAACATAGGCTGAATGCAGTAAGGAAGGGGTAGGTGCTTTTTAATTGAGAATTGATTTGCATCACTATGTTTTGTATCAGAATAATCAACCCCAATATGGATGAATATTTGCACTACTTTGATTTTCTTTTGAATTGAACAGAGATTATTATGGCTTTGTAAGGAACGGATATCAAAAGAGATAGGATATTTCGAAAATAAAAGTGCAACTCTTTTCTTGACACTAATGGGCAAGATAAAAGTTTATAGCTATTAATGTCATTTTTAGAATTCATTTAGTCTAAGAAAGCATTAGACAAGGAGTTTATAGATGAAACAGTTCAGAATTGCGGCACATCCTATTCTCAATGTGCCAATGCTGGATAAGGTCAGCTTTTATTTCAATGGAAAACTGATCGAAGCTCAGAAAGGGGAGATGATTTCCTCGGCTTTGATCGCAAATGGAATCGATGTTTTTGGGCATCACCACAAAGATGATAGCGCTCAAGGAATGTTTTGCGCCAATGGACAGTGTGCGAAATGCACCGTGATCGCCAATGGTGTTGCGGTGAAATCTTGCATGACAGCCGTAGAAGAAAACATGATTGTGCAAAGTGCGGAAGGGCTGCCCGTATTGCCGGAAGATGATAGCACTCAAAGCTTTGAACCTATTGAAGATATAAGCTGTGAAGTCCTGATCATCGGCGGCGGCCCGGCTGGACTTTCGGCTGCGGCAGAGCTCGGTAAGCACGATGTGGATACGATTTTGTTGGACGACAAAAAGACTCTCGGTGGTAAGCTCGTTTTGCAAACGCATAAGTTCTTTGGTTCGCAGGAAGATAGCAGGGCTGGGACGCGTGGTCATAACATTGGTCAGATCATCTCCGAAGAGCTCGATAAATATAAATCCGTTCAAGCTTGGAAAAACAGCACGGCGCTCTTTGTTTTCAGCGATAAGAAGGTGGGCGTTCTCAAAGATGGAGTCTATAAACTCATTACGCCAAAACGCATCCTGAACGCAGCCGGAGCGCGAGAGAAGTTCTTGCGTTTTCAGGGAAATAATCTTGCCCGCATTTATGGTGCAGGCGCATTTCAAACCCTTGTAAATCGTGATCTTGTGCGTCCTACTCAGCGGCTCTTTATCATCGGCGGGGGAAATGTGGGACTCATCGCTGCCTATCATGCCATGCAGGCAGGAATCGAGGTGGTCGGTCTTGCGGAAGCTATGCCTCATTGCGGCGGATATAAGGTTCATGAAGACAAATTAAGACGCTTCGGCGTTCCGATATATACCTCTCATTCAATACTTTGTGCCTATGGAGAGGAGAGTGTGGAAGGCGTGACGATCACGGCGGTGGATGAGAAATTTAATGCAATCGAAGGCACGGAAAAGAGCTTTGCTTGCGATACTGTCCTTGTTGCGGTGGGACTGGATTCGCTTAGTGAATTCACGCTTGAGGCCGAGCAAGCCGGGATTCCTATCGATGCCGCGGGTGATGCGCTGGAGATCGCTGAGGCAAGCTCAGCTATGTTCAACGGCAAGATTGCCGGGCTGAAGATCGCCAAGATATTCAAGGGCGACAAGGTGGAAGACATCCCCGAAAGCTGGTATTCAAAGGCGGAAATGCTGAAGAGACATCCCGGTCAAATCAAAGGATATCAGACTCTTACCGATGAGAGCGGGGTGATGCCGATTATTCACTGTTTGCAAGAAATCCCTTGCAATCCATGCACCACGGTTTGCCCAACGCAGTCTATTCACACCGAGGATGGGACGCTGTTTACTCAGCCGCAATATGATGGAAAATGTATAGGTTGCGGCAAGTGTTTGCTCATCTGTCCCGGTTTGGCGATCACTCTGGTGGACTATCGCAAGAATGCTGATCTTCCTACGGTATCAATCGCTTATGAGATTGCAAATTATGAAATTAAGCCTGGAGATAAGCGCGAATTGTGTGATATCGACGCCAATTTCTTGGGCGTCTTTGAAGTTGTTAAAACAGATAACTTTAGAAATGTAAACACTATGATAGTTCGCTTTGAAGTGCCGCGCGAGATTGCCAAGAAGGTGGCAGGCTTCAGAGTTCAAGCTGAGGAAGTGTCGCGTCCTCTGCCGCAGCCGGTGATTCCCGAAAGGATGAAGGATGAGGCGATGGTTTGCCTTTGCGAGCGCGTCACGGCTGGTGAGGTTCGCGCTCTCATCCGTCAAGGCATCCATGATCTCAATCAGATCAAAGCGATGACGCGTGCAGGCATGGGACCTTGCGGCGCAAAGACTTGCGAGGTTTTGATCAAAGGCTTGCTTCGTGAAGAGGGAGTGGCTGTGGGTGAGGTGATTTCAAACACCAAACGCCCTGTCTTTGTAGAAGTTCCCCTTGGCGTATTTCCCGGCGGAGGTGTGAAATGATCCACGATGTAATCATAATCGGAGCCGGTTCCATCGGCTTGCCCACTGCGCTTGATCTTGCCGAAAGCGGGCTTAAGGTGCTCGTGATCGATGGCGAGCATGCTCCCGGTCAGCAAAATAATAAGAAAGCAATTGGCGGAGTTCGTGCAACTCACTCGGATTTTGGCAAGATTTCTATAGGTCGCAGGACAATCGAGGTCTTTAAGAATTGGCAGGAATCTCGTGGCGATGATATCGGCTGGTTCAGCGGCGGATATTCTTATCCTGCATATACTAAGGAAGATGAAAAGAGCCTCAAAGAACTCATGGAAATTCAGCTTGATTTTGGATTGAATATCAAATGGCTCAGTCCTGATGAATATGCACAGATCGTGCCCGGAATCGCGCGAGAAGGGCTTTTGGGCAGCACATATTCGCCGGAAGATGGAAGCTGTTCACCGCTACTATTTAGCAGTTCCTTATATCGTTATGCCTTGAAAGCGGGGGTGGAATTCAGGTTTGGCGAACGTCTCGTGGAAATGAAAATGAACGGGGACAAGATCAGCGAGCTTATCACGGATAAATCTCGCTATCAGGCAAATATCGTGATCAATGCCGCTGGTAGCTTCGCACGTGAGGTGGGGGCGATGGTTCATGAAAATTTGCCGGTATTTCCGGATAATCATGAGGCGGGAATCACTGAGCCGGTAGCACGTTTCTTTGAGCCGATGGTGGTGGATATGAGAAAGGCGCCGGGGAGCGCAAACTTCTATTTCTATCAGAATTATGAGGGGCAGGTGCTGTTTTGCATCACGCCTGATCCGCCGATCTTGGGGGTCAATAACCGCTCTACATCGGAGTTTTTACCTATGTGCGGCAAGCGGATGATCGATCTCTATCCTCGGCTGAGGCTGCTCAGGGTGCGCAGAACTTGGCGCGGACAATATCCCATGACGCCGGATGGATTCCCCATCGTGGGGCATAGTCAAACTGCGCAAAATATGCTCAATGCAGTCGGTATGTGCGGACAGGGCTTTATGTTCGGTCCGGGCATGGCGGAACTGCTCACGCGCATGATCACTCAAGACCTTAGAAATAGCGATCTTGACATATTAAAGAGCTTTGATCCACGGCGTGATTTCAGCTCTGAAGAGAAATTTAAATAATAGCTTGACAGAATGCGAGCGCTTAGTTTCATTAAAGACATCACTTAAACAATGATGGAGATGCCGATGTTCAAACAAAAAAGAATGCAGTGCCTTATCCTGCTGATTGTCATGTTCTTGCCTCTTTCGCTTCTCGCGAAGACTGCGCCAAACAATCAGGAAAGCTATGCTTATCGCTTCATAGTGAATCTTTATGAGCTTGGCGAACGAGATGCGCTTGAGGGTGAAATCAGGGCCTTTAAAACGCAATATCCGCATAGTGATTATCGCTATAACTTGCGCTATATCATGGCTAATATGATGCAGGAAAAGGGGAGGCATGCCGATGCGCTCGAAGCTTATGACGAGCTTTTGAGGCAAAATCTTGAGCTGTCGCTTAGGCATCAAGTGTATCTATCAAAGGCTATCTCTCTCTTGGCAACTAAGCAATATTCACAGGGGATGCTTCAGCTTGATTTCTTGGAAAGTGAGAGTAAAAACCCTGCACTTATCTCGCGGGCAAATCTATATCGTGCAAGAACATATAGGCATCTCGGTCAACATCATGGTGCGCTGAAATATTATCAACTTTTGCTTGATGAGGACGTGCGTGAGGATGTCAAATATGAGTATCTGGAAATCCTCTTAAATCTTGATAAACAAAACGAAGCAAAGCTATTTTTGGACGAGATGGACGGCACTGATGAGAATTATGTCAAATCTCATGTGACATATTGCAAGTATCTGCTTGATAATAATAAACTTGAGGATCTCAATGAGCATCTGAAAAGCATCAAAGAGATTGAAGACGATCCAAATATCGAATTGATCCGTTTGAGGCTGGCTTTTAGTAGACAAGATTTTAATTATGCAGGAGATATACTCAATAATACTGAGAATACCGGCGACTATCTCGACTATTATCAAGGGCTGTATTTGCTTCATAATAATGAGCTTGAAGAGGCAGAGGAGATATTTGAAAGGCTGGTAGGTGGAGGCGATCCTCAATTGGCTGTCTTGGCATATTTGGAGAGAATTAAGATACTTTTTGAGTCTGAACCGCAGGAAGCTATCCGTCAATTGAAGAGCTTTATGGCACAAAAACCGCAAGTTGCCTATGCACAGCAACTCTATACCATGAGCCACTTTGCCTATGTTTTGGAGGATTATCCTGAGGCACTGAGATATCTTGCTCTTGCCCGCGGTGAATCCGAGAATCGGGCACTGCTTTCTGAGATTGATTTCATGATCGCGCAAAGCTGGATGAGATTGGAGCGTTATAATCAGGCAGCGGAGAGCTATAACAGATATCTAAACCTTTATCCTGATGGAGATAAGCGTGATGCATCGCTCTTTTATCTGGGATATATCTACTTTCAGGCGAAAGACTATAAGCTTGCAATCGGGGCTTTTAACGAAATCATCAAAAATCTGCCTGATTCTGAATATCTGAACTCGGCGACGGTCTATCTTGCTGAGATCGACTTCTTTCAGGCAAATTATAGACTTTCTTTAAGCGCATTCGGGAAAATCCTCCGCAAAATCCCCCAGGACTATGATACTCAGCACATTCGCTTGAGAATGGCGCAATGTTATTACTATTTAGAACGTTATAAAGAAGCTTTGTCCTCGGTGGAACGCTTGAATGATTCCTATGATAAATATATCCTTTGGGGACATATTGAGTTCAATCAAAAGGAGTATAACACTGCCGTAAAAGCCTTTGATCTGGCTATTGGATATGCAGATAACGATGCTCAAATAAAGGAAACTAAGAGCTATCTTGCGCTAACTAATTATAAACTCAAAAGATATGATGAGGCTTCAAGGCTCTATCTTGAGCTCTATGATGGAGAAGAAAGCCCGGATACATTCCTCTATCTTGGAGCAAAATCCGCCTATGCCGCTGGAGACTTCAATCTTGCCTACAATCTGTTTGAACGATTTGTGGATGAATTCCCCGAGTCAGATCTCTTTCTCTCTGTCCTTACTGACATGGCAAATGTGCTTTTCAACATGGAAAACTTTGAAGAAGCTTATGATACCTATCAAAGCGTTCTTAGCCGTTTTCGCAATAAAAATGAGTTTAATCCCAGAGAGCAAGGACTTTTGGCAGAGGTCTTTACGGGTATTGAACTCAGCCTCATGCAGATTGAGAATAATGAGATTATCAGCGAATTGGCGGACAGTATCGATAGCTTCAAAAGCCATTATCTGCGCTTTGAGCTTTCCTATCTCATCACGCGACTTTATGCTAAAAACGAGGACTGGCTTGATGTGCTCGATCGCGCAGATCGGATAAGAGAAAGCTTCCCCGCGCGCGAAAACCTCGATCTTAATCTGCTCACGGCGCAAGGGCTGATCAAACTGCATGAATATGAGCGAGCAGATACACTGCTATCCTCTCTTTATGAGGAAACTAAAGATGTGCAAGCTCTCTTGTATTGGGCTGAAATTGACCTGCTTTTTGGCAATTATGAAGCCGCCTTAGAGAAATATTCAGGAGGTTTGAGACAAGGCTATGATGAAGAACTGTGGTTGTTTGCGCTTAAAGCCTCGCATACGGCTGATTATCAAGACTTTCTTCTCATTTGGGAATTGGGTAAAGACGAGGGCGGTAATAATGCAGATGCAAGGCTCTTGTATCTCTCATATCTGATTGAGGATGAGCGTCTTAGCGAAGCAAAAGCTCTCGCAGACGAGATCATCGCCGAAAACCTCGATCCCTTCTATCATGCTAAGGCTTTCTATTCTATTGGTTTGATCCGCTTTGAACAGTCTTTCTATATCGAAGCAATCTGGGAATTTAGGAAGCTGAGAGTTCTTTTCCCCGATTATGAGGAAATCCTCAGCGATGCCGCCTATTACAGCATTCTTTCCTATCTTAAACTCGGTGCCAGAGAAGAGGCAAAGCTCTTGTTCTTGGATAGTTCTGACACCCTCTCAGAAGAGCAACGTGAGACCTTCTCCGAAGTGTTTGCGGAGGAAGAATGAAGCGCATAGCAGCATTACTCATCCTTTCCCTTTGCTTCGGCATTCTCCTTGCTCAAGTTCAAGAACTGCCCGACATCGAAGTTGGTGGCTGGGAAACAGACAGCATGATTCTCTTGAAAAGGGAAGCCCCAAGAAACTTCTTAGACCCTGAAAGTGGCGACCTACCCAGCTTCATCCCTTATGATGTGCCTTTCTTGGCGGATGAAGAACAAGAAGCCAAAAAGCAAAATTACACTTGGTATCTTGACTTTCGTGGTGGCACCGACAGTGTTGTCTATTCAAAAATCAAAATCACCAACCTTAAAAGCAGATTGAAAAGCATGTTTTGGGAGCAGCATGTTGATCTTCATGCAATAATGACTATCGAAGACTGGGAAGTCGATCAAACGGTGGGCTTTGATTTTAATCTCTCCAAGAAAAGCGACCTGTTAACGAGATTCTACCACAAAGGCATTGCATCAGATGATTTGATTTACTCTCTATTCAATGGCGAGTTATCCACATATTCAAAGAGCTTTGCGCTGGGCGACTTAAGCTTACGCAAGATAGTCAACGAGATCGGCTTCGCTAAATATGTTGCAAGTCAAGGCAATGATAAACTGCGCTTTAATGCCCGCCATCAAAGCGAAGCTGTGTGGGATAACCACTTGATTGGCAATAGCTTCGTCTTGGATGAGAAAGAGTCTGCTCTCCACTGCTTTGCGCGCTATTACCCTCATGACGACGCCAACATTGCTCTGCACATCATGTTTGATAAACATAGCTTCTTCCCATCGCTCGGCTTTATGTGGCGCAATGTCTTTGAATATGACAGTCATTTGGTGATCGCAAACGAGCCCAAGCTTGTCCATAACGGCTTCAGGGCTATTTCGGATGAGCTTTCTTGGACGATTCTTGATTGTGAACAAGTGAACACTCTGATGCCGCTTGATCTTTCCTTTACCTTTCAAAAGGCTCACTTTGGCGGCACCCCGCTGAAGCTTGAGATCAAGAACAACACCTCATATGAGAATGCTAAGCCCATGAGAAGCTATAATGCGGGAAGCGATGTCGTCGAGGTAGTGTTTGATAAGTATGTGGCAAACCTTTCACAGGTGAGCCTTATATATCAAGGCAAGAACTTCGTCCTCGAGCAGATAGTAAGCTTTGAAATCCCTTACTTGCCCGACACGAAAGAGTATTGGCTGCCTTATCACGCCCCCTTTAGGCTCATTACGAAAGCAGACATGAAGCCTTTCAAAAAGCTTGATATCGGGATGAAGGTAGAACAAGCTGCCCGCAGGAGAGACTTAGGCGAAAACAAGCTGCCTTACATTGTGGATGTAGGCATCTTTAGCAACTACTATTTGAATGACTATAACCGAGTATATCTCAGAGTTGAGAATGTGCTTAATTCTGAGATAGAAGAGTATTACAATATCCCCAAGAAGAATGTCAATGGCCTTTTGGGTCTTGAAGTAAGGTTTTAGGATAGGCTTGTGCACTGGTTCTCATCCTTTCTCAAACAGCTCTTAAAGGCGATGTTTTCAGGATATAGCGGCGTTCAGATCTTCCTGTATCCCGTGTTGCTATTCTTTTGGCTGTCCCACGAATCAGCTCTGGCGTCTTTCAGCACACTCTTGATGAATCGTATTCACTTTCTGCCCTTGGTGTTCTATTTCGTACTTTTGATGTATGTGGGCTTCATGGTCTTAAAGATATACATAGGCGTATTTGAAGGCTCGATGAAGCAACAAAAGAGCCGTTTAGAAGAGTTTTACAACATCGTGATCAAGCTCCATGTCTATCTCTTTATCACGTTGATAGTCCTAATGATCTTCTATGTGCTTACGAAGTTTCTCTCCTATTTCTATGGCATAGAGCTGCCGCTGAAGCAAGGCGTGATGTATGCCTTCAGGCTGTTCACTACATCCATTATCCTCTTGTTTTATGTTTACACAATGTGGCTAAAGCCATTCAGGGAACAGCATTATAGCACGAAGCATTGCCAAGCTAAATGTTATATCTGGGTGATGAGAAACCCCTTTCGGGCTTTCATGTTTACCCTCATCATGCTTCTGAGCATGGTTGTTATGGTGAAGATATATCTGCTTGCTGTAAGCTATGTATTCATACCACTGATGAACTCAATCTTCGATGTCACCGGCATTAGTCTGAGCATCATGCTGATGCCTGTGAACAAAATCAGCAGCGTAGCTGTAAATGTCTTTTTATTGACTGCAGCATTCCTGCTTTCAAACTTGTTATTCTATCCCTTTATGTATGTCGGAGATCAGCTTGTCTTAGCGCTGCATCCGATCATGAAAGAGCAAAGAGACCATGGCAAAACGCAAATATAATCGTAAACCTGTCAAAAAGAGCAAAAAGACTGTCAGAAAGAGAGCCAAGAACAAGAGCCCACGCTTAGGATACTATCTTTTAGCGGGTCTTTTCGTGATCTTTTTGATGTGGATTCTGATTAGAAACCCGATGCCGGCGCCTCAAGACCTTGAAGAGCAGATAGCACTTGAAAAACAGCAGATTAAAGAACGCGCAAAAAGTGTGGCTACAACCCCAAAGAAGAGCAAGAAAGAAGAGCAAGACGAGGAGATTGAACTCACCATCCATCCTAAGCGCGACAAGCAAGAAGGCCCTTCCTTGGCAGTTGACGGCGAGAGTGAGATTGATCTCGTTATTCGCAACACAGCTAATGAGATAGGCGTTCCGGCCAGTGCAGTAAGGCGTAGAAAGATCGATAACAGAGCAAACTTTTCCATTCCCATCGACCGCTCTCAGATGGACTTAACCTATGCAAACATGATCTTCAAAGGCAAGATGGAGGTGAACTCCGCAAAGTTTGTGAAAGGACAAGACAGCCGCACCAAACAGAGTCTGCTTTTTAGAGATAAAAACAGCACCGAGCAATATGAAATTGAACTATATTACGACAACAATGTTTACCAAAAAAAAGGCTCGGATAAGACCATAACCATTGTCATTGATGACTTTGGCGACATCGGCGGCAAGCTCTTAGAAGGCTTTTTCGCCCTTGATCCCGAGGTCTGTTTTGCGATTTTCCCAGAGGCTCCTCACACAGATCAAACCGTGAGACTCGCAGACCGGCAAGGCAGGGACTACATCATCCACGTTCCGATGGAGCCCATCGGCTATCCGAAGGTGAACCCCGGCAAGAACGCGATCTTAGCGCAACACAATGAAGCTCAGGTGCGCAAGACATTGAGCTCATTCTTAGCCAAGATGCCGAACTGCTTGGGGATAAACAACCACATGGGCAGCCTTGCGACCTCTGACCCTCATCTGATGCAATCTGTGGTAAACGTGCTTAAAGACCACGACAAGCTCTTTTTAGATAGCCGCACGACAAATGTCTCGGTGGCATATCAAACCGCTCAGAAATCAAGCATAAAGGCTTTTAGAAACGACCTCTTTTTGGACAGCCCCAACATCAGTCAATCCACGATGAACTCCAAGCTCAACCAGATAAATAAGTTAGCAGAGTCAAACAGGCATGTGATAGCAATAACGCACTGTCACAGCCCAGAAAAGCTCGAATATCTGAAAGAGGTCATCAAAAGATTAAAAAGCGCAGGTTTCACCTTGATCCCGCTTTCAGAATTAGACCAGCGCAATATACCGGAGATTATATGAATTTTATCGAAGCAATTATATTAGGTTTAGTGCAGGGATTGACGGAATTTATCCCCGTCAGTTCTTCAGGACACTTAGTTTTGGTGCAAAAGCTATTTGGCTTTGGGATTGAAGAGAATCTCAGCTTTGAGATATTTCTCCATCTCGGCACGCTGCTTGCTGTTGTAATCTATTTTTATCGTCCAATTTGGGACTTGATCCGCTCACTTTTTATCTGGCGCAAAGACTCTATTGGCGAGAGTCACACCAAGAATCGTAAGATTGTCCTCTATCTCATCATATCGACTGTCGCCACGGGAGTTATATATCTCATCTTTGGCGATTGGTTTAAGGCTGCATATCAAATGCCAAGATTGGTAGCATCACTACTTATTGTCACCGGAGTAATCCTCTATCTCTCTGACATGAAGAAAGATGCAGAGACTCCACAGTCGAATATTGGCATTGTCAAATCTACGCTCATTGGCTTGGCGCAAGGGATTGCAATCCTGCCCGGCATCAGTCGTTCCGGCTCCACCATCGCCGCATCGGTCTTATGTGGAATGAAACGCAAGGACGCCGCCCAGTTCTCATTTCTTCTTTCCATCCCCGCGATCTTAGGGGCAAACTTGACGAGCATCAAAGAGTTCCAAGCCATAGATAGTGCCATGTGGGGCAATTATATAGCCGGTTTCATCGTTTCTTTTGTCAGCGGCTATTTAGTGATCGCCTTCTTGATCCGCCTCATCCAAGCAGGTTCACTCAAATATTTCTCCTATTACCTTTGGGCAGTAGGAGTTATCACCATAGCTTACCTTAGTTTCTTCTAATGAAAGATTCACCCGTAAGTGCCCTTGAATACGGCTCTCGTCGAGCAAAAATAGGGGAGAACTTCCTCCTCGTCGGCGAAGACGCATATCTGATAGACAAGATTATCGGGCAGATTTCAAGTTCAATCAAAGCGGATGGAGAGGTGGACACGACCTTAGTCTATGGCGACGAAGTGAGCTTCGAAGAGCTTGCGGATCACTTAGATAGCTACACCATCTTTTCGGATGCGAAGCTACTCATCATCAAAAACGCCGAGGCTTTAAATAAACGCAGCTTAGACTTGCTTGGCTCATATTTTGACGACACATTGGAGAGCCAAAGCCTGATCGTTGTGAGCAGTAAGATTGACGGCAAATTCACCGTTTGGAAGAAGATGACGGCGGGCAGTTTGCGGATAGACTGCGATCCCCCAAAGTTTAGCAGAGACATCAGGTCTTGGCTCAACACCGAGCTCAGGCGCATCGGCAAGAGTATGTCAGCACAGGCGATAGACGACTTTATCAGCCGCATTGAACTGGACTATTACACTGCTGCAAACGAACTTATCAAGCTGGACATACTCACCGGCAAGCGCGATCAGATCACCGTGAAAGACCTCGAGACCAGCCTCAGCGGCAAGAGACTGGGCACACGCATCGACTTCTATCGCGCCATCGGCGGCGGCAATCTCCCAATTGCCATCAAGCACCTGCATCTCATGATCGATTCCGAGATGGAGCCCATCCGCATTCTCTTTCAGCTCATACAGCTATTTAACACCCTTTGGAAGATACAACTCCTTCGCAAAAACAAGCTTAGCGACAGCGAAATCTCTGCAAAGCACCTCTTTGAGATATTCGCCACGCAACGCAAAGAATATCTCGCCTTTGCCCGCCGATACCCGCTTCCCGCGCTGGAAAAGGTCATGGATATTATCTATCAAACTGATTACGAGCTAAAAAGCAGTTCCATCGATAGAAACATGATCATAGAACTCTGTTTGATCAAGATCATGGAGACGGTTTGAAACAGAGCGGCATCTTGCTTCATATCAGTAGTTTGAATACTGAATATGGCATTGGCGATCTCGGAAGTGAAGCCTACGTTTTTGCAGATTATCTTGTGCAGAATGGACATAGTTTTTGGCAGATCTTGCCGCTGAACCATCCGGGTTATGGAAACTCACCCTATAACCCGATTTCTGCCTTTGCCGGCAACCCCTATCTAATTAGCCCGGAATTGCTTATCAAGGACGGACTGCTCAAAAATAATGAAGTAATACGCCTTCCCAAAGCATGGAAAATCGACTTTGAAAGCGTGTATAAAGCGAAAGACACAATGCTCAAGATCGCCGCAAATCGTTTTTTAGAGTGCCATAATATAGACGAATACATAGAGGAAAAAGCCTACTATATCAAGGCTTACACTTCCTTTCTCTTCCTCACCGAAAGCTATGGACATTCAAACTGGCAAAAATGGGACACAGCACACAAAAGCTATAATGACAAGCTATTTAAAGACATCATCAAAGAACCCCGGGCGCGCGAGATAGCCGCCATCCAAGCCATCTTTGATGAGCAGCTCAGTCGCCTCAAAGAGCACGTGACTTCACAAGGCATCAAAATCATCGGTGATGTGCCCCTATATCTCAGCTATGAAAGTGCCGAAGTATGGGCTTTTCAGGAGCTTTTTGACCTCGATGATGAGGGAATGCGCCAAAGCTTTGCCGGGGTCCCGCCCGACGCCTTTTCCGACGAAGGCCAGCTTTGGGGAAATCCCATCTACCTCTGGGAAAAGATGGAAGAGGACGGCTTTGAACTTTTCATGCGTCGCTTTGCCTCCGCCTTGGAATTCGTTGATCTGCTTAGATTAGACCACTTTATCGGCTATGTAAACTATTGGAAAGTGCCTTTGATAGACAAAGTTGAACCCAAAGACGCAAAGGAAGGCAGTTGGGTGAAAGCCAGTCCGAAAGCCTTTTTCGAGGAACTCAACCGCAGATTTTTAAAGGAGCGATTCATCGCTGAAGACCTCGGAATCCTCAACGATGAAGTCTGTCACTACCGCGATAAATACAGCCTCCCGGGCATGATCGTGCTCCAATTTTGCTTCGATGACGGGGTTCAGGACATCTCGCGCTTCCCCAAAAACCGCATCGTATATACCGGCACGCACGATAACAACACCTCAAGAGGCTGGTTTAGATCGCTCAATGAGGACTCACAAACAAGGCGCAATCTCGAGCAATTCTGCAAGCAATACCTCCCCGAAAAGGAGTTTCCTACAGAGGATAACACACACGAGATCATGGCAGCCATCGCGCGTCTATCCGGTTGCAAGACAATGATATTGCCCATGCAAGATATCTTAGGCCTGGACGAAAGCCACAGGATGAACACTCCCGGCACTCCAACCGGAAACTGGGATTGGCGCATGAATATCTCGGCAAAAGACATTGCAGAGCATTTAAAAGCTCAAAAGACGAGGTAAAATTACATCAATATGAGAAAAATCATTGGACAAATGAGAATATCTTTTGCATTTAACCCCAAAAAGCTTATAATATTTTTAGAAGAATACAAATAATAACAATGGAGGCTAATTATGCCAAAAGTACTAATTGCCACAGAAAAACCCTTTGCCGCAGCAGCCGCCGCAAAGATCAAAGCCGAGCTTGAAGCTGCAAAATACGACTACACTTTTCTCGAATCCTACACCGATCCAGCCGATTTGTATGCTGCAGTAGCCGATGTTGACGCACTCATCATCCGCAGTGACAAGGTTGACGAAGCTGTTTTAGACGCAGCCAAGAACCTCAAAATAGTCGTTCGTGCCGGCGCAGGATATGACAACGTTGACCTCAAAGCTGCAACTTCCCACAATGTTGTGGTGATGAACACCCCCGGCCAGAATGCAAACGCAGTTGCAGAGCTCACCATCGGAATGATGATCTACCTCGCACGCGCCAAGTTTGCAGGCAAGAGCGGCTCTGAACTCGCAGGCAAAAAGCTTGTGCTCTATGGATTTGGCTACATCGCTCGCCTCGTTGGCCGCATGGCAAAAGGCATCGGCATGGAGATTTATGCCTATGATCCTTACATCGCAAACGAAGTGATGACCAAAGAAGGCGTTAAGCCCCTTAGCAAAGTTGCCGATATCTTCAAAACCGGCGACTATGTTTCCCTGCACGTTCCCGCCAACGACGAGACCAAAGAATCCATCAATTGGGACATGCTTTCCCTTGTGGGCGATAACTTTACCCTCGTAAACACCGCCAGAAAAGAGCTTATCAACGAAGCCGACCTCCTCAAAGCATTTGCCGAAAAGAAAGGCTTCCGCTATGTGAGCGACGTGGCTCCCGGCAATCTCGATGCAATCAACGCAGAATATGCCGAGAGAATTTTCTGCACGCCTAAGAAGATGGGCGCACAGACCGGCGAAGCAAATACCAATGCAGGCATCGCCGCAGCTCGTCAGATCGTTGGATTCATCGACAGAGGCGACAAGACCTTTAAGGTAAACTAATCAAACATACATCATGCAAAAGCCGGGTTCACGCTCGGCTTTTTTCGTGTCTTTTCCACTGCTTCCTTAGAGGGT
>DIQS01000014.1:44204-47185 GCA_002427325.1 Cloacimonetes bacterium UBA5456 | reverse complement strand
TCTGGTCATGATATGGTCATGATGTGGTCATGAGCATGAGCATATCATAAGCGAAACATAGGCTGAATGCAGTAAGGAAGAGATAGGCGGAAAACAGATGTTTTGCGATGCAAATTCACACAAAAAACAAAGAAAAACAGCTTTTCATAAGATTTTCCTTGTCTTATTTGGTGACTTTGAAATAAAGGATATAAAGAAAAAATACCTAAAAAGGACATGGAAATGAAACTATCGCAAAGAGCCCTGGACATTCAAGCATCCCCGATTAGGAAGCTTATGCCACACGCCGTGAAAGCAAAAGCTAATGGCGTCAAAATCTATCACCTTAACATCGGTCAGCCCGACATTCCCACCCCGCAAGAGATGATCGACGTCTATCAAAAGTTTGATGACAAAGTTCTGGCTTATGGACCCTCACAAGGTCTTGAAGTATATCAGAAAAGCCTCGTTCACTACTATGAAAAACAAGGAATTAAGCTCGATATCAGCGACATCATCGTCACGATTGCCGGCAGTGAAGCCGTCACATTTGCAATGATGGTTGCCGCAAACGAAGGCGACGAGATCATCGTTCCCGAGCCTTTTTATACCAACTACAACGGATTTGCCACCATGGCATCCATCACGCTGAAGCCGATCACAACCTATGCTGAGAACGGCTTTGCGCTTCCTGCCGACGAAGAATTTGAAAAGCTGATCGGCCCTAAGAGCCGCGCTATCATGCTTTGCAATCCCGGCAACCCTACCGGCACGGTTTATAGCAGAGCCGAACTGGAAAGAATCGCAAAACTTTGCAAAAAGCACAATCTCTTCTTGATTTCGGACGAAGTCTATCGCGAATTTGTCTATGACGGACTCAAACACACCAGCGTTCTCGAGTTCGAAGGCATGGATGAGCATATCATAATGGTCGATAGCGTATCCAAGAGATATTCCGCTTGTGGCGCACGCATCGGCTGCATCGTTTCCAGAAATAAAGAGCTCATGGCTGCAACCCTAAAATTCGCCCAAGCAAGACTTTGCCCTCCGACGGTTGACCAGCTTGCTGCAAATGCATGTGTGTATCTGCCTGACGAGTTTTTTGACGATCTCATCGACGAATATCAGTCCCGCAGAGACCTAGTTTATAATGAACTTATGACGATCGACGACGTCGTTTGCATCAAGCCGGAAGGTGCTTTCTACATTGTGGCAAAGCTCCCAATCGAAAACGCAGAGGACTTCGTGATTTGGATGCTGAATGAATATCGTCTTGATAACGAGACGGTTATGGCTGCTCCCTGCGAAGGCTTTTATGCCACTCCCGGACTGGGCAGAAACGAGCTGAGGCTTGCCTATATCCTCAACAAAGATGATCTGAAAAAGGCAATGCACATTTTCCGCGAAGGCCTTAAGGAATACAGGAAAATCAAAGGTTGAGATGAGAGACATCATTGCTGCAAAACACATAATCGAAGGATTGATCCACAATCTGAATAATCCACTCAATCTCGTTTTGGGTTTTGCGCAAAAACTTAAGAAAAGTCATCCCGATAATAAAGAAATAAACATCATATACGACGCGGGCATAAAGATGAATAAACAGCTAAAAGAGCTGTCTTCAAATCTTTATGCTCGCAGTTTTGCGATCTCAAAAACGATAAAACTCGGCGATTGGTTGGATAATGAAACGGTCTTTTTGGAGAATCATCTTGAACTCAAGCATAGCATGAGATTTGAGCGCAAAGACTATGCGGAAAACCTCGAGATCGAAAGCTCCGAGCTTGCGCTTGCACTTTGGTTTGAAGAAAAGCTGCAAAAGATGATCAGATCAGGCGTTCGCGGAAGAATTAGGATTGGTGTTTGTCTATTTGACGAGCTGCCATCTCTGTATATCTCGCCCGAAACTGGGCTTGATGAGAATCTGAAAGAGATGCTGCTGCAAGATTGTGATAGCGGCCTGTATCTCTCTGCCGAACAAACGATTAAAAGCGCATGGAATCCAACGATCAATGCTGTTTGTGGAGCGAGATTATGAAAGAACTCCATAGAATCCTGGTGGTCGATGATTCATACGAAACCCTGGAGCTTATTTCCAGCCAGCTTGAGGCTGAATATAACGTTTCAATGGCAACAGACCTTGAAATGGCGCGCAACTATCTTAAGTCGAAGCGCTATCACGTTGCCTTGATTGATTTAGTGCTCAAAGGCGAGAGCGGGCTTGATCTCATCAGCGAGATAAAAGAACACTATCCATATATCTCCGTGATCGCAATCAGTGGGCAGGCTTCCATCGAAATGGTGGTGAAAGCGATGAAACAGGGGGCAAGCGAGTTTATCGTTAAACCCATACTCGATCTTGATTTGATCAATATTGCCGTAGAAAAAACCCTGCAATCTCAATGGTTGCTTGCCGAAAACCGCAGGCTTAGTGCTATCATTGAAAAGGATTTAGAGACAAATCTGGTGATTGGCAATAGCGTTGCAATTCAAAACTTAATTAATAAACTCAAGAAGATTGCGGCATTAGACGCACTTTGCTTGATTACCGGTGAGACCGGAGTGGGCAAGAGCGTCTTTGCCGAAATGATTCATCAAAACAGTCCTCGCAAGCGAGAAAAGTTCGTCTCTGTCAACTGCGGAAGCCTCACCGAGACGCTGTTGGAGAGCCTTTTGTTTGGTCATAAACGTGGTGCTTTCACGGATGCCGTGCGCGATAAGATCGGCTATTTTCAAGAAGCTAATGGCGGAACGCTGTTTTTGGATGAGATCACCGAGACTTCGCTGGCGTTTCAGGTGAAGTTGCTTAAAGTTCTGGAGAGCGGGGTATTTCGCGCAGTAGGCTCGGATTCTGATCTCAGCACAGATACACGCGTGATTGCTGCAACGAATAAGGATGTGGAAGAAATGGTGGCGGCAGGCACATTCAGAGAAGACCTCTACTATCGCCTGAACGTAATCAATCTCCACGTGCCTCCATTAAGAGAACGGCGGGACGATAG
>DIQS01000014.1:23417-44059 GCA_002427325.1 Cloacimonetes bacterium UBA5456 | reverse complement strand
AAGAGAACGGCGGGACGATATCCGCGTCTTCATCAGCACATTTTTGAAGGAATATTGTGCAAAATATCAAAAACCGGAGCTCACCATTCCTCCGGGTGTGATGTCCATGCTTTTAAATTATGAATGGAAGGGTAATGTTCGTGAGCTGAGAAATGCCATTGAGCATGCTGTGATCCTCGCCGATAGCAAGGTGATACAGCCGGAAGACCTGCCTGAAGCCGTCCATTCGGACTCAATGGATCAAACGGAATATACAGACTTTTGTGAATTAGATTGGGTTAAGGCTCGCGAAAGATTCAGCAGGCAATATCTGCAAAATCTTTTGGCGAAAACCGGCGGGAATATAGCTCGGGCGGCGAGTATTGCTCAGATTAGCAGGGAATCTTTTTATAATAATTGTAAAAATCTCGGTATCGATTGGAACGCATATCGCAGGGATAAAAACATTGAAACCGGTGGTGAAATATGAAAACAAAATGGAAGATAACACCTTATCTCTTTCTTTTGCCGGCGCTTATAATAATCGTCGCATTTCGGCTTATCCCCATTGTGATGAGCTTTATTTTGTCTTTTTTTGATTGGTCATTGCAGGGAACCGGCAAATTTATCGGGCTGACAAACTATGCAACAATGATCAAAGACCCCGTGTTTTGGCAATCTATGGGAAACACTTTCTGGCTGGTAGTGATCCTCGTTCCCGCCACAATCGTGTTATCGCTGTTTTTTGCAGTGCTTTTGAACAAGATAAAATATTTCAAGAGCATGTTTCGCATGGTCTATTTCATGCCTTTTGTAACCTCGCTGGTAGCGGTTTCAATCGTGTGGAAACTCATGTTTAATGAGCAGACGGGCTTGATCAACACCTTTTTGGGCTATGTCGGTATTGCCCCTCAGGCGTGGCTGGCGGAATATCGAGGCATATTTGTACTGATGTTCCCGCAGCTTGAGAGCTTGCCGCGCTTTTTCCATGGGCCATCACAAGCTCTTTTTGCCATCATCATCATGACGGTTTGGAAAGGGCTGGGATATAACACAATCATCTATTTGGCGGGTTTACAAAACATTTCTAAGACCTATTATGAAGCCGCCGAAGTCGATGGAGCGGGCAAGCTTAGGCAGTTTTGGAACATCACTGTGCCGCTGATCTCGCCAACAACCTTTTACGTCTTGATTATGACGACGATTACCAGTTTTCAGACCTTCTCCCAAGTGTATCTGATGACCAATAAGGGAGGCCCTTTGAACACCACAAAGCTAATCGTCTATTATATTTATGAGCGCGGATTTGACCTGCTTGAGATGGGTTATGCCAGTGCGGTTGCGCTTGCGCTCTTCATCATCATCCTGATGCTAACCATCTTCCAACGCAAGATGGAAAAGCACGTGAACTATTAAGGGGAGGTCGGTCATGTCAAAATTACGCAGCATAATCATTTACCTCATTTTGATCGTCTTTGGTTTTACGATGGTGATCCCCTTTATCTGGATGATTTCCACCTCTTTGATGACGCAATCTGAATTCAATAAGCAAGAATCGCTGTTTATCCCCAAAGAGGAATATCACCTTTGGGATAATGGTGAGAAAAGAGAGCGTGTCATCCTCGTTCTCGAAAAAGAGGATACGTGCATTGTTCACGTCTTGGACTCTGATCTTGCTATTGTTGAAGAATATAAGGAAGTGCCTTCAAGTCAGGTACAGCTCATTAGAAAGAAGCCGAGCTTTGAATTCTCAAACTATATTAAAGCCTTCAAGAAGGTGCCTTTTGGCTTGTATTTCTATAACACTATATATGTATCTGTCTTGAGCCTCATCGGGGTCTTGATCACCTCGCTCTTGGCAGCTTATGCCTTTGCACGCATGGAGTTTAGAGGCAGAGATTTCTTCTTCTATCTCTTTTTGTCCATGATGATGGTGCCACAGCCGATCTATCTGATTTCGTCTTATGTGCTTTTGGATAAATTGCATTGGCTGGATACCTATAATGCGCTGATCATCCCGTGGACGGCAAATATCTTTACTATCTTCCTCTTTAGACAGCATTTTAAGGCTTTGCCGAAGGAGCTGTTTGATGCGGCGTCCATTGACGGATGTTCCATATTTGGTATGCTCTGGCGCATCGTGATCCCGCTTTCAAAGCCGGTGATATCCACGGCGTCAATCTTTTCACTAATAACGAGTTGGAATAGCTTTATGTGGCCATTGGTGATGATCAATCGCCCCGAGCTCAGAGTCTTGCAGGTGGGGCTAAGCTATTTCAATCAAGAGGCTTCCACGCAGACCAGCCTGCTAATGGCTTCTTCCACTTTTAGCATCGTTCCGGTGTTGATCCTCTTCTTCTTTGCGCAAAAACAGATTATCGCCAGTTATGCAAAGACCGGAATGAAAGATTAGAAATTAAGGACTATAAATGCAAAAACAAAATGTGAAACAACAGACAAAGAAACAGACGAAAGACTATCAAAAGCCGGTAAAGATCGAGCCTGTGTTACAAACTGCTGATATGAAGCCGATGGCTATCGTGCCAAAGCTTTATAACACCATCGCTGCATGGCTGATATTTGCCTTTACTTTGGTGATCTATATCAGCACGCAGGCGCGCACGATGAGCTTTTGGGATAGTGGCGAATTTGCCACCTGCATGAGCATCTTGGGCGTGCCACATCCTCCCGGAAGTCCGTTTTACATCGTTGTCGGGCGGGCGATAGTTGCGCTCTTTGGAGGCATCTTTTCCCATGCTTTCATAGCTGCTTTTCTCTCTGGCTTGGTCTCGGCTTTTGCGGTGATGTTTACCTATCTCTTCACAGTGAAACTCGCAAGCATGTTCAAAATCAAAGCTTGGGAGGCGATGTTTGCCGGAACAGTTGCCGCTTTATACACCGCTTTTTCGTTCACGTTTTGGATGAACGCCATTGAGGCTGAGGTCTATTCGGGACTGGTCTTCTTTGTGAATATGATCCTCTGGCTCACCATGGTTTGGGTGGAGAAAAGCGAGGACTTTAGCCATCAAAACATCCTGCTTTTAATTGTATATCTGTTTTTCACCGGCTTTTGTGTGCATCAAACCGCATTGCAGATAGCACCCGCGGTGCTCTTTATCGTGAGCTATCCTTTGCTCTATGCTTGGATCAAAAAGCCGGGCTATTGGGCAAAGCTTATTGGCTATCCCTTTGCGATCTTTGCCACATATATGATCTTTAACCAAATAGGTATGTCTGTCGGCATCGACGAGATGGATAAGTGGGGCTTTGCGCTTGCTACCATCGTGATCGTTGCCTATGAATTGCGTGATGTCTTCGGTAAGAGGTTCTGGCTTTTTGCCATAGGGCTCACTCTCATCGGGGTTTCCAGCCATCTCTATCTCATGGTGAGAGCGGCAAATCGCCCCTTCATCAATGAAGGTGACCCTAGAAGTCTCACGGCATTTATCGATTATGTCTTGCGCAGACAATATGGAAACACAAACTTCATGGTGCGGCGGGCAAGGTTCTTCACTGAACAATTCGGATATCACTTCATTCGCTATTTCAATATGCAGTGGTTTCCCGAAGGCATCTTGGCACCAATTATCAAGATGAAAGACTCTATCGGTAGCTTTATCGGCGGAGCGGTGGTCTTTTTCATGGGAGTGGGCGGTGCTGTCTTTCAGCTTAAGAAAAACAAACATAGCTTCTTCTATTTCCTGAGTGTGTTTCTCCTGACCTCCGTGGTGATGGTCTTTGTGATGAATCTTTCCATGGGCGAGGTGAGGGATAGAGACTATTTCTTTGTCACAGCTTATAATATGTGGGCAGTCTGGCTGGGGATGGGCTCTTTGGCTCTGATTTCGCTCTTTAAGAATCAAAAAGGGCGGATGGCTCTGGCGGTGGTTTTACTACTCTTGCCGATCGGGAATATGATTTCGCAATATCATGTTCACGATAGGAGTAATGAATATATCGCACTTGATTATGGGGTGAATTTCCTCAATTCATTGGAGGAAAACGCCATCATCTTTACCAATGGGGATAACGACACCTTCCCGCTTTGGTTTGCGCAGGCGGTCGAAGACCCTCATGCCGCTGTAAATATCTATGAAGCAGAAGATGTGTCACCATCGGAGAATGCTCAAGCGGCGATGAAAATAGCGATGGACTTTAAGAATACTGAGCTGAAAGGCATCAGAAAGGATGTGTCGATTGCCAATCTCTCGCTACTTAACACACCTTGGTATATCAAACAGATTAGGGACAAGGAAGGGATTCAGTTTAATATGACTGATGAACAGATAGATGCGCTCAGCATTAGACGTTTTCAAGGTCAGGAGCTTGTCGTGCCGGGAACAGCAGCGAGTGGCTCATTCAGGATGGCGTTGGAAAACACTCCTCCTTGGCGTGAGCGAGAGCCTTTCTATCGCATCTCAGATATTGCGACGATGCAGATCATCAAGGACAACTTTGGGCACAGACCAATCTATTTTGCCGTCACCTGCGAGAGTTTTATCGGCTTTGATGATTACCTAAGAAATGAGGGCATGGTCATGCGTTTGGTCTCCGAGCCTGAGAAAGGCGCCGTGCGTATCGATCGACTTATCAACAACATCGATAATGTCTATAACTATCGTTCTATCGAAGATGACAGCGTTTATAAGGACGACAACATGATTCGCCTCGTGCTCAACTATGGCTCCGGTTTTGTGAAAGCAGCAGAGCACTATGTGGCGCAGGGTGAATTTGACAAAGCGCTCAGTTATATTGAAAGAGCAAAGTCTTATGTCTTTGAAGAGATCAAGTTTACTGAGTTCTATTCGCGTTATTACTGCGCCAGCGGTCAATTTGAAGAGCTAAAAGAGTTTTCCCGCAATGTGATATTCACTCATCATGAAGGGATCGGGATATATGTAAGTTATGTCCTGTGGCATATGATTGAAAACTATCCCAAACAGACTCCACAGTTTTTGGAGCTGGGGCTCACGACTTTTAACGATGAGGATTACTTTGCCCAGCTTAGCTATCACTTTGCCATTGAGAACGATATGGAAAGAGAAGTAAGAGAGATGCTAAATCGAAACAGACCATTTGTGCGATATGATTTGAGCATTTTCATAGATGAATTAGATAAAAAGATAGGAGCAAAATAGTTTGCATAGAGGAATATTCAGTGTATTAATTGGCGGCAAGGCTGGCGAAGGAGTCAAGAAAGCGGCTCAGGTGATCGCGCAGATTGCCATGGATCACGACAACTTTATCTTTCAGGCGGACGACTATCAGTCCGCAATCAAAGGAGCGCATAACTTTAGTATTGTAAGCATCGCCAAAGAGAGGCTTTATAGTGCTTATAAGAGAGTTGATCTCGTCGTCAGCTTCGACAAGAAGAGCGTGCTCAAACACAATCCTGCCCTAAGTGAAAATGGTGTGCATTTCTGTGATGAAAAAGACTCAATCGAAGGCTGCATTGGGTTGCCCTTGAATAGACTCATGAAAGAGCATTATACGACGGGCGCAAATCTCTCGCTCTCGGCTGTGGCGATCTTTGCCTGCCTCGCGGGGCTTCCCAAAGAGGAGCTTGCAGAGCTGATCGCAAGTGAATTTAGACGCAATCAAGAAGAGAATATCAGCTTTGCAAAGGCTGTTTATGATGAGGTTTTGGCGCTTGATCTCGCGCTGTGCTGCGATCTGAATAATCCCGGTGTGAAGGCGCCGCGTAAGGGATATACCGGTAATCAGTTGATCTCTTTGGGCGCCTGGGCTGCAGGCTTGGATTCATATTATAGCTATCCGATGACGCCGGCTTCGTCCATCTTGCATTTTTATGCTAAGTATCGCGATGAACTCGGGGTTGTGGCGATACACACTGAGAGTGAGCTTGCGGCGGCGAATATGGCGATCGGGGCGATCCTCGCAGGAAGTAAGGCGGCGGTGGGCAGTAGTGGCGGTGGAGTAGCACTCATGCAAGAGGCTTTTTCGTTAGCTGGGATGGTGGAAGCACCGCTTTTGGTCTTTCTTTCATCGCGTCCGGGGCCTGCAACGGGTGCATCCACCTATACTGCGCAGGAAGACTTGAACTTTGCGCTCTATCAGGGGCATGGTGAATTCCCGCGCATCGTGGCATCTCCGGATAGTTATGAGCGTGCGCTTAGCCTTTCCGCAGAGCTTTTGGACATCGCTTGGGAGACTCAGAGTCCGGCGATCTTGCTCACGGAGAAACATCTCAGCGAGTGCATGTATAACATGGATTTGGATGCGAGTGGCTTGCCTCAGACTGAGCCTGTGATGAAAAAGCCGGCAAGTCCCTATCATCGTTATGCTTTTACTGATGACGGTGTCTCACCGCTCAAATATCCCGGCGAGCGGAATGCGAGCGCCGAAGATGTGATCAAATGGAACTCTAATGAACATACGGAAGATGGGGTGCGTGCCGATGATGCAGATGAGATTATCGCCATGAAAGATAAGCGCAAGAAGAAGCAAGACCTCATCAATAAACTCAGCAGGAACTATCAGCGCGTAGCAGAATATGGCGAGAGCGAGCTCATCGTCTTTGCCTATGGCTCAACGGTTTTGGAACTGCGTGAGGCTCAGAAGTATCATGATTTTAAGCTAATTGCGCCCATCTATCTTGATCCTTTCCCGGCTGAAGAATTAGAGAAATATCGCGGAAAGAAGGCGGTGGTGGTGGAGCATTCTGCCATGCCGAACTTCTCGGGATTTCTGCGCGCCAAGCTCGGGATCGAGGTGATCAAGGACGTTCTGCGCTATGACGGCAGGCCTTTTGATGCAGATGAATTGGTGAATATTCTCAAGGAGGCGAAAAATGCGTAATCTAACTACTACAAAAGAGAATTCATGGTGCCCCGGCTGTGGGAACTTTGGCATATTTAACGCCGTGAAAAAGAGCATTGAGAGCCTCGTTGAGATGGGCGAGCCCATGGAGAATATCGTGATGAGCTCTGGCATCGGCTGTCATGGCAAGATGTTTGACTATCTGAATATCTCCGGCATCTTTGGCTTGCATGGACGCGCTATGGCAGGTGCATCGGGCATCAAGATCGCCAATCCGAATCTCAAAGTCATCGTCTTTGGCGGCGATGGCGATAGCATGGGGGAGGGGCTGGAGCATACTCTCTTTGCGGCGAAACGGAATATCGATCTGACCATGATCTTGCATAATAATGGAGTTTATGGACTCACCACCGGACAGGCCTCGCCGTTGTCTCTCACGGGATATCGCGGGCTTTCTACGCCGCAGGGGAATCTCGAAACGCCGTTTCATACTCTGGGACTCATCATGGAGGCGGGTGCGAGCTTCGTGGCGCGGGCATATAGTGCGCGGATTCCTCAGCTCAGCGAGCTCATCACGCAGGCGGTTTTGCATAAAGGCTTCTCTTTTATCGAAGTCTTGCAGCCCTGCGTTAGTTATAACAATACCTATGACTTATATAACAGCAAAACAAAGAACTTAGCAGGCATACCAGCAAGCGATGAAGAGGCGATAAAGCTCGCCAAAGATGAGAATGATATCTATCTGGGAGTCTTTCGTCAGGAGCAAAGGCCGGTGTTTGACCAGGAAGTGCAAAGCAAGGCTCGCGCGATGGATAGACAAGAAAGATTTGCCTATCTGGAGTCGAGGCAGTTTTGAGCTTCGGCACGTGATCTAAACTAAATAACAAAGTTTGAGCTGCCCGCTATTATGGTGGACAGCTCATCTTTTTGCCATGATTCTTCCATAAAGACCTGGATAATTATGCCAAGAAACAGTTGGCGGTGGAGCGGGCTGCCAAATCTTTGCCTGCCAAGCAGACCAGCCTTATTCTCAAGGTCTTCGGCACCATCGGCGGAGCCATCGAATACGTTTTCCACAACCGTAAATGGCTGTTCTCGGTGGGTAAGGCTATAAAAGGAGTATTCTGATGCCCGGCGGGTCCACCATAACACCCCCGGTATATCCGGGTAGCATAGGCGAAGGCGATCTGGCGTTCAGCAAGCTGATGGACGCCTTTGTCGCCGATAACGTCTATTTCGGACATGGTAGCTACAATCCCACGCTGGTTCCCAGCATTTACACTACCACGGAAGCGGCAAAAACCGAGCTTACCAACAGCTTCAACTGTTTGGGCGAGTTGGCGGAAAAGCCGGGCAAGGCGGATTCCAAACTCAGCAAGCTTAAGACCCGCAATTACGTCATCCCGGGCAAGTGCACCAATACCGTAGAACTGAATATAGCCGGGCTCTCCAACAACCAAAAGACCTACTTGGAGAGCAACGATTTCATGAGCAAAATCACCACCATCGTAGTTGCCTCGAAAGACTTTGACAGAGTGGTGATCTTTAACGGTCTGCGCTGGACGGTGGACTGGGCTGGGGAAGCGGACGGGCTCTTTAACGTCACCATCTCCAGCGAGTTTTCCGGTGGCACTTCCGACAAGATTATTCTGCTCAAGGACATACCGCCGAGGGCATAACATCACTGCATTAAACGGATATACGATGACAAAACGAGTCAAAGACATCGACTGCTATTGTAAGCCGGAGATCAAAGAAAAGATCGACTGTCTGCATGAAGAGATCTACGGCAACGGCAACAGCAGCAAATCGCTGGTCACCAGAATGGCAAAGGTGGAGACGAATATGAAGATACTTCTGTCCGTCTCCACCTCTCAATTCTTTTTGCTCTTGGGCATTGCGCTCAAGATGTTTTTTGGTAACTGAATGAAACAGGATACAAGGACGGCAACGACTATGAATACTGAAGTTAAACTAAGTTATAATCAACTCAGGCAGATTCTGTGTCTGAGCATCTCGAATAAGAACCTGAAAGCCAAGTTAGAGGACTTCTTAAGCGGTAAAATAGCTCAGGTGAAGGAGATGGAATTCCTTGAATTGATCAAGGAATCGGAAGTGGACAAAGAGCTCATAACAATACTTTCTGGGCGCAATCCTGATGAAATGGATGCACTGGAAGCTTTGGAGTACATTTCCGCTTTTTTCGTCTATATCAGAGCCAACAAAGAGAGGTTCGCCAGTTGGCTCGGAAGTTTCGGATTGGCGGTGGAGCTGTCTCCCAGTACCCCTTCGAGAGGTTTGAAATGATGCTGCGGAAGCTTGGATTCACCACAGAGGATTTAGACCGCTACAGCCTGCCTGAGCTTTACTTAATGCTTTGTTTGGCAGATTTCAAGGGAGAGCTTTTATGAATGCTTTAATCGGCTGGATTGGCGGCAAACGCCTTCTGCGGAAGGTGATTGCCCCTACATACCCAAGGACATCACCGGATACATCGAACCTTTTGGCGGTGCGGCTTGGATGCTCCTCTACAAAGAAAAATAGAGCGAATTGGAAGTCTATAACGATCTGGATAACCGCTTGGTCAATCTCTTCCAATCAGAACCATCTTAAGAACACAGAAACATTAAATAACTGCCAATGATAAAATTAGCTACATGACAAAGTCAATTGTAATCAAATCAGAATCAAGTTGGTTTCGGCTGCAAATTGGTTATTTTAATTATACAAGAATATGTTTGGTGATAAGAAAGAAACACAGTTACTGACTTGATACACGACTAAAGTGATGAAGGAATTATGGTTAAGAATCATTTCAGATTCTCAGAATTAGTTCATGTTACACCCTCTCATGGGTACTGGTTCTGTGCGCTATTATTTTTCTTTATTCCTCTGAATGCAATTGATTACACTGTTCCATATTACCCATGGAAGATAGATACTTGTGATATCAATAATGATGGAAGAAATGATCTCATCGTTCTTACTTCGGAAGGCTTATGTGCCCTATTCAACAATGGAGATGGCACGTTTGCACCTTATGATCTTATCATTCCTGGTATAGTTGATATAGTGGCATGTTGTCAGTTAGATAACATTGCCGGAGATGATATAGTTGTGCTTCGCTGTTTAGGAGACAGCGCGGGAACTCCAATCCAGTATGAGTGCTATTATAACGGTAATTTCTCTGACCCCATTATAATACCCTTCTCTGGTAACTATATGCCACACCACACTTTCAATTATGCACATGGCGATTTTAATAATGATGGATTTCAGGATATAGTGCTTACAGGTTTTGTTGAGATTTCTACAAATCGGATTTTCTGGTGCTATATGTATAATCTGGGCAATGGCCAGTTTTCGGCACCAACATATACCCAGTGTGTTTATTCTGCCTATAGTGCTTTGGCAGTCGGGGATTTTAACGAAGATAATCTGGATGATGTGGCATTTACAAGTTCCTCGATTCAGATATATTATAGCACTGGAACTGGCTTCTATAATTATGAAGCACTGCCTGCATCACATTGCGGAGGAATTCTGGCCATCGATTTTGATCAGGACGGAGATAAAGATCTGGTAACAAATGCTTGGGAAGGTGGATCAATAAACCACCATTACTATCTTGAGAATGTCCCAGGAAATGGTTTCGTGATCCATGATAGTTATTATGAGCACTATATGGGGACTATAATTTCTGCCGATTTGAACAATGATTCATATCCCGATATAGTATGTACACCAGGAGGATCAGCATTTGGCGTTTACATTAATCTGCATAATTGGACTATGGAACAGCACATAGTATCCTTTCCTTTCTATGGCGAACAAAAGCAAAAAAGCTGTTTGGCTTTATTTGATGATGACCCATTTTGCGATATTGCCATTGCCAGAGACACAGCCCCAGAAAACAATCTGACAATTCTCTATAACGATGGAACCGGTAATTTTTTTCAGACACCCGTTTCAATCCATGATGAGGTGATACCTTCAATCACTAATAGAATTCAATGTTATCCCAACCCGTGTGTGGACTTTGTAACTTTCAAAGTCAATTCTGCTGAACCGAATACGGCTTATGTCATCTACAACATTAAAGGGCAAGTTGTTAGACGCTTGCTATTCCAAGGACAAGGGTACCAGTGGGATCTGACAGATGACAAGAGTCTTAAGGTTGTGCCAGGTATCTATCTAATCAGAAATGATAAACATAGAAATCTCGTAAGTAAATTTATCATACTCAATTAGGAGGTAAATCATGAAGAACATGATTTTTATGCTTGTTATAGCAATGAGCATTTCGTTTCTTTTCGGTGTTTTTAGTGACCTTATCCCCAAAATTTACACCATTGTAAGAGTGACACATCCGCCCGCAACAGTAGTTTTTTATAATCAAAGCATTCTTGCATGACAACAGGAGTTTGACGAGGGAACTTGTTGCTTATAAGAACTTAAGAAGATATGGAGAGATCAATGCGTAGCAGATTCACTCATACACAGATTCATCAGATCCTCAAGGAAGCGGATATGGGGATGGAAGTCAAAGAACTGTGCCGTAAGTACGGTATCAGCCGGAACACATTTTATAACTGGAAGAACAAATATGGTGGTATGACTCCAAGTGATGCCAAGGTTAAGCATGATTTAGAGATAGAAAACCGCCGCTTAAAAAAGCTTGTAGCTGAGCGAGACTTAGAGATCGAAGCAATGAAGGAGCTTCTCTCAAAAAAATGGTAAGTTCCCAACAGAAACAAGCGGCTGTTGGGGATTTGATAGGCCAAGGCTTGAGCAAGAGAAAAGTTTGTGAGCTAGTTCAGCTTGAACGTAAAGAGCTCTACTATGAGTCCAAACTAAGCGAGGAGAACCAGCAGACAACAGTCTATCTGAAAGAGATAGCTTACCAGTGACCCGTCCTTAAAATGACACTACAACTGAAAAGACGTTTTGATTATTTAACAAGTTATGCTTTCTGTTTTTCTTTATCTACAATAGATATAGTTCCCTTAAGCCTGATGCTTGTCTTGTCATTTTTGATGCCAGGATGGATATCTTTAGGCTTTAGGTCATTCAAAATTAGCATTACGTCTTTTATATTCACATCCTCCATACGGTCTTCCTGTAGCGCTTTTAAAATATTATTGTAGGCTTTTTTCTTTCTGCGTTCACTAATAGCGGCAACAATCACTACAACGACTATAATTAAAATTATCAGGAAAGGCATGATTCACCTCCAAATCTTAGATACGCCTAATAATACACTCTTTCAAAATCTGTCAACTATAAAAACAAACAGAGCCCTACTATCAAAACTTCCATTTACCACTCTTACTTGCATAATCACCCTTTCCCAAGAGCTTCGGTTCCGGATCTGTCATATACACATACCAATCCTCAGGCCCAATTGGGAACCTGCCTTTCATGGCAGGGGTGTTTTGAGCAGTATAGATTGCCAAGCCCAGCTCCGGATTGAGAGGATTGGGCAGGCAGCTTGCGAGGCGGAGATTTGTGCCTAAGTATTCTTTGTCGGCAATGATCCTGTCTTCCAAGATTTGGAAAGGGGCATGGGGAAGGTGTTTGTTTAACCAGAGGTTGCTGCCCCAAGCTCCATAAGCGTAGATATTTTGATCACTGAGATCCAGCTCGAGGGCTTGAGTATCGGTATAGGCGGTAACATGCCATTTTTTGACGAGTAAATCGACAGTGGGTATAATGAATTCATTTACGCCTTTCACACGCTTGGGATCAGGATAGATCAAGGTGATGGGATGCATGCACACAGAGTTTATGGGACCTTTGAAGCCAATCAAATCACGAAGTTCGTCCGGTGATAGTTCTTTGATGGAGGCGAATTTTTGCATCAGCCGGGGGAAGTATTCATCATAGCGGATGCCGGTTTCACCGCGGGCTTGTTCATATTCCAGCACTGCCTCAAACACTGTATCAAGATAGATAAAGCCCTGATTAATATTCCATTGGGTGGAAGCTTTATATGTCTCGGGTGGGTAAAAAAGCTGTACGAGACGAGTTTCTGAGGCGCGCACAAAGTGTTCAACGACCGCGATCCACCAGCTGGAATAAGCTTGCATTGTCATCTTAGTCTTGATGGGTTCAAAAAGCTCTGAGCGGTCTTTTATCATATCGAAATGCTTATCTACGAGCGGATTGACGTAGGGGTGAGAGAATTCGTGAAAGATCATATATGCCAAATTCAGGAGTATATCGGATGGCTTATCGCTGGTGTAAAACATGGTAACGCAATAGAGGAGGGTCTTATTTTGCTTATCCTCGAGGCTGATGCCATAGCCGCCCTCGAACAATATAGAGAGAACGAGCGTATATCGTTCATGCTCATAGCCATACCAATTGATGAGAAGGCGGATCATATCATCTTTGGAAGCGAGCAAGGAAGCGGTAGCAGAGACGGTCTTTTCAAGAAATGGACGCTGGGATTCAAACCAGCCGCCAAAATCGCTGATATGCACAAAATCATTGACCGAAGCGTAAAACTCTTCCAGAGAGCCTCCTTGGGCGGCTTTCTCCAATCGTTCTTCGTCCATGTCCTTTGCATAGCCACATTGGCTAAGGGTTTTTTTGCCCAAAGGAACTCCATCAAAGCATAAGAAGCTGCTTACAGGTAGGTCATAGCGATAACCAAATTTCTCTAAGTTTTGAAGACGGGTCAGCGCCGGATGGGATTTGAAATCGGCAAACCAAGCGTCTATAGACTCGGCATATCCTTCGGAATCAGGGATGGTCATTTTGCTGCCGCTGAGATATTGGAGCACGGCCAACAATTCCAAGCGCGGATCAATGGTGATATCAAGCGAGCCCTGACGTGTGGAAACGGGCTTGATTATTTCGGGGGCGGAAGCTTCTTTGCTGTAGGCATTTAGAGACATTAGTGACAGGCACAGCAAAGAGGCTATGGCAAAGATGAGAATTACTGAAATCATGGCTTTCTCCTGAACGGCTCTTGTATCGGGTTATCTTGTCCAAAACCCAAAGGATATTATACACAGTTTTAAAGTCTACATCATCTGTCAAGTACAATGTTTTATTTAGGCAGAACATTGAATTCTTTAGGGTGTTTATTCCTGTATTGTCTGAATTAAGAAAGCTCAATTTGCAATTTTGGGTGACGATTATTACTAATAATCTCTCAAAAGTTCCAAAAATAAATTAGCACTCTAACATTTTGATTGACAATTATGCGCTTTGGATTAACTTGTCTTTTGTTAGCAGTTGAAAGCATCGATTGCTAATAAAATAAAAAGAGGCGATTACCATGAAGAAGAGTAAAGCAAGATTAATCGATACGCTTAGTGCATTGGTCGATGAATACATCGAGAGCTGTGAACCCGTATCTTCACGGGTAATCAGCGAAAAATATATCAGAAACGTGAGCTCTGCCACGCTGAGGTTGGACTTAAATAAGTTGGAACAGATGGACCTCATCTTCCAGCCGCATACCTCTGCGGGCAGGATTCCCACCATCGGCGGATACCGGAGATATCTCGATTCAATTGAATCAGAACACCGCAAAATACGCTATGCGAGAATAGATACCTTGCGTGAACTCATGCTCAGAAGTTATCGGGATACGCCTCGTTCGTTGCACTATATCATGCAGCTTTTAGCGCGCGAGACCGATCAGCTTTCCTTCGTTGCCGAGCCGGAGGTATCCAGTGGCTATCTTTCCCGACTTGAGGTTTTCAATATCGGGGATAAAAAGTTGCTCTTCGTGATGAGCCTCGATAGCGGCTTGGATAAGACGGTGATCATGCGCAGTGAATATGATATGAACGAACAGCAGCTCAAGAAGCTGGTGAGATATCTCAATGAAGAGCTCGTTGGTTTGCGCATATATGACATTGCTAATCGCGTTTTGGTGGATATGCAAGAGCGCAGCAGTGGCGAGGGCGATCTGCTCAGTCAGTTCCTCGGCGAGCTGCACAAGGCTTTCATGGAGATCAGCGACTTTTTCATCCATTTCGATGGAAGTATAAAGTTTTTAGAGCAAAGCGAATTTGATTCCAAGGAGAATATTCTAAGCTTCATGAATCTGATTCAGAGACAAGACTATCTGCTCAAGCTCATGCGCAAAGAGGAACATGAGGGGGTCAATATCCTCATGGGTGAAGACTTTGCCGAGCCCGGCTGGCAGGTTTTTGCGCTGATTTATGCTCGCTATGAGGTTTTTGGAATTCCAGGATATTTAGGCGTGATTGCGCCGATGAGAACAGATTATCGCCGGCTGATTCCCTTGATTCGCGATATTTCCAAGACCATCACCGAAACGACAAAGAGGGGAATGGTGGTTCCCAAAAGATATTAATATTTAAGGATATACAAGATGCAAGACATGGCTAAAAAGAAGAAACAAGAAGACATCATGCCGGAAGAAGAGCTTTTGCAAGCGGAAGAATGCGAGGCTGAAAGAGACCTCGAAGCCGAGCTTGATGCGATGAAAGATAAATATCTGCGCACTATGGCGGAGTTTGAGAACTATCGTAATCGCACCAATCAGGAGAAATCCGATTGGATTCGTCATGCAAGCAAAGAGCTTGCACTCAAGATTTGCGATGTGGCAGACAACTTTGAGCGCGCAATTGCTCAAGCCAAAGATGAGGATCTGGATACCCCCTTTGGTAAGGGTGTCTTGCTCATCGAAAAACAGCTTTTAAATGCTTTAGACAAAGAGGGGGTTCAAAGAATCGATGCCTTAGGCAAAGAGTTTGATCCCGAAGTTCACGATGCGCTAAGCCATATCCCCAGTGAATATGACGAAAACATCGTGGCAGCTATCATCAAAAACGGTTATACCATGCACGACAAAGTAATCAGAGCGGTGCAGGTTGCCGTATCAAACGGAAAATAAGCAAGTCCCAGGAGGAATAAATGGGAAAAATAATAGGAATTGACCTTGGAACCACAAACTCATGTGTTTCCGTTGTAGAAGGTGGGAAGCCCGTGGTTATCACCAATGCCGAGGGCAGCAGAACCACTCCTTCTGTAGTTGGATTTACCAAAGACAAACAAAGATTGGTGGGACAATTGGCAAAGCGCCAGGCTGTTACCAATCCGGAAAATACAGTGTTTTCGATCAAACGCTTCATGGGACGCTCCTTCACGGAAGTGGGCTCCGAAATGAAGCAGGTTCCCTATAAAGTGATCTCTGGAATCAAGAACCAAGCTGCCGTGAGCCTCAAGAATGAGGATAAAGACCTCACTCCGCAAGAGATTTCAGCAATGGTGCTTACCAGAATGAAAGAAACTGCTGAGGCATATCTCGGCACGACTGTCACCGAAGCGGTTGTTACCGTTCCGGCATATTTCAATGACGACCAGCGTCAGGCTACCAAGGATGCCGGGCGCATCGCAGGTTTGGATGTGAAACGCATCATCAACGAGCCAACTGCTGCCGCTTTGGCATTTGGAATGGAAAACAAGAAAGAGCAAAAGGTTGCCGTCTATGACCTTGGCGGTGGAACCTTTGATATCTCCATCCTGGATATCTCCTCCGGTGTGGTGGAAGTTCTTTCTACCAATGGTGATACTCACCTCGGTGGAGACGATTTTGACCAGCGCGTGATTGACTGGATCTTAGCTGAGTTTAAGAAGCTTGAAGGCATTGATCTTTCCAAAGACCCGATGGCTCTTCAGCGCCTCAGAGAAGCTGCAGAGAAAGCTAAAATCGAGCTTTCCGGAACGCAGACGACGAATATCAACCTGCCTTTCATTACGGCAGATGCAACGGGGCCAAAACACTTGAACCTTGATCTTAGTTTGGCTGAATTTAATCGCCTCACCGAAGACTTGGTCAAGCGCACACTGGATCCTTGTAAGAAAGCACTGACTGATGCAAAGCTCACCGCCGGCGATATTCAGGAAGTATTGCTCGTGGGCGGAAGCACACGTATTCCGGCTGTTAGCGATGCCGTGGAAAGCTTCTTTGGCAAAAAGCCGAATCGTAGCGTGAACCCCGACGAAGTTGTGGCAATCGGTGCTGCAATTCAGGGTGCAATCCTCTCCGGAGACGACAAGGTTAGCGATGTTCTGCTTTTGGACGTCACCCCGCTGTCACTCGGAATCGAGACCTTGGGTGGAGTGATGACTGCTCTGATCAATAGAAATACGACCATCCCCACCAAAAAGAGCCAAGTGTTTTCGACCGCTGAGAACAATCAAACTGCAGTGACCATTCACGTCCTGCAGGGAGAGCGTCCTATGGCTGGCGACAACAAGAGCTTGGGCAGATTTGATCTCGTGGGAATTCCCGCAGCAATGCGCGGAGTGCCTCAGATCGAAGTGACCTTCGACATCGATGCCAATGGTATCTTGCACGTATCTGCAAAGGATAAAGGAACCGGTAAGGAGCAATCCATACACATCGATCGCGCCGGAAACATCGATCAAGAAGACATCGATCGCATGATCCGCGATGCCGAAATCCACGCTGACGAAGATAAGAAGCGTCAGGAATTTGTAAGCGCAAAGAACGAGCTTGATTCACTGATCTTTAGCACTGAAAAGAGTCTTGAGGAATATGGCGAAAAGCTGCCTGAAGACGAACGTAAGTCGCTGGAAGAAGAGGTCAAGAAAGCCAAGGATGAGCTTGCCAAGGCAACTGAAAAAGAGCAGATCGACAAGATCAAAGACGAACTTGCCAAGAAAGCACAGAAGCTCGGCGAGATCATCTATGCCGATATGCAACAGCAACAGGGCGGAGCAGGATTTGATCCGAACGCTCAGGGTTTTAATCCCGAAGATTTCGCACAAGGAGCACAGCCGGAAGAAAAGGCTGACGGCCCGATTGATGCAGAATATGAAGTTGTGGACGATAAAGAATAACAAAATAAGAAGATATAGCAGCAATGCCTCCCCGGATAATCTCTCGGGAGGCAAGCTGTTTTCAAAGATAGATCACTGTCTTGTTAACAAGCAGTTTTAGCTGGAGAGAGAATGCAAAAAAGAGATTATTACGAAATACTTGGTGTGAGCAGAGATGCGGAAGCCGACACAATAAAGAAAGAATATCGCAAGCTGGCTATGAAATATCATCCGGATAAGAATCCTGATAATAAGGAAGCCGAAGAAAAGTTTAAAGAAGCCAGCGAAGCTTATGAGATCCTAAGCGATCCCGAAAAGCGTCAACTATACGATCAATATGGTCATGACGGAGTTTCCGGTCAGTTTGGTGCAGGCGGTTTCTCATGGGAAAACTTTACGCGTCAGGCTGATATCAACGACATATTCGGCGATGGCTTTTCGTCTATATTTGAGGGATTATTCGGTGGGGGATTTGGGGGCGGAAGAAGCGGTGGAAGGCGTTCAAACCGTGGTGAAGACCTGCAAATCGAGCTTTCGCTGAGTCTCAAAGAAATCTCTACCGGCGTGGAAAAGACGATTAAGATCAGCACTAAGGACGCTTGTGATAAATGTAATGGCACAGGCAGCGACGATGGTGAGGTCGAAACTTGCACACAATGTCGTGGGAGCGGTCAGGTTTACACCGTTCGTCAATCTCTTTTCGGGCAGATGCAGGCAATGGGTGAATGTCCTTCCTGCCGTGGCGAAGGCAAGATCATCAAAAATAGATGTAGTAAATGTCACGGTGAAGGACGCATGGGCAAGGTCAAAGAGATCAATGTCAAGATTCCAGCCGGCGTGGAGGATGGACAATATATCAGGATGCGCGGTCAGGGTAATTCAGGTCCGCGTGGCGGAGCAAAGGGCGATATCCTCGTTCTCATTCGCGAAAAGATTGATGATGTCTTCGTGCGTGACGGCAGTAATATCATAATTGAATTCCCCATCAGCGTATCACAAGCAGTTTTGGGCGGAGAAGTGATGGTGCCCACGCTCAGCGGGAAAGTGAAGATGAAGATTCCCGCCGGAACGCAGAATGGACGCGTATTCCGCCTCAAAGATATGGGAATCAAGTCGCTGAATTCATATAGCAAAGGCGATCAATTGGTGGAAGTGGTTGTGGTAATCCCTACTAAGATCAGTAAGGATGAAACGAATCTCTATAAACAGCTTGCCGAGTTTGACACCAAGCGTGAACTGCAACCGGGCAGGAGATTCTTTTCAAAATTGAGGAACTATTTTAGCTGATTATGCCTTCATATTACTTTCCTGAGCTGGATAAGAGACATGCGGAAGTCGTTTTAGATTCCGATGAGCATCATCATTTGAGCAGGGTCAAAAGAGCCAGAGCCGGTCAGATGATCTTGCTCAATAATGGGAGTGGTTTGCTCGCCAATGCCGAGATTCTGACGATAGACAAGAAGGAAAGCAGGCTTCGGGTTGTAGATTTCATCGATACGCCCTTGCCTGAATATGGCTTTAGCATAGCGTTCTCACTGCTTAAAAACCAGCACGATGAAATGATTGTGGAAAAATGCACAGAACTTGGGGCAAGAGAGTTCTTTCCGCTTGTTTGCGAGAATACCGTGCGCACGCTGGGTAAAAACACGGTTGCACGCTTTGAGAAGACTGCTCTGGCGGCGATCAAGCAATGCGACAATCCGTTCTTACCGATAATTCACGAACCAAAAAAGCTGGATGAAGCTTTACTGGAGATCAAAGAAAAATATTTGCCGATTGTTGCCTATGAAAATGAGGATAATATATGGCTCAAAGATATCGCGCAAAAGGGCAATATATGTTTCATCATAGGCCCGGAAGGTGGCTTTGATCCAAAAGAATTACATCTTTTTGAAGATTTGCCAAAAATCACTCTTTCGAAAAACATCTTAAGAGCAGAAACCGCTGCAATTACGGCAGCTGCGCAGTTTCAAATTCACATATTAGGATAGATTTTTATCCTGGCTTTTAGCCTTGATTGCCACAAATCAAGCTTCAAAGTGAGTGTTTGGTAAAATTCTCTTTGACAAGATAATTATGTAGTATTAGATTGGCACAAACATAAAATATGAGGTGATACGCTTAAAATGAAGCTTTTTGAAACACATGCGCATTTGGACCTTCCCGATTTCGATGCGGATCGGGAAAGCTTGATTAACAAATGTTTTAATAACGGGATTGAATACATTTTAAACATATCTTTTAATAAAGAAACTGCACTATCGTCGTTGAAATTGGCTGAAAAATATCCGCGCATATTTGCCACAGTGGGATATCATCCGCATGATGCCGAGGACTTTGATGCCGAACTGATCAAAAAACATGCCCGCGAAAAGAATGTCTTGGCAATAGGGGAAATAGGGCTTGATTTCTTTCGCAATCTTTCCCCATATTCTGTGCAGAGAGAAGTCTTTGCAAATCAGGCACACTTGGCGGTTGAATATGATCTTCCCGTTGTTGTTCATGACAGGGATGCCCATCAAGAGTGCTATGCCATTCTCAAACAAGAACAAGTCAAAGAAGCTGTATTCCACTGTTTTTCAGGGGATATAGTCTTTGCGCAACAAGTTTTGGACGCAGGCTGGATGATTTCATTCACGGGGAGTATTACCTACAAGAATTCCACCCTTGATGATGTCGTGCGCCTTGTGCCTATGGATAGATTTATGATCGAGACGGATTGTCCATATCTCCCGCCACATCCGCATCGCGGACAGAGGAACTCACCGCTCTATCTCCATCTCGTGGCAGAAAAAATAGCTGAAATTAAAGGGATTACGCCGAAGGAAGTTGCTACAAGCTCTTTTGATAATGCCATGCGCTTTTTCCGCGTTCCCGAGCCGGAAATCAAGCCGGTAAAATCCGGAAGGAAAAAATGAAGAAATACATAGTAATCATACTTTTAGCCCTGAGCGCAAGTCTTTGGGCGGGAAACTCAATCTTCTCTTATCAAGGTTTCCCTGTTCAGTTTTATGGTAGAGACATCTATAGTCTTGGCATGGGTGACACGG
>DIQS01000014.1:488-23257 GCA_002427325.1 Cloacimonetes bacterium UBA5456 | reverse complement strand
TAGTCTTGGCATGGGTGACACGGGTTCGAGCGACATCTTTCGCCATAATGCAGGTTATGCAAACCCCGCTCTGCACCACCAAGATGGCAAGGTCATATTTGGCACCGGTATGATCTTTGGCTTTACCGGCTATTCATCGAATTATCAAGATAATAGCGGACAAGTTTTGAAGAATACTTACACGGATGACAACCTCGATTTACCATATTTCAGCCTTTCCATTCCCTATAGAAAGAACCGCTTTAGCTTTCAGGTCAGTAGCTATGCTTCCGGCCTTGTTAAGAACCAGTTTAGTCCGGATAGTCTCAGAACAGAATATCACGAGGCTGATAAGTTTCTCTATCGTGCAGATGCAATATATTCTTATGCCTATAAGAACCTGAGTCTTGGCGTTGCCGCAAACTATTTCTTTGGTCACGACAATCGTAGCTTTGAATATATTTCAACGAACATGACCGTACCTACAAATGAGCGCTTGGAAAAGAAGATCATGAATCCTTCAATGAGTTTCGGTGCGATGCAGAGTATCGGCTCTCATTCTCTCGGCGTTTATGGCACCTTGCCGGTCACGCTTAAAGGTAAGACAGTGTATAGCAGCCTCACCACTTCAGACGAAGAGAATGACTATTCCTATGAGCTTCCCTTGTCGCTTGGCCTTGGTTATACGGGCATGTATTTTGATGAATATAAGCTTGCAGTTGATGTCAATTATGAGAATTATAGCTCGATTGACGATGATAGTAATGACGGAATGAAGCTCGGTCTGGGCATCGCCTATGAACCTGATTTATCAAGAAAGAACTATTGGTATCAGAAGCTTCCAATGCGTATGGGTCTATCTCATCGTTTGCTGCCTTTCAAGAGTGAAAATGGCAATGCGATTGATGAAAGTACGGTTAGTTTCGGGCTAAATATACCTTTCAAGAATACGGATAATACACTTGAGCTTGGCGCAATGTATATGATGAGAGGCAAGCTGAGCAAAAACGATTTGCAAGATAGAAGCCTGATGTTTATGCTTGGTTTCTCGGGGCTGGACATCATCTCCCGTGCGGCTGATAGAACACGTCCGAGAGATATCCCCATTGCCGAGGATCTCAGTCAATGGTAGATGCGCCTGAACTCTTCCAGAGAATATTTGATGCCAGAGCTGATTCGCTTGCGTCGGAAGAAATAGGCCTCGAAGGGCTGCCCGATGAGTCGATGTTGGCTAATATCGAGTCTATTGCACATAGGATCAGAGAGGCTATATATCAAAACGAACCGATGATAATCTTTGGGCACGATGATCCAGACGGCATCACGAGCTCATATATCCTTTACTCATTTCTCAATAGCTGCGGATATCAGAAACATAGTTACTACATCCCAAATCGCAATCTCGAAGCTCATGGCATACAGCCAAGTTTCATCGAGCATGTTCGCAAAGGCGGCTACAAGCTTGTTATCACGGTTGATAACGGCATCGCTGCTTATGATGGGGTGCAGGCACTTAATGAACTGGGTTGCGATGTGATCATCACCGATCATCATCTCATACAGCCTGATCTCTTGCCCGATGCCTATGGTATTCTAAACCCTCATTTGCCAGATTGCGAATATCCTTATAAGTCGCTTGCAGGCGTGGGGGTGGTGCTCATGCTCATCCGCTATTTGGCGCGCACTTGGGAGCATCCCATCAGCGAGGCTTGCTATTTTTGGACGGCTGTAGGCTCAATTGCCGATAAGGTTCCCATGACGGGGCTCAATCGCATCATTGTGCGCCATGTGATCAAGAACTTCAATCGCATTCAGGATAATACGGCTGACTTCCTCCTGCGCAACTATCGACGGCTGGATAGTCAGACAGATATATTCAACTTTTTGAGTTATACTTCGAGATTCATTGCCAATGGTAGAGAGGCTGACGGTGAGCATACTGCGATGCGTTTCATTCTTCAACTTTCACATGCGAAAGCAAAGCTTTTTGAAGAGCTTGAAGAACAGCGTTCCAAGTGGGAAGACGACCTCAATCGTGTATTTCTTTTTTTGGATAGTCTTGCCGTGGATTTTGTCGGCAATTATTTTGTCTATTTCGATGATGACGATGTGATTCCATATTCTTTGATGGGCACAGCATCTTCCTATATTGTCAATCGTTTAGGCATTCCTGCTATCATGCTGAAATATCATAATGGCAAAATGGTTTGTGAGGGGCGCTGTGATGATGGATTCAATATGGTGCATGCCTTCAATTATTGCAAGGATAATCTCATCCAATTTGGCGGACACGCAAAAGCAGCCGGATTTACCATGCTTCCGGAGTCTTATGACTCTTTCTTAGAGTGTTTTAACGATTATATTTTGGATAATTTCAATAATGATAAAACCGATAAAACCCATGAATTCGATTCGGAGGCAGAGCTTTCTGAGATGACGCCTGAGTGCTGGAAAAAGCTCGAATATTTGTTGCCTTGGGGACAGATGAATCCTGAGCCACAGCTTCTTTTACACAAAGTTTCCGCAAAAGACTTTAATCCCTATTGGAACTTTGATAATTCAGGGCTTAAGCTTCCCGAAGAAGGCGAATTTGATGTAATCGTTGTGTGGAAAAACCCAAATCAGGTCAAAATTATTCAGATTCTTGAATGATATCTTATGAAAAATCTCAGCGAAACCTTGAGGAAGTCCATACATTTGAGTTCATTGGTGATACCTCTCTCGTATCGCTACATCCTAAACTATAACAAAAATAACGCTTTTATATTGATCTTAGCTGCGCTCGTCATCAGTTTGCTGATTGAAATGCATCGCTTATGGCAAGATAGCTTTGCCAGAACTTTCAACCTGATGTTTGGTAATATATTAAGAAAGCACGAGTTGAAAAGCTTCACCGGTGCAACTTACCTTCTTCTTGCAAGCCTCTTATGCATCACTTTTTTCAGTCCGGAGATAGCATCTGCATCAATAGCTTTCTTGAGCATAGGTGACACATTTGCCGCACTGGTGGGGATAAACTTTGGCAAGCGCAAGTTTATTCGCAATGGCAAGAGCTTGGAGGGGAGCATCGCGTGTTTTGCATCTTGCCTGATATTTGGGCTATTTTGGCTCAATAATCCTTGGTTAGCTGTAATTGGAGCGTTGGTTGCAACAATTGCTGAGCTTGCGCTGATTGAAATTGACGACAATATTGTGATCCCGCTGAGTTCGGGACTTATTATGAGCATAGCAAAGCTCTTTATCTAAAGTGAGGTATCAATGTTACTTAGCTTTATTATTCCCGTATTAAATGAAGAAGAATCGCTTTTGCAACTCTATCACGAGATTTTGGAAAATATCGATTCACACACTTATGAGATAATATTTATCGATGATGGTTCAACCGACGGTAGCTTTGAGATCATGAAAACAATCGCTGAAAAAGATGAGAATGTGAAAGTTATCAGGTTCAGGCGCAACTTTGGCAAATCTGCTGCCCTGCAGAAAGGATTTGATCTCGCAAGTGGCGAGATCATCTTCACCCTTGATGCAGATTTACAAGACAACCCCGAAGAGATTCCCAATTTTCTCAAGAAGATAGATGAAGGTTGGGATTTGGTTTCCGGCTGGAAAAAACACAGAAGAGATCCACTGCATAAGAGATTGCCCTCAAAGCTTTTCAACCAGGTAACTGGAAGCACTTTCAAGCTCAAACTCAAAGACTATAACTGCGGCTTCAAAGCCTATAGAAAGGAAGTGGCAAAAGAGCTTAACCTCTATGGCGAGATGCATAGATACATCCCTGTTTTGGCTCATTCTTTGGGCTATAAGGTATGCGAAATCCCTGTCCTGCACAGAGCCCGCGAGTATGGCAAGAGCAAATATGGCTCCGAGAGATATCTCAGGGGTTTCTTTGATCTTCTCACCGTTAAATTGCTCACCCAATACTCAAGAAGTCCGCTATATCTCTTTGGCAGAGTAGGGCTTATTGCAAGCATGATTGGCTTTATCATCAGCTTATATCTTGCCGCCTTAAAGATATTTATGGGTGTGCCACTCTCAAATCGTCCTCTTCTATTTTTGGGAATGTTATTGATATTGGGAGGCTTGCAGTTCATTTCAATGGGCTTGATCTCTGAGCTTATCGTAAACAGGATGAGCCAAAGACAAAACTTGCAGCTTTCCATCAAATGCACGATAAATACCGAAGCATCTGAAGATGAATCAGCTTGAAGCTTTTTTCCTAAAACACTATATCAAGACCCCACGGCGAAACATCTTTAAGTTTAGCTTCGTCTTCATGGTCTTGGGGATAGCTCTGTCTGTAGGAATACTCTCAGCAGGTCTTAATCTCTTTCAGGGCTATGAATCAAACCTCAAAAAGCTGCTCTTGGATAGCTTTGCCCACATCAATATTTCTCCAATCTATAGAGACTCAATCGATGAATACTCAAGCGACGAGATACTAAGCATCATCTTCCAAAAAGATGGTGTAAGTTCGGCTTTGCCCTTGTTACAAAGTCAATTGATGGCTCAAGTCGGAGGCAAGGTTCGTGCTGCAAACCTCATGGGTTTCAAAGATAACGCAAACTCTTATTACCGTGATTACATCAGCCAAGGCAAGCAGGAGATAGCTTCGGGAGAGATCATTGTGGGGCACTATCTTGCCGAGGAACTTGCCCTTTCAATAGGCGATAATCTCACGCTCATGTATCCCAGATTGGATCAGATCAGTGCATTTGGCCTGCATTCGGTGACCGGCAGTTTCGAGATCGTGGGCATATATCGATGTGGCTACTATGAAAACGATAGAAGCATAGTTATTTGCGACATTGATGAGGCTCGTGATTTGCTTAATTTACCCATTGGTTACACAAAGATACATGTCAAATTAGATAATCCCGACAAAGCCCCTTATTATGGCCGTGATTTAGCTCAAGAGTTAAACAATAGGTTTACCGTCATTCCATGGAATTATTACGCAGAGAGCCTCCTAAGATTGGTTAAGATGGAGAAATGGTTAATCTTCATCTTATTCAGCTTTCTCGTGCTGATTGCGGGCATTAATGTCATCTCCGCAGTAGGGACTATAATTTTGGATAAAACGGACGAGATCGCGATATTACACACCTTGGGTGCAAAGCCAAAAAGCATCAAGAGACTTTTTGCATATCGGGTGGGCATAGTGGCGGTCATTGCTGTGATAATCGGCCAAATCTTTGGACTTTTGCTCTCCTGGCTGGTGGAAAAACAAGGTATCTACAAGCTTAAAGGCGATGTCTATTTCATCGACACTCTAACCTTTGAGCTAAGTTTTACAAACCTTTTAGTCGTGTTTTTCACCTCAACGGTTTTGATCTTTCTTTGCATCATGATCCCGCTGAAGCAAATACAAAAAATGCAGGTAATGGACATCGTAAGGCGTAATTATTAAAAGGACATATAAATGATATTAAAAGCAAGCAACATTTACAAGAGCTATAAAGATAGCGACCAAGTCATTGAGGTGCTAAAAGGCGCCTCTTTAGAGGTAAATAGTGGCGATTTGATCTGCATCACAGGCAAATCGGGCTGCGGCAAGAGCACCATGCTGTATATTCTCGGACTTTTGGACGCCCCTGATGCGGGAGAGCTGGAGATCGCCGGCAAAATCATAGATTCCAGGAGCAATCATGCCCATGAATTTCGCAACCGAGATTTAGGCTTTGTTTTCCAATTTCACTATTTGATCGAAGATCTGACAGCCCGTGATAATGTGATGCTCCCGCTGTTGATCTTAGGCAAAAGTGAAAGCCAAGCAAAGAAGAGAGCCGATGAACTCTTGGATTACTTAGGCCTTTCCCACCGACTAAATCGCTTTCCCAACCAGCTTTCCGGCGGAGAGCAGCAAAGGGTGAGCCTTGCGCGTGCACTGGCAAATGATCCCAAGCTCGTTTTAGCAGATGAACCCACGGGCAATTTGGATCCTGCTCACAGCAGTGAAGTTTGGGGAATGATCAGAAACCTCAATAAAGAATTGAATCAATCATTTGTGATTGTCACGCACGATCATGAAGCTGCAGGGCAAGCGAATAAGGTCTTTGAACTTAGCGAAGGAGTGCTTCGCCAAACCGGATAAATCGTTATGCAAGGTCCGCGCAAGTTTTACATCTTTATCATCGTTTTGCTGATAATGAATTTCAGCTTCTTTACGATCTGGTATGCCTTTGGCGGCAGAAACCTCTTTCGTAATACTCTTGCATCTTTTGCAGGGAAGTTGATCGGTGCAGTGATCAGCGCGGGCGATCTGCACATCAGCGATAAACAGATATATTTGCAAGATATTAGCTTTGCCATGCGAGATGAGACTATCAGCGTGAAAGCTGAGTCTGTGAGCATCCGATATAGCATATATAAGCTGATATTCTCCGGCTTTAAGCCCGATAATGTTATCACTACTATCGAGATCGACAAGCCTGTGGTTGAGCTTAACATTTACAGCGGCAGTTCAGAAGAGAAAGAGCCTCATAGAAAAAGGTTTAAGTTGCCAGACATAAGTCCTTATTTCAAACGACTTAACATACATAATGGATATGTGCATGCTGAGGTGAGTGTCGAGCTTAAAATCATGCAAGAAGGAATCCTGCATATCGAAGAAAGCTTGAAAAATGTAAATATTTCCATCATCAACGAAGAGCGTACCAGTCTGAATCTTAGCGCAATAAGTGCCATGGACGGCAAGCTTGAGCTAACCGGCTTTCTCACCGAGGGAAACATTGATATTGCCGAAGCAAAGATCGAGAATTATTCTCCTTTGTTTGCTGAACATCCCGACATCGAAAACTTCCGAACTCGCATCTCGGGACAGGCAAGCTTTTCAGAAAAAGGAGAAGAATACTTCTACGACGGCGATTTTAGCATAACAAACACCTCTGCCAAGCTACTTCAACAATATCCCGTCTCATTTCCAAAGCTTAGCTTTAAAGCCGACCAGGACGACGCAAGTCTGATTATTTCTCGTGCAAACTTAGCAGGGAATACATTAGAAGCCGATCTTAAGGTGCAAAACTACATGAACAATATGAGTTTTGCCGGAAGTAAAGGAAAGCTGTTTGTCGATCTAAAAACAATTTACCCAGATCTCGATGGCATTGTTCATGGCGAAATCGCTGCATCCGGTTCTATTGACGATCCAGATCTCACTTTAAGCGTTTATTCACAACGTTCTGCCTACAGAGATTTGGAGTTTGAGAATATCACAGCCTATGCCACTTTCGATGGAGAGACGGCAAAGCTGGATATAGAGGAAGCTCTTTGGCAACAACAAGTTATCGATATCAATGCAATGTTAAATATAAAGACAAAAGAGCTCTCTGCAAACTTAGTCACAAGCATCGCTGAAGGCAACAATTATGAACTCTCCGCTCAGGGCAGCTTGGAGGTAGAAGGACTTCTTTTAGCTCCATATCCGCTACTTTCCGCGAAGATTGAAGGAATTGATTTTAACTTCCGCGAGCTTAATATAAAAGGGATAAACGGCACAGCCAAGCTGATGCCAACAGATGAGTCTTTACTCTTCGAAGCAGATATCTCGGCCGAAAATGGAGTTATTGTCAGCGCCGCCGGTGATATTCTTGATCAGCACATAGTGTTGGATTTATTACTAAACAAATTAGATGTCAGTGAGTTATATGCCTTAGATTCTATTGCCATGTTTGATCCTCTTGTCAGCGGCGAGATCAATTGCATCATGATGGGCAAATCAATTTGGTTCAATGCCGGATTAGACACGCATATAAGAGAAAGCTACCCATTCACGGGCTTTTTGTCTTTAATAGGTCACTTGAACTATGAGACCCTAAATGGCAAAGTTATAGCTAATTGCGACGATGGTAAGCTTAACAATCAGCCACTGCCTCTGTCACTGCATTGTGATCTCATGAGCAACATGCTACACATCCGTTCATTGACTTTGGCGAATATCATCAACTTATCAGGCAGGCTAAACACCTATGACATTGAAGACTTAGATTTCGATCTTTCAATTAGAAACCTGGATTCTCGCAGTTTGATTTCATATTATCCCGATGCAGCCTCTATGATCCCAGATTTTGAAAACCTGACATTATTTGCCGAATACAACAGGCGTTCATCCCAAGAGATCATGGGCAGCATTAAGCTCAGAAAGGTAGATTTGATCAGCATTATACCGCTGGACTTAGAATTAGACTTGGATGGGGATATAAACAAAATCCAGCTTTCTGGCGATATCAAAGACAAAAACCATACTCTCATCTCTTTAAAGGGCGAAAGTTCGCTAAAACCCGAGATCTCGCTAAGTGCAGACGCCTTCATGAACGGCTTAAAATTGCAAGATTTTCTCAAAGAAATCCCGGCAGACGGGACATTCTTTGGCAAATTCAGTTTTGCTCTCGAAAACGCTCTCGACAAAGATGAAAGAAAGATGAGTTTTGGGGCTGATATTCAAGGCCAAGACATCAAATACGATGAATATGCCGTTCAAAAGATCATCCTCAAGGGTGCTCAAGAACCTCAAGCCCTCATTGTCGATACTCTTTTTGTTCATGCTGACAATCTTTTGGAGGCTTGGGCAAGAGGATCTTTGGATTACAATATCATTGAAAATACATTTTATGAAGGCGATCGCAATCTGCATCTAAGCGTTGATGTACAGCTATTTAGCTTCCTGAAAGAACTTACAGACTATATTCGAGAATCCACAGGCAGTTCCAAACTCACGGCAAGGATCGGCACCCAAGATGAACAATTTTTCGTCCACAGTGGAAACATCGACATCGATGACGGGCATATCCTACTCAAAGACCAAGTTGAACCCATGCGCAACATCGAGATTAAAGGCTTTTTTGACGAGAATAGGGTGGTAATTCAACGCGCTCAATTCGATATGGGCAACGGCAAACTCTATATGAACAACATTTTCGATCCCGAGCCGACAGATCACTTCATGCTCTCATTTCTTGATTTGGGATATTTCCGCATAATGATTGATGAACCCGGCATCCAAGCGACCATTCCCGAGATCGCCCCTGCCAAGACCCTGACAAATGTCTCAATCAAGGGACAGGACAGCCGTTATGCCACAATACGCGGACCTTTTGACGATATGAGTATAGAAGCTCAGGTGAGGGTGGAAAACCTCGATATTCTCTTCCCCTTGGGAGCAGACAACTTGCTCAATCTCATCATGTCTGTGAGTAAACCCAAAAAGCCTGATAGCGAGCCCCTTGTTTTGCCTTTCACCATGGATGTCTATCTCACCATAGGCGAAAATGTTCGTTATGCAACCTATCCCACCAGCCTCTACGTCGAACCTGACGGCTTCCTACATCTGCTTTACGACGGCAACCGCTTCATCGTGAAAGAAGCTAATATCACCTCAGAAAGAGGCACAGTTGACTTCTTTGGCACTGTTTTTGAGGTGGATAATATCGCCATCGCCATGATCGATCAACAGGATATACTCAGCGTTGACGGATCGTTCTACAAACGCAGTCCTGATGGCAGCATCATCACTCTTTCGGTTCATTCCACTCCAGAATATGATAAGAGCTTTTTCGACAGACTAAATATCAACCTGGTGAGCGACAATCCCTCTGATCAAAACATCTCTCAGGTACTCTCACGCCTAAGATACAATCAGAGCATGGACGAGCTGCCTGAAGAACAGAAGCAGCACCTTTTGCAGGATGAAGCCTTGGGACTCATTGGCGGAAACTTGGATTCAACTGTGTTCAGCCCTTTTATTTTCCCGATTGAAAACTGGTTTCGCAGAACTCTCAAACTCGACGGCTTCTCCATTAACGCAGGGTTCATCACCAATATTTTTGCTGAATATAGTGCAGGTTCTCCAGATGGAAGCAAGAAGAACGACATAGAACACATCACATCTGACATCAGTCAATTTTCCTCATCGATTCTCCTCAATAACCTTTCGGTTTCGATGAGTAAATATGTCGCATATCGCACCTTTGCCGATTACACCTTGTCGCTACAAGAGGCAACAGACCTCCAGAATAAGACAAAGATTTTGGTATCCCACGATGCAACATTGCGCGTGGTCTTGCCCAAGAAATATAGACTTGGCTACACGATAAAATATTCCCCGAAAGACACCGGCCTCACGCATGAAGTCATGCTCCAAAAATCCTGGCGTTTTTGGGGACTGTGATCTTTTAAGCGTACTTAAAAAACGTATTTAACTCCGACAGACACTGAACGTTTGGTATCTCTCCACCAATTGATCCCACCCTCTTTATCTTTATATTTTTCAGAATATTTCCCGATGACAAAGAGGCGGCGTTTTTCGTTTACACTCATAGTGGCTTCCATGCTCATATGCGCTCTGGGAACGGCAATTTCTCCCAATCTCAGCTTTTCCACTTTTGTCTTACTATAGGCAAACTTGACATTTTCCAATCTTTTATACTGCGTATCTACCTTGATATCAAACCACATTGATTTACCCGTTTTAAGCTCTTCGCCATACATGTTTTGCCAAGCAAAGCTTGTTTTTAGCTTGTTGGCTATTTTCCCTTCGACTTTGCCATAAAAACCATAAGAAGCTTTCATTTCCTTCACGCTTTGTTCTTTGGTTTTGAGATAGGGGAGATCATCGTCGTCAAAAAGAAGCGTGACCCTATCTTCTTCGTAATATCGATCAAAATACATATGGGAAAACTTATCTCCATGTATCCTGTATTCCAAATTAACTTTAACGACATCGAAATCTGCAAATATTCCCGGAAGGATATAGGCACTTCCACCCGATATGAGATGAGCAATTTCTGAATATGTTTCAACTTTAATTTTATTCTTTGCAAAAAGAGGCTGTCTATATTCAAAGCCGATGATGTTCGCCGAATCCTTTTTTGAAGTAAAAAGCTCTTGATATAGCGAATCAGGCACCACATGCTTGAGATTGGAATATTGATTTCTATCCACATAATAGCTCATGCCCAATCTTGCTTGATCCAATATCTTCACAGTATTATCGGGGATTGGTTGCACGCTTACCATTAGACCCAAAACTTCGTTTTTGGCGAGGTTCGTGCTAAAAAGTGTTATATCAGGCTTGGGATAGTCACCTAAAGTGCTACCAAGTATGATGCCATTCTGTCGGTAGTTAGGATAGAAAATCATGTTAGAATAATTGAGCATAACCAAGCCGTTGCCATGTGACATCCTGGGCAATCCACCATAGTGCAGATAGACAGGTTCGCCAGTTTTTCCATATCTGAGATAATATATTTTGTCTAAATAGTCTGTAAAACTGTCCCAATCGCTTTTTTTGAGTTGGAAATCTTCATTAAACAAAAAATCAAGGTCTAATCCAAAAGAAAACTTCTTGATCTTAAATTCTTGAATCACCCTAAGCTGGTTGTAAGAAATAGAATCTTCGTGAACCTTGCCGATCATAGTCGAAGTACTGAATTTAGTACCGGTACGGACGTTAAAAGGTATTGATTGAGCTGTGAGTAAAAGGGGAAACAGCATCAAGACAAAAATCATTTTCTTATGCATTGCTATACACCTCGAATTAATATTTCTCTTAGCTGTATGGAATAAAAACCACAAAATAAAGTCAACCTATTTTTTACCAATCATCGATGAATCATCAATATAACTTCCTTGTTTTCAGTGGATAAGGAAATTGCAATTATCATCATGAGCTAAAGTGAAACTAAATAATGTTTATAAAAACACAGCTAAGCCAAGAATAATCAAGAAAATAATAAAAAAAGATGTTGACTCATATATGGGGGAGAAGAAAAGTGTATCATGGAGATTATATATATGAGAAAACTAATCATCGCCATCGACGGTCCCGCAGCCTCCGGCAAGAGCACGGCGGCAAGGCTTTTTGCGAACAAGCTTCAATACGTTTACATAGACACAGGTGCTATGTATCGAGCTTGTGCATTTGCTGCAAAAGAAGCCGGAATAGACATAAGCGATGAATCTGCCCTAAAAACACTCATGGACGCCATCCGGATCTCCATCAAGTATGATGCAAGTGAAAACAAGATTTTCCTCAATGGGAACGATGTTTCCGCTGCCATTCGCAAGCCCGAAATCTCAGGACTCGCCTCAGCCATCTCTGCTCATGCAATCGTACGCCAAAAAATGGTTGAACTTCAACGTAAGCTTGGAGTTGAAGGCGGCGTAGTTTTAGACGGACGTGATATTGGCACGGTTGTTTTTCCGAATGCAGACCTCAAGTTTTTTTTTGTGGCTCCCGCCGAGATTCGGGCAAAAAGACGCTTCGACGAACTGGTTATGCGTGGTGAAAACCCCGTTATTGAGGACGTTTTAAACGAGATGATCGCTCGCGATAAAGCCGATTCTTCTCGTGCCTTGGCACCTTTAATTCCAGCAGAGGATTCTATTCACATAGATACAGGCTCTCTCAACATTGAAGAGATGATAGACTTGCTAAATACTCACTATCTCAAAAAGGTGAAAACACAGTGATTGTGAGATTAGCCATGCACTCCGGATTTTGTTTTGGCGTACGCCGTGCTATTGATTTGGCAAGGGATGCGGCTTACGGCGAGGAGAATATCTATACCTATGGTGCATTGATCCACAATCCAGAATACGTTCGGGAACTGGAAGCAGAAAACATTTTTGTCGTGGATGACATCAACCAGCTTCACAACAGCACGGTTATTATCAGGTCTCACGGCATCAGAAAACAGGACTACGAACTGCTTAAAAAGCAAGGTAACACCATCATTGATGCCACCTGCCCATATGTTAAACGCACTCATGATATTATCGAAAAGGCAAACAAAGAAGGCTATCCCGTTTATATTTTTGGCGATAGAAATCATCCTGAAGTTTTGGGTATTGAAAGTTATGGTGATGAACGCACTCGCATCTTTGCTCCCGGCGAAGACCCCGGCGAGATCGAGCATGCCAAGCTTTGCATCATCAGTCAGACCACCCAAAAGATTTCCCAACTCAAAGAATTGGCTTGCATCGTTTTACCGCATGTTCAAGAGCTTCGAGTTTTCAATACTATTTGTTTGGCAACCTCTCAAAGACAAAAAGCCAGTATAGACCTTGCCAAAGATAGTGATTTAATGCTGATAGTCGGCGGTAAAACGAGTGCAAACACCAAGATGTTGGCACAACTATGTTCTGAATTTTGCCAAAGCATACACATTGAAAGAGCCAGAGAGCTCAGCGGCAAAGAATTTGAAGGCAAAAAACGCATCGGCATTGCAGCCGGTGCCAGCACGCCTTCGGAACACATTATTGAAGTATATAACAAAATATTAAAAATAAATGGGGATAGTGTATATGCCACCGGCATTTCAGAAATCCCCCTGTTTAAGGAGGAATCATGATAAATCATGATCAAAACCAAGTCAATCCTGAAACCAAGGTCGATGGAGATGACGTGATGTCGCAAAATAAGGAAGTTGAAACCGTGCTCGAAAATGTTGATGAGCCAAGCGTTGAAGAAATTGTCTTCGAAAGTGAAGCCGCTGCCGAGGAAGCAGAAATAGCTCTGCCCGAGGAAGAAACAGCAAGTATCGAGCCTGAAACCGTTGTTTTTGAGGAGCCTACTTCAGAGCAAACTGAAACCGATGAAGAAGAAAAAGTAAACATCGAAGCAGAAGCCAAAGAAGAAGCTCCCGAAGGAGATGTCGATGAGGCCAAGGTTGAATTGACTCAAGAAGAAATTGAGCATGAAGAAATGCTCAGTATGTATGAGGATTCTTTTTCAAATTTCAAGGTCGGAGAGATCATCGAAGGAACAGTTGTCGATGTATCCGACAAAGACGTGAGAGTAGATATTGGCTACAAACATGAAGGTTTGATCGCCATCTCTGAATTTACTTATAGCGGCATCCCAGAGAAAGATAGTGTTATCAAAGTTCATATCAGCAAGATTGATGGCGGGGACGGACGCGTGGTTCTCTCCAAAAAGAAAGCTGATTATCAAGAAAACATTGAGCGCATCAAAGTTGCACACGAAAACGGCACTCCTTTAGACGGCACGATTCGTCGCCGCGTTAAAGGCGGAATGATCGCTGAAGTCTTAGGAATCGAAGGATTCTTGCCAGGAAGCCAAATGTCACTAAAACCCATCCCTAATCTTGACCAGTTTTTAAACAAAGAAATGCAGTTTAAAGTGATCAGTATGGATGAGGACAAAGGCAATATCATCTTTTCTCGCCGTGCGGTTCTCGAAGCTGAGGCCACCAAAAAACGTGAAGAGCTTATCGGCAAGATCGAGATCGATTCCGAACTCGAAGGCGAAGTGAAAAACATCACCCAATATGGTGCTTTCATCGATCTCGGCGGCATTGACGGGCTTCTGCACCTCTCAGACATGTCTTGGGGCAAGCTCGGACATCCCTCTGAAATGCTCGCGATCGGCGACAAAGTTAAGGTCAAAGTCATCAGCTTTGACACCGAAACAAACAAGATTTCACTCGGCTTAAAACAGTTGGTTCCCCATCCTTGGGAAAACATTGAGATCAAATATCCTGAAGGCGGACGCATAAGCGGCAAAGTTGTCAGCGTAAAGTCTTTCGGAGCTTTTGTTGAACTCGAACCAGGTGTTGAAGGTCTTGTTCACATCAGTGAAATGAGCTGGACAAAAAGAATTGCCGACGCTCGCAAGATCGTTAAAACAGGCGATACTATCAACGCTATCGTTTTGGAATTGGACAAAGAGAACAAGCGCATTTCTTTGGGCATGAAGCAGATGGACCCTAATCCTTGGCTCACCATTGAAGACCGCTATCCGATTGGAACAGTTCTCAAACGCAAGGTCAAAAGCCTCACCGCTTTCGGCGCATTTGTCGAAATCGAAGAAGGAATTGACGGACTCGTACACATCTCCGACATCAGTTGGACAAAGCGTATATATCACCCTCGCGAAGCTTTCCGCAAAGGTCAGGAAATCGAGAGCATCATCCTCTCAATCGATAGAGCCCAGCGCAGAATCGCACTCGGCGTGAAACAGCTCTCTCCGGATCCATGGGAATCCCTCAATATCAGTCTCCCTGTAAATACTGAGGTTATCGGCACCATCTCCAAACTCATCCCCAAGGGTGTCTTGGTTGATATCGCCATGAACGAAGATGTTGTTGAAGGATTTATTCCCATCTCTCACCTCGTTTTACCCAAGCTCGAACACAGCGAAGATGCTTTTGAAGTTGGTGAAGAATTGCCTCTCAAAGTCATTGAGCTCGACATGGAAAACCGTCGTCTCATCCTCTCTGTGAAAGCATTCTTCTTCTCCAGAGACCCCAAACTCCAGGAAGATTTCATTGCTATTCACGAGCAATTTATGAGGGACAGAGTGGCTGAAATGCAAAAGAGAAAGGCTCAAAAGCTTCAGAAAGAAAAGCTTGCAGCCGAAAAGAAAGCAAAAGCAGATGCTGAAGCAAAAGCAGCAGCAGAAGAAAAAGCAAAAGCTAAAAGAGAAGCAGCCGAGAAGAAGGCAAAAGCCGAAGCTGAAGCAAAAGAGACTGAAAAGCCCGCTTCTGAGGAAAGCCCGAGCCAAGAGCCGGCCATCCTTGAAGAAGCCGCGGTTGAAGAACCTGTGCTTGAAGAGCCTGTAGTTGAAGAAGCTATCGCGGAACAGCCTGAAGTCGAAGAAACAGTAGTTGAAGAACCGATTGCTGAAGAACTTGTTGCAGAAGAGCCTGTGGTTGAAGGAGCAGTTGCAGAGCAGCCTGAAGCTGAAGAAGCAGTAAGCGAAGAACCTGAAACTCTTCAAGAAGTAACCGAGGAGCCAGTCGCTGAAGAGCCCGAAGCAGAGGAAGCTGAAGCCACAAACGAAGATACTGAAAACAAGGAAAATGAATAATCAAAACCAAGCGCAAAGCTTGAATAACGATAATAACTCAATCGAAGAAATGGCGCCCTACAATGGGCGTCATTTCCTTTTGAAAAGGGGATTTTGGCTACCAGTGCTCATCATGGCCTTAACCGCTGTGATTTTCAATATTTTCCTGCTGGATATTTACACGCAAGCACGCTACTATTCAGAAGGCTGGAGATTGGCAACAAATCCCATAGTGACTTTCATCTATAAATATAGCAATATACCCGCACTCATCACTATTTTGTGTGCCCTCATTCTCCTTGCGCTCAGCTATATCCGAAGTGAAAGCCTAATTAAATATCGAAAACTCTTTATCTACCTCGTAATTGTGATGATTGTGGGTCCCGGTTTGGTGATAAACACCGCTCTAAAAGACAATTGGGGCAGACCGCGTCCGCGCGATATTCAAGAATTTGGCGGAAAACATGCCTATGAAGCCCCGCTGAGAATGAATCGTGATTCTCCGGGAAAGTCCTTCCCTTGCGGACATGCCAGCATGGGCTTCTATTTCTTTGCTTTTGCGCATGTTTTAGGAATATTTAGCTTACGCAGATACCATTTTACCAATATCATTTCTATGTTATTTGGTTCAACCATTGGCTGGGTGCGCATCGTGCAAGGCGGACATTTCCTTAGCGATGTGATCTTTTCGGGTGCCCTCGTTTTCCTTGTGGCGCATATAATCTGGCATCTCATGAAGCTGGATCGCAACCCTTTTTGCATTCCCAAAGAAAGCGACAAACAGCTATCTGTAAAACATCTTGTGATAATCGGTTCTGTTGCTGTATTATTCTTAGCAGGCTTAGGCGTCGCCACCCCCTATCAAAAGGAGCAAGATATTAAGTTTAAAACAGATATCTATGACAACTTAAAGATAAATCTCATAAATACAAGCTTAACTATCTCATTATCAGATAGTATCCATGTATCCGGCACAAATCGAGGCTTCGGTTTTCCCGGTTCAAAAAGCAAGTTAAAACATAAGGAAATAGACGGTGTGCACCATATAGAGCAAGAGCTCAAAGGATTCTTTAGTGAGCTTCAGTCAAACACCATCATCACCATCGACAGTTTGAGAGTAAAGAACTTCCATCTCAGCATTGATAAGGGTGAGATCAAATTTATGCTAAACGCCAATTGGACAATGAATAAGGACGTGGATGTCGGTCAGTATCACTTGAACAATGATTCCGGCGATCAAAGTTATATTTTTGAGATAAAGGATGCAGAATTCAAGCTAAATTAGAAAGCTTTGCTTGCATGAGGCACATAATAGCCCTATATTAATAGTAAATAAACAAAATATTGAGGAAATTGTAATGAAAAAAGGTTATATTATTCTTTTGGCAATAGTCGTGATCATCGTAATTGCCGTTTCATGGTTCATTGGTAAATACAACCTAATTCAAAGAGAAAAAGTCAATGTGGAATCAGCTTGGGCACAGGTGGAGAATGTCTATCAGACCCGCTATGATCTCATTCCCAATCTCGTATCCACCGTTAAAGGCGCTGCAAATTTTGAACAAGAAACATTAATCGGTGTCACCGAAGCCCGATCAAAGGTTGCCGGCAATCCCACGCTTGATCCCAATATGCTCAGTGATCCTGATGCTTTTGCCCAGTTCCAGGCAAATCAAGCCGGACTCTCAGCCGCACTCAGCAGATTGATGGTGGTTGTGGAACAATATCCCGATATCAAAGCCAATCAAAACTTCCTGCAGCTTCAAGCTCAATTGGAAGGTATTGAAAACAGGATTAGAACCGAAAGAATGCGCTATAACGAAACTGCAAAAGAGTTCAATCAGAAGATTGTTATCTTCCCTAACAACATGATTGCAAACATGATAGGTGTTCGTAGCTTCCAGTTCTTTGCCGCTGAAGAGGGTGCGCAAAAAGCCCCCCAAGTCAGCTTTGACTAATAAGCAAAAAACCACATTTTTATCTGAGCGTGTATCGATCCTTTTGATACACGCTCTTATTTTATTGTCCATCCATAGCTTACCTACTGTATTCAGCTTATGTTTTGCTCATGATATGCTCATGCTGATGACCACATCATGACCATATCATGACCAGAACCCAGTAAGGAAGCTGTCTATTTTGAATTATTTTTAAAGAAATATTGGCAAATAGATAAAAACAAGTTATAATATTTATGAATAAATAATTATATAGTATTGTAAATAACTGTAATTGTTAGATTCATTCAAAGTTATTTATATTTAAAACAAGCAAGGAACAAAATAGCTATAATATTTATCGACAAAGACAAGTGTTAAGATTTTTTAGACAGAGGTTAAGATGCTAACTATATCCACGTTAAGCCTGTTTGATATGCAGTTATTGAAAGACTTTATTACGCCGCAGCGTATAAGTCTCTTTATCCGAGTGATAATGATGCTTGGTATAGGAATACCTGCTATCGGTGTTATTACGCGTTTTACCAGGCATGTGATCAAAGATAAACTCTCGTTGCAATCCGAACTCATAATCACCAGGACAGTGAAATACACGCTTACTATCTTGCTATTTATGATGGTCTTAAATGAATTTGGCTTCAAGATCTCTGCGCTTTTGGGTGCAGCGGGAATTCTCGGGGTAGCCGTCGGTTTTGCATCTCAGACAAGTGTTTCAAACATCATCAGCGGGTTCTTCCTGATCTCTGAAAAGCCTTTTCAGATAGGGGATACCATTGAGGTGGAAGAGATTACCGGTATTATCGACTCCATCGACCTGCTTTCGGTGAAGCTAAAAACCTATGACAACCGTTATGTTAGAATCCCAAATGAAACAATGATTAAAACAGGTGTGATCAATCTGACCAGATTTCCTATCAGACGCGTGCAGACCATTTTGCGAGTGGCATATAAGGAGGATATTAGCAGGGTGTTAGAGATATTGCGTGATATTGCCGACAATCTGCCGGATGTGCATAAAGAAAGAGCGCCGCTAATTCTGATTGACTCGCTTTCCGAATCAAGTGTAAACATCAATTTTGGAGTCTGGACGAACACAGCAAACGTCTTTAATATGAAAACGCAAATGATATTAACAGTAAAGAAAAGATTTGAGGAAGAAGGAATTGAAATTCCTTGGCCGCAAATCGAGATTAACAAAACATAGAGATTCACTTGAATTAAAACAATTATGTTTTAGGAGGAACGATGAAAAATCTAAAACAAATTAAAGCAGTCATATTCGATTTGGATGGAACCTTGCTTGATAGTCTCAAAGACATCGCCGGTGCTGTCAACATGGGCCTGGCAGAAATGGAGCTGCCTACTCATGAAATCGAAACATATAAGAGCTATGTTGGACACGGACACAGAGAATTGGTTAAAAGAGCCTTGCCCGAAGACAAAAGAGATGAGGCACATATCAAGATTCTCTGCGATAAGTTTATGGAGCACTATGAAACTGAATGGCAGATAAATACTCAGCCTTTTCATGGTATCTTACACCTCATCAAGGTGGCGGTTTCAAATAAGATCAAGCTGGCGATACTGTCGAATAAGGATCAATCTTTCACCAAGAAGATGATCAGATATTACTTCCGCGGCGCTATGATCAGCCACACCAAAAACCCATTTGGGGTATATAGCGGCGCCATAGATGGAAAGGCCGTCAAGCCTGATCCAACGGTTGCATTAGAGCTTGCTCAGCGTTTGAGTGCTGCGCCCGAGAATATCGCAATAGTCGGAGATATGCCCGTGGACATGATCACGGCTAAAAATGCCGGAATGATTGCAATCGGTGCAGCTTGGGGCTTTGCTTCCAAAGAAATGCTGCAAACAGCCGGTGCAGATATGATCTTTGATTCACCCGTGGAGCTTGCAACTTTTCTTGAAAGCCAAAGTTGTTTTTAAACGATGAAAAGCTTTAGGAAAGAACTGTGGTTCAATACCTCTAAACGCCGCGAGTATCTGAACATAACGCGTGAAATCGATAAGTGCGTGATAGAATCAGGAGTTCAAGAAGGGCTCGTATTGGTGAACGCCATGCACATCACCGCCAGTGTTTTTATCAACGACGATGAAAGCGGTTTGCACCAAGATTTTGAGAAATGGTTAGAGAGGCTGGCACCGGAGAAACCGCATAGTCAATATATGCACAACGGCTATGAAGATAATGCCGACGCTCATCTCAAAAGGCAAATCATGGGACGCGATGTGGTCGTTGCGATCACAAAAGGTCAATTGGATCTTGGTCCCTGGGAACAGATATTCTATGGCGAATATGACGGGATGAGGCGAAAGCGAGTATTAGTGAAGATAATCGGTGAATAAAAAAATAAGTCCCCGTCAAAGCGGGGACTTTTCTTTTGTAAGGGATTTTATTCTTATTTGAAGTGGTAATACAATCCGGCGGCGGGGATCAGCATCGTGATCTGCCTATTTTGGTTTATCGTTAAAGGGAGTTCCACATTTAGCCTCAGCTCGGGCACGGAATTAATGGGGACAAACTCGAAACCAGGCCCTACGCCTAAAGTAAACCTGTGGTATGTATCCCAATTTTGTGTATTCCATTCTTGTTCTGATTCATAAAGATAAGCACCGCCGGCTATTAAATAAAATCTTGAATTAGAATATTCTTTGAGCGGAAGCAAGTAGTTCAATCCGGCATTAAAACGTATGAAGCCATCATAGTCTGTTTCTTTGCCGCTGGTAAAAGCGAATACTGTGGCTTGCAATGCAGCTTTGTTAATCGAAAAGCGTCCGCTGAGACCGCTGCCGGTGGATGTCCCAAAGTGCACGCCGATAGCGCCTTTGCTGGGTTCAATCGCAAATAGCAGGGTCATGGATAGAAGAATAAGGATGATTGCAATTTGTTTTTTCATTTGTATCTCCAATTATATGTTCTTAATTTGTCCGTTTAAATATGAAAGTCTCGTGTTCTCATCAAAGCGTTCAATGCTATAGCGTAGCATGGTGCGTGGCATGTCTTTATAGTGGATATCAAGCCAATTGATGAGCTCTTTTTGCGAGCGCTTGCCAATCTCTCTTAACATCCAGCCGCAGGCCTTGTGGATGAGATCATGAGAGTTATTTAGAAAGCTTTTACAGATACGGAAGGTGATCTCAAAGCTGTTGTTTTGGATGAAGTGGTGGGTGCTGACTATTGCGATGCGCTGTTCCCAGAGATCAGAGCTTTTCGAGAGCCTCAAAAGGGTGGCTGAGTCACCTGGAAAAGAGTGCGCTCCCAGGATCTTTGCCGCGCTGATGTCAACGAGGTCCCAGTTGTTTATGTGTTTGGTGTTATTAAGATATATGTTTGCAATTGTTTTGCGCTCATCGGCTCTCTTTTGATAGCGATTGACGAGCATTGAGAGCGCAGCCATGCGGACTTCGTGGATCTGGCTTGAAAGAATATTCTCTATTTCCTCTAAACTTAGGGAAAAGGTGAAATCTTGAATAACAGCTTTGATCTCGGGAGTCGTGATGCCCCAAAAGATATCAAACTCGGCATAGTCACCTTTGCCTGTCTTAAAATATCTTTTGGCTTTCTCTATCTTTTCTGGGGCAGAGAAGTGCTTTAACTCAGCGATTAGCTGCTTTTCACGAGATTTCATGAACATTATTCCTTTCTTTAGTTATGAATATAGTATAAGTTGAACCGGTATTTTAAACAGTAATAATATCTCACTTATTCTACATAAGCTATCTATCTACTCAATTTGATGCTCGTTATTTGTCAAGCGCAATTTAGCAAATCCTTGCGATAATTATCAAAGCTGAGGGGTGGAGTGGATACAAATCAACATGATTTGCGCTGTTCAGCAATAAAGGCTAAGAAAAAGATTGACTATTTATGCTTTTCAATTATCTTGCAAGAACATTGTAAAACGCTATAATAAATATGATTTAGTTAATATTATCTGGAGATGATGTGCGTAATAGAATAATTGTAATAATTCTTGCTGCATTACTTTTAAGTTCTTGTGGCAAGGTGCTTACTTCAAAGAAAACCAAAGTCAGCTTTTGGCATGGACTCAGCGGCCCGCTCGGCGATACGCTCAACGAGATGATCATGGAGTTTAATCGTAGCCAAGATGAAATCGAAGTGGTAGCGAATCCTATCAGCAGCTATTCTGCACTTTCACAAAAGCTGATGGCTTCCATTCAAGCCAAGAAACAGCCTGATATTGCTCAGGTCTTTGAAAGCTGGACTTCTAAATATATCGAGTCGGATGTCATTGTCTCAATCAGCGACCTTATTGCCGAGGATGATGACTTCACAGATGAAGACCTCGCGGATATCTATCCAGTGTTCAGAGATTCAAACACTTTCGAAGGCGTGATCTATTCCTTTCCCTTTAATAAAAGTGTGAGAGCTTATTTCTATAATAAAGACGATTTCTATCGCAACGGTTTAGACCCCGATTATTTCCCCAAAACTTGGGAGGAATTTCGCAAATATGCAAATCTGCTTACCTATAAAGATGAGAAGAGGAGCAAAGGTCAACACTATGGTACAAACTTTAATGTGAACGAATGGCAGTTTGTTAATCTTTTGCATCAAGCCGGGGGAGAGGTCTTGGATTCACAAGGCAAGCCGGCGATCAATAGTCCTGAAGGTGTAGAGGCTCTAAGCTATATCACTGATATGATGTATAAGGACAAAAGCGTCTATTTGGTTCAGGAATACGACGGTCAAAATGACTTCATGGCGGGCATAGCTTCGATGTATGAAGGTTCGAGTGTTTCCATCACTCATATGCGTCAACAGCCCATCAATTTCAACATCGGATATGCGGCTTTGCCCACGCATAGAACAAAACAGAGCGCCGTGTCGGGAGCAAATATTGTGATCTTCAAATCCGGAGACCGTAAGCGCGAGAAGGCAGCTTGGGAATTTGTGAAATGGTTTACCGACACCGATCAAACTGCGCGTTTTAGCGTGGCGACGAGCTATATGCCGGTGCGTAAGAGTGCCATGAGCA
>DIQS01000014.1:0-325 GCA_002427325.1 Cloacimonetes bacterium UBA5456 | reverse complement strand
TAAGAGTGCCATGAGCAGTCAGATAATACAAGACTTTTTGGTGGATAATCCACAGTTTAAAGGGATTTATGATCAATTGGAAGATGCTGTGTTTGAGCCCCAAACCGGAGCTTGGTTCAAAGCACGAGTGGAACTTAAAAACTATTTGGAATATGCCATGCGAAACGAGATGAGTCCAAAGGAAGCGCTCGATGGTGCAGCCAAGAAGTTTGCAGAGTTGATTTCTGCAGAAAAAAGATAGGATAATAACAGTGTTTTTTCTTGACAAATAAAGCGGTTAAAAAAGAAATGAAAAACATTCGTGCCGAAGTGGTGAAATTGGTAG
>DIQS01000042.1:50675-66904 GCA_002427325.1 Cloacimonetes bacterium UBA5456 | reverse complement strand
TTGCCAGCCAGGTTTTCATCGATAATCACGCCCATGATGATGTTTGCGTCTTTTCCGGTCTCGTTTACGATAACGCTGCTAACTTCCTCAAATTCGCTCATGAGCACATCATCACCCATGGTGATATTGAGTAGCAAGGACTTACATCCGGCGAGGTTGATATCAGAGAGGAGAGGATTTGAAATTGCGTTGCGAGCGGCGTTGATGGCACGATTTTCGCCTTCTGCCATGCCGGTTCCCATGAGGGCATATCCTGTGTTTTGCATCACTGCTTTGACGTCGGCAAAGTCAACATTTATGAAGCCGTTGATGGTAATGATGTCACTGACTGCTTTTGCTGCTTCAAAGAGGATCTGGTTTGCATTGTGGAAAGCTTCATGAAAGCGCATTTCACCATAGATTTCGCAAAGTTTTTCATTGGGGATAACTATGAGGGTATCCACATATTCGGAAAGATGTTTGATGCCGTGTTCCGCATTCTGCGCGCGTTTTGCACCTTCAAAAGAAAAGGGGGTGGAAACGATGCCGAGGGTGAGGATGCCCATTTCGCGGGCGATCTTGGCGACGATGGGAGCTGCACCAGTTCCGGTTCCGCCTCCCATTCCGGCAGCGATATAGACCATGTCTGCACCTTCCAAGTGCGACCTAATTTCCTCTTTGGATTCTTCAGCGCTGCGTGAGCCCAATTCGGGGTCTGCACCCGTTCCCAATCCGCGAGTAAGCTTGCGTCCTATCTGGAGTTTCATCTTTGCTTTAGATTTATTCAAATCGCCGTTATCTGTGTTTGCAGCGATAAATTCTACATTCTCCAGATTGTTTTCAATCATGGCATTGATGGCATTACCGCCGGCACCGCCGACACCGACGATCTTAATATTTGTTCCGGCAAAAGTTTTCTTCTCGTCAAATTCAAGCATAATAACTCCCTTATTTAAAATCCTTTATAATATTTTTAATCTTTTCCCATATTTTACTGTTGCTGATGTTGCTTAGTGCGATGCTTCTGCCGTTGCTTTCATGCTCGAAACCCATTGCGTAGTAAAGCATTCCAACCAAGGTGGCAAAGATGGGATCGTCCAAAGCTTGCGCTCCTGAGGAAAATCTTGAGAGATCGGGTCTGGCGACTTTTACTTGCAAGTTAAAAGATTTATGAATGGCCAGGTCGATTCCTTCGAGTTTTGCGCTGCCTCCGGTGAGAATGATGCCGGCAGTAACAAGCTCAGGGGTATAGTAATCTTTACATTTAGCATAGGCGAGGCTCAGCATTTCCTGCACTCTATGTTCGATAATTTGGCTAACCTGCACCTGTTTTCTCTTGGTGCCTGTTCTGCCGCTTATGCCTTCCACTTCGATCTCCAAGGAGTCGTCAACCCGCTCGGCAAGGGCATTACCAAATTGTTTCTTGATATATTCAGCGTTGCTGATGGTGGTCTTTAAGAGAATGGCGAGGTCTTCGGTGATCGCTGTGCCCGCCATGGGGATCATGAAGATGTTTTCCAAAGAGCCACGGTCATAGATTGAGATGTCGCAAGCACCGCCACCGATGTCCATCATGATTGCTCCCAGTCTGCGCTCGTCTTCAGAAAGAACGCTGTGGCTGAGGGCGACATGGTTTAAAACAAAGTTTTCGGGCAAAATCTCGTGTCCGGAGAGCTCGATGCATTTGGTGATGTTGCGCAATGGGGTGAGGTCGCCGAGGATTGTGAGAACCTTTGCCGTGAGGTGAAATCCGTTCATGTTCAAAGGGTTGCGGATGTTGTCTTGCGAGTCTATGATAAAGTTGTGGGGGATGCCGTGCAATATCTTGTGTCTTTCATAGCCTTTTTGGATCTTGACGCTGTTTTTGGCGTCGTTGATGACCTGTTCGAGGTGTTCGTCCTCAATCTCGCCGGGCTCGTTTGGGTTTTCGCTGGGGATGGCTATGCGACCGTCTCCGACTTGGGTTCTAATGTGTTCGCCGGTGATGTTTGTATAGATATTTGCAACACCGCATTCGGCAGCACTCTCTGCATCTTTGATTGATTTGCTGATGCATTCAGAGAGGGCTTGAATGTCTGTCACCACGCCTTTATCTATCCCGTCAGAGGGCTGTTGCCCTATGCCGAGTAGTTCAATTGTCGAATCTTTCTTGGTGCGAGCAATCGCAGTTCTCACCACCGAAGACCCGATGTCCAGAGCTGTAATCACGCTGCTTTTCATCTTTCTGCTCCCTTCACAACGACCTGATTTTCAAAACGCAGGTCAACAACCTTATTTCTCGAGATATTGCCGTTATCTTGAACAAATTGATAACGCTTAAGTTGGATTGCCATGTTTTCCTCGGAGGGGATAATCCGCGTGCCATATCGTGCATCAACCATATAGACGGTGTTGTCTATCAGATAATATTCCGAGATAATTGGCAGATAATCGGAGGCTTCATGAACAACTCTTTTGTGAACTGCAATGATCTTGTTTAGATCAGCCTTTTTGAGACGCGTTCCGGGCTTGAGCTGTTCGTCCGTGTAATATGAACTAAAGATTGGAATGTCTTCATTGGCAATCGGGCTATAGCTTTTCATGACAATCGCTTCGGAATCGATGGGGTAGAGGCGTCCTTCAAAGCTTTTAACATATAAAAAAGCCTTTCTTTCGGTGATCGTCAGATTGATCGTTGCAGGGATTCTGCGTCTCACCTTCACGCTTTTGATGCGCGAAAACTGGTTTAACTCTGCGGCTAACTCACGCGTTGGCACTTTGAAAAGATTGGTTCCGAGGTGTTTACTGCAAGTTTGATAGACGAGAGAATCCGGCACGACGAGGTTTCCTGCGATGTTTATGTGTTGAACTTCCAGCCAAGATAGATGAAGCATAAAATGAAAGAGACCAAGCCCTAAAGCCAGGATCGCCATCAGACTGAGAGCAAAGAAGATATAATACCTGCTATTGCCTCTGCGTTTTTTGTGCTTCATAATACATTCCTTTAATAATCAATAAGTTACCGATTTTGCAAGATGCGAAAATCGAGAGTCGAAACAATTTTACTCAACTCTTTTAATCTTTGGCATTTGTGTCAACATCTTTTTTCAGTTCTTGCAAGATTTCTTCGCCATATTGCCAAATGTTGCCTGCACCGATGGTGATGAGTAGGTCGCCGGGCTTGAGAATAGAGAGTGTTTCCTTCACTATCGAGGCGTTTTTGTCTATCACTTTCACCATCTTGTGCCCGCTTTGAATAGCCACATCGGCGATGAGTTTTGAATCTATGCCGGGAATGGGTTTCTCACGAGCGGGATAGATCGGCGCAACGATCAGGCAATCGCAACTGAAGAAAGCTTTGCCAAATTGTTCATAAAGATCACGCGTGCGGGAATATAGATGAGGCTGGAAAAGAGCGACAATGCGCTTGTCCACGCTATCCTTAAAGGCTTCCAGAGTAGCCAAAATCTCGGTGGGATGGTGGGCATAATCGTCATAGAGGGTGATGCCACCGGCTTCGCCTTTGTATTCAAAACGGCGATAGACTCCGCAAAATGCTGCCATTCCTTCTTGGATGTGTTTGAAGGGGATGTCCAATTCGAGTCCCAAAGCGCAGGCGAGAAGTGAGTTCTGGATGTTGTGCCTGCCGGTGACATTCATCGAGATGCGTCCCAGCTTATAGCCTTTGAAAGTAAGATCATAGGATGCTTTGAAGTTCTTTAAGTCCACGTTTACGGCCTGCACGTCAGCTTGTCTGGAAAAGCCGTAGGTGATGATGCGTTTTTGGATTAGGGGCAAGATGGCTTGAACACCGGGATCGTCGAGACAGGCGATAACGCTGCCGAAAAAAGGAACTTTGTTGGCATATTCGATGAATGCACCTTTGATGTCGTCGAGGTTACGATAACAATCGAGATGGTCTTCATCAACGTTGGTGATGCCGGCAATGCAGGGTGTGAGCGAGAGGAAGGAGTGGTCATATTCATCGGCTTCCACAATGATGTAGTTGCCGGAGCCCATAACGTTGTTTGAGCCGAAGTTCTTGACCTTTCCACCGACGATGATGGTGGGATCCAGTCCTGCAGCTTCGAGAACGAGCCCGGCCATGGAGGTGCTGGTGGTCTTGCCATGCGTTCCGGCAATGCCGATGGAAAAGCTCATGCGGGTGATCTCAGCAAGCATCTCGGCACGTCTGATCACGGGTATCTTCAGCGCTTTCGCTGCTACGATCTCGGGGTTGTCGTCGTTCACGGCGGAGGATTTGACTACCACATCTGCGTCGTGAATGAGATTTGGGTCGTGCCCTTCATTTACTTTTATACCACGCTTTTCGAGGTGGGCTGTGATCTCGCTTTTCTTCATGTCAGAGCCGCTGATTTCCAGTCCTTGGTTGAGAAGGAATTCGGCTATGCCACTCATGCCGATTCCGCCAATGCCGATGAAATGTATCTTCTGTGTTCTGCCAAGCATCTTAATCTCCTTTAAAAGTATCTAAAATATCTTGAACTATGTTCTGCGCTGCCTTGTTTGCAGGCAGCTTTTCTAAAGCAAGTTTGAGGGCAAGTAAATCTGCGCTGCGTATTTGGGCAAGTAGAAAGTTTGGTGTTAGTTTACTTTGGAGCAAGAGAATCGCGGCTTGCTTTTTTTCTTGAGCCAAAGCGTTGTAATATTGATGATTTGCAGCAGCAGTGGGGAGCGGGATCATGATTGCGGGAAGCTTTGCTCTTTCCAGCTCTGCCGTGGTTATCGCACCTGCGCGGGTGATGGAAAGATCAGCTTTGCCCATCATCTCGTTCATCTGCATGGTGAAGTCGAACATGTATAAACCTTTTCTGTCTTTAAAACGCTCTGAGAACTCGCTGAAGCTGTTTTTACCTGTTTGCCAAAGAATCTGCCAGCCTTCCTCTAATAGTTCGTCTAATGCCCCTGCTACGGCTTGATTGATGGCAAGAGAGCCCTGAGAGCCACCGGTTATGAGAAGTGTCTTACGTTCGTCTTCCAAACCGAATTCACTTAGTGAAAAGCCCTCCGACAAGGTTTTCTCTTGGATGGGAATGCCGAGGTTCTTCATGTCTGCTTTATTGATGAAGCCGCGTGTATCCTCAAAGGAGATATAGAGCCGTCTGAGCTTCGAAGCTATCTTGCGTGTCACTAAGCCGGGATAGGAGTTGCTTTCGTGGAGGAAGCAGGGAACTTTGCACAATATCGCGGCGATGATTACTGGGCCGGAAACAAAGCCGCCGGTTCCGATCACTGCGTCTATCTTCTCTTCTTTGAGAATCCTCTTGCACTGCATTACACTTTCGACAAGATAATAGGGGAAAGCAAGGTTGCTAAGCGAGAGACTGCGATAGAGTTTACGCACGCGTATAGCATGAAAGGGATATCCCTCGTTCTTGCTGAGTCTATCCTCAATCCCGTCTTTATTACCAATGAAAAGGCAGTCATGACCATGCTTACTTAGCTCTTTTGCAAGTGCGAGAGCCGGGACAACATGCCCGCCTGTGCCGCCTGCACCAAAGGCAAATCTCATACCGTCCTCCTGTTTGCGCTGATATTGAGGATCACGCCCATTGCGATGCTATCCATGAGCAGAGCCGAGCCTCCATAGCTGATGAAGGGCAGAGTGTTTCCCGTGGGCGGGAGTATGCTCATAGCCACGCCTGTATTTACCAATACATTGCAATATACGTTCATCGCCATTCCCGACGAGAGCAGTTTCAGATAGAGGTCTTCTTGTCTAAAAGATATCCTCATTGCGGCAAAAAAGATGGCGCTATGCAAGAGGAAGACGATGATTGCGCCGAGGAAACCTGCTTCTTCGCCAATGATGGTATAAACGTAGTCGGTTCTAACTTCGGGCAGGTAATAATGTTTTGCTCTGCCTCGTGAGATGCCTGTGCCCGTTAGCCCTCCACTGGTGAGTGCGATAAGGCTTTCGCGCACTTGATAGTCTCCGCTACCTGATTCGGTGAGGTCTCTCTCTTTGAAAAATAGACTGTATCTCTTGTAAGTATCCATCCTGTTGGCTCGGAAATCATCACCTTTCTTGATGATAAACACTCCACCAATCACCGCAACAACCAAGACAAGTGCAAGTATGCGCTTCCTGATTCCCGCATAAAAGAGCATGCCGAGGAGAGTGACTCCGCTGATGATGATCGTGGAGAGATGCTTCTCTGCAAAGATGAGCCCAAAGACGATGGCTGTGAGCAAGGTTAAGGCAGGAAAGTTCTCCATAAAACGCAAGATATTCGTAGTGTTTTGCAAGGTCTCTTGCTTATCCGCGAGGATATTAGCATAGAAAAAGACCAATGCAATACGTGCAAAGAAAGAAGGCTGGAAGCTGACAAAGCCGAGGCTTATCTGCCGAGTCGCCCCCTTGATCGTGGAGCCCTTTAATAGCACAAAGATCAGCATCCCAATCGCAAGATAGACCAGCCAAGTATTCATGAATCTCAGCTTTTCGAAATTGAAGAAATAGACAATCAGTATTGCAATCACCCATGAAAATAGCAGAAAGGCAAGATGCTTATAGAAATAGGTCATGGAACTCTGGACGGATGATATATCAACCATCACGATGAGCCCCACAACGCAGAGAAAGAAATAGCTCCAAAAGACTGTGCGGTCGAAACCCACTACATAGGTGTTAAATCTGTTCTTTTTCACGCTTGAGTTCCCATACTATCTGTTTGAAATATTCACCACGATGTTCAAAGTTCTTGAAATGATCAAAGCTGGCACATGCAGGGCTAAGCACAACGCTTTCGCCATGATCTGCCTCTGCAAAGGCAAGTCGAACACAATGCTCAAAGTCCTCATCGATTGTCATGGGGAGCTTGCCCAGCCACGCTTGACGCATCTGTGGGATGGTGTCTCCCGTCACATATATTTTAACTGTATGCTCTTTTAATTCATCGGTAAGGAGGTCAAAGTCTTCTCCTTTATCCGAGCCTCCGAGGATGAGGCGGATGGGGCGCTCAAAGGATCTTAGGGCACAGCGAACTGAGTCCGTATTAGTCGCCTTGGAGTCATTATAAAACGAAATACCATTGATTGTTGTAACATATTCCAAGCGGTGGGGAAGAGAGGGAAAGTTCAGTGCTGCCTCATAAGCTTGCTGTAGATCCAGCCCCAATGCTTTGATGATAAGCATTGCAGCCATGAGGTTTTGATGATTGTGCGGCCCTCTGATCAAGAGCTCATTCAGTTCAAAGCTATAATCCCCAATTTGCAGTCTCTTATCCTTGATAAAGGCATCTGCAGCAGGGTCATCCATCGAAAAGCTCAGCATCTTGCCCGGCTTTTCACGGAGGTGTTTCAGCGTCTCGGCGCAATCTTTATTGATGATGCCGAAGTCTTGCTCAGTTTGATATTTAAAGATACTCGTCTTACTAAAAGCATAGTCGTCAAAGCTCTCATAGCGATTGAGATGATCCGGCGTGATATTGAGTAGTGTTGCAACATCAGGTTTAAAGCTGCTTATCAGGTCGAGCTGAAAGCTACTGATCTCAAGAATGATGTATTCAGTGCCCGGCTTTTCGATGGGAAAGCTACAAAACGCCGCGCCGATATTGCCTGCAAGTATAGATGATTTGCCCATGCTCTTTAGGATGTGATGGACGAGGCTGACCGTGGTGCTCTTGCCATTAGAGCCAGTCACAGCGATGATCTTGCTATCCTCTGCCTTGATTCTATAGCCAAATTCTATCTCAGAGATGAGCTCAATTCCACGTTTCTTACCTTCTTTTATGATGGGCACATCCAGCGGGATTCCGGGACTCACGATCCAGCAATCATATTCAAAGAGTTTCTCTGAATGCACTCCCAATTCATGAGGATAATCAGCGAGGAAAGCGGCAGTTTCTTCATCAAAAGACTTGTCATTCAGATCACTGATGAAGGGACAAAGCCCCATACTACTGAGCTTCTTCGCCGCAGCGATGCCACTGCGTGCAAGTCCCAAGATAGCATATTTCTTTTTCTTATCAATCACGAGAACACACCCTTACCTAAGCTTGATTGTGCTGAGTCCAACTGCCACCAAAAGCATGGCAACGATATAAAAACGCATCACTATCTTCGATTCGTGCAATCCTTTAAGCTCATAGTGATGATGAATAGGAGCACAAAGGAAGGCACGCCGTCCCGCACCAAACTTTTTCTTTGTATATTTGAACCAATATCTTTGAATGATCACGCTAAGAGTCTCAAAGACAAAGATAAAGCCAATTATAAACAGGAAGATTTGCTCTTTAAGCAGCACCGAGATAACCGCCATAATGCCGCCCAATGCAAGAGAACCGGTATCGCCCATAAAGACCTGCGCCGGATAGCTATTATACCACAAAAAGCCCATTAGAGCACCGATGAGTGCAGAGATGAAGACCGTCAACTCGCCCGCATTTGGGATGAACTCAAGATTAAGATATTCCGCAGCGACAAAGTGTCCTTTGATATAGCTCATGATCCCCAAGCCAAGAGCAGCGATAGCCAAGGTCCCCGCAGCCAAGCCATCCAAACCATCGGTGAGATTGACCGCATTGGAGCTCCCTGTGATCATAAATATGACAAATGGTATAAAAAGCCAGCCTAAGGGCAAGATCAGGTTTTTGAAAAAAGGAATCTGCAAGTTCGTCACATTGGCATCCGAGGAACTGAAATAGATGGCAAGCGCGAGAATGAGCGCGACAACGATCTGCCCCCAAAGCTTGTATTTAGGAACCAAACCCTTCTTTGCCTTCACAAAGTTTTTGAGATAGTCGTCGATAAATCCCAGCGCACCCAGTCCAATAGTAGCGAGATACATCATGAGTATCGCCGGATTAGTGAGGATGTTCCAAAACAAGGACGAAAAGATCAGTCCCACGAGGATAATGAGTCCCCCCATGGTGGGCGTTCCCGCTTTGATCTTATGCTTTTCAGGCATATCTTCGTCGATAGTCTCCACCGCATTACCCTTTTTCAAGGCTTTGATGATAGTCGGAGCATAAAGAAGTGAAAACAAGAGTGCGGTAATGAACGCACCGATTGATCTGAATGTAACATAACGAAACACGTTAAATACAATCGAATACTTTGCCAGCGGATAAAGAAGGTGATAAAGCATTATTCTTCTCCTAAAAGGTGGGCTAATATTTTCGAGAGTTTCATCCCGTTTGAAGCTTTGATCAGGACTACTGCCGGCTTAGGCAGCTCTGGAAAGTGCTTGAGCAAAGCGTCCACATCCTCAAAATGCCTTGAACTATCCTGTTGATAGCTCTTTGCATATTTACCAATGCTATAGATTTCTTCATGCCCACTTTCTGCAAAGATTGCCCCGATCATCTCATGAAACATTTCTGCGCTCTCGCCGAGCTCCAACATATCGCCTGCAAAAGCAACATGGGGGAGAGCCGGTTCATAATCGCGCCAAAACTCAATTGCCGCCTGCATGGAAACAGGATTTGCATTATAACAATCCACAATGACTATCCTGCCATCTATCTCTCTTATTTGCATGCGCATATCCATGATAATCTTCTTTGATAGTGCCGCTTGGATATCGACTGCATCCAGCCCGAGACGGATTGCCAAGCAGATGGCAAATGATGCGTTGATGGCAAAATGTGGCGCAAGATAGGGAATCTCCCACTCCCGAGAACCCAAGTGGAATCTTAGACCATTTTTTGTCTGCAAAACATCTTGTATCCGGCAATCTGCATTGGCCGCAAAACCAACGCCTACTGCGTTTTTATGGTAGATCTCAAAGCGATGATCATCAGCGGGATACAGCCTTATCTGCAATGCTCTTTCAAAGAGGTCGGTCTTTTCTTTGAACACTCCCTCTTCATCTTTGAAATATTGCAGATGTGAAGGGCCAACGTTGAGGATGAGCCCCGCATCCGGAGTGATCGTCGTTGCCAAGAGATCGATCTCGCCTAAGTGATTGCTGCCGATCTCAAAGATGGCATACTTATCTGTGGGACACAGCCGCAAGATGGTCTTGGTGAGCCCAATAATATTGTTTTCATTTCTACTTGTCTTGAGCACATCTGCCTTATATGAAAAGATTTGCGCGATGAGTTCTTTGACGCTGGTCTTGCCCGTGGAGCCCGTGATAGCAATCTTATAGACCTCAAACATCTGCAGATATTTTTGCATAAGAAGAGCCATCAGTTTCTCAGCAGATGCGGCTTGAATCACGCCTGAATACACAAAATCCTTGGAGCAAATCACGCTATTAGAAGTGTCTTCAAGCACCTTTTCCACAAAGTCGTTACCATCAAAATTCTCTCCTTTGATGGCGATAAACAGTGAATTTGGACGCAAAGAGCGAGTATCCGTTGAGAGATTGCGCAAAGTCTTGGGCGCATGATATCCCTCCGCCGCGGGCTCTTCTTCGATCATAACCCTCAGTAAAAGTTCATCAAAAGGCAGCACCAATTCATCGGCAAGTTTTTCGTCCTTAATCTCTTGCAAGACTTCCCGAGCCGCCAGTTTGTCATCAAAAGCGTGCCGAACGCCTTCTATTTCCTGATAGTTTTCATGCCCCTTGCCACAGATGAGAACGATATCTCCTTCTGCAGCAAGACGGATAGCTGCCTCAATTGCCGCCTTCCTATCTCGCGTGATCCACCAAGGCAGAATCCACGAGGAATCTCTCACCATATCATAGATAATGCGGTTAGGATTTTCATTACGTGGATTATCGTCTGTGATAATGACGGCATCGCTGCCACCGAGAGCAGCTTTGAGCATGAGCGGACGCTTCAGTTTATCGCGATTTCCGCCTGCTCCGATCACGCTGATGATGCGTCTATGCGGCAATCTACCAATGCTTTTAAGCAGGCTTATCAAGGCCTCGGGAGTGTGGGCATAGTCGATATATATCCCAATCCCACGATCATTCGAAAGAGGCTCCAACCTGCCTTGTACGGGGATAAGCTTTGTGCACCAGCTTCCAATCTTGGCAAGCGGATGCCCGCTAAAGTGCATCGCTGCAATGGCAAGAGCGAGGTTATCTATATTAAAGTATCCGATAAGCGGGCTCATTACCTTGATCTTCTCATCTTTAGCTTGCAGTTCAAAGCTGCTGGACTCCAAGCTGCTAAATGGATTTGAGATTATCAGGTCTGCATGAGTTTTCTCGCCGACGCAATACACTTCTTTCTCTGCATGTATGAGCCTTGCGCAGATTTCCTCACCGCGCACATCGTCAGCATTGACGATTGCAGTCTTAGCCCTCTCAAAAAGCATGTATTTAGCTTCAAAATAGTCGTTCATATCTTTATGGAAATCAAGATGATCTTGACTGAAATTACTAAAAAGAGCATAGTCAAAATCAATCCCATAGACTCTATCGAGGCTCAACGCGTGGGATGAAACTTCCATCGCCACATGCGTCACGCCCTTTTTAATCATCGATGCAAATATATCGTTGAGTTCGAGAATGTCCGGCGTCGTATGCGCCGTGCTAAAGCTCTCATCTTCTATCTTATAGCCCAAGGTGCCAATCCAGCCCGTCTTATATCCAGCAGCTCTGAGCAATTGGAAAAGCATCAGCGAACTGGTAGTCTTGCCATTTGTGCCCGTAAAGCCGAAGAGGGTGAGCTTTGCGCTGGGATCGTGATAGTAGAGCTTGGCATAGAGCGCAGCCGCTTTTCGGCTGTTAGTCACCTGGATATTGCATTCTTGACTCTCTCCAATGATCAACACAGCCCCTGCACGTCTTGCCTGAGCGATATGATCATGCCCGTCAAAGTTTTCTCCTCTGATCGCAACGAATGCAGAGATGGAACTGATCTTGCGCGTATCCACAGCAAGAGCCGGCAGATGTTCAAAGTTGCAACACACGGTATCCGAGACATAGATTCCATGCTCTTTATATAATGTTATAAGCTTATTTGTCATAATGATGCCTCCAAGATGCAAACGCTATTCTTAGTAATGCGTGAGCCGGGCAAGAGTGATTGTTTACGAACTATTCCGCTGCCGTTAATACGAACTTCCAGTCCCTCTCTTGCGGCAGCATTCACGGCTTTGCGCAGGGTCATCCCTCTTAGATCAGGCATCTGTCCCTTGCTGATTGCCGGAGCATCATCAGGATTGTTGCCTTTACCGATCTTGAGCGTAATTGGGTGGTTTTTATCCACACTGATCCCCGCTTTGGGGAATTGATCTATGACCACAGATGCACTATCCGGGCCTTCCAATTTATACAAAAAACCAAAGCTATTCAGGTTTGACTGTGCGTGGCGAATATCCATGCCCACCAAATCCGGCATCACCAACGAAGTTTGCAAGAGCCGCTCATTATATGGCAAGATCTGACAGTCAGGCATGAAAACGATGTTTTCCACGATTTTTTTGAAGGTGGGTGCAGCACTCATAGAACCAAAGCGATAGTAATGTTCGGGCTCATCATAGAACACGACAATGACCATCTGTGGGTCTTCCATGGGAAACATTCCGGCAAAGACGGCATTGTATTTGTTGCCTGCATAACCGCGGCTTCCCTGAATATTCTTTTCAGCCGTTCCGGTCTTGCCGCCCACACTGATATAGTCCATTCTGATATGCGTTGCAGTCCCCTCATCCACCACTTCGCGGATATATGAAAGCATGGTATCGCAAACGGCTTTGGTGGAAACTTGCCTTAAAACTGAGGGTTCAAAGCTTTCCAAGACATTGCCCTGCTGATCGCGATAGCTTTCTACTATTTGCGGCTTCATCATCTTGCCGCCATTTGCCATTGCGCCATAGGCAACCGCTAATTGTAATGCCGTCACCGAGATAGACTGACCAAATGAAAGTGAATGCAGAGAATAGCCATCCCAATTCTCGAGTTTTGCAAAGATTCCGCTTGATTCACCAAAGAGGTTCAGAGCACTTTTCTGACCAAATCCTAAAGAGATATATTCTTCATATAGACGAACCTTGCCCGTACGCTCAGCGAGTTTTGCCACACCAACGTTGCTGGAATGTGCAATGATTTCTCGTGGTGTGAGAGGTCCATAATTATGCGTATCACGGATCTGCCTTCGTCCAACCTGATAGGTGGAGCAATCGATTCTTTCATTAGGACGAACCAGCTTGTGTTCCAGCGCGGGCAAAATGCCCAAAGGTTTGAGCGCCGAGCCGGGCTCGAACATAAAGCTTGCAGGGATGTTTGACCTTGTGCGAACAACCCCCGGATCGGTGTTTCTATCAGTGCTTGAAACCCCCGCAAGGGCGATAACACGACCGGTTTTGGGGTTCAAAACCACAGCCCCGCCATTCAATGCACCATATTTCTCCACGCCTTCATAAAGCGCATTCTCAACAATCTCTTGCACTTTTCCGTCAATTGTGAGGTGCACGTTTTTCCCATCCACCGGCTTCTTTTCATGAAGATCGGGATAGGGCATCCTGTTGCCATTTGCATCAAGAACTATTTCTTTCCAGCCATATTCGCCGGCTAACACTTTGTCATAAGTGGCTTCGAGCCCGTTAATGCCAGCAAGCTTATACAAGGATTTACTGCCCGTTTCGCGATCATATCCGTCAGATTCCTCGCGTACTGAGCCCAAAAGTCTTGCAGCCAAGACTCCTTTTGAATAGATGCGTCTCATCGAGGCAAAGTTGTGGATGAGCCCCGGCATCTTAGTCTTTGTAAAAGCTGCAACAATCTTGTCCAACTCAGCTTCACTGATCTTATTTGAAATCTGTATGGACGTCGTTTTCGTGCCGCTATTGAGCCTTTTGAGCACGTTTTCTTGCTGAAGCGAGCAGTTATCTGCAATCAGCCGAGCGGTTTTCTCAAAAGCTTCGGCTTGAGTGATGTCTTTTTTTTCTGCCCACCTATTGATTGCGTTTCGGTCTATATCCAATTGATAGTAAAGAACGCTGGAGACCAAAAGGTTACCTTTGGAATCATAAATGCTGCCCCTTTGGGGGATCACTATGTCTTTATTGGGGGTATAGCGAACCCTGCGCATGTGCGCGAAGTTAAAGGGATCCAAAACCTGGATACTAAAGAGGTATGCGCCCCAAACCAGCGCAACGATCCCAAAAGTGATTACTAATATATAGTAGCGGGAACGCATCAGTATTTTAATCGAGTATGATGTTTACTGTCTTTGCTTCGGCTCGCGAGGCAACGAGATCTATGATGCAATAGCCTTTACTGCTGCTTTTCTTGGCGGGCTCATGAACATAGATGACGCTTCCTTGCTCGTTGCCGGGGATGAATTGACTCATCTCCACTCGAACCAAAGAGGCAATGTGCTTTCCGCTTCTGAGTTCGCCGTGTTCAACCACGAGCTCAGTGTTGATATTCTTTTCGGCGTTATAACTCTTTTCAAAGTCAGCCATTTTGCGGGTGTAAGACACATTTCTGAAGTTATTGTAAAAGTTAAAAAACCCGACGATTACAACTAATGCTAAAAGTATGATGAATTTTCCTCTCATTTTTCCCCCTTTTTTTCGGCAGCGCGGAGCTTGGCACTGCGTGAGCGGATGTTTTGCTCGAGTTCTTCTTCACCGGCGAGCACCGGCTTCTTGGTCAACACCTTGAGCTGACTCTTGTGATCACAAATACACTTGATTATCTCTGGCGGGCAAAGGCAATCTTGCTCTGCCGTTCTGAATATGTTTTTTACGATTCTATCTTCTAATGAGTGGTAGCTGAGAACAACGATGCGCCCGCCCGGTGCGAGGATGTTTATTGCGTCTTGCAGGGCAAAGCTGAGAGCGTCCAGCTCGTCATTAACATATATGCGTAGTGCTTGGAAGATGCGCACTTTGGTCTTGAGCGATTCCTTGCTCCCCTTGCCGGCCACTTGTTCAATGATCTTTGCCAGTTCGCCGGTGCTTTCTATTTTTTTATTGGAGCGTTCTTGCTCAATCGCTTTTGCTATTCTTCCGGCGAGATTGTCCTCGCCATATTCCTTGAATATCCGGCGTAATTCTCGTGCGTCATATTCATTGATTACTTGTTTTGCAGAGAGCTCGCTTTCTCTGTCCATGCGCATATCAAGTGCCGCCTCTTTGTCGAAGCTAAAGCCGCGCTCGGCTTCATCGAGCTGGTGAGATGAGACTCCGAGGTCAAAAAGAATACCGTCAATGTTGCTGATCTTCCTCAGCGCAAGCTCGGTTCTGAGATGTCTGAAATTGCTCTTGATAAACACGGGATTATGCTTTTCTAAGACTTTTCCGGCATGGGTGAGGGCTTCATCATCCTGATCAAAGGCAAAAAGGCGAATCTTGGGCTCGATCTCAAAGAACTTGAGACTATGCCCACCACCGCCCACCGTGGCGTCAACATATATGCCGCCCGGGCGCAGATTGAGATATTCGGCGCACTGATTTGCCAAAACAGGAAGATGATACTGGGTCACAACTGATAGTCCTCACTGCTAAATACGTCACGATGAACTTTGAGTTTGTTGGCTCTCACGGAAGCATAGATTTCAGGATTCCACAGCGTGATGAAATGGCCTTCGCCTTTGATGATAACACTGTCTTCAATGCCTACCTCACTAAGCAGAAGGTCTTGGATGCGAACCCTGCCGGGTCCTTCCAATTCTTGTTCCATCATGGCAAAATCGATAAGCTGGGTGCGTAGGCGGCGTGCTCTTTCATCCCCGTCTTTGAGGCGTTCGAGCGTTGCTTTCCACGTATCCAAGGGATAGATAGCGATGGTGTTATTTGGTCCCATTGTGACGACAACAGAGCGCAGAGCTTCCTCGGCAAATTTCTTTTTGAAACCTGCCGGGATGATCACTCTCTGTTTGTGCACAGAGTTTTCAAATACACCTAAAAATTCACCGGACATTCTTTTCACCTTGCGTCTTAATATATTACTGTTTGAGCCTGCCTTGATTATGTTAAGTCATCGGCAAGCCCGTTTTGACTAAAAATGACTTAATCTGAGTTCTTGTGACATCTAATGACACATTTAGAACCTTATTTATTTTTGTCAAGATATAAAAAGCCTTTTTATTCGGTTTTGCTGTGGAATGTTTTCTGTTCTGGGCGTATCTTATTGATATATTGTGTTATTAGGCATTGTAATTAAAGTGAATAATATTTTCGTAAGAGCTTGTTTTCTGCCCCGAAATGCTCAGTTTTCGCTCGGATTTTGTGCCTATTATATTGCCATGCGATTTGAGTTTATTTGAGATTTGCGAGTTTTGTTGACTTTTTGCTGCACATGCTCAAAACCGCTATGCCTTCCTTACTGCATTCAGCCTATGTTTCGCTTATGATGTGGTCATGCCCATGACCATATCATGACCATATCATGA
>DIQS01000042.1:43350-50504 GCA_002427325.1 Cloacimonetes bacterium UBA5456 | reverse complement strand
CCAGAACCCAGTAAGGAAGCAGTGTAAATCTTGTGAAAAACATGAAAAAATCCGGAACAATATCGAGGCAGAATCAGTAAATCAATTGACACATTTCGGGGATTAATATTTATGGACAAAGGGGAAATAATTGGTGCATACCTATGTCCCTCTTCAAGAATCACCAAAGGTTGCGCCGGCAAGGAACAGACATGCTCGAAAAGATTTTAAGAAAGTTATTCGGAGATAAATCCACCATTGATCTCAAACGATATGAGCCGCTCGTAGCGGAGATAACTTCTATCTATGAAGGACTTAAAGACTATTCAGATGATCAGCTTAGAGAGAGGATCTCTGAGATTAAAACGGAGATTCGCCAAAAGGTTGAGCCCAAAGAGCAGGAGATCGAAGAGGCGAGACAGCAGTTTCGCAAGAGCGTTGAAGATTCCGAGCGCAATCGCATTGATAACCAGATAGATGCCCTTAAAAAAGAGCTGAAAAAGTTTAACAAACAAACTCTTGATGACTGCTTGCCGGAAGTGTTTGCAATCGTTAAAGATACTTGCAGAAGGATGGTGGGTCAAGAATTTGAAGTCCGCGGGCAGATGATGACATGGAACATGGTTCCTTTTGATGTTCAACTGATCGGCGGAATGGTCTTGCATGATGGCAAGATCGCTGAGATGGCAACGGGTGAGGGGAAAACTTTGGTTGCAACGCTACCGCTGTTTCTCAATGCACTCCTTGGGCGTGGTGCGCATCTTATCACCGTGAACGACTATCTGGCGGCGCGTGATGCCGAGTGGATGAGTCCCATCTTCAACTTTCACGGTCTCAGGGTGGGCTGCATCACCACGGGGATGAATCACGCCGAGCGGCAAGAGGCATATCTTGCAGACGTCACCTATGGCATGAACAGTGAATTTGGTTTTGACTATCTTCGCGATAATATGGCGATTCGTCCTGAACAATTGGTGCAACGAGACTTTTATTATAGCATTGTAGATGAAGTGGATAGCATTTTGATCGACGAGGCGCGAACTCCGCTCATCATCAGCGGTCCCATCGCCCAAGATAAAAACTTCTATCATGAATTACGCCCTGAAATTGCCACATTGGTGCAAAGACAAAATACCCTGATAACGCGCTATATTGCAGAGGTTCGCGAAGACCTTGATGAAAATAACGAGAACGCAAGCGAAGTGAGATTGGCGGATAACCTGCTGCTCATCAGTCGCGGTGCGCCAAAGAACAAAGCATTTCAGAAGATGATGCAAGATCCTTCCTTGAAGAGATTGGTGCAGACTACTGAAGGCATCTATCTCAGAGATAAGAAGATGCACGAGCTTGACGACAATCTGCTCTATGTGGTGGAAGAACGGCAAAACAGCGTTGACCTATGTGAGAAAGGGCGCGAATATCTCTCTCGCAGAGAGCCTGATCTCTTTGTGGTGCATACTCTTGATGAGATTCTTGATGATGTCGATGCGCGTGAAGACCTCGATGACAATCAAAAGATCACTGAAAAAGAGATTGCAACCGGCAAGTTCATGGATAAGAGCGAGAAGTTGCACAATATCAATCAATTACTCAAGGCTTTCACCCTCTTTGAAAACAATCAAGAATATGTTGTGATCGATAATAAGGTCATCATCGTTGATGAATTTACTGGACGCCAGATGCCGGGACGTAGGTTTTCGGATGGGCTTCACCAAGCACTTGAAGCAAAAGAAAATGTCTCGATCGAAGCGGGAACTCAGACCTTTGCGACTATTACCCTGCAAAACTATTTTAGGATGTTTGAAAAACTGGCAGGTATGACGGGAACGGCAGTCACGGAAGATGCTGAATTTGCAGAAATATATAAACTTGAAGTCGTGGTGGTTCCCACAAACGTGCCTATCACGCGTGTTGATCACGATGATGAGATATATCTGACAAAAAATGAGAAATATCAGGCGATAATCGATGAAATCGTCTATTGGCACGAGCAAAAGAAGCCTGTTTTGGTGGGAACTGTGAGCGTTGAAGTGTCGGAAGTGCTTTCCAGACTTCTAAGACGACACAAGATTCCGCACAACGTTTTGAATGCGCGTCAACATCAGCGTGAGGCGGAGATCGTGACTCAAGCGGGTGCTCCTGGCGCAGTGACAATCGCTACAAATATGGCGGGTAGAGGAACAGACATCAAGCTCGGCGAGAGTGTTGTGACTCAGGAAAGTGAGAGCTATCGCGGGCTTGGCAAGGATCGAACGACACAAAATCCCTATGGTTTGCCCTTGGATGGCTTGCATGTGATCGGAAGCGAAAGGCACGAAAGTAGGCGCATCGATAGACAGTTGCGTGGACGTGCCGGACGTCAAGGCGATCCGGGAACATCGCGCTTCTATCTCTCTTTGGAAGATGATCTTATGAGACTATTTGGTTCTGATAGAATGGCACCGCTCATGCAAAAGATCGGACTCCAGCAAGGAGAAGCAATCAGGCATCCCATGATGACAAAAGCGGTGGAAAAAGCGCAGACGAGAGTGGAAGAACACAACTTTGAGATACGCAAAAACCTGATCAAATATGACGAGGTGATGAATCAACAAAGAGAGGTTATCTATAGCTATCGTCGCAGCGTTCTTAAGGGCTATGATCTTCGTCCTGAAATAGTTGAGATGATCTCAGACGTGGTTTCTCGCCGAGTGGAGGAGATCACTTCCGCGTCTCGCTATCCCGAAGAATGGGAGATTGGACGCTTGATTCCGTTCTTTAAAACGCTGAATGTTAAGGTCGGCATCGAGGACTTGGAAAGTGATCATCAAAATGAAGAACTTTTGAATAATACGGCGCAAGAAATCGTCACAACTGCCTATGATGCAAGGGAAGAGCACGTTGGCTCCGAGATGTTGCGTGAGATAGAAAGGCGTTCACTTTTGGAAGTCGTGGATGACGAATGGCGCGATCACCTGCACGAAATGGATTTGCTCAAAGAAGGCGTGCACCTACGCAGTTATGCAAATAAGGACCCTCTCATCGAGTATAAAAAAGAGAGTTTTCTGCTCTTTGAGGGGCTAATCGAACGCATCCAAGATAAGGTTTGCAAAAAGGTTTTTACCACCTACCTTTTTACGGCAGAACAGATGCAAAACATGCGCGATCATCTGCAGGGAGCGAGCATGACACACGAGGCAATCGATAGCTTCTTGCATGCGCAAAAGCAACAGTATCAAAGCTCTGCGACTATGCCACCTGAATTTGGGCAGTCTGAAATCAAAGCCCAACCCATCAGGACTGCAGAAAAAGTTGGAAGAAACGATCCCTGTCCCTGTGGGAGCGGGAAAAAGTATAAAAGATGTTGTGGACAATATGAAAGCGAGGAAAACTAAGTAAATGGCAAAGAATTTGATAATCGTAGAATCACCGGCAAAAGCTCGCACAATTAGCAAGTTTTTAAAAAATCAGTATGTTGTGAAGGCATCAATGGGGCACATCCGAGACCTACCTACTCGGACTTTGGGCGTGGATGTGGAGAATAATTTTGAACCTAAATATGTGGAAGACAGCAAGAAAAAGAAAGTCATCAGCGAACTGAAAGAGGCTGCAAAAGATGCAGATAAGATCTTCTTGGCAAGCGACCATGACCGCGAGGGAGAGGCAATCGCCTGGCACCTAAGTAAGACCTTGGAAAAAGATATCAAAGATAAAGAGCTATATCGCATAGTTTTTAATGAGATAACGCAAAAGGCTATCGATGAATCCCTGAAAAATCCGGGGAAAATCGATATGGCAAAAGTGGATGCTCAGCAAGCCCGACGTGTGCTCGATAGGATAGTCGGCTATAGCATCTCGCCGCTTTTGTGGAAGGTCATCGCCAAAGACCTTTCTGCAGGCAGAGTGCAGAGCGTTGCGCTTCGGCTCATTTGTGAGCGCGAGGCTGAGATAACGGCTTTTGTTCCAAAGGAATATTGGAGAATTGAGTCTGAGTTTTGGCGTGATAATTTGCCCAAGTTTAAGGCAAGTCTCGAGAAATATCAGGGCAAGAAAAAAGAGATCGAAAACGAGGCGGATGCAAGTGTTGTTCTCGAAGCAATCGCTGGAAAAGAAGCCTTGCTCTTCGATATCAAGCGGAGCAATCGGGCTGTTCAGCCGCAAGCACCTTTCATCACCAGTACTTTGCAACAGGAAGCCTCAAAATTGCTCTCTTTTCAAGCACAAAGAACGATGAGCATCGCTCAACAGCTCTATGAGGGGGTTGATCTCGGTGGGGATAGCACGGGGCTAATCACATATATGAGAACGGATAGCACGCGTATCACGCCTGAGGCCAACGCTGCTTGTAAGAGCCTGATCAAAGAGCGTTTCGGGGAAGAATATGTCTATAGTTCCATGAGACTTTTCAAGAATAAACAAAGTGCGCAAGACGCTCATGAAGCGATTCGTCCTACCGATCCTTACAGAACCCCTGAAAGTCTTGAACCCTATCTTAATAAGGAACAGCTTAGGCTTTATACCCTTATCTGGCAAAGGTTTGTGGCCACTCAAATGACGGCTGCGAAGTTGTTGGTTACGCAGGCAAATATCCAGCTTGGCGAGGCAGAGTTTTCGGCAACGGGTAATCAGATTAGTTTTGATGGCTTTATGAAGTGTTATCCGCATGTGAAAATCCCATTGGGAGAGAGTATTCACAAAGACTATGCTAAGGGCGACACGCTCGAATATCAGAAGCCGGAAAAGAGTCAGCATTTCACCTCGCCGCCATCTCGTTTCACTGAGGCATCTCTGATTAAAGAATTGGAAGCAAAGGGGATAGGTAGGCCTTCCACCTATGCTTCGATCATTAGCACCATCAGAAATCGAAAGTATGTCACCATCGAAAAACGCAGCTTTCTTCCAACCGCTTTGGGTATGGATGTAAACAGCTTTTTGGTGGACAAATTCGACTCGCTTTTCAATGTTAAATTCACCGCTCAGATGGAAGATAAATTGGATGAAGTAGAGTATGGTAAACAAGTGTGGCACAATCTGATAAGAGGCTATTACGATGACATGAATATCCTCATTGGAAAGGTGGATGTAAAGAAGGAAAAAGTTGCGCTTACGGAAGAGACGGACATCATCTGCGACAAGTGTAATGAGGCAAAGATGGTGGTGCGTCGCGGGCGGAGTGGTGAGTTCTTAGCTTGTTCAAATTATCCTAAGTGTAAGAACAGTAAGAATTTCAAGCGTGATCTCAACGGTAGTATTGTCATCATAGTTCCTGAAGTTTTAGACGAGAAATGTCCGGAATGTGGCAAAGACCTCGTGGAAAAAAACGGTAGATTTGGTACATTTATCGCCTGTACGGGGTATCCTTCATGTAAATATGCACGTCCCAAGACCTTAGGTTTAAAATGCCCTGAGTGTAAAATTGGAGAAGTGGCGCAGCGTAAAAACCAAAAAGGTAATACTTTTTATAGTTGTACGCGTTATCCGGATTGTAAGTGGATTTCTAATTTTAAGCCGGTAGAACAGAGCTGTCCCAATTGCGGTAATCACTATATGCACGAGAGATATAGCAAAGATAAGGGACACACCATTGAATGCCCCAAATGTAAACATGTTTTAGCATAAGAGGTTGTATGCACATAGGCGATGGAATCATCAGCGCGTGGGTGAGTATCAGCTCCCACAAAATGCGTAGTCTCTTGACAGCCATAGGGATAGTCATAGGCATCATGGCTGTTGTCACTATGTTTTCCAGCGTCTATCTCATCAAAGAGCTGATTAGCACAAACATGGAAAGCATGGGTTGGAATAATATGCTCGTGATCTATCCTTCCAGCGGGGGAGGTGGATGGCATATGTCAACTTCGGCAGTAAAGACGCAACGACGTGGGGATAAATTAGTTAGCCCGCTTAGTTTTGACGATTTTACTGCGTTAAAAGAGCAGTTGGATTATAAGGTGATCTATGGCATGATCAATAACGAGCTTTTGCAGCTCATCGATGGAGAGCAGAAATATATCATGGTCAAAGCCTCAGGAAATGGCTTTTTCCTGAGTAAAAACTATGGGCTTGCAGAAGGACGCTATTTCACAAAAGTTGAAGAAGAGCAGGGCTTGCCCGTGGCTGTTATCGGCGAGAAATATGCAAAACAGTATTATCCTGAGGGCAAAATCTTGGGTGAGACTATCATTTTCGGTGAGCATAGGTTTAGGGTTGTCGGTGTTTTGGGCGAGGATATGCTGAACAAAGAAGGCACCGGCATGCAATTTAATACTTGGGAGCGGGCAAACGACTTGCAGGCTATATATATCCCTCTTAAATATGGTGCTTACAGATTTTCCGGTCAAAAGATATTGCATAGTATTCATATCATGTCCAAGAACGATAAAGGCTATAAACCGATGATGAATAAATCGCGGCAAATCCTGCTTTCTCGGCATAATATGTATCCGAATTTCATCTTTTGGGATACGGCGGCTCTGATGCTCACCATCACCGAGGAAATGGATAAAATTCTGGAAAAATGGAATGTTACGCTTTTTGCAATTGCTTCTATTTCTTTGATTGTGGGTGGAATAGGGCTTTTCTCAACGCTTTTGATCTCGATCCAGGAAAGGATGTTGGAGATTGGCGTGCGCAAGAGTATCGGTGCCGGCGAAAGAGATATCTTCTTTTTCTTTATCATGGAATCGCTCATGCTCTCGCTCGGCGGAGCGCTGGTTGGTATCGTCTTGTCCTCATTGCTTTTAAAGCTGATGGGAAGCATGATTCAGATGAGTCTCACCATCCCCATGTCAGGGATCGTGGTGGGGCTGCTTTTTGCACTCGGCGTTGGGGCTATTTCCGGCATCTATCCGGCAATTAAGGCGGCTAAGCTCGATCCGATTCGGGCGATATATTTCTTTGAATGAGTATTGTGTAGATCGATAAATCTGTTTGTGTCTGCTCGCTTTGCCTTGTGCGAAGCTTCTCGTAACTCGTAGCTCGTAACTAAGTTAGCTCATATAAAATCCCTAAGTCACTCAAAATGCGGCAGGTTTACATAACATGGTTATGCTTAATATCTTTTTCAATATTATTTCAGGCCTTATATTTGAGTCACTTACACAACTGACCGAAATTCAGTTGCTCATTTTGTCACCGTTTTTCGATTTTGTCACCCTATATACAGTGAAGGGATTTGATCTCAGGATTGAAAACCT
>DIQS01000042.1:39094-43147 GCA_002427325.1 Cloacimonetes bacterium UBA5456 | reverse complement strand
AATTAGTGAAAAATTAAGGCTCAACATGAATGAAGAAGCCATATCGGCGAAGCTGTAAGCAGATGAAAGCTGCATTATTGCAAGTAGGTTAAAATCTCGCCAACCAGCTTCACATCCGACATTCGTTAAATCGTTAAATCGTCAAATCGCCCGTTCACGATCTAAGCTTAATCTTCTGAACAATCCCCTCGCCGCAGTTCCTGCATATTTCTATATCCTTCCTGGAGCAAAGGATACTGCGGCGGATATTGTTCATTTTACGGGACTTCCAAAGCGAAAGGAAGCTGTGATCTTTGATGTTGCCGATGGGGAAGATGAGGTCTTTGTCATAGCAGCAAATAGCGAGTTCTCCATCCCAGTTGATCACAGGCTGAGTCCAAAGGCGACGACAGCGATTTAGGAGGCGGGTTTTAATCTCAAACTTGTCCTTGTTATGTTTATATCGGCTGAATTGATGTTTGCTTGGTAAGAAGGCAATGTCTTTTGGTTCATAGATTTGCACCGTTTTGAATTCCAGCTTATCTACTCCAATCTGCTTTGCCATCTCTTTTGCCTTGTCTATCTCGCTCTCGTTGTGGCTCATCAGGATAAATTGCCAGACGATATATGGGGTCTTTGATTTTCTAATGCGTTTGAGGCGTGCAAGTTCGCTGATGTTTCTCAGAACCAGGTCAAAGTCTCCGCCCATTCTGTATTGCTCATAGCTTTCAGGTTTTGTTCCATCAAGAGAAAAGATGATGCGACTAAGCCCGCTCTCGATGATCTCTTCAGGGTTTAACGGGAGGCTACCATTAGTGGAAGTCATTGTGTAGATGCCTTTTGAGGAGGCGTATCTCGCCATCTCGTTGAAGTCGGGATTGAGGTAGGGCTCGCCTTGATTCCAGAGGATAAACATCCCGATAGCGTGATGAACCTCATCCGTAATGTCTTTGAAAAGCTTGAGATCCATCATGCCGCGTGCTCTTTTCAGCTCGCCACTTCCACTGGGACAAAGTGGGCAAGATAAGTTGCAGATATTGGTGGGCTCAATCATCAAAGCGAGAGGGTGGGCTGTCACAATGCTGCGCTTCAAAAGCAGTGATAGCCGGTAATCGAGACATATCTTGGCGGCTGAATAGAGGCGCTTGGGCGGGATATAGCTGCTTATGAGATTGAAGGTATCATGCATGAGAGCATCAGATTTCGGACTTCTGTAGGAACACCACACCTATGATAGTGAAGAGGATATTTGGTGCCCAGGCAGCCCAAATGGGAGGGATAACGCCGTTGTAACCAAAGCTTTGGCTGAACTTGACGATGAAAAGATAGGCGAAGCATACCACCAGCCCAAGCATGAAAACCCAGCCGCGTCCTTTGCTGCGAACATTGGAGGTCGCAATCGGGATAAAGAAGAATATCACGATGAGATTGGTGAGCGGGAAGGAGATTTTCATGTGGAGATCAACGATCTCACGGCTTGCATCTTCGCCCAGCTTTTGCAGTCTGCCGATGTATTCTTTCAGCTCCATAAAGTTCAGGGCTAATGTCTTCTTTGTGATGCGGACAAAGTCATTGGGTTCAACGTTTAAGAACTCGATATCGGTCTGGGGATAGTGCACGAAATTCCTTTGTTCCTTGGAGGAAAACTCACGTACTTCACAGTCTTTGAGCACCCATTTATCGTCTTCCCAGCTCGCGCTGTTTGCACTGATATGCTGGCTTATCTCGTTGTTCTCAAAGTCGATGCGGGCAAGGTCTATGATGCGAAGGTTATTCTTATATCCGTCAAAGAAACCGAAGTAATAAAAATCGTCCTCATCACCGCGATAGTGTATGCGAGATTTGAGCAACTGGTCGTCGGGCTGTTCGCCTTTTATCTTGACGTTATAGACATAGCTGCGATAGCTCTCGGCGGCAGGAAGCACATATTCGCCAAAGGCTGCGACGATGATTGAGATGAAAAGTCCAAGAACAAATAGTGGGAGCATCGCGCGTTTGATGCTTACTCCGGCAGCTCTGATGGCGACTGATTCATTGTGCTTTGAGAGGCCGTTCATCATGAAAAGACCAGTGAGTAAGACAGTCACCGGTGAGGTGAGTACGGCGAGGTAAGGCAAGCGCAGGAGGTAGTATGTGGTTGCCAGATCAACCGTTGCACCTGCTCTGAGAAGTCTGGGCAGGTTGTCCACCACATCGATGACGATAAAGACCACCGCAAAGCTGAAAAAGATGATTAAGTAGGTGCGGATAAACTCGCGCAGGATATAACGATCTAAACGGCGCATTAGTAGATTACCTCGTCCGGAACTTCTGTTTTGCCCCGCTTTCTATTCTTGATTTTCCAAATGAGTATCTGCATGTCAAACAGCTTTTTCTCTCGGATGGAGCCCCAGATGAGAAAGCAGGCTATGATAAAGAAGACGAAATTTGAGAGCCACATGGAGATAAAGGGGTTGATGTGCCCACGATCAGCTAATTGTTCGCCCATATTTAGCGCCACATAATAGATCAAAAAGATGACGCTGGATACGCTGAAAGCCATGCCAATTCCGCTGGTACGCGTCATCAAACCCAGAGGCACGCCGATCATGATGAAGATGATGATGGCAAAGGATAGGGCAAACTTCTTGTGAAACTCTACCTTGAGCGAGCGCGTGATGTCTTCCAATTCTTCAATCCTTGTTTTGGCGATGTTTAACATGGAATAGATGCGGCTACTCTCTTCGCTGCCATATTGCATAAAAGAGCTAAGTCCTGCGCCTTTAAGTCGGTTTTCAAGCTCAATTATCTCAAGTTTCAGCTTCTGGATCTCATCAATTCTTTCTTTTATGGATTCTTTGATCTGGGGATAGGTCATCTCCCTATCACTGCGAAAGCCGCTTTCAAAGGGGTCAAAATTGCCTTCCAGATCACGGATGTTCACAACATATTCATCAAAACTGCTGCTCTGGAACTTGCCGGATTCATACTCATCACGCAGGTGCATCACACCGTTATTTAAAACGATTTTGAGGGCGCTGCCTCCGTCCATCTGCGAGACGTGCCCACTTTCGGCATAGATCGTGCGTGGATATCGGCTTTGACTGCGGTCGTAGATGAGAACCTGTTTGAGCTGTTGATCATTGTTTTCGCCGCACCAAACCGTGTATTCCATGAGGTTGTTGAATTCACCGGCTTCGATGATTGTCATCGGTTTATAATAGGCGATTTTGAGCATGAGATTCTTGAGCTTGTGGTTTGTATTTGGCAAGAACCAATGATTGAAATATACCATGAGCCCCGTTAGTAGCATAGCAGCAATGATGAGGAGGGTAAGACAGCGATAGACGTTTATGCCACTGGATTTTATGGCGATGACTTCTCTATCCACGCTCATTCTGCCAAAGGCGAGAATCGTTGCTACCAAGATAGCCATGGGGATGGAAAGTGCGAGCATATAGGGTAGTGAATAAGAGAAAACCTTCAGCACAATGCCTATGGGTAATTGCTTTTCTATGATGAGATTAAGCAGGTCTATAATGCGATCTATGAGCAAAACGAAAGTCACCACTAAAAGCGAGATGAAGAATGGCGCGATATGCTCTTTGAGGATATATCTTTTTAGAATCATTTTTCTTCACCCAAGAGTTTTAGAAGCTCTTCTTCGGAGATTATCTGAACCGTGCCAAGCTTTTCTGCTTTGGTGAGTTTGCTGCCCGGTTTCTCGCCCAACACGAGGTAGTCCAGTGATTTTGATACTCCGCTTAAGATCTTGCCGCCATGACTTTGGATCATGGTTTCCATCTCTTTTCTTCCATAATTCGGCAGGGTTCCGGTGATGAGAAAGCTTTTTCCGTTAAGCAAATCCGTGCGTTGTTCGGATGCGTATTCGAAGGATAGTCCAAACTCACGCAGCTCATCGATAAGTTCAAGGTTTATAGGGTTTTCAAAATAGCTGATGATGGCTCGGGCGATCTTTGGCCCGATATCAGGCACATGGCTGAGGCTTTCGAGGTCAGCATCTCTGAGGGCTTCGATGTTTCCAAAGTGTTTTGCGAGATTGCCTGCCGTAACGATGCCGATATTGCGGATACC
>DIQS01000042.1:35205-38940 GCA_002427325.1 Cloacimonetes bacterium UBA5456 | reverse complement strand
GATGCCGATATTGCGGATACCGAGTGCGAAAAGCACGCGGTCGAAGTTCATTGTCTTTGATTCGTCGATGGCTTTTTCGAGGTTATTGGCGGATTTATTGCCCATGCCGCTGATTGATGCAACTTTCTCGTAATCAATATCATATATGTCGCTGATGCCGGAGATTATGCCGGAATCCAGAAATAGAGCGACATTAGCAGGACCGAGTCCCACGATATCCATGGCATCTTTGGAGGCAAAGTGTTCAATGCGTCGTGCGAGCTGCGCCGGACATTCCGAAGAACTACAATAGTTGATTGCACCATCTTCCTCGCGGAAAAGCGGGCTCTTGCATACAGGGCAATGGGTGGGAAGCTCAATTGGTCTATCGTCGGGCTTTCGTTTGCTTGCGTCTGCACTGAGTATTTTAGGGATAATCTCGCCGCTTTTTATGAGTTTTACTGTGTCATGATAGTGTAAATCCAGCCTCCTGATCTCGTCAAAATTGTGTAAAGTGCTACGCGATACTGTTGAGCCGGAAATATATACGGGCTTGAGGATAGCAACGGGCACCACGGCTCCCGTTCGGCCTACCTGATATTCCACATCGATAAGCTCGGTCTCTTTCTCTTCCGGCTTAAACTTATATGCAATAGCCCATTTAGGGCTTTTTGCGGTCTCTCCGATGCGTCTATGCAGGGAGTTATCATTGACTTTTGCAACCACTCCATCTATCTCAAAATCAAACTCATAGCGCTTGATTTCCATTTCATTGCAAAACTGTGAAACCCGCTCGAAATCAGAGCATACACAGCGTTGATCGGCAACGGGGAAGCCTAAGGAATCGAGCCAATTTAGGACTTCTTTTTGGTTCTTTGGCGGGATGTCTGCCGGATGCATGCCCAAGGTATAGAACAGTGCTCTTAAGGGGCGTTCTGCGGTCATTGCTGGGTCTTTCAGCTTGATTGATCCGGCGGCAGCATTACGAGGATTTGCAAAGGGTTGTTCTTCTCGCGATACGCGTTCTTCATTAATCCTCAGAAACTCAGAAATTGGTAGATATATCTCTCCGCGAATTTCTATATCTTCTTGATAATCAATACGGTGAGGCACTCCGGCAATGGTCTTGAAATTGAGAGTGACATCCTCGCCAACCCTGCCATCGCCACGGGTGCTTGCATATTGAAGCACGCCCTTACTATAGAAGAGATTGATGCCAAAACCATCAATTTTCAGCTCCAGACAGAGCGCGGGTCGATATCCGTGCTCGACACTCAGCTTGTTCCACCAATTTTCCAATTCTTCAAGGCTGTAAGCGTTTTCAAGACTAATCATTCTCTCTTTATGCGCAATCGTTTTCGCACCTTGTGAAAGATCATCGCCTACCTTTAAAAGTTCTGATCCACGATCGCCTTCGGGCAAAAGCACGATGAGTTCTTGCAACTCACGCACGAGCATATCATATTCAAAGTCAGTGATTACCGGCTCGGCGTTTTTGTAATAGAGCTCGTCGTGCTTCTTTTTTTCTGCAAGAAGTTTATCAATTTTGGAGCGTAAAGTCTTTTCATTCATGGTTGATAATACATGGAAGGCCGGCGGTCGCCGAATGCGTTATTCTTCTCAGAGATTGTTTTATCATTTGCTTCGTCAGGATCGATTTCTACTGTGTAAACCTCTTCATCATCGTCTGTTAAGCTGACGAGTATCTCACCAGTCTTACCTAAAATCTGGCTCTTTCCTGTAAAATAATAACTAAGTCCTGCGTTCTCTTCTGTGCCTGTGCGGTTTGAGGTGATGGAAAAGACGCGATTTTCGAGCGAGCGTGTCTTCATGGCTTCTTGCGCCCAAGGCAACACGAGATTTGAGGGATGGCAGAGAATCTGCGCACCTTTCAAAGCGAGGCTCCGTGCTGATTCCGGGAAGTTCCAATCAAAGCAAATCATCTGCCCGATCTTGACTCCGCCTTTAGCAGGGTTGATGTGAAAACCTTCCTCACCAGGCTCGAACCAGAGCTTTTCGCGATTGAAAAGATGTACCTTGCGATAGACGTAAAAACTGCCGTCAGGATTGATTAAAACGCTGCTATTGTAATAGATACCGTCTGCTTTCTCAGGAAAGCCATAGAGGATGCTCATGTCTTTAGAATAGCTCAACTCGCGCAGAGTGGTGAACACCAGTCCTTCCGGAGGTGTTTCAGCCACTTGTTCCACTTCATCAAAAGAAGCAAAGAGATAGCCCGAAAAAGCAAGCTCAGGCAAGACTACGAGATCAGTCTCGATGGGCTCAAGCATTGCCATCACACGCTTTAGGTTCTCTTCCTTCTTTAGAAAATCAGGGCGATATTGCAAGACGGATACGCGGTATTTCATCGCAGGTTCTCCAATAGTGGGGCGATTGCGCGGTCAAAGCTGCCTTGAACTTTGGAGATCACGAGCCCGTAATTGGTGATAGGCACTCCGCGACGATAACATTCCTGGATGCGGCGATTCATCTCGGCTGCGTTGATCATGCAACCTCCGCAGTGAATACTGATGGCATAGTCTTCCAAATTCTCGGGGAAGTCATGCCCTGCATATACATCAAAAATAAGGTCTTTACCAGTATATTCCTTGATCCAACGAGGCAGTTTATTGCGCCCGATATCGTCTTCCTGAGCGTGATGTGAGCACGCCTCAGCGATGAGAACTTTGTCGCCATCTTTAAGCTCATCAATTGCGTTAATTCCTGTTAAAAGAAGCTCTAATTCGCCTTTATAGCGGGCAAAAAGTATGGAGAAGGTTGTCAACGGGATGCCGGCTGGAGTGATCTTATCCACTTCGCGAACTATCTGTGAATCAGTCACCACGAGGTCTGGCGGGTCTTTGAGCATATCCAGCGCATCTTTGAGCTCGGTGTCTTTAACGACAATCGCCGTTGAATTTGCATCCAAAATATCGCGTATCGTTTGAACTTGAGGGAGGATGAGCCTGCCCTTTGGTGCGCCTGCATCTATCGGACAAACAAGGATGATACGCGCTTTTTCAGGGATGATATCACCCAAGATTTGCCTATCCATCGAGATGGGCTTTGGGCTGAGATCAATTAGCGCAAATTTGGCTTCGTCGATGCCTTTTTTATCTTTTGCAGAGACCTTAGCGAAAGGGATTTCATGAGCCTTGCAATAGCTGATATTACTCTCATCAGCATCGGCTAAGTCCGCTTTATTAAAGACCATTAGCATGGGTATCTTCATGCCTTTTATCTTGTCTATCATCTCGAGCTCGGATGGCAGGAATTTCTGTCCATCGCTCACGAAAATCACAACATCGGTTCTATATAAAACCTTGCTGGTAGATGCAACTCTTTTTGCGCCAAGATCACCGATATCGTCAACTCCGGCAGTATCATAGAAGGTTACAGGTCCCAAGGGAAGCAATTCATATTGCTTGGCGACGGGATCTGTTGTAGTTCCCGGCACCTCAGATACGATCGCTATTTCTTGACCTACGAAAGCATTGATCAGGCTGGATTTACCTGCATTTCTCTTGCCTACTAAAGCAATGATTAATCTCTCACCGCGAGGGGTTTTGCTCATCTATCAACTCCATTTAAATATTCTTTCGATCAAACAAGCATTTTGTGAATATCCGTCAAGTATATTCTCAGATTCATGGCCAAGCAATTTGTAATTAACTAATAAACGGAAGCTTATATGCATAAAAAATGCTGCATGACTCCTGCGTTGTTGCGCTCTTTTTCCACTGCTTCCTTACTGGG
>DIQS01000042.1:28568-35025 GCA_002427325.1 Cloacimonetes bacterium UBA5456 | reverse complement strand
ATGATATGGTCATGATGTGGTCATTGGCATGAGCATATCTTGAGCACAACACAAGCTGATATTAGTAGGGAAGAGGCGGGTGGACATGATAATAACACAGCTTTCAGCATAACTCTGAATGGGTTGTGAAAGATTATTGACCCACAGCGGCTATGACAGCAGTTCCTGATCCGCTGATGAAAAGTTCTTTTCGGGATGCGGAAATGACTGCAGATTCACCGCGGCTGAGTTTGAGGCTGCTTTCATCGGAACTGAATTTGATTTCTCCGCTGAGACAGAGTACAATCTTAATTCCCTGAATATTAAGGGCATTATCTTCATTGCTTACTGATAGATGATAGAGCTTAAAATCCTTCGCTGCAGACTGATAACCGTGCAGATATTTCCCCTCACTGGGTGCGGCTTGGATTTCAGGCATGAAAGGCGCAAACGTCATTATCTCACAGAGCATTGAGATGTCGATATGCTTTGAGGTGAGCCCTGCGCGCAAGACGTTGTCCCCGGATGCCATGATCTCAATTCCAGAGCCTTCGAGATAGGCGTGAATGATACCCGCATCCAGGTAAATTGCCTCATAGGGGCGCAGTTTGATGAGGTTCATCAAAAGTGGTGAGATGATGGCGGGATCGCCGGGATAGACCTCATTTAACTTCTTCATCCATGAGATCAAATGAGCGTATTCACCATTAATAGAAAGCTTTAATAAGGCAGTGTTAAGTTCTTTAGGATCAGGATATTGAAGTATCTGTAGATATAGCTCTGAAAAGTTTTGCGAATTAGGGTATTTTGCAAAAGAAGCGAAGGTGGAAAACAGCCGAGTAAGCTTTAGAGAATCGAAGATATCAATTACTTGAGTATATTCCCGAAAGCCGCAAAGCGCATAAAAATCAGTCAGAGCCATCATGAGCTCGGGTTTGTGGTTGTCATCACGAAAGCAACGACGAGGATCGCTGAGGGCAATGCCTTTTTGATTTTCCTCCGCAAAGCCTTGTTCAGCCTGCGTTTTATTGGGATGAACTTGTATGGAAAGTGCCTTGTTCGCCGCCAATATCTTCAGCAAAAAGGGCATCTTCGCGGTGTTTGGGCCCAACCAATAATGCGGGTCTTGCTCAATCATGCTGAGCAGATTTGTGTCTTGTATTAGCGAGGGTGCTTTGGGATGTGCTCCATACCAAGCCTCAGCCAAGATGTCGGCATTAGTGATCCCTAAGAGCTCTTGTATGAAGCTCTTGCTTCCCCAATCATAGTCCTGTAAACTTGGTGATATCTTTTGCATCACAACTCCTAAAACTGAAAATAGATGAAGGGCTGAACATCCGCTGAGCTCGCCTGGAAGAGCAGCCATATAATTAGTGCCAAAACAAGCGATTGAACGATGACTGGAGCTTTGCCAATCGCATTTTGCATGCCGCCTTTCCACGATTGCGGCGTCCAATGCATAAGATAACCCAAAGCGATGAGAAAAGCTATAATTTGATATTGTGCAAGCCAAGGAGCAAAGATTGAGAAATTGAAAGAGCCGATTATTTTTTGGATCATTATCCAGCCATCCGTAAGGCTTCGATTACGGAATAATATCCAGCTAAAACAGACAAAATGGAAGGTGATAATCGTGGTGAAGGCTTTGACAATACGATTGTTAGCGATCTTGAAACTCAGCCAGATCTTGTCGAACAAAAGCCCGATGCCGTGTAAGCCTCCCCAAAAGACAAAGTTCCAGCTTGCGCCATGCCAAAGCCCGCCTAAGAGCATGGTAGCCAAGAGGTTCATGCTCTGTCTTGACTTGCCTTTGCGATTGCCGCCGAGGGGGATGTAGATATAGTCTCTCAGCCAAGTGGAGAGCGAAATGTGCCACCTGCGCCAGAAATCCGTGATAGTGGCGGCTTTATAGGGTCGATTGAAGTTAATCGGCAGATCATAACCTAAGAGTGCCGCAATCCCGATAGCTATGTCAGAATAGCCGCTAAAGTCGCAGTATATCTGCAAAGCATAGGCATAGATCGCGATGAGGTTCTCCACGCCTGAAAAGAGCGCGGGACTGTCAAAGACCCTATCTACAAAGTTGATAGAGAGATAGTCCGCAATCACGCCCTTCTTGATGAGTCCTGCAAAGATTAGAATGAGTGCGCGGGCGACGGTATCACGATCTAAACTTACTCTTTTATGGATTTGCGGGATGAAATAGCCGGCGCGAACGATGGGTCCGGCAACGAGTTGCGGGAAGAATGATACGAAGAAGGCAAAGTCTCTAAAGCTTTCTGTGGGTTTGATTTTGCCATAGAAGATGTCCAGCGTATAGCTCCATGTTTGGAAGGTGAAAAAGCTGATTCCCACGGGTAGGAAGATGTCCAGCAAAGGCAGCGAAGAGCCTGATATCTGGTTGATTGTATCAATAATGAAATTTGTGTATTTAAAATAGCCTAAAGTGCCGAGATTCCAGATGACACTCATCATCAGCCATGCGCGTTGTCCGCCTCTCTTTTTCGTCTTATATATCGCCGATCCAATGAGATAGTTGATGAGCGCAGTGGCGATGAGCAAGATGACGAAAAGACCGCTGGTTTTGAAATAGAAATATAATGAAACCAGAAGCAGAAACCAGACGCGGAGCTTGCTACGATCGGCAATGAGCGGATATACGAGCAGAACGGCGATAAAGAAAAAGAGGAAGAAAGTGCTGTTGAAAAGCAAAGGCCGCTGTGGGTCGTATGCCAAGGAGGCGATGATCTGGTCAAGGATTGCGCTCATCTGCCCTCCGATTTAGCTTCAGATGGCCCCTTTCCAAAAAGAAAATCAGCTAACATCCAGGCAATCTTATCTCCGCCGTGGCGCGTGAAATGCGTGTAGTCCTTGGATGCCAAAGGCGGGTCTTGATTCACATAACCTTGCATGGAGTTATAGCCGCCCATCGCTTCAAAAAGGTTGAAGAAACCTGCTCCCGTTTCAGCCGCCATATCGCTTTGGGCACGGATGAGCAGCGGGATATCAGGGGAGGTATGATATTCAGAGCCAATTTTGACATTGCGATCGTGCATGCCGATGATGAGAATGGGCACATCGGGCATGGCTTCCTGGATGCTTGAAATCGTTCGGATCATCCCTATTTTGTAATTGTTATAGCTTGTCACACTGGAGTTTGTGACGTTACCACCATATTGCAATATGACGAGATCATAGGCTAATGCCTTCTGGAATTGAGCGAAAAGCTCGGAGTGAATTCTCTGAAAATCAGTTCCAGAATAGCCGCGAACAGCAAAGTTGTCGATATAGACGCCTTCATTTTCATCAAAAGAAACGCCATAGAGATGGACGGGATCATTAGCTGGGAACGTGAGTTTGATCGCTTTCACCGGATTCAAGGGACTAATGTCGATAATCTGAAGTCCGTCTCCGGCATTGAGGCGAAAGCTCTTTAGCTCGCCCGAGTCATAAGAACATGTGAAGGTGGAATTTAGTGAAGCTTTGCTATAGAACAGCCTGATCTTACCAAAGCCTGCTGCACCGCCGGGAATATCTACTGCGCGATATTCTACCCAAGGGTCATAATTCACATAGGTGCGAATTTCCTTGGTCTCTGTTTTGTGTAAATCAACATCGTTTTGCATTATTTTGTTATCTGCAGGTACCTCGGTATTTATGCTGTCTGCAGGGCTCAGAGTGCTGTCTATGACGGCTATTTCCACCTTTTGGATGGTGGTGTAATAGGGACGTGGGATGAAGGTGTATCCGGATATGCCGAGGGATATGCTCGATCGCCTGGGTGTCATGAAAGAGATGCTTTCCCAATTGCGACTGAACTCGTGCTTTATGGTTCTTCTATAGTCTGAAACAATGGAAGTTATGGGCACGAAGCCTACACCTTTTCCGCCATATTGACCCTGTAAAAAATAGCGTAGCGGAGCTGTGATTACATCTCCTTCAATGATGGAATCGCCATAATAAGCTATTCTGAGATTGTGGTCAAAAGAGCGGGAACCCTTGCTGTGCGTGGGTTCGAACGCTTCCAACTTCTTTATAAAAGGGAGTAGTTCTTTCTGTGTGTGTGTCAGGCTTTTTATCTCGCCAAAGATGCCGTCAAGCTCGGCTGAATGTGCATTCGAACCGAGGAGCCGCGGCATCTTGCGGATGGTGAAGATGTGATTTTGGTGTTCGGGAATAAACCACGCCAAAACACCGGTGAAAAACACCGCTAAAATGGCGATAATCAGAGGGCGAATAAAGTCTTTATTCATTGCGCATCAAAGTAGAGCGAGAGAGATGATGCTATCTCGCAAGGAATTAGCTCCCCTTTCTACTCTGCTATTTATTCAAGTGCCCTTTGATGGTTGAGGCTATGGAGTCGGCGTCGAGGCCGTAGGCTTTGTAAAGAGCTTTGGACGATCCGGAGGCGGGGTATGCGCGGATACCAAAGTGGATGAAATCAGCGCGTATATTGCTTTTAATGAGTTCATCCTTGATAGTTGCGCCCAAACCGCCGTGTATGCTGTGGTCCTCAACGACAAAGATGCTGCCTTTCTTTGCAGATTCGGCTACGATCTCGCTGTCGATTTGCAAGGGAGAGCCGACTGCATAGAGCTGTATATTGATACCTTCTTGGGCGAGCATGTCTATGGCACTAAGTGCGTTATTGCTTGCTGTGCCGCAAACGAAGACTGTGCCGGCGTCACCTTTTCTGAGCAGATCAGCCTTACCATATTCAAACACATAGTCCTCATCATAAAAGGGGCTGCCATCTTCTTTTTTGAGTGTTGGGATCTTCGAGCGTCCCATTGCAACGATGCAGTTCCCCGGCTTGTCGATAAGCCAGCGAACGATTCTATCTGTATGATTTGCATCGCTCGGGCAGATTATGCGTGTGTTAAAAAGATTGCGTGCAAGTGCGATATAGTCAATGCTTTGGTGAGTTTTGCCATCTTCGCCGACATCTACGCCCACGTGGGTGAGCATGGTCTTGAGGTTGGCATGGTTGATATCGTTAAGACGCTGCATGTTATAGGTTTCGGCTGCACCAAACATGCCGAATCCTGCCCAGAATGTCTGCATATCGCAGGCGGAAAGTGCACCGCCCATGACGATGGCGTGATGTTCCATGATCCCGCATTGGAAAAAGTGCTCAGGGAATTCTTTGGCAAAAGCATCAGTCTTGACGCTGCCGGAGAGGTCGCAATCCAGCGTAATGATGGGCGTCTTTGCATCTTTATTGATCTTGGCGAGGTCTAAGAGAGCGTTGCCCCATGCGCCACGGCAATCAGATTCATTTTCATAGAGGATAGGCTTGCCGGATTTGAGCTCAAAGCCTTTTTGGAAGAGCTGGCTCTTATCTTCAGGCTTGCCATCAAAGGCGTCCTTTTTGGCTTGCAACTCAGCTAAATCGTCTACTGCACCGATCTCGGCGAGAGCCTTTTGACAGAGCTCGAGATTCAGGGCAGAACCGTGGTATTTCTCCTTGTTCTCCATGAAGTTTATGCCTTTACCCATCACACTCTTGGAGAGTATCATGGTGGGTTTGTTGGATTTGCCGGAGTCTTCTAATGCGCCGAGTATCTGAGGTATATCGTGTCCATTGATTTCCAAAACCTGCCAACCGTCTGCTTCCCAGCTTCTTCTGAGGCTTTGGGGCATGACGTCATAGATAGAGCCGGATATCTGTAACTGATTATAATCTATTATAGCTGTGAGGTTATTGAGTTTATACTTAACGGCGAAACGACGTGCTTCACTGATCTGTCCTTTCTGCTGTTCACCATCGCCCATATGGACATAAACGCGGTTCTTTTTGCCCTTGATCTTGGCAGAAAGCGCAAAACCACAACCTGCAGAGAGTCCCTGACCGAGGTTGCCCGTAGTCCATTCCACTCCCGGAACTTCGCGCTCTATGTGTCCCTCAAAGATGCTGCCATAAACGCGGAAATAGGCAATGGCATCATCAAGCGGGAAATAGCCCATGAGGCTCAGCGTGGAATATACAGCCGGCGAAATGTGTCCGATTGAGACGACCATATAGTCGCGATCTTCCCAAAAGGGGTTTTTAGGGTCATGTTTCATCGTGTTATAGATGGAAAGCAGGACATCGATGCTGGAGAGCGAGCCACCGGGATGTCCGCATTTTGCCAAAGTGGTCATCTTGAGAATCGCAGCTCTGGCGAGTTTCGCTTGGTCACTGATTTTGGAAATCAATTCTGATCTTGTCACTTCTATTACCTCATTGTCTTAATTATCTATCTTAGAATGAGAAGCAAATCACTAAAGCATGGCATTCCCGAAGGATATCTTTTTACATCTCACTAAATATGTCATACAAAATAAGTGCAAATAAGGTCAAGCAAAAAGTGCATGAAAATGAAAAAGGTCTGCGCAAACAGACCTTTTCTATTGATACGCCGAACATTAGAGTTCGGAATATATGGAGCTAAATGGGGGACTCGAACCCCCGACCTACTGATTACGAATCAGTTGC
>DIQS01000042.1:15752-28417 GCA_002427325.1 Cloacimonetes bacterium UBA5456 | reverse complement strand
TCGAACCCCCGACCTACTGATTACGAATCAGTTGCTCTACCATCTGAGCTAATTTAGCCTTTAATTCTTTTTCAGATTGATTGCAATCTTTTATTTACGGGCTTTTCGTCAAGCGAAATGTGTCAAAAGCGGCTTCAAACCACTCCTGCACGGATGAGATCATGCATGTGCAGGATGCCTTCTGCCTTGCCATTCTCGTTGATGACAGGCAAGGCTGTGATGCTATGCTTTTGCATGAGCGATAGAGCTTCCACGGCTAAGGCAGAGGATGCTATGTGCTTGGGACTGGAGGTCATACAATCACTTGCTGGGAGCTTGATCAGATCAACTCCTTTGCCTTGCAATTGCCGTCTGAGATCACCGTCCGTGATGATGCCGAGACATCTCTCATCGCTGTCCATCACCAGTGTGCAGCCCAGCTTTTTCCCAGTCATTTCGAGAATAGCTTCTTGCATAGATGTATCTTTAAAGACGCGCGGCATTTCATCGCCCAAATGCATGAGGTCTTTCACGCGCAAGAGCAATCTTTTGCCGATGGCTCCACCGGGATGGAAGAGCGCAAAGTCTTTCAAAGAAAACTCCTTATCATCCAAGAGTGCAATCGCCAGAGCGTCACCCAAAGCCAGAGCAACAGTTGTGCTCGCAGTAGGCACCATGCCTAATGGCTCGAGGCTGTTATCGACCTTGGTGCAAAGCACAGCGTCCGAAGCTTTTGCAAGCTGCGAATCGAGGTTCCCCGTGATGCTAATGAGCGGGATGCCGGTGAACTTTATGAAGGGGATGATGGTGAGGATTTCGCCCGTATTTCCGCTATTGGAAACCGCTAAAACCACATCTTTTTTACTGAGCATACCAAGGTCGCCATGTATTCCTTCCGCGGCATGCAGGAAGATCGAGGTAGTTCCGGTGCTGGCCAGCGTTGCCGAGATCTTACGCGCAATGATCCCCGCTTTGCCAATGCCCGTGAGCACCACCTTCCCCTCACAGTTTTTCATCAAATCAAAAGCTTTTTCAACCTGAGCCTGATCAAGCTGATCAATCAGGGTCAAGATAGCCGTAGCTTCTTTATTCAGTTCACTTTTGATCTTTTCAAAAACACTCATAATTCTTCTTTTATCTTTTGAATGGCTTCGTCAAAGCCCATAACTCCGAGATCGCCGACAGTGTGGCGTCTGAGCGTGATATGTCCCTCTTCAGCCTCTTTTTTGCCGATGATGCACATGAAGGGAATCTTTTTGAGCTCGGCATCACGTATCTTATAGCCAATCTTTTCATTACGTGCATCGATCTCGCAGCGAAGTCCTTGTTTGCGCATTCTTTCTTGAATCTCTTTTGCATATTCCACCTGCGCATCTGTGATCGGCAGGATCATCATTTGGGTGGGCACAAGCCAGAGCGGCAGGTTTCCGCCGTGATATTCCAAAAGTGTGGCAAAAAAGCGTTCTACCGAGCCCAAGATTGCTCTATGGATCATGAAGGGACGATGCGCCTGATTATCTGCGCCAATGTATTCCATATTAAAGCGTTCCGGCTCGTTGAAGTCAAACTGAATGGTGGTGCATTGCCATGCTCTGCCGATGGCGTCTTTGATCTTGATATCGATCTTGGGGCCATAGAAAGCACCGCCGCCATCATCGACTTGAAAATCTAAACCGAGTTTGGTGAGCGAGGCACGCAGGCTCTCGGTCGCCATCTCCCAATCTTCATCTCTGCCCACAGCAGCATCCGGCTTTGTGGAAAGATAGATGAGGAACTCTTTGAAACCAAAGTGTTTGAGCATATCCAGCGCAAAGACGATGAGCTTTTCAACTTCTTCGCTGACCTGATCCGGCGTACAGATGATATGCGCATCATCTTGGGTGAAACCGCGCACTCTCATCAGCCCGTGCAAAACACCGCTACGTTCATAGCGATAGACCGTTCCCAATTCTGCCAAACGCACAGGTAACTCACGATAGCTGTGATGCTTGGAGTTATAGACACTGAGGTGGAAGGGGCAGTTCATCGGCTTGAGATAATAGTCCTGACCCTCAACGTCCATCTTGGCATACATATTTTCTTCATAGAAGCCAAGATGCCCGCTGGTTTCCCAAAGTTTACTGCGTCCCACGTGCGGAGTATAGACCAATTCATAGCCGTTTTGCAGATGCATTTCCGTCCAATATGTCTCAATGAGATAGCGGATCATTGCGCCTTTGGGATGCCAGAGTACGAGCCCGGGTCCCACTTCATCGTTGATGGAAAAGAGGTCTAAATCTCTGCCCAATTTGCGATGGTCACGCTTTGCGGCTTCTTCGAGGAATTCCATATATGCTTTGAGTTCCTTATTGGAGGGGAAGCTGATGCCATATATGCGTTTAAGCATCTTATTCTTCTCATCGCCGCGCCAATATGCACCGGAGCTTTTGAGCAATTTCACCGATTTAATTACGCCGGTGTGAGGGATATGTGGCCCGCGACATAAGTCGATGAAATCACCCTGTGTATAGGTGCTGATGACGTCTCCATCGGGGATTTCTTCAAGAATTTCAACCTTGTAATGCTCGCCCATCTCGCGGAAGGTCTTAATTGCCTCATCTTTGGTGAGTTCACGGCGTGAATAGGGCAATTTCTGAGCGCCGAGCTCTTTCATCCGTTCTTCGATTTTAAGCAGGTCTTCATCGCTGAAAGCCTCGTCTCTATCGAAGTCATAATAAAAACCTTGTTCGATTGCGGGACCAATCGTCACCTGCACATCCGGCCAGAGCTGTTTGACCGCCTGAGCCATGAGATGCGCCGTGCTGTGCCAATATATTTCGCGTCCGGCATCGGTCTTGAAAGTATGTATCACCAAATCGCAATCCTCTGTGATCATGGTGTTTATATCAACGAGTTTCGAGTTTATTTCTGCTGCAACTGCGGCATCGGCGAGGCGCGGACTGATGTCGTGCGCAACCTCGTAGGCGCTGATTGCAACCGGGTATTCTTTCTTGCTTCCATCAGGAAGAGTGATTACTATCGGCATGTTTTCTCCAATATTGTTCATTTACTTATCCAAAAACTAATAAGCTTAATATTTGTCAAGCTTACTCTCGAAACGATTGAGTTGCAAACTGTTGAATATCACCAATAAAGTGACGCCGACATCGGCGATGATGGCTTCCCAAAGCCCGCTCACGCCTGAAACTCCGAGAATCATCACGAGGATTTTGATGCCTAAAGCAAGCGAGATATTTTGCCAGATTTTGCTATTTGTTTTGCGCGAGAGTTCAAAGGCAAGAGCCAATTGCTCTGCTTTGTCATTCATGAGAACGATGTCCGCGCTGTCGATGGAAGCCTGTGCGCCGATTCCACCCATCGCGATGCCGATATCTGCGCGCGCCAGAACTGGAGCGTCGTTCATGCCGTCTCCGGTATAGGCGGTCAAACCGCTGTGATCATGCATGATTTCTTCCAGTGCAACAAGCTTATCCTGCGGCAAAAGTTCAGCCTTATATCCATCCAGACCGAGAGTATTAGCAACGCTTGCCGCCTTCCTATCTCTATCACCAGAGAGGAGATACATGTTCTCTACGCCTAACTTACGCATATGCACCAAACTCTGTTTCATCTTGGGCTTGATGTCATCGCCAAAAGCAGCTGCACCGAGATAGAGTCCGTCTTTTACCACGTGAACGGCGCTGTATTCGGCTGTGTCAAAGAGATTCTCAAAGCCGCGTTCACGGATGAAGTCAAAGCTTCCGGCAAGATATTCTTTGCCATCATATACCATCACTATCCCTTTGCCGGGCAGTTCGTTATACTCTGTTCTCTTGCTGAGCTCAAAGTCATATTCCATGGCGTTTTTGACCGCGATTGCGAAGGGATGGCGAGAGCCGAATTCACTCTCATAGAGTGCGCGACTTAGCTCATCTTCGCTGATGTTTTCTGATGTATAGAGCTTTTCCAGCCTCAGATTACCGGTAGTCAGTGTTCCCGTTTTGTCGAAAACAACTGTTTTCACCTGTCTCAGCCCATCGAGGAAAGTGCTTCCTTTGAAGATGATGCCGCGTTTTGCCGCAATCCCGATCCCGATGTAATAGGTTAGCGGGATGGAGATTACCAGTGCGCAGGGACAGCTCACGATGAGGAAGACCAAGGAACGTTTAAGCATGATTTGTGCATCGACACCCATGATTAAGGGGATGAGGAAAACCAGCACGGCGAGTGCGACCACGACGGGGGTATAGATGCTCGCAAAGCGCGTGATAAAACGTTCTTGGCGTGATTTGCGCGAGGCTGCATTGTCGATGAGCGCAAGGATTTTTGCCACCATGCTCTCGTTTTCGCCGCGCAAAGCTTTCATCTCGATCAGCCCCTCATGATTGAGACAGCCGGCATAGATTTCGTCACCGGTTGCAACGGCGAGAGGTGCAGATTCACCGCTCACACTTGAGGTATCAAGGCTGGTCTCGCCTTTCATGATAAGCCCGTCAACAGGGATGCGCTCGCCGGGATGAACCACGAGGATGTCCCCAGGCTTAACTTGATTGAGTTTTATCTCTTTGAGCCCGCTATCTGTCTTGAGATGAGCCTTTTCCGGTTTGAGATTCATGATGGATGAAACGGTGTTGCGACTCTTACTAACTGCTTTGTGTTCAAGATATTGCCCCAATTCATAGAGTGCGATCACGGCAACAGCTTCGGTGAATTCGCCCAAATACATCGCTCCGAGTGAGGCAATTCCCATCAAGAAATGTTCTGCCAAAAGCTGACGGGAAAAGATTTCGCGCACGGCACTATAGAGTACCCGACCTGAAACCATCAGATATGAAAGCCAATAGAGCAAAGGACGAAAAGCGAGGTTTTCGGGCAGAAAGTAGGTGATTAAAAGAAGGAGCAAACCGCCATAGATGACGAAGGAATAGAATGACTTTTTCTCCTCGATATCATGACCGGAATCATATATTTTAACCCCCGGTTCTATGCCGGAAGCGATCTTATTAAGTATGTCTAAGGCATTGGCAGCGTCGTCTTTATATTGAATCACGAGCTTCTTATTGATGAAGTCGAGATTAACGCTATTTACTTCGGCGAGGTTTGAAATCTCGCTCTCGATCTTGGCACTGCAACCCGCACAATCAAGATTTTGGATTTGGTATTCGCGGACAGTCATTTCTCCTCCAAAATATGTTCTAAAGCGCCTTTGAAGAGACTGTCTATGTGGGCGTCATCCAAGGAATAATAGACGATTGTGCCTTCTTTGCGGTTTTTAACTAAACGCATGAGACGCAAGGTCTTGAGCTGGTGGGAAACCGCAGATTGACTCATGCCTGCTAACGAGGCGAGGTCTGCAACGCAAAGTTCGGCGCGCGAGAGATAGTATATCAAAGTAAGGCGAGAATTGTCTCCAAAAACCTTGAAGAATTCAGCCATATTAGCGATAGTTTCACCATCCGGCATGTCTTTCTTGATCCTGTCTATCTCCTCAGAGGAGATGAGTTTACATAAACATTGTTCTTTCATTTCTGCTCCATATATGAATATCTGTTCATATATTAATGGAGTCGGGGTTTTTGGCAAGGGAAATCTTTAGTGCGGGGGAGTGCAAAAAAGCCTGTTATGTGGTCTATAACAGGCTTTTATTTATATCAAAGAAAGAAGTATTTATTTAGAGCGAGGAAAGTAATGATCTATAATTTTCCCGTCTTTATCCTTCCAATTTGTGTAACCGTTTGTATTTCTGCCTTTAATAATACTGGCAGCGGTTGAAGGAGCAGTAAAGACAATATCACGCCTGAAAAGCAGCTTTGTGCCATCTGCATTAGGATAGAGATCGCCGGCAGCAATTAGCTCGTTTTTTATCCTTAACCCTGTGGAACCGAAATATGGGGCGTTCTCTAAAACAGCTTCGGAACCTTTAAAGACAATTGTTTTTCTACTTTCTATGTCGAAAGAGCCTTTTGCCAAACAGCCTTTAGTTGTCATACTAACATCAATAATGCCGGTTTTTGGTAAATCAATTGCTTTGAAGGCCATTGGTTTATCTTTTTTCGGTACATAGTAACCCAGGTTTCTACCTTTATTATCTTTCCATCTTGTATAACCATTCGCGGAGCCGCCTCTGACGATAGTAGCGGCAATAGTAGGTGAAGTGAAAGCCACATCTCTATTAAAAATCCATTTCGTATTATCATTGTTGAGATAAATATCTCCAGCTTCGATCAGGCGATTTTTGTGAGCCAGTTGATATCCTGAAAAACCTGGGGCATGTTGTGTTGAGGCTTCAGAGCCTTTAAATATAACCGTTTCTTTAGTATTTATGTCAAATGAGCCTTTTGCTAAACAGCCTTTAGTTGTCATGCTAACATCAATAACGCCATTTTTTGGCAAATCAATTGCTTTGATGGCTATTGGTTTATCTTTTTTCGGTAGATAGTGCCTTAAATTTCTACCTTCACTGTCTCTCCAATCCGTATAGCCGCTTGCAAAACTACCTCGTATAATGCTTGCAGCAGTTGAAGGTGCAGTATAGGCAGCATCACGCCTGAATATCCATTTTGTGCCATCATCATTTAGATAAAGATCTCCAGATTCAATCAGGCGATTTTTGTAATCCAATTCATAACCTGAAAAGGACGGAGCTTGATGAGTTGAGGCTTCAGAGCCTTTGAATATTATGGTTTCTTTGGTCTTAATATTAAATGAACCTTTAGCAAGGCAACCTTTGGTTTGCATAGATACCTCAATCACATCACCTTTGGGTGCCTTAATAGGAACATGAGATGTTTGTGTCTGTACCGGCTCCTCACTGCATCCCGGAAGCGATTTATCCCACAATCTCTTAATGGTTTCCAAATCAAGAGAAATGCGTTCCTGATTGAATAAAAGCCCTTTTGCGGTTTCGTGAACATCAAAGCCGACATTGCTTGAGATCCTTATTGCTTCATCTTTAACTGCTTGTATCTTGCGTATCAAGCTGAGCTCTTTCAACATTTCTTCCGCTGCAGATACAGCTTTTTGTCTATAATTCTTTCTGCTGAGAACTCGGTGCAATATATGTGAAATACTATCAAGATCGTCTTCAAGTAGGTTGAATTCATTGAAAAGAGCATCGGCAAAAGTGCCGGAAGCAAAGGAATAGTAGAATCTCCAGCTTACGCCATCCGTCAAAACGCAGATTGCAACTCTATCCCAAAATGTATAGCGTTGCAGCTGTTCTTCTGCAGCTTCTAAATCGCTGCTTAGCCTATCCATGTTTTTAACTTCAATAAAGACTTCTGCAGTTTGAGAGCCTTTATCCGCTAAGAAGAGGGCGACATCCACCTTGCCGCGCAGCTGCGATGTGATATCACTCGGCGGATACTTATTTACAGAATACTCAGTAAAGAACTCCGCGGGATTCCAAATATTCCAACCCAACTTCTCACAAATACGCCCAACGATCGCAAACCTTACATGTTGCTCATCTTTATATAAACCAAGCTTTATCATCTCTCTGATATCGGCTAATGTTTCTAACATTTTCTTCCTCTCAGCATCTATTATCGGATTTTCCCAAGATTATATAGAGGGATTGATGTGTCAAGATAAAATATGGCACGGGATATATGGCACGCATTTCTCATCTTTTAAATCTCTTTGCTTAATTGTCTCTAAAGTAATGAGATACCCACTCCTTCCTTATGGGGTTCAGCTATAGATGTGGTCATGATGTGCTCATGGCGATGAGCTTATCATGACCACATCATCACCAGAACCCAGTAGGGAAGAGGGCTGGATGAGAGCCCCATCTTGGGAAAGATTGACCCATTATAGCATAAAAATGGAGGAACCTCGTGAAAAGAAAAGAGTCTTATTACAATGAAATGAAGAAAACATTGAAAAATAAGTTGAAAATTGATTTTGATGTTGACAGAAAATGTGAAGATTAATAACTTTGAAATTGCATCAAACAAGAAGGGAGATGGATTTAGATTGAGTAGTTTAATCCTATGAAATTAGAGGTCATGCAATGAAAATTCTTGATAATAGAACAAGTGGAAGAGTGGGTGAAGCCCTTTTAGATTGCGTTTTGCCAAATGCTTCTATCTCAATAGTTAGTAGTCAGATTTCATTATTTATGCTGTCAGCACTATCAAAAACTTGGAGAAAGGTTGCCAAGCTAAGGATCATTTTACCAAATGCATCTAACACTTTAATCAAAGATATGACTGATATACTGCTTGAAAGACCCTATAGAAACACCTTGGAAATAAGACAAATAGCAAAAAGCTTATCTACGTGGGTCTCTGAAAATTGTGAAATAAAAGCTTCATCATACCCTATAAACTTCAATCTCTACCACGTTCATAATCCGGATGGAAGCTCCTTTGCTATTCATGGTAACTCTGCCTTAACCTCAGAGGGCTTTGGTTTTGCTTCTTCGAACTCATATAATTTGAACTCTTTGTACGACGAACCTTCTCAGACCTCACCCTTGTTAGATACTTTTGAAAGATTGTGGCAAGATCCGGATAAAACCTTAGATTACAAGCCCATATTATTAGAAGCATTAAAAGAGCTTTCCAAAGATCAGGCACCGGTTTTGCCTTACTACCTTAGCTTATCAGGCATATTTGAAAAAACGCTTTCAGATTATACAGAAGAAAATATCATTAAACTAAAGACCGGTATCAAAGATAAAGAAGTTTGGAAAAAGTTATATAAGTTCCAAGTTGATGGAGTTTTGGGTGCCATAGACAAAATAGAGCGCTACAATGGATGTATTATTGCCGATAGTGTAGGTTTGGGAAAGACTTTTGAAGCTTTGGCAATTATCAAGTATTATGAGCTGAGAAATGATCGCGTTTTAGTATTGTGCCCCAAGAAACTCAGGGAAAACTGGTCTATATACAAGATAAACGATAAACGAAACTTGTTTTTGGAAGATCGCTTCAATTATGATATCCTCTGTTTTTCAGACCTCACCAGGGTTAAGGGATATTCTGGGGAGATAAATCTTGAGACTGTGAACTGGGGAAATTATGATTTGGTTGTTATAGATGAATCTCATAACTTCAGAAACAATCCGCCCCGCAGAAATGGGATTACTCGCTATTCAAGATTAATGAAAGATATCATCAAATCTGGAGTTAATACAAAGGTCTTGATGCTCTCTGCTACTCCAGTAAATAGTAGGATGAACGATTTGAAGAATCAGGTTGCTTTTATAAATGCCGGCTTAGATGATGCCTTGAATACAGTGGGCATTTCCAGCATAGACCAAACCCTAAGAAAAGCTCAGACGAAGTTTAATGCTTGGTTACGTTTGAAAGATGATGAACGCACTACCCAATCCTTGTTGAGCAGCTTGAACTATGACTATTTCAAGCTGTTGGACACCTTAACAATTGCCAGATCCCGCAAACATATTACCAAATACTACAAAGATAATGAGATTAACCAGTTCCCAGACCGTAAACCTCCCATCAATGTAAAAGCTGATATTGACCAAAGAGGAGAATTCCCGCCTCTTAGAGAGATCAATCGAGATATCAGGAAGCTAAACCTAAGTGCGTACGCCCCGCTAAAATATGTTTTGCCCACAAAGCTGGAAGAATACCAAAGGAAATATGACTTAAAGCTTTCTCAAGGCTCTGTATTCAGGCAAATTGACAGAGAAGAAAGTCTTATTCATTTGATGAGAGTCAATCTTTTCAAGAGAATGGAAAGCTCGATCAAATCTTTTGTTTTAACTATAGAAAACCTGCATGATAAAGTTTGTGGTTTTTTGGAAAAAATTGAAAGCCATGATGAGGATTTTGTTGAGGAATTGGACATAGAAGACCTGGAAATTGAGTCCGAAGAATTTACCCCATACCTGATTGGAAACAAGATCAAAGTGTTGATCAAAGATGTGGATAAGATCAAATGGAAATCGGAACTTGAAGAAGATGAGAAATTGCTTGCCAAGCTCCTCAGGCAAGCCAGAATGGTAGATGCAGAAAGAGATGCCAAATTGAGTCATCTGAAAAATCTAATTTCGGAAAAGATAAAAAACCCCATAAACCCTTCAAACAAAAAAGTGCTAATCTTTACTGCTTTTGCAGATACAGCATTGTATCTATATGAAAATCTCTCCGACTGGGCTTTGAAAGAGCATAAGATACATTCAGCAATGGTAACAGGGAAAGATGAAAACAATACCACGCTGAAAGGAATACGCAAAGATTTATCGAGTTTGCTAACAAGCTTTTCTCCTATTTCCAAGGAAAGAAGCAAAGTGGCGCCTGACCAGATAGAGGAAATAGACCTAATGATTGGCACAGACTGCATCTCTGAAGGGCAAAACCTGCAAGACTGCGACTATGTGGTAAATTATGATATACATTGGAATCCTGTTAGAATCATTCAGAGATTTGGAAGGATAGATAGGCTGGGCTCCAAAAACGACCAAATACAATTGGTGAACTTCTGGCCTAATATGCAGCTGGAAGAGTATATAAACTTAGAAACAAGAGTGACAGGCAGAATGACCTTGTTAGACATATCTGCAACCGGTGAAGAAAACATTATCGAGCAGAGCAATACCGAGATAATGAACGATCTGGAATACAGAAGAAAACAGCTTGAACAACTTCAACACCAAGTTTTGGATTTAGAGGATTTGGGTGGCAGTATTTCCATCACCGACCTCACTCTAAATGAATTTCGTTCAGACTTGATGGAGTTTTTGGAGAAAGACGATGGCACTTTGAAAAATAATCCCTTAGGACTTATGGCTGTGACAAAAATCGATGACTTGATCCCGGAAAATATTAAGCCCGGAGCTATATTTTGTCTTAAGGCAGATAAACTAAGACCCGCCTCTTCCGGAATGCATGCCATGGATCCTTATTATATAGTCTATGTGACTGAAGATGGAGAGTTACAATACGAGGTGGAACAGGTGAAACAGGTTGTTGATATCTTTAAAAAACTTACTATGGGAAGAAGCCAACCGGATCCCGAAGCTATTAAGCAGTTTTACGGAAAAACAAAAAAAGGCAAAGACATGAGCCTCTATAAAAACCTGCTTGCCAAAGCGGTAGCTGCCATTACCGGTGCTTCAGAGGAAAGAGGAGTTGAAAGTCTATTTCGTGGTGGTGGAACTTTGATTTCTAAAGATACGTTCAAAGGAATCGACGACTTTGAGGTCATAACTTTTCTGGTAATCGTATGAATAAATCAATAGCCAATTCAAAGATAAAACTAAGTTTCGATGATCTGCTTACTTATCTCAAAATTCCGGATAAGTGCCTTGTGGGTAAAAGAATATATAAGAAACTATTCTATGACAATGCTACTTTAAGCTATGCAGACAAAAAGGCTTTGCAGGAAAATCTTGATCATATCATTTGGTCATATGTGTTGAAAACCGAAGATACCGGCATCAGTGAATATAAAGATGATGAAAGAGAGTATTTAGAAATCTCTGTGTTAACCGTGTATCTGAAAGATGAAAGAAAAACTACAAGGCTGGTGAATCTAATCCACAGGGCAATCCCTTATCCCTTGCTTTTGATCTTTAACCTTCAAGATAGAGTCTTTTTTAGTATAGCTTCAAAAAGAATGAGTAAAAGCGAAAAAGAGGCGACAGTGGTAGAAGAATATTTTGAAAGCCAATTCTTTAATCTAAATGATATTTCAGATGATGATCTTGAGTTTTTCAAAAGCCTTTCACTGGACAGAAAAAGATACTTTAACTTCCTGGAGCTATACCGAGATTGGGAAGCTGCTTTTGTTGCTCAAGGATGCTTTAAACATAGCGGAAAACTAAATATACAATACGATAATTTAAACGAAAGAAAAGAACTCTTGACTCTTTGCCAAAATCTAAAAAATGAGATTGATACTCAAAGCCTTCTCTTGAAAAAAGAAAAGCAAATGGACAAAAAAATAGAATTGAACACGAAAATATATGAACTCAAAAGAAAGTACCGCGCGTGCGTAAAAAAGCTTTAGGGGAAACAAATGGAAAGATTGGATATTAAATTTGCAGAAAGCCACAACTCTGTGGCCGAGAATATCAAAAGCCTGGAAGAGCTATTTCCTCAGGCTTTCACCGAAGGAAAGATAGATTTTGAAATCTTAAAACAGCTCTTAGGGGAATACACGGATACAAACGATGAGAAATATGGGCTGAACTGGCACGGAAAAAAGAAAGCGAGACAGCTTGCCCTTACACCTAGCCTCGGGACTCTGAGACCTTGTCCGGAAGATAGCGTAGATTGGGAAAACACCCAAAACATCATGATCGAAGGCGATAACCTCGAAGTTCTGAAGTTACTCCAAAAGAGCTATAGCGGAAAAGTAAAGCTTATTTATATTGATCCTCCATATAATACGGGGAAAGAGTTTGTTTATGAGGATAATTACATTGATAACATAACGAATTATCTTGAGTTTACTAAACAAAGCAAGGAAGGAATCCAGTTGTCGAGTAACACGGAGTCAGGCGGAAGATACCACACAAATTGGATTAAGATGATGTTCCCTAGACTTATGTTGGCAAGGAATTTATTAAGCTCTGAAGGGTTTATATTTATATCCATTGATGATAATGAATTACACAATTTACGTTTGATTTGTAATGAGATATTTGGTGAAGAAAACTTTGTTGCGTGTATAATATGGGAAACAAGGTTTAATCCAATAAGTATGTCTAAAACAATATCTGATGTCCT
>DIQS01000042.1:11036-15590 GCA_002427325.1 Cloacimonetes bacterium UBA5456 | reverse complement strand
CTAAAACAATATCTGATGTCCATGAATATATTTTAGTGTACTCAAAAAACAATACTTTGTCTCAGATTAATTATTTACCAAGAACCGAAAAGCAAGATTCTCGGTATACTAATCCAGACAACGATCCCAGAGGCGATTGGGCTTCCGATAACCTTACAGCTGGCCCCGCTGTAGCAGCTAGGGTTTACGATATTATAACTCCGGGTGGCAGAGTGGTACGCCCTTCTGAGGGTTTATGTTGGATTTACACAAAAGAAAGGTTTGAAGAAATGGTGGCTGACAATAGAATTGTTTTTGGTGCAGAAGGCAATAACTTCCCAAGGTTGAAAAGATTTCTTTCGGAAGTAAAACAAGGGGTTGTCCCGACAACCATTTGGAAACACAAAGACGTTGGCAGCACACAAAAGTCAACTAGAGAACTAAAAGAAATCTTTGATGGAAAGAAAGTATTTGACTACCCAAAACCAGTAGACCTATTGAGAAGAATAATCACAATTGGTTCAGGAGACAATGATATTGTTCTAGATTTCTTTGCTGGATCAGGCTCGACTGCACATGCGGTATGGGAGCAGAATATCGATGATGGTCATCACCGACGATTTATTCTAATTCAACTTCCTGAACCGTTGGACCCGAAAAATGAAGAGCAAAAAAATGCTATTGAGTTTTGTGGTGAAGAGTTATTGAGTGCAATTACCAAAGAGCGCTTGCGTCGGGCTGCAAAAAAAATAGAAGATGAGAACCCAGTTTTCTCGGGAGATACCGGCTTCAAAGTTTTTAAGCTGGATAGCTCAAATATCAAAGCTTGGGATCCCATGACCAAAGATCTTGAGGGAACAATCGACGAATTTGCTGAGTATATCAAAGAAGATCGCAGTGAAACTGATATTTTACACGAATTGTTGTTAAAATTAGGCTTGGATTTGTCTATCAAAATTCAAGAAAAGACAATTGCGAACAAGAAGGTGTATAATCTGGGTCATGGTGTTCTTTTGGTTTGTTTGAATCGAAATATCTCAGACAATGAGATAGAGACATTGGCTTTGGATATGATTGAGTGGATCAAAGAAGATAATCCACAGACGGAGACCACGATCGTTTTTCGGGATTCTGCCTTTGTGGACAACGTGGCAAAAACAAATATCACTGAGATATTTAAACAATATGGATATAACAATATCCGCAGTCTCTAAGGGGAAAGCATGAAGTTTCATTTTGAACCAGACCTATCTTTCCAGTTGGATGCTATCAATTCAGTTTGTGATCTTTTCAGGGGTCAGGAAGGCTGTCGCTCTGTATTTACGGTGACTATGCCATTACCTCGTATTGAAGGAATCCTGTATCAACTTTCCAATACCGGATATGGAAATAAGCTTCAACTTTTACAGGAAGATGTTCTGAAAAACCTGCAAGAAATTCAGCTAAGGAATGGACTGGAACAGGCAAGCGAACTAAACTCTATGGATTTTACTATAGAAATGGAAACAGGCACAGGGAAGACCTATGTGTATCTAAGAACCATTTTTGAGCTTAAAAAACGCTTTGGTTTTAGCAAATTTGTGATTGTGGTGCCTTCCATTGCGATCAAAGAGGGGGTATATAAATCTTTGGAGATTACCCAGGACCATTTTCGTGCACTTTATGACAATGAACCTTACGAATATTTTCTATATGATTCAAATAGGTTGGGACAGGTAAGGAATTTTGCCACCAGCAACATTATTCAGATAATGGTGGTGACGGTAGGGGCTATCAATAAAAAAGATATTAACAATCTCTATAAGGAAACGGAAAAGATTAATGGAGAGAAGCCTATAGATCTGATTAGACAGACTAATCCGATCTTAATCGTGGATGAGCCCCAGAGCGTGGAAGGAGGTTTGGCAGGCAGAGGCAAGGAAGCACTGGAAAGCATGACACCCCTTTGTGTGCTGAGATACTCCGCTACTCATATCCAAAAATATCACATGCTCTATAGGTTGGATGCCGTTGATGCTTATGAGCAAAAGCTGGTCAAACAGATTGAAGTGGCCTCTGCTAATATCGTAGGAGATCACAACAAGCCTTATATAAAAGTTCTCTCGATGTCAACGCAAAAAAGGGTGGTTCAAGCAAAGGTGGAGCTGGATGTATTAGTTGGGAACAAAGTAGTTCGCAAAGAAAGTTTTATCCAGGATGGGGATAATTTGAATTGGCTTACCAATAGAGATATTTATGACGACTGCATGATCGGCGAAATTAATCGCGAAAAGGGAAATGAGTTTGTGGAAATCAGATTTCCCGGAATAGAAAAAAGGTTGAGACTAGGCGAAAACTATGGTGGCGTAGATGAAGACTCTTTGGCAAGAATGATGATCAGGCGCACTATTCAAGAGCATTTAAATAAAGAATTAAGGCTAAGAAATGAAAAGAAAGGGATCAAAGTATTAAGCCTGTTTTTCATAGATAGGGTTAATAAATATCGTTATTATGACCAAGATGGCATAGCGCAAAAAGGCGAATATGCCAAGATATTTGAAGAAGAATATGCGAGATTGATTAAAAATGAAAAGTATGATACCGTGTTTCATGATGTGGATATAGAGAGCCTACCAGAAGAAGTTCATAACGGCTATTTTTCCATCGACCGAAAAGGGGGCTGGACAGATACAAGTGAGAACAATAAAAACAATCGGGATAATGCAGAGCGCGCCTATAATCTGATTATGAAAGACAAAGAGAAGCTTTTGAGCATGAATACAAAGCTCAAGTTTATCTTTTCTCACTCGGCTCTCAGAGAAGGATGGGACAATCCCAATGTCTTTCAGATATGTGCTCTAAGAGAAATGAGCAGCGAAATGCAAAGAAGGCAAACTATTGGAAGAGGGTTGAGACTATGTGTTAACCAAGAGGGCAAGAGGATTAGGGGATTTGATGTGAATACACTTACTGTGATTGCTCATGAAAACTATGAGTCTTTTGCCGAAAATTTACAAAAAGAAATTGAAAGGGACACCGGAATTCGTTTTGGTATTGTAGAAAAACACCAATTTGCTACATTACAGACTGTTGATTCAAAAGGAATTGTGGTAAATTACGGTGTTCAGAAATCTAAGGAGATCTGGAATTACCTTTTGGAACATAACTATATAGACCATAAAGGAAGGATAGAAGACAAGTTGAGAACTGCCCTGAAAGACGGAACTTTTACCCTTCCTGCTGAGTATCAGAGCCAACTGCCCGCGATCACGGAGGTATTGCGCAAGCTTTCGGGTAGGCTGGATATCAAAAACGCTGATGAGAGAAATCGGATAAAAGTTAGAAAAGAGATATTATATAGCGAAGATTTTAAGGAATTGTGGGAAAAGATTAAACATAAAACAACTTATAGAGTCCATTTTGACGATGACGAATTGATTCAGGCTTGCATCTCTGCTGTGAGAAGCATGCCTGCAATATCCAGATCAAGACTAAGCTTCGACAAAGCAACTCTTCAAATTGATAAAGGTGGAGTCAAAGCTGAGCTAAAAGAAACTTCAGCACCTCAAATCATTGAAGACGGTGCCATTGCGTTGCCAGACCTTCTTTCGGATCTGCAAGACAAGACAAATCTGACCAGAAAGAGCATAGTTAAGATAGTGCGCTGCAGTGAGAGATTAGTTGATTTCAAGAGAAACCCTCAGAAGTATATCGAATATGTCGCAGATGCAATAATCAAGACAAAAAGACGCTTTATTGTTGATGGAATCAAGTACCAGAAAATTGGAGAAGATGAATTCTATGCCCAAGAACTATTTGAAGATGAAGAGCTTTTTGGCTATTTAAGTAAAAACATGCTCGAAGCTAAAAAAGCCCCTTATGAATATGTGGTATATGATTCAAATGTGGAAAAACCCTTTGCTGAAAAATTGGAGATAAATAGCGCAGTAAAAGTATATGCTAAGCTACCTGGATGGTTCAAAATTCCTACTCCTTTAGGAAATTACAATCCAGACTGGGCGGTTTTGGTAGAAGATGAAAACATAACTCGCTTGTTCTTTGTAGTAGAAACAAAAGGAGATGTGTTTTTGGATGCCTTGAGACCGGATGAAAGAGCGAAAATTGAATGTGGGGAAAAGCATTTTGAATCTTTGGACAGTGGGATAGAATTTATTGTAGCTAATAGTTATAAGAGTTTTGAGGATAATTTTTGAGAATAGATCTGTCATAGTTATTTGTAGTGCAATATTTTGCTAATTAAACTTCCTATGATGCAGGATAAAGAAAATCATATGTAAGTTCCTCGCATAGAAAAACTTTCTGACGTTCTGTTAAAATTGCAAGGATACCTTGATGATTCAACAGAATAGATAGAATTCATTGGCAAAATATAGGTGCAAGTTTACATAACATTTTCGACGTCGGAATTATTTCAGGCTTCATTTATCAATCACTTACGAGACCCCCAAAAAAATAGTTTGCGATTTTGACCATAATTTTCACTTTTGGGCTCCTATATAATAGTAGAGGGTCGTTCTCAGTCAAGAATTGATGGTGAGAACAGCCGATACTCTATAGTTCTTTTATAAGTGTATA
>DIQS01000042.1:10505-10869 GCA_002427325.1 Cloacimonetes bacterium UBA5456 | reverse complement strand
TATAAGTGTATAGTTGTGAAAAAAAGTGAAAACAAAGGGCAAAACATAAACGTGTAAGCCACGGGGCGAAGCTGTAACATTCCCTTGTGAATCGATCATTGTGTTCTGATGCGTCTTTGTAACACATCTTTGATTCCCGATCAATCGGAAGTATAAATTACTGCTTTCAATTGTCTGTGAATCATTGTGTTTTCTCGTTAAGCCGCAGATTTCCTTGTCAAAATCCCACAAAAAGACAAAAAAACAATTTGCACTTGACAGGAATCGGGTTATAATAAGATTAGCACTCAGAATCTAAGACTGCTAAAATGATTTAATATTATGATTAATATGGAGGAATACAAAATGGCAAAACAAATGCAGT
>DIQS01000042.1:10058-10250 GCA_002427325.1 Cloacimonetes bacterium UBA5456 | reverse complement strand
CCCAAGGGCAGAAACGTTGTATTGGACAAACAATTTGGTTCACCGCTGATCACCAATGACGGCGTGACCATTGCTAAAGAGATCGAGCTGGAAGAGCCCTACGAAAATATGGGCGCACAGCTTTGCAAAGAAGTTGCAGAAAAGACGCATGACAATGCCGGCGACGGCACCACCACGGCGACCATCCTCGCT
>DIQS01000042.1:0-9858 GCA_002427325.1 Cloacimonetes bacterium UBA5456 | reverse complement strand
CATCGAAGAAGGCCTGAAGCACGTCACCGCCGGTGTGAACCCCATGTATCTCAAGCGTGGACTGGAAAAGGCAACCAAGGTTGTCATCGATCGCATCCACGAATATTCAAAGACCATCAAAAGCAATGCTGAGATTGCCCAGATCGCTTCCATCAGCGCAAACAACGATCCCGAGATTGGTGAGATGATTGCAAAAGCCATGGAAAGCGTTGGTCAAGAAGGCATTATCAACATTGAAGAAGCAAAATCAATCGAGACTGTTTTGGAGAAAGTTGAAGGCATGCAGTTTGATCGCGGCTATCTCTCTCCCTATTTTGTGACTAATACCGACAAGATGATCACCGAGCTCGATGAGCCTTTCATCTTGCTCTATGACAAGAAGATAAGCGTCATGAAAGACATGCTCGGCATTCTTCAAGAAATCGCTCAGACGGGCAAGCCTTTGCTCATCATCGCTGAAGATATCGAAGGCGAAGCACTTGCAACCCTCGTGGTTAACAAGCTGCGCGGCATTCTCAATATCGCCGCAGTGAAAGCACCCGGATTTGGCGACAGACGCAAAGCCATGATGGAAGACATCGCTATCCTCACCGGCGCAACCCTGATCAGCGAAGAGATGGGTCGCAAGCTCGAAAGCGCAACCATGACTGATCTCGGAACCGCCAAAAAGGTTATCATCGACAAAGAAAACACCACCATTCGTGAAGGTGCAGGTTCAGCCGATGACGTGGCCGGCAGGGTGAAGCAGATCAAAGCTCAGATCGAAGAGACCACCTCGGATTATGACAAAGAAAAGCTGCAAGAACGCCTTGCCAAGCTTTCCAGCGGTGTTGCCGTTCTTCGCATTGGTGCCGCAACCGAGACCGAGATGAAAGAGAAGAAAGCTCGAGTTGATGACGCTCTGCATGCAACTCGTGCAGCCGTCGAAGAGGGAATCGTTCCCGGCGGCGGTGTCACGCTCATCCAGGCTGCAAAGTCCCTGAAAAACCTCAAAGGACTCAGCTATGAAGAGAAGATGGCAGTGGATATCCTCGCCAAAGCTTTGGAAAGACCGCTCTATCAGATCGCTGCAAACTCCGGTGAAGAAGGCGCAGTCGTAGTTGAAAAGATCAAAGGATTCAAAGATGTTCACATGGGCTTCAACGCCGCAACCGGCAAGTATGAAGACCTCATCGAAGCCGGCATCATCGACCCCGCCAAGGTGGTTCGCAGTGCCGTGCAAAACGCATCCTCGATCTCCGGACTCTTCCTCACCACCGAATGCATAATCACAGACATTCCGGAACCCGAAGCTCCTATGCCAATGCCAAATCCCGGCATGGGTGGAATGGGCGGAATGTATTAATCAATACATTTGGCACAAATAAAAGACAAAAAAAATGCCCTCAGGAAACTGGGGGCTTTCTTTGCTTTTAGATAATATTGTGAGTGACGATAGATGAGCTTGATCCAATGTCTTGATTTGGGCATGGAGTTTGCCGGCGAGTATGTGCTAAGCGGCGTCAATTGCACGATTGAGCATAACAGCAGAGTAGGGCTCATCGGTGCAAATGGCTGCGGAAAGAGCACGCTTATCCGCCTGATGCTGGGTGAAATGACGCCCAGTCTCGGCAGAGTTGTGCGTGCCAAAAACCTCCGTATTGCATATTTGGAGCAGAATCCCGCGCTGAAACTGCACAAAAAGCTCATCGACTATGTAGGCGAGGCGCGTCCGGACATCATTCAGCTCAACCGGAGCATGCATGAACTCTCTGCGGCATTAGATAAAAACCATGATGAAAAGACGGCGCAAGAGCTGGACTCAGTTGTCTCAAAGATGGATGAAATAGGCGCTTTCGAGCATGCGAATAGGGTCAAGTTTGTGCTTACCTCGTTGGGCTTTAGCGAAGGGGAATGGGAGAAGCGACTCGCTGACTTCAGCGGTGGGGAACGGACTCGCATCAGCCTTGCTCATATCCTGCTCTCGGAATATGATCTGCTGATCTTGGACGAGCCCACCAACCACCTCGATATTGCGATGATCGCCTGGCTGGAAAGCTTTCTCTCAGCAAGCCATAAGCCATATCTCATCGTCTCGCACGATAGGGAGTTTCTCGATGGCATCGCGCGCAGTATATACGCTCTGGAAGATGGCGAGCTCACGATCACAAAGGGTAACTATAGCTCCTATTTTGAGGCTGCACAGATAGCGCGACTCACTCGTGAAAGAGAGGCAAAACGTCAGGAAAAGTTCATCGCCGAGACCGAGGACTTCATTCGCCGGAACCTTGCCGGACAAAAGACGAAACAAGCTCAGGCAAGACGAAGGATTCTGGATAAAATAGAGCCGATTGAGCGAGTTAAAAAGCTTGAAGTTGCTAATTTGCGGATGGGTGAGAGCCGTCGCAGCGGGAACGATCTCTTTGCCCTCAAAGATGCGGCTTTCGGCATAGATGGAGTGCGTGAATTGGCGCGTGAGGTCAATCTATCTGCCTTTCGTGGAGATAGGATTGCACTCATCGGCATGAATGGCTGTGGGAAGACCACTCTTCTCAGAATCTTGCTTGAAAAGCATGAGATTACTTCCGGCGAATTCAAGAGCGGCGCGTCCTTGGATATCGGATACTTTGATCAGCATCAGAACTATTTGGACGAATCGCTCAGCGTTTTAGAGACAATCTGGCGGCTCGTTCCCGGTGAGCCCAAGGGCTATGTGCTCAGTTGGTTAGCGCGCTTTTCATTTCGTGGCGACGATGTGGATAAGAAGGTTGGCGTGCTCTCTGGTGGTGAAAAGAGTAGGCTCTATCTTGCTGAAATGATCCATCAAAATCCCAATCTGTTGATCTTAGACGAGCCGACAAACCACCTCGATATCCCTATGCGAGATGCACTTTTAGAAGCCTTGCAAGAATATGACGGCAGCATTATCTTCGTCTCGCACGACCGCCATTTCATCCGCTCGCTGGCAAATAAGTATTGGATGTTTCAGAAGTTGGCTGATGCTGACGGTGAGCTCTATTCAACAGTAAAGGAAAGCGAATTGGAGCTTGACGAGATCATGCAACTTGCCTTCATGGAGCCGGAGCTGAGGAAGGAAGCACCTAAGCCGCGTATGCGACAGAAAAAAGTCAATCCTCTCTCGCTCAAGATGATACAGGATGTGATCGACGAGCTTATCTCTAAGAAAGCCGCGCTGAAATCTCGCCTCCGTGAGATTCATGATTCGCTTTCAGATTCAGCGATATATAGCAATCAGGATGCCCTGATGCAGATCAAAGCCGAAGAAAAAGAGATTGAAGACAAGATAATTGAACTAAAACAAATGATTAACAAGAAAGAAGATGAATATTTGGAGCTTGCCTGTGATGAATAAGAAAAGAATTGGTTTCACAACTTCCCTGCCGGTGGAAGTGCTCTATGCGGCAGGACATTTCCCTATTGATTTGAACAATATCTTCCTCACGCAAGACTCGGCAAAACACATACATGATGCAGAACTTAAAGGCTTCCCGCGCAGTCTGTGCTCATGGATCAAAGGCAATTTCTCTGCCAGTTTAGCATCCAATCTTGATGAAGTCATCGGCATCGTCGAAGGCGATTGTTCAAATGCCTCATCGCTACTTGAAATGATCAAAGAAGAAGGGCTTTCCACCTTTCCTTTTGGCTTCCCTGCCTCGCGCGATTATCACGATCTCGATAGAGAAATCTCCAAACTGGAAGAGTATTATGGCGTGACGCGCGCGATGAGTCAAGAGGCAAAAGCGAGACTTGATGAGATCAGAGTCAAGCTCATTGAACTCGATAGACTTAGCTATGAAGAACACAAGGTCAGCGGCGTGGAAAACCATCTTTGGCTCGTCAATTCCTCAGACTTTCAGGGCGATCCCGACAGATATGAGCGTGAGTTGGATGAATTCCTGCGCGAGGCCAAAGAGCGCGAGCCCTTCCCCGTGAAGATCAGACTCGGCTTTGTCGGCGTTCCGCCCATCTTCCGTAATCTCTATGAGAGCATCACCGAACTCGGAGGAGAAGTGCTCTTCAACGAAGTGCAACGCCAATTTGCCATGCCTCATCTCGAGAAAGATATCGTCAGGCAATACCTTGTTTACACCTATCCCTACAGCGTAAATGAGCGCATGGCAGACATCAAAGAGCAGATCAAAAAACGCCGACTCGAGGCGATCATCGGATACACCCAGTCTTTTTGCCACCTGCAGATCGACCATCTCCTTTTCAAGAAACATCTTAAACTGCCTTTTCTCAATCTCGAAGGTGAGATGCCGGAGGAGCTTGACTCTAGAACAATTCTCAGATTAGAAAGCTTTTTTGAGGTGCATGGATGAGGGTAGCTCTCGGCCTCAGCGGTGGCGTTGATAGCACGATTGCCGCGATCTTGCTCAAAGAGCAGGGTTATGACGTGTTCGGGATCACGATGGCGAAATGGAACCCTGAGAGCGGGATTCTCACGCGAGACAAGAGAGGCTGTTTTGGTCCTTCCGAGCCCGATGCACTCATCTCGGCAGAGCGTGCCGCAAAGAAGCTGGGGATAGAGCATCATATTATTCGCCTTGACGATGAATTCAGAAGCGAAGTATTAGACTATTTTACATCCACTTATGCACTGGGCAAGACCCCCAATCCCTGTGTGATATGCAATCAACAGATCAAGTTTGGTGCACTCATCACGAAGGCGCACGAACTCGGGATAGACTTTGATTTCTTCGCTACCGGACACTATGCGCAAGTCTCCTATTCGTTAGACTTAAAGAGATGGCAGCTCTTTCAAGCGGCAGACAAGAGAAAGGATCAATCCTATTTCCTCAGCTTTCTCACCCAAGAACAATTAGCCGGTTCACTCTTTCCTCTTGGAGGCATGCAAAAGGATGATATCAGAGAGTTTGCGCGCTCCCGCGGCTTTGAATATCTCATCAAAGAAAAGGAGAGTCAGGACTTCCTCGAATCCGATAACATTCTGCCTCTTTTCAAGAAGAACAGCTTTGCGCCCGGTGATTTCGTGGACACATCCGGCAATGTCTTAGGCAAGCATAAAGGTCTCATCCATTATACGATAGGGCAGAGGAAAGGGCTCGGTTTAGCCGGCTTCGACAGCCCGCGCTATGTCATCTCGCTGAGTCGCAAAGAAAACAAAGTCGTCATCGGCAAAGAAGAAGAGCTATACAGTGACGAACTCAACGCGGTGAACATGAATTGGGTCTCAATTCCCGAACCATTCAACGAGTTGCGCTGTGAAGCAAAAGTGCGCCTTGCCCAAGACCCGGTTTCTTGCACTGTAAACAAAGCCGAAGGGCTCTGGAAAGTAGTCTTTGACCAGCCCATTTCTGCCATAACACCCGGACAAGTTTTAGCTCTCTATGATGGCGAAATGCTCTTGGGAGCAGGCTTCATCCTCTAAGCAAAGCTTCATGTTTATGAAAAAGCTTGACTTGAAAAGCCTCACTTTAAAACTTGCAAGTTCAAACCCCTTTTAGTAGTTTTTTAAATAAATAAATGGAGAATGTAATGTTTGAAGCATTAGCAAAAAGAATTGAAAACCTTACATTGGAACTCGTTAACATCCAAGGTGTTGTCGGTTCCAGTGACGAAAATAATGTTTCCGAAAAGGTGCACGAGAAGTTCACCGAGATGGAATACTTTAAAAAGCATCCCCAGAACCTGATGTATGTGATGGCAAAGGATGATGAACCTCTGAATAGAAAGTCCGTCGTCGCCGTTCTCAAAGGCGAAAAAGCCAAGAGCGACAAGACCATCGTCCTCATCGGGCACACTGACACGGTTGGAATCTCCGACTATGGCGTGAACGCCGAATATGCCACAAAGCCCACCCAGCTCATCGAAAAGCTGCGCAACGTCACCCTTCCCGAAGATGCACGAAAAGACCTCGAAAGTGGTGAATACTATTTCGGTCGCGGCGTCTTTGACATGAAATGCGGAACTTCCACACTCATGAGCATCGTTGAAATGCTCTCCAAAGATGTGCAGAACTTCGAGGGCAACCTCGTTTTCGCAGCCGTTTGCGACGAAGAAGGCGGCTCAAAAGGCATGCTCGCCGTCGTTGAAGAGCTCATCAAACTCCAAGAGAAAGAAGGCTTTGAATATCTCGCCGTGATCGACACCGACTATAGCGCACCCCGCTTTGAAGGCGACAACACCCGCTACATCTATGTCGGAACCGTGGGCAAGCTCATGCCGAGCTTCTATGTCATCGGCGCAGAAGCCCATGCCGGCGATCCTTTCAAAGGAATCGACTCCAACCACATTTCCTCCGCAATCACGGAAGAGATGAACTTCAACTTCGATTATTGCGACGAAGCAGAAGGCGAAGTCACCGTTCCGCCCATCTCCCTGCGTCAGCAAGACCTCAAGCCCGAATATTCCGTGCAGACCAACCGCGCCAGCTATCTCTATTTCAACTTTAGCACGCATAGCAGCACCCCCGATCAGATGATGGACAAAGTGGTCAAAGGCGCACAAAAAGCGTTCCAAAAAGTAGTCGATCGCCTGCAGGAAGAGCACAAGAAATACAGCGAAAGCAACAACTTCCCCTATCAGAAACTCCCCTGGGAAGCACGCGTGCTCACCTACGGTGAACTCTATGCAAAAGTCAAAGCCGAAATGGGCAAGGAGCTCGACGAGATCATGGATAAGCTCAGCGACAAGCTCCTCGAAGACAGCAATATCGACGACCGCATCTATTCCCTCAAGATGGTTGAAAGGCTGCACGAACTCTGGTCTGACAAGAACCCCGTCGTTGTCGCATATTATTCACCGCCTTACTATCCCCACATCTATGTCAAAGGCGAGACCGATCTCGAAAAGAAACTCATGGACACCCTCAACAAGGTCATGAAAGGGAACACGAGCAAATATGACGTCAAAGTCAAAAAGTTCTACCCCTACATCTCCGATCTCAGCTATGCCGCCGCTCCTCGCGAAGCCGGTGCCGTGGAATCCCTGATGGACAACATGCCCGGATATGGCAAGAAATATGACCTGCCCATAGAAGAGATGCAAAAGCTCAACCTCCCCGTGGTAAACATCGGCCCCTTCGGCAAAGATGCTCACAAATTCACCGAGAGACTTGAGAAAGACTATTCCTTCAACGTGGCTCCCAAGCTCGTCTATGAGACAATCATAGACCTCTTAAAGTAAGCAATAAACGATATAAATCCAGCCCCTCCGTTTCAGAGCATGCGGAGGGGCTTTTTTATTATGTCTCGCAGATGCGCCTTCTTACTCAAAAGCCCATAAGAGCAGCGCATGAGGCGGACAAAGCTTCGCCTGATGGCTTATACAATCACATTTAGCCTTAATAATTTCACAAATTTTCACAACTATACACTTATAAAAGAACTATGTTTTCTGCTCTTGGTCGGGTAAGGTCCTCGTTGCCCATGAACCAGTTAAAATAGTGCGCAGCACATCTAAACAATCGAGCGTAGTGAGCCGTTCATCAATTCTTGACAGAGAACAACCCTCTACCTACTATAGGGTGACAAAATCGAAAAACGGTGACAAAATGAGCAACTATTTTTTTGGCGTTCTTGTAAGTGATTGAATAATAAAGCCTGAAATACTTTTGAAATATCTCAGGCTCCAGAATGTTATGTAAACCTACACGAATATTGCTTAATTTATTTAGCCAAACAAAGGCTATTTATTTTACTCCCACTCGATCGTAGCCGGCGGCTTTGAACTGATATCAAAGACCACGCGTGAGATGCCCGCAACCTCGCTTGTGATGCGCTGCGAGACATAGAGCAGGAAGTTCAAAGGAAGCTCGCTCACCTTTGCACTCATGCCGTCAGAGCTATTGACCGCACGTAGGGCACAAACCTGTTTATAAGTGCGTTGATTATCTTCCACCCCAACGCTTTGCAAGGGTAGCAAGACCGCAAAAGCCTGCCAGGTTTCCTTATAGAGATCCCATTTATAGAGCTCATCGATGAAGATCTCATCCGCTTCCTGCAGAATCTTGACCTGCCGCCTGTCCACCGCACCGAGTATACGCACGGCAAGCCCGGGACCGGGGAAAGGATGACGATCGACCAAGCGCGAAGACATACCGAGCTCTCTACCAATCTCCCGCACCTGATATTTATAGAGCCTGCGGAAGGGCTCCAATAGCCTCAGATTCATCTTCTCCGGCAAGCCACCCACGTTGTGATGGCTCTTAACACTCAGCTTCTTGCCGTCTTCGGTAAAACTTTCTGCAACATCCGGATACAGCGTCCCCTGAGCGAGAAACGCCGCATCACCATGCTTTTGCGCCTCTCGATCAAAGACTTCAATGAATGAATTGCCAATGATCTTGCGCTTTTTTTCAGGATCGCTTACGCCCGCCAGCCTACCCAAAAAGAGCTCCGAGGCATCTACGAAATTGATACTCAATTCAGGATAGCAAGAAAACATCTCCTTAACACGAGCCGCCTCATCATAGCGCATGAGTCCCGTATCCACAAAGATGGGGAAGAGCTGCGAACCAATAGCTTCATAGATAAGTGCTGCCGCCACAGAGCTATCCACCCCGCCGCTGAGCCCGAGGATGACCTTACTCTCGCCGACCGTCTCTTTGATCCAAGCCAAACACTCATTGATGAAAGCGCGCGCATCCCAAGTCTCCAAAGGGCTATTTTTCATGAAATCTATCATCATTTACCTCACAAAGGGATTATTCAGCTTTTCCATGCCTATAGAGGTGCTGGGCCCATGTCCGGGAAAGACAATCGTATCCTCAGCGAGGATGAAAAGCTTCGTTTTGATGGAGTGCATAATTTCCTCATAGCTCCCGCCGGGGAAATCTGTGCGCCCAATGCTCATCTCAAACAGCGTATCGCCGGAGATAAGGAACTTGTCGATTAACACGCCAATGCTGCCTTTAGTATGCCCCGGAGTGTGAATTACCTTCGCCTGATGCGCACCAAAAGTGATGATATCACCGTCCTGAAGCACGCGATCAGCAGCCGGCAAATCCAGCGGCATCCCGATATATTCACTGAGATTTTTCTTATTATCCAAAAGCATCTCTGCATCCGCCTCATGGATTAAAACAGGCGCATCGAGCTGATTTTTGAAGTAAGCCAATCCGCCGATATGATCGCCATGCCCATGCGTAAGAACGATGGCTTGCACCTTAAGATCGTGTTTTTGGATGAATTCAAGCGGCTCGCGCCCGATTGCGGCGGGATCGAAAAAGAGCGCGTCTTTGCTCTCATCATCCCAGACGAGCCAGGTATTTGTTTGATAGCTGGGCAGCAGGACAAAAGATTCTATTCTTAACATCTATTCACCTCATGTATTTAAAGTTAGCATGTGTTTTTCAACTGTATATCTATCTGTTTTCATTGCTTTATATTCGCGAAAAGTTCCATCGGGCTTGGACAGCAAAACCTGCCCTTCCGCCGGCGCTTTTGGGTGATAATACCAAAATATCTCCAGCGCAAGGTCGAGGATCTCCTCATCAAAATCAAGAGAAGTAAGCACCGCAAAGGGACCAATATGCTCCACAGCCTTCAGCGTGATCAAGCCCTCTGATATCTCTTCCAGTTCCGCATTTTCAGCCATGTTTCTCCCCACGATGAGCTTAGTTTTTTCATCCAGGCGAAAGTGACGCCCAAAGCGCAGCAACTCAATATTCATCTCATCAAACTGATGATGCTCTTGCAGGTCTCTAATCCGCTGAGTAAAGCCTTTATCGGTGAGCAAACAGCCACCCGCAGGAGAGGGAAACTTCTCGATTCCGAGTTCTGCAGCAAGCTCAAGCTGACGATTACGCCCCCGCCCGCTGATGTCGAACATCTCTTCTTTATCCACCCAGCCCTCAGTGATCGGCAGGGTATCTTTGAGGAGTTTCTGACTCAG
>DIQS01000038.1:61085-75003 GCA_002427325.1 Cloacimonetes bacterium UBA5456 | reverse complement strand
TTCAGGACTTGACAAGATGTTGCCGCCCCAAACCACCAGTCCACCAGCCCAGGAAACTCCAGCCCAGCAAAGCACCACCCCCCCCCCAATCCGTGCAAATCCGTTAAATCCGTGTTCTATTCCTTGAATGTGTGCGAAGCTTCTCGTCACTCGTAGCTGGTAGCTCGTAGCTAAAACAAAGGGATCGATCAAACGACCAATCCCTTTGTTTATATTCATTGTTTGGGTTTAAGGTAATTCAGACCAGACTTTCTCGATCATTGTTTTGACTTCTGCCATCTTCAAATATGATAGAGGAGCACCAAAAACATAGGCACGAGAATTTTGGAATTGAGAATTATTTACCTTGCGAATTCCCACGATCTGACCGTTAAACAATTCAAACTCTTCTTCTGAAGGGTTGGGACGCACGGGGTAATCGACAGGCTTGCAAACGAAGCTATAGAGAGGCTCGGCATTTGTATCTGTCATTTTGAAATATGAGACTTCGTTATAGCCGTGGCGGCTGTTGACAGTGTTGTTGAATGAAGCATCATCGCCATCACCAAACTTCAAATCCATGTCTGCATATCCGCTTTTTTCGGACTTTGCACCTTGGAAGAAAGACACTCTGTTTCCGCTAACGATATCGATGCTTTTGCTATTGAGTCCCAGCATATTCATCAAGACCATTCTATCCGGATTACCGGTGATTTCACCAATCTTTCCGTTGAGGTGCGAGGTGTGGGAAATAATCAAGTTTCCACCGCGCTGCATATAGAGGGTAAGCGCATCATCGACATAGTCAAGCTTACCATTGGCTTGCGGGTTATCAGCATGATAGATCACAAGTTTATACTTTTGCAGGTCACTGAAGGCCAGCTTACGTGATTTCTTGCCGGCAAAGTCGGTCTGCAAATCAGCGATTTTGATGACTGCAAGATCATCGTCATTCACAATGCCGCTAACGACATCGCGATAGAACTGATCTACATAATCTTCGGGGCTCGTGCTGGAATTATGTACGTCGTCATCAATGATGAGAACACCTCTTCTTTGGGCAGGCGGGATATATTCCACAACATCAAACTCCCAAACATAAGGTTCTTTGGAGGCGATGTTTTGCATATCCACGCAGCGCACTTCGAACTTGTGAGCTCCGGGCATCACTTGGTCAGCCGTGAGAATGAGGGACTGTCCAAGCACGGAGTTCACAGGAACTCTGAGCCATCTGACGGGATTTCCTGCATCGTCTAATTCAGTGATGATTCTGTCTCTATATGGTGCAAAATCAAAGGCATCGTCGTCATAACGCAGATCAAAATGAGTGATCTCGCTATAATAGTTCACGAATCTGTTTTCCAAATTGTAACTGTCTTCGTCGAGGACGTTATTTTCCCTCTTTTGATAGGGATCGTCCAAGACATATTCAAAAGGTTCTTCTTTGGCATATTCGCCGAGCCAGCCCCAACGCATATACACTTTGAGGTTGGAGCTATAGACGACGGTGTTCCTGCCATTGGCATCCTTAAAGAAAGAGGTTCCAAATCCCTCATAAGAGGTGGTTTCAACGAAAGGAAGCTCTTCATTTGAGCTGCTATAACGCCAATAATCGTAGTGATTATCGCCGAGGGCATAAAGCTTATCGGAATACAACCAAGCTTTCGGGCTGAAACCGGGTTTGATCTTCATGCGAATGGAGAGAGTGGTGTGAACAACTGAGTCCACATCATCCGGATGCGCGGAAAGTATGCCGGCCATGTCACGAACTCGGGCTTCAACGATTGTGATGGTGTTATTATATGCGCCTGTCTCTTCATCATAGTCATAGGTGAGCGCAGGTTCGGTGTCGCCGGTAAGCAAATAGCGATTGATCTTGCTCTGACCGTAGGTGCTATACCAATCGGTGACGCTGACGTCGTGGAGAATATCTCCATTGTCGTCCACTTTGGCTTTTCTGATTCTAAAGAGATATTCAAAGGGAATTTCAAGGACGTAAGGATCGTGGTCAACCATCGAGAAAGCAAGCTGCAAGCCGCTTCCGGTATCCTTGCCATCGGGGTTTCCCTTTGTGGTGCTGAGGAAGCATTCAGGGATTTCGCTGTGAGCATTAAACTCGCGCCAAGCAGGAGCGGAGATAGCACCACGATTGTCCATGGCCACGATCTCAAAGCGGGAAATCGTGTCTTGCTGGACACCATTTTCATCAGCAGCAGGGAAGTTAATCACTGCATACTTTTGGGATGTCCAAACTGTGCGACGAGCCTCAGGGTCGTCTAAGGGAATGCTTTCATCTGCGCCGGACATATAGTGAATCACCCAGCCTTCGCCCAATTCTAAGAGAGCGTCGGGGATGAGTGATGCATCGTCGCCGCTTGCAATAAATTCATATCCCGGAGTGGCGATAGGATTGCCAGCTTGATCCAAAATGCGGAAAGCGCAGCCAGCGATTGTGCCATCTTGGTCTGTGGCATGCCAAAAAATCTTTTGTTGAAAGCTCTGCACGGGGTCGCTGTGTGCGGGGTTATGGTCATCTGAAGTGCCACCGTATGAGGTGATCTTAATCACAGGCGGAATATTCTCAAATCTCTTGCCTGATTTTCCACAGCCGCTGATAATCAGCATAAAAGCTGTGACAACTAAGATGAGTGTCAAGAGTCTTGAACTCTTTTTATTCATCGAGTCCTCCCAAACATCGGTTATTATTTCTCATGGTTTTCACTTAATTTAATATTGATTAATTCGTCAACATTTTTGTTTATGTTTCTTGCAAAAAGGGCAGATTGAACGAGGTGGGAATAGAGAACGGCAGTGGTGATCCTGCCTATTCCGCCGGGGACGGGAGTGAGCGCTAAAGCCTTGTCATAGCAAGCTTCAAAGTCCACGTCACCCACGAATATATCCTCGCCGGAAGCGTCTTTTATCTTGTTAATTCCCACATCAATAATAATTGCTTTTTCTTTGATCATTTCTTCTTTCACGAAGTGCGCAATGCCGATTGCCGAGATGAGAATATCAGCGTTTTGACATATTTCTTCTATGTTTTTGGTGCGGCTGTGACACACGGTGACCGTCGCGTTTGCAAAGGCTCTCTTCCAGAGCAACATATTTGCCAGAGGTTTGCCCACGACGTTGGAACGACCCAGAATAACGAGGTTTTTACCCGCGGGATCGATGCCGTAATAACGCATCAGATAATAGACTGCGGCGGGCGTGCAGGGAACGAAACGTTCGTTTTCCATCAGCATGAGACCGAGATTGACGGGGTTCAGCGCATCGATGTCCTTCATGGGATCGATCTTTTCATTGATAATATGCTCCTCAAATCCCTTTGGTAAGGGCTTTTGGACCATGATCCCGTGAATGTCCGGGTTTTGATTTGCCATATAAATCGTGCCCAAAAGTTCTTCCTGTCCGGCATCGGCAGCCAAGGTCAAAAGCTCTGCTTCGCAGCCCAGTTTCGCCGCTGTCTTGATGATGCTTTGGACGTAATATGAGCTGGCGGGGTCTTCGCCTACTTGGATCAATACCATCTTGGGGCTCAGCTCGTGTTCTTGAACTAAGTCCTTGTTAATCTTGTTGATAACGCTTGCAATTGGTTTGCCTATCAGCTTCTTTTCCATTGATTTATACCTCGATCGGGGTGTTTATCCGCGTGATGGAAGTCGCTCTATTTGTAGTTTCGTCGATATCCACCAGCACGGCGTTGATCCGCGTGCCCCTATATGAGGTCTCATAGCGGATGGGCATCGCAGTGGTCATTTTCTGCAAAATAATGTCTTTCTTCACGCCTATAACGCTGTCGTGTCCGCCGGTCATGCCCACATCCGTGATGTATGCCGTGCCACCGGGCAAGATCTCTTCGTCAGCGGTTTGAACATGGGTGTGAGTTCCCAATAAAGCGCTGGCTCGTTCATCGACATACCAGGCGAAAGCGCGCTTTTCAGCGGTTGATTCGCCATGGAAATCCACCAGCAAGGGGATGCTCTGATCGCGGCTCTCCCAAAACTCGTCAAAAGCCTCGAAAGGAGAATTTGCAGGCGGCATATAGACCTGTCCGCAAAGGGTGATGATCTCGAGCTTCTTGCCGTTTTTCTCCATGATATAGCTGCGATTGCCGAGTGCTTTTTTGGGGAAGTTTAAGGGTTTGGTGAGCTTCGGCTCTTCGGCGATGAAGGCAAAAGATTCTTCTCTATCCCAGAGGTGATTGCCACTGGTAAAGCCGTCCACACCAAAGCGGATCAGTTGTTTGAGTGTTTTTTCCGTGACGCCACGACCGTCAGCCAAGTTCTCACAATTTGCAAGCACAAAATCCACTTCATGCTTGTTGATAAGAGCGGGCAGGTTGCCGATCACCAGTTGCCTGCCGGGCTTTCCGAAGACATCACCAAAAAAGAGTATTCTCATTTATTTTGCCATGGCAATTTGGCGCGTTTCGCGAATGACGGTGACTTTGATTTGTCCGGGATATTGCACCTGTTTTTCGATGGCAGAGGCGATCTCGGCAGCCATAAGCGGGGTCTGATTTTCCTCGATAGTGCCGGGTTCGACGATGATTCTGAGCTCGCGTCCTGCTTGGATGGCATAGGATTTATTCACACCGTCCACGGAATTGGCGATCTCTTCGAGCTTGGCAAGGCGCTGCATATAGGTTTCGAGCATCTCGCGTCTTGCGCCCGGTCGGGCACCTGAAATGGCGTCTGAAGCCTGTACCAATGCGGCATATATGGAAATCGCTTCCACTTCCTCGTGGTGAGCTTCGATGGCATTGACGATGATCTTTCCCTCGCCGTTTTTGCGGGCAAGATTGGCGCCGATGATGGCGTGAGTGCCGTCAAATTCATGATCCACAGCCTTGCCAATATCGTGCAAGAGTCCGGCGCGACGGGCAATTTCTTGATCGAGATCGATCTCTGCCGCCAAGATGCCGCAAATCCATGCTGCTTCAATGCTATGTTGCAAAACGTTTTGACCGTAAGAGGTGCGATAGTGCAGGCGTCCGAGGGTCTTGATGAGATTGGGCGAAATATTGTGGATATTAGTCTCCAAAACAGCTTGTTCACCGATCTTGATCAGGGTCTCGTCCATCTCTTTTGCCGTCTTGGCGATAACTTCTTCAATCCTGCCGGGATGGATACGCCCGTCGGAGATGAGCTTTTCGAGAGCAAGTCTGCCGACCTCACGACGCACGGGATCAAAGCAAGAAAGGACAACCGCTTCGGGGGTATCGTCAATGATGATATCCACTCCGGATGCCTTTTCAAAGGTGCGGATATTGCGCCCTTCGCGCCCGATGATGCGTCCTTTCATCTCGTCTGAAGGCAGGGAAACTACGGAGACAGTACTCTCGGAAACATGATCCACAGCCATGCGCTGAATAGCGGTCGCCAGGATCTCGGAAGCCTTCTTATTGGTATCGAGTTTGATCTGTTCAATGGAGAGTTTGGCATCGGTTGCAGCCGCTTGTCGAGCGGTGTTGATCAATTCTTGGCGCAATCTTTCGAGTGCTTCTTCCCTACTGATTCCGGCCACTTCGGCAAGCTTTTCTTTTTGTTTGAGGATGAGGGCATCAAACTCTTCGGATTTCTCTTTGATGCTGTCTTCTTTGAGTCTCAGATTCTTTTCTTGTTCACTGAGACCGTTTTCCTTCTTATCCAGCGAGTCGAGCCTCTTATCCAAACTGCTGAGGCGTTCGTTATATTTCTTCTCTTGGACTCTTAGTTCGCGCTGTCTTTCTTTGACCTCTTCATCGAGGATTTTCTTTTGTTTAAACCATTCATCACGAGCTTCGAGCAATGCCGATTTCTTGGTGTTCTCGGCTTCCAAGGCAGCTTCTTTCTTGATGTTTTCAGCTATCTCGGTGGATTGGGCTATGCTCTTGAAGGCTGTGTTACGTTTTACGAGGTAGAACAATAGAGCCACGACAAGCCCGAGAGCTATGCCTATGGCAAACCAAATGTATGTGTTCATCGCTTTTTCCTTAATTTAGATCTATATATCGCGCAGTGGCAAAGCTCACCACACTAATTTTCAAGAAAGCCCGACGGAACCGTGTATGTTTGACTTTATACAAAGCCGTTATGAAGGTGGGATTCTTACCTAAAAGCTTAGCAATCCGGGACGATGCCGGCACGCACGCCGCCAATGGCTTGATTCCCTGCATAATATGTGGCTTTTATGCAATCCATATCACAAATTCCGCAGGCATAATCACATATTCATGATCTTTTCGATCATCTGATTGACCCGATCTAACTCGGATCTGAGCTCCTCGTTTTCTTTAATTAAGTCTCGCAGCTTTTCTTCCCGCTCAAATGCGGCAAGGAGGAGCAGGCGCGAGAAATCCAAATGTTCATATTTCTCATAGAGTTCGTTGACCTGCTGGGAGATAGCATTCGCCAGTTGAATTGTTTCGGTGGGCTTGTCGCTGCGAAGACTAAATCTTCTGCCAAAGATTTCCACCTCAACCGGTTTCATGATTAGTTTGTCTCCTCAAGCAGTGGGAAAAGGTCGTCAATCCTGCCTAAGGCATCATCGGCGATTCCTTCGATGCCCAAGAGCATTTGCTCCAATTCCTGATGCTGTCTTTTCAGCTCATCTCTCTCGGCAACGAGAGCTTTGTAGTTCTCATCGTTTTGAAGCTGATGCTTGCCATATTCTTCAAGCTGAGCCATGAGCTGCATATTCTCGTCTTTGAGCTCAGAATTGTCCTTCTTGAGCTTTTCGATCTCTATCTTATCTGCAGCATACTGATCAAGCAGTTTCTGCAGCCTTTCTTGCAAATTCATAACAGGGTTATTCATCTTCACCTCATCGAAACATTGAGTTCTTCTTTTAATGTTTTTTGCACTGAAACCATAAGCATATCTATGCGCTCATCTGTCAATGTTTTTTCTTGGTCTTGCAAAACAATGTGTAAGCTGAGGCTGCGAAATCCTTGCGGGATCTGATCGGAACGATATTCGTCAAAAGGACTTACGCTTTGGACAAGAGCTCTATCCGTGTTTAAAATACTGTCTTTTATTTTAGCGTATGAGACCTCGAGCGGCACCAAAATGGAGAGGTCGCGCTGAACGGAAGGATAGCGCGGGATTTCTTCATAGATCCTATTTCGGTTGCGGCTGATCTTGGCGATGTTATCCATATTCAGTTCCAAGACCCAAACCTCTTGTTTGAGCATCTGCGCATCTATATCCCAAGCTTCCAAGACGGGAGGCAAGATGCGCCCGAAATAGCCCAGTTCGACTCCATCCATGTGATAGACAAAAGACTCTCCCTGAGTGAGATAGGGCAGCTTTGCTTCGGAGGCAGAATAATCAAGCCTGAGCTGAGCTAAATAGCCTTCAAAACAGCCTTTCACCCAAAAGTAGTCGATCGTCTCTGCCTTCTTGGCAAAATGACTCTCGCCATCTTTTCCCGTGAAGACCGCTGCTAAACGTTTTGGCTCACGATGAGTGTCACCCTCTTGTAGATAGATGCGTCCCAGTTCAAAGAGGCGAATATCGCGTTCGGAATGATTGAGATTATATGCCAGATTGCTGAGCAATTGCGGGATGAGCGACACTCGCATCACCGACTGATTTGCGCTTTGCGGATTGATCAGACGAATGAATTCCGGCTCTTCTTCGAAACCCAAGTCTTTCATGCGCGAAGGATCGACAAAGCTGTAGTTCAGGGTCTCAAAAGCGCCGTGAGCCACCATCCAATCGCTTGCCGCATTGTTAATCTTATAGGCATGCCTATCCATGATCTGCTCTGAGATTTCGGGCTCAGGAACCTTGTCATATCCATCAAGGCGCGAAAGCTCTTCGAGGATATCCACCTCACGGGTGACGTCCTTTCGGAAGCCGGGAATCTGGAAATACAGTGCCATTTCACGCTCATTTTGCGTGGGTTGGATTTCCAAGCCATGGCGATTACCATGCTCAAACATGCCTTTCCCAACGTAGTTAAACTCCAGCCTTTCAAGGATATCCCTTATCCGGCTTTCATCCATCTTATATCCAATTAAAAGCTCAAAACGCGCGGGACGAACGCCCAAAACAAGGGCAGACTCCTTAATCGGATGACTATCCAAAATCTCGCCACAGAGCTTGCCGCCGGCGATCTCAAGGATGAGTGATGCAGCTCTATCGCTGATAGAAGCAGCATATTCACCGGAGAGATGACGCTCAAAGCGATAGGATGAATCTGTGCTGAGCTTGTGTTTATATGAGGTCTTACGCACGCTTCCGGGCTCGAAAACCGCACTTTCAAGGGCGATATTCACCGTATCAAAAGTGATGGAGGTATGCAGTCCACCCATGACTCCCGCCAGCGCAGAGGCAGATTTTCCATCGGCGATAAGCAGTTCATCACCGTCTAAAATGTATTTCTTCCCGTCCAGCGCAAGGAACTCTTCCTTAGGCTCAGCGCGGCGCACGATGATATCCGGATGGGACTGTCCATCCTCTTTTGCCACGAGTTTATCATAGTCAAAAGCATGCAAGGGATGCCCGGTTTCAAGCATCACATAATTAGTGATATCCACCACGCTATTGATGGGACGAAGTCCGCTTTTGAGCAGCGCAGTTTGCAGCCAATGCGGCGAAGGAAATATCTTCACACCCTCAATCACACGCAAGGTATAACGCGGGCAAAGCTCCGGCTCCAGATTTGTAAGTTCTATCTTTAGCGAACCTTCGGGCTTTGACAGGGCAGGAATAACGGGCTCTTTGCTCTTGAGCAAAAGCTTTGCAGAAAGGTCTCGCGCGATTCCCAGATAGCCCAAAAGATCACTGCGATCAGGCGTGATCTCCAGCTCAAAAGTCGTATCGGGCAAACTAAAAAGTTCATCCGCCTGCGTTCCAACATCTATAAAAGGACAAACTTGGATTATCCCGCTATGATTATCCGAAATACCTACTTCCTTTTCAGAGCAGAGCATACCGTGGGACTCAATCCCGCGAATCTTCGCCTTTTTAATCTGAAAATCTTTGAGATTTGTTCCCGGCAGAGCCAGCATAGCATTCATGCCTGCACGGCAATTCGGTGCGCCACAAATCACCTGAACCTGGTTATTTTCATCCTTTTCAGCGTAAGGAACATCGCCTATATCCACCATGCAAAGCCAGAGATGATCAGTCTTTGGCACCCGCTCGGCAGAGACAATATGTCCCACCACAGCGGTCTTTCCCAAAGCCGGTATTTCCTCAATCCCCTCCACCTCTATTCCGGCAAAGGTGAGCAAGCGTGAGAGCTCCTCTACTCCGCAATCTATATCGAGATATTGTTTTAACCAAGAAAGTGCTATTTTCATCACATTTCTCCTCTGAATTGACGCAACATACGTAAATCATTTTCAAAGAGAATACGCATATCCGGGATATTATATTTGAGCATAGCGATGCGCTCAACACCCAAACCAAAGGCAAAGCCCGTATAGATTTCGGAGTCTATGCCGAGGGTATCAAAGACAGCGGGATCGACCATGCCGGCACCGCCCATTTCCAGCCATCCGGATTGTTTGCAGACCCGACAGCCCTGTCCACCGCAAGCCACGCAAGAGATATCCATCTCCGCAGAAGGCTCGGTAAAGGGGAAAAAGTGTGGGCGAATACGGCTCTTGACATTTGAGCCAAACATAATCCGCGCAAAGCTTTGCAGCGTATCTTTGAGATCGATCATGCTGATGCCTTTATCCACCACTAAAGCTTCCACCTGAGTGAAAACCGGCGAGTGCGAGGGATCGGGCTTATCATTGCGATAACAGCGTCCCGGCGAGATGATCCGAATCGGTGGTTTATAATTTTCCATCACGCGTATTTGCACGGTAGAGGTCTGAGTTCTCAACAGTTTACCGCCTTCCAAATAGAAGGTATCCGCGAGATTGCGGGAAGGATGGTCTTTGGGCGTGTTCAGCGCATCAAAGTTATGGAATTCATCTTCGATCTCACCTGCTTCGGCGATCTCAAAACCCATACTCATAAAGACTTCATCGATCTGACGACGGATGATGCTGAGCGGATGCAATCCACCACGGGAAAGCGACACTCCCGGCAGCGAATTGTCAAAGCCGCTGCTATCCTTTTTCCAAGACTCTTGTTTAATCGCTTCCGAGCGGCTCTCCAAAAAGGATTCAATCTTTACGCGGGCACCATTGAGAAGCTCCCCAAAAGCGGGGCGTTCTTCCTTGGAAAGCTCGCGCATGCGTCCATAGAGCCCGTTCAACACGCTCTTTTTGCCCAAGAACTTGGCTTTAACATTTAGTATATCGTTGGGAGCGGAACATTTCTTTATTTCCTGTTCCGCCTCCAAAATGAGGGATTCAAGCTGGTCTTGCACAGTCTATTTCCTTATCTCGGTCTATCTTAGCTCTTTCAAGCCAAATCATTTCTTTTTACAAGGAAAGCGGTTTCACTTTGGAAACCGCTTCCGAATAATAAACTGACGGAGAGGCTGATAAACAGAGCACTCTCCGCATATACACTTAACTATTCAGCGCTTTTAGCGATTTCCACCAAGCGGGCAAATGCAGGCTGATCGTGCCAAGCCAAGTGAGCCAAAACCTTGCGGTTGATCTCGATATTGGACTTGTGTAAGCCATTGATAAAACGGCTGTAGCTCATGTCATTCATTCTGCAAGCGGCGTTGATGCGGCTGATCCAAAGTGAGCGGAAATTACGCTTTTTCTGTTTGCGATGTGCAAAGGAGAAAGCCATACCGCGTTCCACGGTTTGGCGAGCAAGACGATAGGTGTTTCCTCTCTGGCCAAAATTGCCTCGGGCAGCAAGCAGATATTTCTTCCTGCGACGATGGGCTGCGGGGTTATTTGTTGATCTTGGCATGTTTCTCTCCTTATTTTCCTAACATTCTATAGATTCGCTTTTCATCGACTTTCTTGACTATTGCACTCTGTCGAAGGTTGCGTTTCAATTTAGGGCTTTTTTTTGTTTTAATATGTGCGGCTTTTGCATGGTGTCGCACCACCTTTCCTGTGCCGGTAAGCTTAAAGCGCTTTGCGGCAGCTCTGTTGGTTTTGATCTTTGGCATTTCTATATCTCCTTGAAGTAAAAATCATATTTTGCCTGAGCTTACGCAGCGCATAAATCAGGCTGTGAATAGGGAAACTTAACTCTCTTCTTTCTCAACCGGAGGGGCTTCTTCTGCAGCGGCTAAAATGCCTTCAACATCTTTCTTGGGAGACATCACGATAAAGAGAAGGTTGCGATCGGAGACTGCTTCCTGATCCACCTCAGCAATGTGAGCAAGATCCTCTTTGAGCCTTTCCAAAACGCGATAACCCAAGTCTTTATGAGCCATCTGACGTCCGCGGAAACGAACCGTGAATTTCACCTTATTCTGTTGTTTAAGAAACTTGATTGCATTGTTTTTCTTGAAATTATAGTCATGTTCTTCCGTGTTGGGACCAAACTTAATCTCTTTAACTTCAACTTCATGCTGTTTCTTTTTGGCTTCTTTTGCCTTCTTTTCTTTTTGGAAATAGTATTTACCGAAGTCCAATATTCTGCATACCGGCGGCTCGGCATTCGGGGAAATCTCCACCAAATCCAATCCTGCACCTTCGGCGATCTCCAGAGCTTGACGCAATGGAACTATCCCAATCTGTTTACCATCTGCACCAATTAGGCGCACTTTGTCTGCCGTGATCTGATTGTTGATCCTTTCTTTCGGCACGACTTCTTTGGTCTTGGCCTTGAAACGTTTTATCCGGATTATAAGAACCTCCTTCTTACCGGAAATGAAAAAGGCGGAACCAATTTGATTCCGCCTGCTTCACAGTAATATATGTGATGTTTTTATCTGTTAATCTCAGCCCTACACACACCTAATGGGCAGTAAGGCAGAAGCAAACGGCTTCATTTGTAGCCACTTTCTCATAAGCCATATTTCTGTCAATACATTTGTTGCGCTTAAAAACATTTTCCTTTGTCTTTGTCTTTACCTGAACATGATATCATCTTTTATCTCAGCTCATTTATTGCTGATAATCACCTCAAAACTCTAACAATACGAAAGCCAACATTAGTGAATAAACCATCAGCTTTTCCGACACCACGGTATGTTGTTCGACAAATATCACTGTCATTATACCAAGAGCCTCCGCGCATTATACGTGTTTCGCCTTTTGCAGGGCCGCGCGGATCTTTTGCTGGACTACTGCTATAATAAGATTCATCGTGCCAATCCCAACACCACTCAGACACATTGCCACTCATGTCACTAATCCCTAACTCATTGGAGTATATTTGCCCCACCGCATGAGTTTTCTCGTCAGAATTATCATCATACCAAGCGACACTACCGATTGTATTTGAACCGGCATATTGATAACCTCGAGCTTTTTTGCCACCAAGAGCAGCATATTCCCACTCAGCTTCCGTGGGCAAACGATAGCCATCGGCATCCCAATTGCAATAGGTATTAACCCCGCTGCCGCCATAGCAAGGTGTGAGCCCTTCGCGGGCACTGAGCAGATTGCAAAATGCAACAGCATCATACCAGCTCACCGATTCCACGGGCAGGTTATCGCCTTTGAAAGTTGAAGGATTAGAGTCGAATATTCCCAGCCAATCCTTTTGTCTAATCTCATATCTACCTATCAAAAATGACGAAACAGTCACTTCATGCATAGGCCGTTCATCAGCCCATCCATCATTGCTGCCCATCCAAAAAGTACCGCCCTCTACAAATATCAAGTCTATTGGTGAATAATCAACCGCCTCTTCCGGCATCTCATCGATTTCCTCAACTTCATCAATATAATTATTGTAGGAATACCTTTGGTGCTGCTTATTTGGGATTAGAAAAAAGAAAAGTATAATCATAATCACTGTAACCAGTATTGCGATAAAGATTTTAACCTCTTTATTGTTCTTTTTCGCAGGAGGCTCAGTTGAGTCAATATTACTGATCTCTCCCTTGTTTTTCCCAACATCATTGCTCGCATTGGCGGCTTCCTGCATCATGGGCGTGCTAATATGCACACCACCATTGAAAAACGATCCAAGCTCTGCGATATCAGCCCTTTTATGTCTATCCTTCTGGGTCATTTTCTCCAAAAGCCGTATCGTTTCATCTGAGATATGCGGGTAATAATTCCGTGGATCAGGCAGCGTGTCATGCACAATCTTATTCATCACCATAAAATCACTTTCTGTGTTCAGATCGTAAGGCATGCGCCCACTCAGCATCTCAAAGAAGGTCACACCGAGGCTATAAATATCCGTCTTACCATCGATATCCTTTTCAGCTTGCACCTGCTCCGGGCTCATATAGGCAACCGTGCCCAATTGCTGTCCTGTCTGCGTTAGTCCCCGCTCGCCCATGATCCGCGCTATCCCAAAGTCCAAGATTTTTACCCTATCATTATCGTCTAAAATGATGTTGGAAGGCTTGATATCGCGGTGGACAATCCCCATCTCGTGCGCATATTCCAGAGCGGAAACCGCCTGTTTTAATATCTTTAGTGCCCTTGCTTCGGGGATCGGTCCCGTTTGCCGGATGATGTCCTTCAGTGTCCTGCCGCTTGCGTATTCCATCACCATATAATAACGCCCATTTTGCTCAAAAAAGCTGTGCAAGCTGACAATGCCCGCATGATTGAGTTTCGCCTGCATTCTTGCTTCATTGCGGAATCTTTCCACCAAACCGGCATCCGCCGTCAAGAGAGGGCTGAGCTCCTTGATCGCCACATACCTATCCAAAAAACTATCTTTGGCGAGATAGACGGTACCCATGCCGCCTTTGCCCAAGAGCTTTTCTATCTTATAATCACGTAAAAAAGAGCCTGCTGCTAAGTGCATCTCTCCTCCCGATTCTTTGATTTTACAAGTGTTGGAGTCTTATCTTTCCAGTCAATGTTTTTCTGCAAATTCCACCCGTTTTCCATCCCCTTCCTTACTGGGTTCTGCTCATGATATGGTCATGATGTGGTCAT
>DIQS01000038.1:48508-60916 GCA_002427325.1 Cloacimonetes bacterium UBA5456 | reverse complement strand
CATAGGCATGAGCATATCATGAGCGCATACTAAGCTGAATCCAACAGGCAAGACGCTGTAGTGATGCGGATTTGACGAACAAATGAAGGTCGCAGCACTTAGCTGTAAAACCATTTTTTCCGCCACAGCGTTTTAAAGTCCAAAAAAGTTCGTCTTTATTGCCGAAAACCGTCGTATTTTCATGCCCCAAATTCCATTTTCCGGATTAGTCAGCTCTCTTGTTTTATCCTGCAAATAAAGGAACTTCCAGGCACTTCTATACGTCTTTAGTTAAGCTTTTTTATAATAGTTTAGCCTCCTCAGGCAGGACAAATCAATTAAATCTCAATATAAGATTCTCGGGGTTAATTTAGTTTAAACTCAACCGGAATAATCATCAATGTATCTACGGGTTTGCCGCCGCTTCTTCCGGGCTGAAACTTAATGTTTTTAACGGCATCAATGGCAGCCTGATCGAGACTGAGGGCAGCCGAACGTTTAACTCGAACGTCTCGGACAGAGCCGTCTTTAAGCACTTCCACTTCAAGAATAACGGTGCCCTGAATCTTATTGCGGAGAGCAAGTTCCGGATATAGGGGCATAATTCTATGTAAAGGAACCGGCTCTTCGTCAAACGGGACGAAATGAGGTTGTGTTTCTTCATCAGAAAGACTTGGGTTGGAAGTGGTAGCCGTAGAGACCCTGCCAATTTCTTGGGAGGCACTTTCATGTGTCACATTTTCCGCAGACTCGATCTCTTCATTATCCTTCTCAAAGCCTTTTAACACAGTTTCCCTTATCATGCGTTCTGCAATTTCGTCATACACACGATCCCGCTCGGCTTTTTTCGATAGGGAAGGAATATATGTCATGACGACTACTATTACGATTTGCATTAAAAAAATTAGCCACAACTTTTTCTTATTCTTGACCTTTTTCTCTTTCTTGAGCAGATCGTCCGGAGGCAGATCATTGCGTTCTTCACTGTTTGCTCCCATAAAACCTCCTCCCTCTTCTTTCTTCTTTTTGAACACCACAGAATTGACATTATTATCAAAGTGTGCTATAAGTTCGGCAATATCAACCCTTTTTTCTCTGTCCTTTTGAGTCATTCTCGTCAAAATCTGTATGCTTTCATCTGAGATATGCGGATGATAGCTACGCGGATCCGGCAACACATCATTCATAATCTTGGTCATCACATCAAAATCACTTTCGGTATTCATGTCGTAAGGCATGCGCCCCGAAAGCATCTCAAAGAAAGTCACCCCGAGGCTATAAATATCCGTCTTGCCATCAATATTTTGTTCAGCTTGCACTTGCTCCGGACTCATGTAGGCAAGCGTACCCAACTGCTGTCCTGTCTGCGTGAGACCTTTCTCGCCTATGATCCGCGCTATACCAAAGTCCAGAATCTTGACCTTATCATTATCATCCAAAATAATATTGGAAGGCTTGATATCTCGATGAATAATTCCCATCCCATGAGCGTATTCCAAAGCGGAAACAACCTGCTTCAAGATGTTTGTAGCCCTTTCTTCCGGGATCGGGCCTGTCTGCCTGATCATCTCTTTCAGCGTCCTGCCCTCGGCATACTCCATCACCATGTAATAGCACCCATTTTGCTCAAAGAATCCATAGAGAACTGCAATGTTTGTGTGGATTAATTTAGCCTGTAATTTCGCCTCATTACGGAATCTTGCGATCAATTCGCTATCTGCCGTCAAGATTGGATTGAGCTCTTTGATAGCCACATACCTATCCAAAAAGCTATCTTTGGCAAGATAGACAGTGCCCATGCCGCCTTTGCCTAAGAGCTTTTCTATCTCATAATCTCGCAAAAAGGAACCTGCCTCAAGATGCATATCTCCTCCCGATTCTTTAATTTTACAAATATTATAGTGTTATATTTTCAGTCAATGATTATTTACAGATTACACCCATCTCTCACCCCCTTACTTACTGATTTCCGGTCATGATGCTTAGAACTCGATAGGCAAGACGCGGGCGTGATACGGATTTGAAGCACAAAAAAAAGCCGCAAAGAAGCAAAAACTCCCTTGCGGCTATTTTAATGATATTGTTTATTTCAGAAGTGTCATTTTACGGCTAAAGCTTTTGCCATCGGCGGTCATTCTCATGAGATAGATGCCGCTGGAAACGCTCTGTCCTTTCTCATCCCGTCCGTCAAAGACAAGGCTGTGCACTCCCGCAGCTTTCTCGCCCGCAAAGAGTGTCCTAACCTTCTGGCCTTTGAGGTTATAGAGCACGAGTTCAACCTTTGCGGCATTTGCAAGGGCAAAAGAGATCGTGGTCTCGGGATTAAATGGATTGGGGAAATTGCCCATCAGGCTCGTGACAAGCGGGCTCTGTCCCTCATCCTCAATGGAGGTGGGATCAAAGTTAAAGCTAATCGTCTCGCTCTTTTTGCTCTGTCCCTGTGCGTAATTCGCCACCACATAAAACCAGTAATCGCCTTCATAAATCAGCGTTTCATGGTAGCTGAGCTCGGTGGATTCTTGCACGAGTTCAAACAGCGATGCGCCATGCCTGCGATATACTCTATATGACACAAAATCAAGGTAGTTATCAATAGGTTCTGTCCAGTCAATCGCCAAGATATGTTCCGAGAGAGTATATTGAAGTTCCTGCACAGCGGGCAAGGAAAATAGTTCCATATCCAGCTCATAAATAGTGCTGGTCTCAGAGAAGCTAACTTCATAATCCTCAAAGCCATAATAGCCATTGGCATGAGCCGATACGCCGTGATCGCCAAAGGGCAGATACAGGGAATATTCACCCTCTGAGCTCGGCATGCAATAGACGCCGGAATCGCTGATGACCATGGCATCCATATAGCCCGGGATTTCACCATCGACAAAGATGTTGCCGTGGAGCTTTCCGGAGCGCTCTAAATAGCCCGTAGTGCGGACATCATCGATGAACCAGCCTTGGTTATGGGTGCTGGAATCGCTCTTAAAGAGGAAGCGGAACTTCGCATTTTGGTTTGCATAATCGGCTAATGAAAAGCGCGCCAGCGTCCAATCGCCGGAGCTTCCCGAATATCCGGGGCCGGATAAAACATTGATATATGAGGTGGGATATGCGCCTTCGGGATAGATCAGAGTCCAGCTTGAGCCGCCGGTGTTGATCAACACTTGACCGCCGTCGTAATTTGCCTCGGTTTCATAGCGATGCCAAAATTCAAGCATAAAGCTCTCGCCTACATACACGCTGGGAGTCTCCAAAATGTAGTTCGCATTTGCAGAATATGCGCCGTTCAACACGGTTCCCCAGACATTGTTTCCGCTATGTGCACCGGCATAGGTGGAGCTTCCCCAAGCCCAGCCGCCGTTTACAGGAGTGGCATTAAAGCCGCCATTATTGTCCTCAAAATCGGCGTTCATGCCGGTGGTTCCCACGCTCACGCGGATATTGCTCGTCTGTGCGTTCACCTGTGCGCCCATGCTGATGAAATAGAAGGTAATGTTGTTTCCCATCGGCACGTCTTCGCTGAGGCTGATCTCAAACACGGCTTGAACCGTGCCCCCTGCGGGTATGAGACTCAGCACTTCCGTGAGATTGGTCACCTGAGCATAAGACGAGCCGCTGTTGAGGCTCACAGAGATATCCTTGGCTTCCACATCCGCATTATTTTTGAGATTCACGATGAGCTTGAAGCTATCGCCCGGATTTGTGGAGCCGCTACCGCCATCGTCGTTCATTTGCACGGTTTCCACGCTGAGCATAGGCTTTTGCACCTTGATATTCACGGGGAAAGTCCAATCACCGCTCTCACATCGGGCAATCACGTTCAGATTGAGCACGGTGTTATTCGGGCAATTTGCATGAATATCGATCAAAATGGACTCTATCCCCGTAGTCGGCACTCCACAAGGGATCTCCGGATAGTCGGAGACGTTGTTTATCAAAGTGGCATAGGGGCTATTGAGGCTCACCTCAATGTTTGCTTCAAAAGTGCTGTTGACGCCCTGATTGCTCAGCACAATGCCGAGTTCAATGCGCTCTGAAGGCTCGGCAATACCATTGCCATTGGGGTCGTTGATCACAAATCCATTGTAGAGAAGATAGGGATTGTCATAAAGTATGGGAACTGTGGTGATGAGGATTGCACGGTTGTTTCCCAGTGGTGCTGCGGCTTGTGGATATTGGTTGTTATAAGTATATTGCAAGCCTCTTAAACCGGTGTGGTCTTTGATGCCAATCGTGCAATAGTTTCCGTGAACGGTGTTTGTGCTGCCCGTTTCCACGTTATTAAAGGTTTGATATTGGATCTTGACCATCCCGTCTTCCATTCCCGTAGGATAGTAAAGAGGATCATAAAAGATCAATTGGAAAGTTTCAAGACTGTTATTATAGTTATTTTTCAGCTTGTAATATTCGATGATAAAGGTGTTTTCTGTGCTGTCATAATACTTGTAGATGCCGGCATCTCCGTTGATTTTGAGTTGATCCCAAAAAGCGGCGATCATCGGAGAGGGTCCGCCTCCGCCGGGCAGAGGAGTATTGCGATAGTCCGGATCGTTGCTGATTCCAAAAGCGATGAAGCCATTGGAGCAAACCGTGATCTGATCATATTCAATACCATAAAAACTGAAGGGGAAGGGCAGGTCAACCACATACAGATCGTTGTCCCGATATTCGTCGTTATCACGTCCGGCAATGCGGCTTCCGGGGCCACCCAAGGCAGGATTGATCTCAATCCAATCATACTCGGGGCAGTCGGGATAAAATGCGTCCGTATCGTCATAGATGAGATAACCATAGCTATCGGGCCCGAGGGGAGTGTGTTGGCTCACCACGCCAATCTCGAGATTGAAGACGCTCTCTTGATAGAAGCCTGCATCATTGGTGATTTTGAGTTTGATGGGCATCTGCATCCCCGGGATCAGGGCACTATTGGCAAAGACTTCAAAGCTTTGGAGATTCTGACCATAGCTGCCTGCTTGGATGGTGCCGACAAAGGAGCTGCCGCTGGCAACTTGGATCATATCATTGAGGGACATAATCTCGGCCTGCAAGTCCGTCGCGCCGGCTATGGAGCTATTCTGCAATCTTAGGCTGATCGAGGCACTCTCACCGGGGTCCAAGACCGCATCGCCGCCGGCATCGATGAAGATATTATCCACCACGATGTTGGCGTTATATGCGCCGACAATGATCGGGAAGTTCCAGTTAGAACCCTGGTCATCGCTAAGGTTCACCTCAAAAACAAGGCTCTGGGAAGGCTCGAGATTCCAGCCTAAGTCAAAGAGGTTGTAGATGTTGCTGCCCACGTTGGCATTGGGAGCAATCTCATCAAAGCTGACGCTATCTTCGATTATCTGCACGCCATTGTGATAGCAACTGATTTCGCCTTGGAGTCCACTGATGGTCTCGGCTGTGGTGTTTTGAACCCAAAGCTTCATGGCAACGCGCTCTCCGGCGGTGGCAAAGCTATCGCCATTACCGATCGAGCCGTGTTCGCCGTTCTCAAAGATTTCGCGCTGGGAAAAGACTATCCCGCCTGCGCCTGCTGCCACTTGCTTCATCATCGGCTTGTGGTTCGGCTTTGCGGCGGTGACATATAAAGTGCTGCTGATTCCATTGGCAAAAAAGAGGTTAATATTGCCAAATTCATCGGTGATCCCTTGAGCAAGCGGCAGTTCGGATGTTGTGGTCATCGCCGTCACGCTGGCATAAGGCACCACATCACCCTCGGAATCGGTGACGTTCACGCTGAGTATCTTGCTCCCGTTTACCACAACAGTCGGAGCATTGATCTGCAAGCTCTTGGGAATGCCGACAAATACTTCCATCGTGGGATCGCCCATGAGATTGCACCAATGCGCGCTATAATCAGCGGGATTGCTGTGTGAATTGCCATAGACTTCACGGATATAAATCTTGCCGCTGAGCAGAGCCTCGCCCATGGTTCTCATGCCGTGCACAAAGACTCCCTTGAATATCCCGGCGTTGAGGATGTTGTTATATTGGGTGTGCGTTCCGGTTGTCGCCATCCCGATTGCGGTGACCGCTCCTCTGGGTTGGGCGGCAGTTCCGAGGCGAATCAAAGTCTCTGTAGTTCCCTCGCTACCGTCATAGTTGCCCGTGCTGCAAGTGAGCGTCACAACGTGCGGATATTTGGGAGCATTGTCCAGGCTATTACCGGGACTCCAGCCGCTCATGCCCAGCCATCCTCTATAACTGAAGAAGCTTACACCTTGATTAAAGCCGGTGTTGATAGTGTTTGAATATCCGCCGCTATAGTTTTCGATGAAGCTATATTCCGGGTTTGCCATCTGGGCTATCTCGCGAACGTAGATGCTGTTATACACACAGCTTATCCCCGAAGTGCCGGGGTCTCCGATGAGGAGAACGCGATTGAGCCAGTCAGCAGAACCGGGAGCGAGATTGATATCCCTTTCCATGAGATAAATCTTGGCGAGGATGGTAGTGAGATGCACATCGCTTGCAGCCGATATCCTGCCGATAAAAACGTCGCCAATCTTGTCGTTGCCTTCCAGATGGGTATAGGGATAGTCGCCGGCGCCGCTATATCCACTCATGCTTTCCTTGAAGTTCGGAATCTGTGCGCTGCTACCCACGAGAATGACGAAGTCCGGCTTTGTTGAGGGGTTGTTATATTGCTGTTGAATATAGTTCTTTATCGCTGAATTCGAAGTTCCTGCCACTTGGGTGGATGCAACATTCACGATGTGCCCTTTTTGCCTTTTCCACATGATATAGCCATTCAGCGCCGTCATATAGCTGGTGCTCATATTGCTGCCATGGATCAAGAGAATTTTGCCATAGCCCTGTTCTGTATTCAGGTTTCTATATGAGGGGAAATTAATGAAATGTGCTTCATAGATGGAGCGAAATGCCGGGGAATAAGTGATGTATTCTGCTCTGTCGCTATCGGTTCTCTGATTTGTGAAGTTTATCTGTATGCGAAACTCTTGGTGCACTGTCAGCTCATTATTCTTTGAGTCCCAGCTCAGCGGATTGATGTTGATGGACGCCATGCGAAAGTCGCGCATGATGGCGATCTCTCCCGCTTCGGCGAGACTTGAGCCCAATGCGTCATAATAGCTGTTCCAATCCGGCTCAAAGTCTTCTTCTTCATAGACTCTGCCCGCGGGAATGGGACGTATTCCTCTGATTTTCTCACTGCTGATGGGCTGCACAAATATCTCATATCCCCCTGATGGAGGCAAGATGAAGCTCGTAGCAAAGGCAGGCAATGCAGGCTCATCGGGCGAAACAGAAAGCTCTGCCCCTTCGAGACTCAAGAGGTGAAATTGGCTCTGCGCAATGCGCTGTTCAGATATCTCAAGTGCGGGTGTTTTAAAGTGAAGCTCCAAGCCTTGCTCTCCCGATGAAACAAGGCTGAGCGGATTTGCCATCAAAGAAAGAGCTAAGAGGCAAAATAGCAGCAATACAGTGGTCTTTTTCATACTAATTCTCAGATTCCCCATAAGAAAGCAAGAACCCGAAGCTTTGATAAACTTCAGGTTCACTGCCTCATATTAAACTTTGTTTTTAATAGTCAATTAAAACTCATAGAAGAAGACGCCATCATCGCGTGAACCAACGATGAGGATATCTCCTGACATTTTTACAGAATTTACATAGCCGCATTCGGTGATGCGCTCTTTGAGTTTGGGTGCAGCAGGATTGCTCACGTCAAGAAGATATGCACCGCCGCCGCCTGAGCTGAGCGCAACATGCCCACGGGAATAGTCCACAAAAGTGGCATGACCCGTGGTGTCATAGCTTCCCACCAAAACAGGATTGTTCACGTCGCGAACGTCCACGATCTTGAGTCCGCTCTGACGCGCTGCGATATAGGCATAACCATCTTTCACCACAAGCTTTTGAGCCTCTCCGCCTGTCACCACATTGCTAATGAGTGCGCCATCTGTCTTGTTAAAGATAGCCAGCCCGTTTTGTTGTGCTGCGGCATAGATATAATCACCCTCAACATAGACTCCGGAGAGGAACAAGTGCGTGTTATTTCCATAGATGGAGCCCGGATAGAGCACCCCGTCATAGAGGGCATAGTTCAGGTTCATGCTTTGAGAGCAAAACACAATCTCCATGGTGTTGTGATCCAAGGGCTCATCCAAAGCGCGAGCATAGATGTCTTGCACGCTGGCTGTGCCACCCGTGATGGCGTCAACGACCTTGAGCGTATCCGGGTCTGCCGTGCTGATCACATGAAACTTGTCCGTCGTCTGAACTTCATAGAGGAAAAGACAATCCGTTTCCTCGATATAGGCAAGCCGGCGATTCCTCCAAAACTTGATCATACTGCCATCTTCGGCACTCATCTCAGGATACCAATTCAGCTTGAAATTGCTCAGATTAATCTGCGCCAAGCCTCCCTGATCAAGAGCGACAAAGGCATAGTTATCTCCGGTGTCGATCTGCGACGGATTGCCGACTACGCTCACCTGTGCGAGCTTTTTAACGGCACTTTTGTCAACATAAGCAGTGTTCTTTTCGGCACATCCGAAAGCGAGCAAAACGCTCACTATAATCAAACACAGCAAAAACTGTCTGTTCATCTCTTTCCTCCATTTAGGTCAGATATTTTTATTCTATTATATTCTTTATGCAAGTTCCATTCCGAAATCAGCTTAATCAACATGATTAATCCTATTGCCCCTGGCGACGGAAGAAGTGCTTGGGATCGCCCCACTGGTCAAAGCCTACTGTTTCGCCGATGGATTCGATGCTTCTCTGCAGTTCTTGCACCACCTGAGCAGCGTTTTCATTGATGCCCGGCTTGCCCTCATAGAGCTGATAGCCTTCACGATATTTGGTGTCCGTGATATTGGGCATAAGCACGTTTGCACCCGCTAAAAGTCCCCGCTCGCGTCCCTGTGGATGCAGTGCTTGCAGGGCAGTGGAAGCGGCGATATTCACGTCTTTGAGTGCGATGCGACAGGCGGCGATGAGCTTGAGCCCCAGAGTGAAGGCCTCAGTGGGATCAAAAGCCTCCACCAAGTGATTCAGCGGCGTATCCTGATGAGGGATATAGGGACCCATGCCGAGCATATCCACGTCTTGGTCATAGAAAAACAATATGTCATCGGCGATATCTTCAATGCTCTGACCCGGCAAGCCCACCATCACCCCCGTTCCGGTTTGATAGCCCACCTTGCGCAAACGCTCGAGAGAGAGAAGTCTATCCTCAAAACGGTGGTCAGCAGGATGCAGCTTTTTATAGAGCTCACGATTGGTGGTCTCCACCCTCAACAAATAGCGATGAGCACCGGCGTCGAACCACTTTTGATAGGTCTCCTCGGTCTGTTCGCCCAAAGAAAGCGTGATGCCCAACTTACCGGAAGACATCTCCTTGATCTTGCGCACCAGCTCGGCGATAAAATCTGTCCACTGCGTGTCAATGCGCTCCCCAGCCTGTATCACCAAGCTGCCATAACGCTGATCAAAAGCCCATTTCGCCTCTTGCAGCGCCTCGTCCATAGAGATACTATAGCGCGGGAAATTGGGGTTTTCGCTGCGGATTCCACAATAATAGCAATTCTTTGAACAGATATTGCTGATCTCGATGAGACCGCGAAAATATACAGTGGTTCCCACGTATTTCTTTTTGACCTCATAAGCCCGCGCAAAGAGAGCATTGAGCTCCTCCTCCCCGCGAACGCTGAGCATGTCGATGATTTCCTGTTTGTTCGGACGCATCCTTTTATATTCCTTATCTTTTATTTAGGCTTAATTTTCGTGGCTTTCAAGCTCTTTGATGGGCATTCTTTTGTCAATAGTTTTGTGCAAAACCCTGATTGCATAGTGCTTTCAAGAGCCTTCTTTCGGAGCAAAGCAAAAGCAATTCTCTCACAAAAATTATCCTCTACTCTCTATAGGAGCCCAAAATCGAAAAATGGTGACAATACAGGTAACTAATTTTTCGGTCAGTCTCGTAAGTGCTTGATAAATGAAGCCTGAAATAATTTTGAAAAAGATATTAAGCATAACCATGTTATGTAAACTTGATTAGATTTCAGTTACTTAGTTCTTGGTTGATTTGTTATTTGCTTGACTGGGTGGATGATAGAACACGGATTGGACGGATTGAACGGATTAACACGGATAGGGGTTTGGGGCGGTAACATCTTATTGCCGCATGAGCGTCAGCTCATTTGGGTGAACTGTGCTGCCGCGGGCGGTGTGGGAACGCTCTCGTTGCCACGAGCGGCAGTAAAAGTTAGCTCGCTGTGCTCACGTTTGCTTGGATGTGCTGCGCACGTTTTTTGCGGGTTCGGGGGCAACAGGGGCGTTGCCCGACCAGATAGAAAACTGCGTTTTCTCAGGCAACAGGATGTCGCCTGCCCAAAGACAGTATTTGCTTCGCAAATGTTGAGTTAGAAGCCGGCTGAAGCCAAGCACTACTGCTCATCAAATCCTGACGCTCTTAATCGTCCCCTGATTGAGCTTTAGCGCAGGCTTGCCATGGATCATCATGATGATACCCAGCTCTTTTTGGCATGCGGGGCACACAGGACGCGAAAAGGTCTCCGCACCTTTTAAGCCAACGAAGTCCTCGTGGATGCGGTCTATCATACACTTGATCAACCTCCCCTTCCCCGCCTTGAAATAGCGAAAGAGCTTATATCCGCATTGGCAATCAATATCTATCAGCTTTCCTGTACTCATCATCTGTCATTATTTTAGCGCAAGCTCTATAAGAAAGCTTTTCACATCCATTTGGTCTATCTTTTCTCTAAGAAATTCAACTTCCTCTTCAAAACTAATATCATCATAAAACGCCAATTGCTGTCTTAAGAGTTTTTCATTAAAAGCATCGCCAAAAACTGCATTTGCTCGTTCACAAACTTCACTCAAAGAATGGTGATCTTTGAAAATATGATACAGATCGACATAATCTTTCCATTTTCCCCTTCCACCTAAAGCGAAAACCTTCATAGCACCCAATGTCAATAAATCCGGCATATTGATCCAGCCATCAAAACAACACGATGCCTCAATCTGATATGGAAAATGGTAAAAAGTTAGCTTCACACCGTCAATCACACAATTAAGCTGTGAGCGATCTTCATACAATATACTTTGTATCGAATAGCCCAAGCGCTTTAGCTTGCTTTTAATCCGGCCGACATGAATCTCCTCGTTGGAAAAAAGTTCGAAATCCAAGGAATACCTATGCCCGATGTGAAGCGCAACCGCCGTTCCACCAACGAGGTAAAACATGGAATTGAAAGCTTTTATGAGCGGCAGCAATCTTGCTTGTTCTGGCTTTAATACTTCAAGGTACATATTTATCAAAATAAAGTCTAAAATAGTTTTCAACCTGTGGCAAATAAACTTTACGAGTTCTTTTCACTTGTTCTCGAAAGATATCTGCAACCTTTTCCACACCAATTTCAGAGAATAGCTCTCGCAATTGCTCCATAGTGCCATAATTGAGAATAGCTTCCACTAGGGATTCCACGGGCAGATCTTCGATCTTCTCCGCAGGAACCCACCAAAACAAACCAGCGTTTTTCTTTAGTAGATTTTTAAGCGTGTCTTCTGGCATATCATTCTCTTTTGCGTCTATACTTTGCTTCCACTTTCTTTATTCTCTGATTCCACAATAATGTAGATGTCGATTGATGTCAAGGATTATCGCGCCATCCACAAATTATTTTCACTCAATCTAAGCTATTGCATATTAAATTAATAGGCTTTCTTAACCCATAGAGAAGCAAAGGACTTCAAAGATTTTTCTTGCCAAGATATGCTACCCGATTATCTTGGTTAGTGAGTGCTTCCTTACACTCAATAAAACAAGGATAAACAACGCATGGAAATGACCAAAAGACAGATGGAAATCGTTCAAGCCGCGATTGGGCTCATCGCCCGCGAAGGCTATGAAAAACTGACCACCAAGAATATCGCTGCCGAGCTCGGGGTCACTGACGCCGCCTTATACCGTCATTTCGACAGCAAGAAAGACCTCATCAAGATGATCCTCCATCACTTTGAAAACATCTCCTGTCAGGTTATTTCCAGCATAGAATCCAAAGACCTCTCTCCCATGGAAAAGATCCGCTATTTCGTGATGAGCCGCTATGAAATGTTCAAAGAAGACCCCGAACTGGCGATGGTGATGTTCAGCGAAGAGCTTTTCCAAAACGACCATTCTTTTGAAGAGCACCTCCTCTCCATCATGCACATCCATCGCGATCAGATTATGGGCTATATCATGCAAGGTCAAAAGCTTGGCGAGATCCGCTCCGACCTCAATCCCATGAACGTCTTCCGCATGATCGTCGGCTCCATGCGCATGTTAGTCACGCAATGGAATCTCAGCAAACACGCCTTTGATCTCGAACTCGAAGGCAAATCACTTTTTAACACAATAAAAAAACTAATAGAGGTAAAACGATGATACGTCAA
>DIQS01000038.1:45519-48344 GCA_002427325.1 Cloacimonetes bacterium UBA5456 | reverse complement strand
AGAGGTAAAACGATGATACGTCAGATTATCACAATCGATGAAGAATTGTGCGACGGATGCGGTCTTTGCATCCCGGGCTGTCCCGAAGGCGCACTTCAGATTATCGACGGCAAAGCACGTTTGGTGAGCGATCTCTTTTGCGACGGACTTGGCGCCTGCATCGGGGATTGTCCCAAAGGTGCGATCAGCACCGAGATGCGCGAAGCCGAGCCCTATAACGAAGCAATCGTGATGGAAAACATCATGGCAGCCGGCGAAAACACGATCAAAGCTCATCTCCACCACCTTATTTCTCATGGCGAAACCGGCTATTATAACGAAGCCATCGAGATCCTAAAAAAGAACGGATATGACATTGACGCCCTCACCCAGGAAGAGACCATGGCATGCGGATGCAGCGGCACTCACGCCAAAAAGATTGAGCCCACAGCCGACAGCCCTGCCCCGCAAGGCGCAGTGAAGTCCGAGCTCGGTCAATGGCCGGTTCAGCTTGCGCTCATCAATCCCGCCGCCAGCTATTTTGACGACGCCGATCTTCTAATCTCAGCAGATTGCGTGCCTTACGCCTTTGGCGATTTTCATCGTCGCTTCCTGAAAGGCAAGATTGTAATCACATTCTGTCCCAAATTGGACATGGATATTGAAAGATATATTGACAAACTCGCACAGATTTTTAAATTGCACAACATCAAAAGCGTGACAGCTTTGCGCATGGAAGTCCCCTGCTGCGGCGGAGTGGAAATCATCCTGCAAAGAGCTTTGGAACGCGCCGGAAAGATGCACTTTGTAAAGATCTATGTCATTGATCCCGAAGGGAATATAATCTAAGGAGAACATAAAAATGGAAAGCAGATATTACAAAGATATCCCGCCCGTATTGAACGTAAACGGAATGATCGGAACCAAGCTCTACACCCAACCAGAAGGTGAGATCGTTCACATCCAGTTCGAGCCCGGTGCCCATCTCAAGGCACACAAAACCCCCGTCAACGTCGCTTTTTACGTTGTCGAAGGAACCGCAACTTTCACCATCGGTGAGGAGAGCCAGAGCTTCCCCGCCGGAACAATCGTGGACAGTCCCAAAGACATCCCCCACGCCGTCACCAACAACGGGGATACGACCCTTCGCATCCTCGTAATCAAAATGCCTAAACCATAACATTTAAGGAGGAATATACAATGAGTATGTTTTGTTACCAATGTCAGGAAACCGCCCGCAATACCGGTTGCACCGTTCGCGGTGTGTGTGGAAAACAGGATAGCCTTGCTTGCCTAATGGACCTCTTGATCTATAGCATCAGAGGTTTGGCTTGGGTATCCCACAAACTCAATCAAAACGGTAAATACTATCCTGAAGACAGCATTTTCGCCATGCAGGGTCTTTTTACCACCATCACAAACGCTAACTGGTCAGAGGATGTCTTCATCGCTCTCATCGAAAAAACCATTCAGCTCAGAGACACCCGCAAGAAAGAACTTTGCGCCCTCATCAATGATGAAGCAGTCTGCAAAGCTTATCCCGAAGCTGTCCATTTCAATATTTCCAAAGATGAATACGCAGATTTTGCCACAAAAGTCGGTGTTCTCAGAACCGAGAATGAAGACGTTCGCAGCCTGCGCGAAACCATCACCTATGGCATCAAAGGTATTGCCGCTTATGGCGATCACGCTGCTATGCTCGGCTTCCAAGACGACGATGTAAACAAATTCATCATGGAAGGCCTTGCCGCCACCATCGACGACAGCCTCAGCGCAGACGAGCTCGTGGCAATGGTGCTCAAAACCGGTGAACATGGCGTGAAAGTCATGGCAAAACTCGATGAAGCTCACACCACCACCTATGGCAATCCCGAGCCCACCCACGTGAATATCGGAGTAGGCAAGAGACCCGGCATCCTCGTATCCGGACACGATCTCAAAGACTTTGAAGAGCTGCTCATCCAAACCGAAGGCAAGGGAATCGACATCTATACCCATGGTGAAATGCTCCCCGCCAACTACTATCCCGCATTCAAGAAATATGACCATTTCCATGGCAACTACGGCTCATCTTGGTGGCATCAGCTTGACGAATTTGAAAGCTTTAACGGCCCCATCCTCATGACCACAAACTGCATCGTTCCCCTGCGCGAAAGAAACACCTATCTCGATCGCTTCTATACCACGGGAATGGCAGGATATCCCGGCGCTGTTCACATTGAAGACCGCAAAGATGGCAAAGCAAAAGACTTTGGCCCCATCATCGAGCGCGCTCTCAAATGCCAGCCGCCCACAGAAATCGAAACCGGCGAAATCGTTGGTGGATTTGCACACGCAACCGTGCTCAGCCTCGCTGATAAGGTCATCGAAGCCGTCAAATCCGGCGCTATCAAACGCTTTGTAGTGATGGCAGGTTGCGACGGACGCCAGCCCGCACGTGAATATTTCACCGAAGTGGCAAAAAAGCTTCCGCAAGACACCATCATCCTCACAGCCGGCTGCGCTAAATATCGCTATATCAAACTCGATCTCGGCGATATCGGCGGCATCCCGCGCATCCTCGACGCAGGCCAGTGCAACGACTCCTATTCACTTGCAGTAATCGCGCTTGCACTCAAAGAAGCCTTCGAACTCGAAGATATCAACGACCTCCCCATCTCCTTCGACTTGGGTTGGTATGAACAAAAAGCAGTAACAGTCCTACTCGCACTGCTCTATCTTGGCTTCAAAAATATCATGGTCGGACCCACAATTCCCGGATTCCTATCCCCGAATGTGGCTCAGGTTATCATCGATACCTTTGGACTCAAACTCATCAGTAATCCGGATGATGATATCGCCGCCAT
>DIQS01000038.1:41072-45337 GCA_002427325.1 Cloacimonetes bacterium UBA5456 | reverse complement strand
CGGATGATGATATCGCCGCCATGATGGGCAGCTGATAGCTTAACATCTGATATAATAGATAAGGCAGGAAGATGATTCCTGCCTTTTTTGGTTGATATTCTAGCTATATCAAGGAAGTCTGGAGCTCTCTGTAAGTATTCATTGCTCAGCTTAATTAAGTTGTTTACTTCATCACTCCACTCAGCAGCAGCATATTAGTAAGGCATAAAATTCCTCCACAACTAATAACACTTAGTCCACGATGGCTAATAATTCTTTTGCTGTGATTATCTTATGATAATCATATGAGATATAATCGACTTTTCCGTCGGCATCAGAGATGTATGCACTTTTTTTACATGACAATACCCAAACCATCTGTGCCTTTTTATCTTCCAGGAATTTCATAAGATAATCTTCACGAATGAAAAGAAAACTTTGAGTATTTCGAAAATCAGACTCATTGTTGCGAATATTCAGAGTAACTGATTCTCCTTCTCTAGTACCCATATTTAAAGTTTGAGGTATAACTGCTAAATCCAATCCTAAACAAATTTGCTTACATGGGGTGGTCCCCTTAGCTTGATTTGCTACACTATGATGTGATTCCCATTCAAACTCACGAATGGAATTACTTAAGCCAATTAGCTTATCATCGGAACCGGAGAACTTTCTTGTCAGCTCTTCAAATATCTCACATTGATGTTTTTTTTCTATAACTATTGGCTCATCCATGGGATATAGGGGACTCCAAGGAATTTCACCACTAAAAGTATAATAAACACTCGGCCAAGAATAAATGAGACCGTCATACTGAGCCCTTGATAGATATTCTGAAGCTCTATCAGTCAAGTTGTTAATTAAAAAGCTTCTAATGTTGAAATCAAGTCTACGTTCCTGCGATATTGTATTTCGCACCAAAAGACCGTTAAGTGCAATCCAGTTATTCTCGTCTTGATTTAGCCCTTTCATTTTTAAATATTTTTCAAACTCATTTGTATCATCTGCCTCGATCCAGCTTCTCAAATCTGGCTGTCTTAAGTTTAGAAAATCATCATTAATAAGCAGTGTCTCGTCTGATACTTCAGGAAAACTTGGGTCAATATCAATATCCGATGTTCTTTCATTCATTATATGATCGCATTTTAGATCAGCCAACCTTCCTTTCATCTCAAAATATGCTATCCATGAATATTTCTTTCCATACCTATCTATCTTTCCATCATTGTGAACAACACGATAAGAATACCTGTTTCTATCAATGCTTTCATCAATCTTGCTAAATTGTTCTTTACTCCAGCCCAAATTATTTATCCTCCAGCGAATTTTTGCTAAAATAGATCGATATTCAGCATGTTTAAAATCATAATTCCGTCGACCTGGAACTAAGCTGCCGATTGTATAATTATCGAAATCCAAGTGAATGGGTGAATTGGGATATTTGATATCTTCCTCAGTTTCGACATTTTCGCGCCATTCTAATCTGTCCATATCAGAATATGGAGGTCGACATTGATTCAATGCATCAGAGCTTAAGGGGCATAAATCTAAGTGTACGGAGAGCTCTACGATGCCAGTAGCATATTCTCTTATAAGTATATGACTAGTCGAATATATAGCTGAAACTTTGAATAATGAATCATATATGGCTTCAACAAATGACGGAAGGTGATTTCCGAGTTCTTTCAATCCTAATACATCTGCTTGGAGAGCCATACAAACACCATAACTTGCTGCAAGCATTCTTTCAAAAACATACGGGTCATTAATTGACACTGATTCGATTGTCTCTGAAAATAGGACTTGGGGATTCTTCCGTCCAAACCAATATAGAGCTCTCGTGGAATAATCACGTAAATTCCTGACAGATGTAGTTAATAACCACTTAACCCACATGAAGAGCAAATAGTCTGATTCATCGTAAGAACTGTTCTCTCTCCACATAGATCCAATTTCTTGTACTTCTTCTTCAAGTTCTTCACAGGAAAACCTTATCCATTCAGACCAACTTAAATCGCGATCACTCATCTTCATTGAAGTCAAGATATCATTTAACGCATTAGCATTTAATTTATAATTTGGAATGCATCTCATTTTTCTATATTCATTGAACATCCACTTCTCTTTTTGTGGATTGTCAGTAAAAATCTTGATATACTCATCTGTTGTTTCATCATCAAGATAGTCAGGTTCAATTTCCGGAGTTAACCTCAGAGCTGCCTCTTGAAAGTCATGTTCACATTTCCATAATTGGCAACCACTTAACACAACAGGTGTGAGAGCTACAAGTGATCTAAATATATCATAAGCTAAATCATGAGTGTCTTCTCCAAAAAGCTTATTTTCTGTCTCTGTTTCTTTTAACCATTCAAATTCACGATCAGCTTTATTTAAAAGCAACAGTGATTTAGCAACAATAAATCCCCCAAGGAAATCATAGGCAGGTGAAATCAAATTATTTCCAAACTCGTCCACTGCATCTCTAAAAATTATTCCTTCTTGGGATAAAAGATTTACTATACTTGAGTCCCAACTGCGTGAAGTGTCATTTACTCTATCTCTAAAATCACTCTCCTGTATTTGGCGTTTCCCTGATTCCCATAATGCAATACCGAGTCTGTTAATATAAGATTTTACTTCATTTTTTGTATAACTATAACTCAGATTCTTTAACTCACTTATTCTATCACATGCATATTCTATATATTTGTCAAAGATACTGACCAATGAATTCGGGAAATGAGTTACAGTCGTTTCACTTGATCTTCCAGGATTCGTAACCTCACAGAAAATTAACAAGTTAAGCGGTCTGCTAAAGAAATCAACTGGAGCTTTGAGATAGTCTATCGTAATTTTATAATAATTACAATAGTCCCTTATTGCGTCTTCTGTAAAAACACCAAATCCATCCATCTTCAATCTTTTCATTATGTCTCGTTCCGGTAGGGACATTTCGGCAAATAATTCTTTATTATCTCCTCTACCATGTCTATTCTGCATTGAGCAACTCGTTCTAAGAGTACATATAACAAGCACATTAGGATAGTCCTTTAGCATAACACTAAGTGTCTCCAGTTCCGCCTTCCAATCTTTTGGGTTTTCAGCCTCATTAAGACCATCAATAACTAATGGCAACCTGGCACTTGCTCTTTTTGCTGCAGAATCTAGGCATGACAACAGATCTCCGAATGTATTAAATACAATGCTTCCAATACTACATCTTTGAGCAAGATTATTTAGAGATGATCCCCTGCTTAGCCATTGTCCAAGAATCAAAACTCCCGCAGGTCTGGAGTCAACAGGAGCGGTTAACTGGGCTGCTAACTGTGTCTTGCCACCACCGGCTTCAGAAAGAACCCCTATTAGAGATGTCCCTATATATTCTTTAAATTGTTGTATTGCTTTTTCTGTGTATGCCATATCAGCAAGCGCATTAGTGATATGCATTGCACATGGATGGTTCATTCTTCGAAGCTTACGAAGGTATTTATGACTTTCTAAAGAAACATTGCATGACCAGGAAACAAGTTGGTCTTTTACTTCGTCCAATTCATTTTCTTTCAGCGATGTATTTATATCTGATAGTTCCCTAACACACATATTATAATCATCAGTAAGATGTTTATAGCCTTCAATTGAGGAAAGAGAAGCTTCATTTTCTTTAATCAAAGACAAAGTGCTATTTAATGATATTAGCGTCTCATCGATGTCACTCCATGCTAAGTATTCCCCGAGCATTCTGCGAAGTTGATATTCAACGGCTGTTTCTATATGAACGTCTTTAAACCATCTTCTTTCTATGGGCTTAACATTTCTGCTATGAAGAATAACAAGCTCTTCTTCAGTAATAGCCAAATCCCCAAAATAGTTTCTTTTAAGTGTTAGACAGTCGGAATTCAAATATTCTTCGAGTTCAATATCGGTATATAAATGGAGTTTGAATTTAGTGTTATCTTCGAGACCATAGTACCATTCTTGATCAGCTTTCACTAATTGATAAGGAACCCATAAAACCCAATCTGTAATATCTGGTAAATATTCTTCCGTCTTCTTCAAAGATTTTTCGATGTCTCTTTTGGTTGCTACTTTCAAACCTCCATCTTTTTTGGTTTTGTGCCACTTACATTGCCATCCGTACCATCTACTATTATCACCCAAAGGGCAGTTACTTGTAATTTTTAAATGAAATTCTACTCCTGGCTGATTCGGCAATGCCCTAAATTCTCCATATTTCCCGAAAATCTGTCGAATTACACTTCGGCAGATTAACTCAAAATTATTAGACT
>DIQS01000038.1:31770-40917 GCA_002427325.1 Cloacimonetes bacterium UBA5456 | reverse complement strand
ACTCAAAATTATTAGACTTGGCGCCTTGTAGCTGATTAAATTTCTCCCAATTTAACATTGGCTATCTCCCAAGTCCAGTATCTGGATAGTCATGGGCTGAATATACTTCTACCTTCGCCCCATTATCTACAAGATACTTAACGAAAACTGTAATCTCCAGTTCCTCTGATGTAAAGCACATCTTATTATCATCAAGAAAGCAATTATAGTCGAAAACAAGCTGCTCTATGTCTCGAGGTGTAAAAAAATAAATATTTTCTCTAATTAGCTCTTGAATCTCATCATCTGAAAACTTGTTTTCTGTTCTTCCAAACTCAATTTTCTCAGCAAGTCTTGATACAATCCGGTCAAATTTATCTTTTGCTGCTTTCGCCTCTTGTGCTGTCTTAAAATGACCTATCATAACGAGGTTTGATGAGTGTTCTGATCCGAAACCTTTCCAGATTTTCATTTTCCTTATCTCCTTTTTAATTTCGATAAAACTTCCAAAGCATACATAATACCTTCATTCCCAATTTTCACCCCGCAATCTATGAATGATGAGGATTTGATAAAGCCTTTAGCGTCTAAATGTAAGTAGCTTAAAAGACCTGCTTCTGATATGAATGGATCCACAGTCGGCAATCCTGAGGAATAGTCATTGTTTACCGTAAGAGGGACTTTACCCTTGTAGCTGTTCACCCACTTTGTTAAATCAGTCTTCGTTTGTAAATCAATACCTCCCGCTCCATTAACAGGCACTTCAGGCAAGAGAAGGAATTCTGAACAATGTAAATCCTCTGCGATTGTTATTGCGTCATCGATTTCATCAATTGTATTTCTATTAACTAAATAATTTATCCCAAATGGTATAGCGTAACTGACCATTTTAATGCTATCCAACAAATCAGAAAATGCTCTATACCTATATGATTCGTAGGTTTCATAAATACCATCCATACTAATTCTCATAAAATTAACATTGCTTTGCAAGTCTTGAACAAGCTTTTTATTAATGTTATGCCCGTGAGTAGTTAATGTAACAGCCATACTTGTTTTTTGTGTTATAAAACGGCATATGTTTAACAGATCGGGATACAAAGTTGGTTCACCTCCACCAAAATTCACACCTATACATCCATTAGAATCTAATTCGATAAGCCAGTTTGTTAGAAGATTATAGCTTAGAGAATGGCTTGATTTAGGCGCATAACAATGATTGCAGCTTAAATCACAAATATTTGTTAACGCTATAGAGACTTGTCTTGGTGCTTTTGACAGTTTCTCAGGTTTACATGTCAGTTCGTCAAATAGAATATTCAGGCCTGTGGATCTGTTAAAGTAATACAGTCCATCCGTTGTGTAACGAAACTTGTGATTTTTCCCTGAGTTCACTGCTTCCTCATACATGAGTCCTTGGGTTTTTTGGCAAGTTAAAATGTATGTGACTCGGCCAATTATTTTCATCCCAATTCTCTACCGGGATGAAATTGCCTTCCGCATCGCTGGGGGGACCGGGAGGAGGATCGAGGGTGGAACGATATTCTGTATTTGTTGCAAGGCAATGGATCATTTGATCGTAGATATCTAAGATACGGCGCTTAGTACGATATTCGCCAAATTCCTTTTCATCACTGTCTTTGACGATGGGAAAAGTGTCCATGATATATTCTATTGCACAACGAGGAGTGGGAAGATAAGATAGTAGTTCCGGGCTTCCTTGTGATTCCCATTCGGATTGATTACCTAAGTAGAGGTGGAAATAAATAGCATCCAGTTCACAACGTATTTCAAAACGGCGCTCTTCATCCCAAATAAAAGGAGAACCGTCATAGCCGCAGTCCATTGCAAATGACTTCATATCCCATGCGGTATAAGTCAACTCTAAACATCTATTCCGTATCATGTCAGTAACATTAAAACCCTCCGAAGAATATGCATCCGGAGGAAGAATAGGCAGTTGTTTCACGATAAAGAAATTTAGATTTAAGCCCCCTATCTTAAAGCGTGCACAGTAGTCAAGAATAATGCTACCTAGGTTCGCTAAAATTATTTCAGGAAAGTGCAAGTTTGACAAACCTGTTTTTATCATTGGCAAGCTATTTCCTACACCTGAAAGTGGGAAAGCAGCAGCAATTACACTCCTTGCACTTGCTCTTGAATCTGTAACGTTACGAAAACCTATCATCCACTTTGATTTATTGTTATTAATTACCTCCTTTACTGATGTTTCAGGAACCCAGTAAAAAGGCATTATCGAATAATTTGGATTTTGATAGTTTTCGATTAACTGCTTAGGAAGAATATGCGCTCTTTTACCGGTATCCACAACTTTGAAATCACCAAATCTATGATCGAAAAGATGGATCATTTTTGATTCATACAACGGCAGGTAGCGCTCCTCTTCTTTCACAAATTGATTCCCATACAATTCAAAACCCATGTCTAACAACTGTTTTTTCACTCTAAAAAGATGGGAATCACTGGACATATGAAACATGGTGCTAAGCTTAACATCCCACAGATTTCCTGTTTTAGGATCGTCTTCATTTATGAGGACAGGCACACGGTGATAGATGTATTTTGTAAGTTCAGCATCTTTTTTGCTGAGAAAAATAGGGCAGGTCTTAGAGTTAGGATTTATTAAAGATAATGATGACATATCAAGAGAAAAGTGCTTTGTTTCATCTTGTAAATCTGCAATGTTGTGTCCTCGAAACATAAAGTCTGCTTCAATTTGTTTTAATTTTTCTCCATTAATTGTGACCAAAGCAAATCTTAGCATGTGTCCTTGTCCAGCTCCAAGGAAAAACCCGTCATTCTCGAACTCATAGAAGCTTGTCAATGAACCAGTTTTCATCAGATCCTGAAAGAAGAACTTGGTAGTGTCGTCGGTGGCAATGCCGCTGGGAACAATGCATCCGCAACGACCCATGTCTGACAGAAGGATACGATTGAGTTCCGCGAATACGGTATAGGTATTTACATCTCCTCGCCCGCAGAGAGGATATCTACCACTTTCACGGATCAGAAGGGAAGAGGCATCAGCAACTCGCTTTTCTTCCAAAAACTCTTTAAAAAGCAAGGGATTGTTTTGTGGCAGAGCTTTGATCAACCTTTTACGGGCTGCAGCATTGGGGGCCTTGGCAATATCAGCATCCCGTGCAGAAAAGAACTCCTTTTCCTGCAGCTTCACCCTTTCCCATGGAGGATTACCCAAGACACAATCAAAACCACCCGTCCAGCCGTTAATTTCTTCATCAGATATTTCGTTAGGTAGCTTTGCTATGAAAACATCAGGAAAGGCAATATGCCAGTGGAAAAACTTATATTCCTCAGCAATGCGCATGATTTCTTTTCTAATGACAGGGTTGACACTATAAGGATTAATCTCGATATTTTCCAATAATCGCTGAGTGATGGGATATGGTAAATGTTCACTGGGAGTTTTTTCCCATACAAAGGCAGCACACCATGTGTCATAGATAAACTTAGTAAAGAGATAAGTTGAGGACTGCATTAGCTTTGCATAAGCAGCCTCTTTAGCACGAAGAGCATCAATATCGCTATCGTCCATTTTGTTGAGATTAATAACATAAGGAGAATGATTGCCAAGATGCTCCCAGGGTTTTTCATCAGCGCTAAAAATTTCTAGAAAGCCTTTATCGCGTTCTTCTTTATTTTGCTTTCTGAATCTTGTGCAATATGCCCTATCATCTCCGGTGAGTGCAGTAAAAGCAGCGTCAGGGATGCCTCTTTTCAGCAAGGCCGGGGTACAGCCCAAGAGGGAATTGCCACATTGGATATGGTGATCGAGAAAGGTGAGCGGTTTGCCGGGCTCCAGAGCTTCCATCCAAAGGGAAATCTTACAAAGTTCTACAGCCATGGGGTTGATGTCTACGCCATAGATACACTTACCGATTACTTCTCTAAGGGCATTATGGATAACTGAAGGAGCCGGCTCATCTTCATCTGCCCGTATGGAAGCCAATCTCTTGGCAATGCGATGCGCTGCCGAGATTAGGAAGTGACCGCTACCGCAGGCGGGGTCACATATCTTTAAGTTCAAAAGGGCTTGCTCTTTTGCTTGTGTATCCACTGCAGATTTGAGAGCATTGTCCATCACCGGCTCTAAGGCAGAATCCAGCAAAGAGTTCACTAAAGAAGAAGGTGTATAATAACTGCCTGTCGTCTTACGCTCTGAACCTGAAACAAGGTTAAGCTTAAAATACCCTGCTTCCAGATTGATCTCAGGATGCATTTCCAAGAGGGATTCATACACGGAACCAAGTTCTTCAGAGCCAAGATTACGATAATTAATTAATTGGAAGACATTGTTTTTCTGAGTATAACATAGAAAACGGATAGCAAGAAGCAGGTCTGAATTCGCAATCTCAATATCAGCCAAATCCTGAGTTGATTCATCGCTAAATAGGAAAGAACCCAGGGCAGGCAGTCCGAGTCTCGCATCGCCGTCATAGAAGCTCTTAAAAAGCAAAACAAATTGATACCAGAGGTCTGAATGTCGTGTGCCCCGTCTCTTACCTGCAAGCTCCCTGATGCGATAGGTAGAATAATATTTAAGATAGTTATCTTTAACCTGGTCCGGCACATCATCCGGAACAAGCAAATCTCTATCTTCAGCCACAAAGATGAAAAGCAAACGATATACTTGCAGCAAGACCTGATGGTAATACTCCTGCAAGGTAAGGGCACCGGAGCGCAATTTGTCTCGAAGAGCGCTATTGCCGGGATGGGAAAGAAATCCTGCTCCGAGGGACTCAATGGCAGATTGAACGTTGTTTCGCAGTTCATCCAGAGCACGAACCCCGTCATTGATTGAGACGTTGTACCATCTTTCCAGCCAAGAGCTCTCCAACGGCAAGTGTTTACCCGTTTCATCTGTCTTCACTTCCACTCGTGATTGATGGCAAAGCAGATACAGCAGGAAAAAATCGCTATAGGCAAGACCGTCCATCATTGCTTGAAGATCAAATTCCACATAAGCTGCCCTGGTAAGAGAAACATTATTTCTCAAGATACGGAGTTTGTGGCCGTTAGATAAAATACCCCAAAGATGCTCATCACTGCGGTTCAGGTATTCTTGTATCAGCGAATGGGGAGAGAGCCGAGTTTCACTTTTTGCGATGGGATTTCGTTTATCCAAATCCCACTTGAAGCTGACTAAATGGATAGCAACCGGTTCTGATGCCTTGTGACTGATGGGATAAGACTTGCCCTCAATCTCAATAGACTTCTGAGCTTGCAACCTTCCATATCCAAGCTCTTGAAAGAGAGGCAAGAGCCAGCGCTCACGTGTCTCTGTGGTTCCGATAGCTTCCTGAGGGAGATTGTCCACAATCTCTGAAAAGGTCTGCCAAACACCGATGAGCCGGTTCCAAGATCGGGTTGCCGCTTCGCCTAAGCGTTCGCTGGGACTAAGGTGATAGTCTGTGGGTTTTAATCCTTCCAGAGTATTGTCGCCAGCAAAAATCCTTTGCAGCAATTCATTAGGGAGGATGGCTCCTTCAGTGCGAACAGTGTTGAAGATACCAGCGCGTTTAGACATGGATACTCCCGAAGATAGCAGTTAATTCATGTTCAAACAAAATCTGCTTGGGCATAACAACTTGTAATATAGGCATTAAAGCATGGTCAATATTTAACTCTGAAGTTACTCTGAAGTCTTTTACTTCAGAGTTCAGCATTAAGTATAAGTTCATATCTTGCTACCTCACAATCTCGCCACTTGGCAAATAAACATATATACCAAGCACATCCGGAGGCAATTCAGGCTTGATATCCGGTTTCAGGGAACGCTTCAAGAGCGCGGCGTCACGCACTCTGAGGTGAGAATTCAAAAGCTCTGCAGAGCGATTTTGAGCAAAACTATTTAGAGAGGGTAATAATAAATGGAAGCCGTCCAAAATTCGTTCAATTTGTGCTTGTGCTTGTTGAGGGAGGACATTATCAGATGGCATGGCGTTCAGAAGTACATTAGCTTCAGCATCAGAAAGCCACTGGGGGCTTTCAGGTGATCCCGTAAAAGCAAGCACCTGGGAATCCTCCACCAAACTTCGATGGGTTTTCTCCTTGAAAGCCTGTGTAAGATGAAAGCGATAACGGATAAGCAATAAGGTTGTTCTCTTTTGAACAGATGCCGTGCGGATAACTCCGCAGCGTCGGGCTATAGGATCAGTGCTTTCATCATCCAAGGCTGTGTTCATTACCAGATCTGCCAGACCTTCAACAATGGGATGGGTGCGGGAGAGATAAATCTCCTTATCCTGCACGGGGAGATCGAAACTGACATTGATTTTATCAGGCAAATAGCCACAGCTTTCTTTCACTAAAGAGTGAACAGGACTAAGGTCAATTTGGTAAGAGTTCTTTTGTTCTTTGATTATTGCACGATAGCGAGAAAATGCTTGTTTCACGAAGTCTCTGATATTAAGTTGGGAACCAATAGAATCCCTGATAGAATCAAGTTCTGCTTTGATTACATCTATTCTGGCGGCAAGCCCCATCTGAGAAAACATTGTTTGGCTAAGTTTCTCCTTTTCCTTGGCAATTTCCCAGGCAGCGTGAAGCTTATTTTTATCATCTTTAAAGAATTCCTCGATTTCATTAATTAGCATCTGATCACTGCTTTCGGGTTGTTCGCGGAGTAAAAGACCCTCAAAAATGGCTTCTACCACAGCTTCTGTATCGGCTGGCACAGGGACGGAGATTCCAAGAGACGACTTGATCTGCTTGTGTTTGCGGAGCAACACATCCAGAACAATACCATCGATCTTGTTATCCTTTCCGTAATAGGTGAGCATACGCACAGAAGGGTGGGGTTGCCCAAATCGATCTACTCGCCCTTCCCGTTGTTCATGACGAGTAGGATTCCAACTGAGGTCATAGTGAATAACAGCGTCAAAATGATCTTGTAGGTTAATACCTTCTGAAAGGCAATCAGTGCTGACCAATATTCTAGAGGGAAATTCTGCAATCTCTTTTACCCGTTCTTCCCGCTCTTCTGGGGGCAAGAGGCCGGTTATGGATTGGATCTCAATCGTCTTTGGCAGGCGTTGTCTTAGTTGCTCTGCCAGATATTCGGCGGTCTGGATAAAACGGCAAAAGATGATGGGACTAAAGCCGCTCTTAATCAGCTCTTTAAGGGGTTGGATGAGTCCAAGCATTTTTGCATCTTGATCTCCATAAAGAGATTCTGCCAACTTTGCCAGCTTCAGCAGCTTTCTGCGGCTCAGCGCATTCTCATCAGATTCAGGTGATGAATCGCTGCCCGGCAATATATCGCTGGCATTGACTGTATCATGATCATCGATGTCTAAGACCAAACGTCTGCCCAGTTCATCAGCCTCTTGGATAGATTGGGTTTCCAAAGTAGCACTGCGGTTGCGCATTGTGGCGGCTGCCGCAGCAGGGCTGGAGGCAAGTGCACGAAGCAGAGCCAGAGCAGACCACCAACGCACCCTTTGTCTATGCTGATTATTAGTTTTGTCCAACACCATTTCCCGGGCATAGTCCAAGGCTTTATCAAACAAGTCCCGATATGGCTCAGATAGATTGTAAAACAGCTCCGTCGATTCCGTTGTGGGAAAGACTGTCACTTCCTTGAGGTAGTTTTGAATATCTGCCCTACGACGCTGAATAAAGAACTGAGCTATGTTGCGGCGGTATTGCTCGTTTTGCGGCCCCGTCAAATCTGTAGGGAAGTTTGCTATATCTTTATTTAAAATGGTCAAAAGAGAACGGAACGCGTTTTCTTTGCCAGAGTGTGGCGTTGCGGTTACCAAGAGTATGTTGCGCTGAGGATCATCGCTTAATTTTTTCACGAGATCATAGCGTTGGTGACGATTGCTGCGTCCGGAATCATCAAAGCTTGCGGTATGGGCTTCGTCCACAATAATCATCTCCGGAGCCGTTCTGAGAAATTCATCTTTGTGACGATCACTCTTGATATAGTCTATCGACACCACAGTGAAGGGATAGACCTCAAATATTGATTGATTGGCGCGGCAATTGCGTTCCAATCTCCGCACAGTGCTACCAAGTACCAGCTCAGCATCAATGTGGAATTTTGTTTTTAGCTCCGTTTGCCATTGTTCTGCCAGATGGGGCGGGCAGAGAACACATAGCCGATTAATCTCCCCCCTGTCCAAAAGCTCACGGGCAATTAGACAGGCTTCAATGGTTTTACCAATACCCACGTCATCTGCGATCAATAACCGCATGGGATCAAGCTTGAGAGCCATCATTAGGGGAACTAACTGATAGGGTCGGGGATCAACCGCCAACCTTCCAAAACATCTGAAAGGTCCGGCACTGTTGCGAAATCCTAACCTAAGAGCATCACGAAGCAGTCTGCCGGATTGGAAATCACCCAGTTGAGATGGATCAGGCAACTTAAATGTGGCAGGTTTAATTGTTTCAAGAGCTGTGAGGATACCAGTAATCTCATCATCACTTCCGCCAAGAGGTTTGACGATAATTAGTTCATCTGTAGAATCCGGTAAAACCACCCATTCTCTGCCACGAGCACTCACCAAAGAACCAATGCTATAATTCATTTAAGAGCTCCAAAGATGTTTTCATTGGCGGCAATAATCTCTTGCCAATCTTGATCATAACGAAATCTGATAACGTGCCATCCATTATCCGCTAAGTCTTCTTCTATCTTCCTGTCTTTACTTGCTTGATCCGGTGAATCATGTATGGGGCCGTCAATATAGATGGCGATGTATTTATTCTTATAGAGATAATCTGGTCTGGTGTGGCATGACTGGATTAGTTCCTGAGCATGCGTAGGGAGGATAAGTCCACTTTTGTAGATGAAATCAAGCCACTTAATTTCAAGGCTTGAACCCTCTAATTTTTTTAGTCTCTCATAATGTTCATCCCGTGAGAGCTCACTGGAAGAACGAGACAAGTTTGAACCAAGAAGACTGACAAGTATATCAATAATCGCTTTACGATCTAATAACTCGTGGTCAGTTTGATTTGTATAGCTCATCAAACAGTCATAGCAGGCAGCCTCACATGGTTCTTTGGCATGAGGGGCATTTAACAGGTCTTTGAATGTGACAGGATCATAATGGCATATATCTATTGCTTCCGTGATTACTTGCTTGAAACCGGGATTATCAATTACTCGTTTTA
>DIQS01000038.1:27555-31602 GCA_002427325.1 Cloacimonetes bacterium UBA5456 | reverse complement strand
GGGATTATCAATTACTCGTTTTAGAACTCCTGCTCCACCCTCAGTTGCCTCGTAAAAAAGAATTGATTTTCTTTGTTCTTTGGATGGAAGTGTTTCCGCAGATAGTTCGTTATCTTCAAGCTCAAATACTCTTTGGATGGCATTTTTCAGAGCAGCTTGCAGCGATACGATGATAGTATTATCCACATCAAAATGAGGCTCAAACAAAAGGCAATTTTTTGTGTCACTCACAAAAGGGCGAACCAAGATTTTCGACCTGCCCATAGGAGATTCATCATCTGCATCTTCGTCCTTTCTTTTTGCCCAATAACCACGTTCGGTATCCAGCCAAAAGCCTTCAGGCTCATCACCCTTGCGGTTACGAAATCCCATATTGATGCGCCAAATCGTGGCAGAATCACCATAAGTAATAACGCCAAGACATTCATCTCCCCTCATAATCTTTGCATGAATACAGGATAAACGCCCTGACCTCGAAGCAAAACGTATCGTTGTGCGGACATCAAAACCGAGTTTCAAGCGTTCCTCTTCATCACAATTGATCTGATCTTTGCGTTTTGCTACAACATTTTGAAGCCTGAATAGATTTGATATGATTCTATCCAAGTCGCTACCGCAATGTTCACACTTATCATATTTCTGCTTATCTGCACCTTCTTCCAGAACGTGTAAATATCCACATTGAGGGCATAATTTGACTTCGCTGGTAGCAACACCACTTTGTTCAGTTTGGGCGGGCATAATCACTTGGCTAATTATGTAGCGAGAACCTTCATGATAAACAAATGATCGCGGCCCAAATTCTGTAATAGCCAAGAAACGAGATCTTGATAGATATTCATTCTTACCGCTCTTTAATCTTCTGCCGGGAATAAAAGCAGATAGAGGCAAGCGGGGAAAATTGTAGCCGGGCAGGAAGCCTTCACTGGCAAAATATCTATAGCTATAAAAATCAGATTGAATCGCTCCACTTGTTGTGGTAAGCAGCCTCAATTGTGACTCCGCTTCTCTTCTGAGACGATCAGCCTGTTTCTTGTCTTGATCTGTTCTCGATGCATCAATGATCACTTCGTTTTGAACCTTTTGCTGATAGAGTGCAGCTTTGTATAAATCGCGCCAGCGATCGCATGCTTTTTGAAACTGCAAGGGGAGCTGGCCTAATACATCGCTAAGCCAATCTGGAGAATACCAAATTGACTCCTTGATATGCTCTTCGATGGATTCTATTACTCTGGTAGCCCTTGTTAAAGCTCTTTGTCTTATCGCAAAATCCTGTAGAGCATTCTGGACATCTGGCAGAAGCTCAAGCGCGGGGGGTTGACCTGATATATCAATAACTTCTGTAAGAGTGTTTCCTAATTGTAACTTTGCTTCAGAAAGCCAAATCGCATTGATATGTGAGTGCAGCATGTCTTCGTTAGCGAGATCAATCTGTGGAGTTGCCACTGATCCCGAGACCATATTGACGGGGCGTTTGAAGAAATATTGGTCATGGGGACTTCCGGTAGAACAATAGGTAAACACCAAAGCTGGCTGTCCGCCTCTGCCCGCACGTCCACTACGTTGAGCATAGTTTGCGGGCGTTGGTGGAACATTACGCATATTTACAACGTTTAGCAAAGATATATCAATTCCAAGCTCCATGGTTGGAGAGCAATATAAAATTGGCAGGGTTGCTTCGCGAAAATCGTTTTCTCTGCTTTCACGTTCATCGTATGAAACTTGTGCTGTGTGCTCTTTCGAATAAAGTCCTCGAGTAGATGCAGCTATGAATTGATAGAATTCTTTAAAATATTGGTTTACGGGTTGACCGGCCAAAGAGAGCGAAGTTTGCCTAACGGGATCATAGGCTCCCTGAGAACCATCGCCAGCTTTCCAAATCATCGAATCAGCTACTATTTGGTATCCCGGGACCTCATCCGATTTGCTGTCTCTTACTTTTTCAATAATTCCGTAGGTTAAAAGACCTTCAAGAAGGTTTTCAATAATGATTCCCGTGTCGTCCAAAGTAAGCTTTTGCTCGTAGTTTTTAAAAGTGTTTACCCGTCTAATGAACTGCCCAAATCCACTCCTGGTTGACAGGTAAATGTCATTGCCATAACTCTTGTCTTTTCGTGAACGGGGATATAGAATTGAGGCGTGAGTCAATTGCTTTATCTGCTCATTCTCGTCGAATCCCCATGGAGGTATAAGGCGCTGCCCGCTTTGTTGCAAAATCTTTTCCAGTTCATCAGCATCTAAGTAGGATACTTTAATTGCCAATTCCCTTCGCATCCAATCTAACAAGGTCTTTAAAACATCCAGCATGGTATCTTTGTCAGCCTGAGCAATTGCGGGATGGGCATTAGCCCACTGTTCAGAATCCCCGGCCAAATCATCAAGAGAAAGATAATCTATCTCCAGAAGCCCTGTTTGCTCAAGATTCGGAGCATTTACTCTCCAGCCTCTTTGTAAATCGCGATACAGATGATATCCGAGGACATTTCTAAGAGCTCGATCGGTTTCTTCTTTGGCGCGCCCCTTACTGGCTTCTGGGTTTGAAGCATATTCCTCCCAAGATAAGCCTAAGCTCTTAAAAACAAGATCGGTAAGGTCACAATGTCTTACACCCTCGTTTGGACCTTCTGCCAAAGCATGATACAATGCTCCTCTAAGAACGCCGACTTGAATGAAGTCGTTAAAGTGACCAGACTGCAGCGATGCATCCTGCCTGTTATCCGTGAAGCTCAACAATTTCCGTGCTCTACGGGGAAGTTCCATGTTGCGAATATGTCGCACAGCAGAAAGGGACAAAATGGTGGTTGCTGTGCTTCTGCCTTCTGTGCCTAATGCAGAAAGCTTGGCAAAATCACTTCTCTGGTTTGCAGCATAAGAGACCTTACAGTTGGGACAATAGCGAAAGGGTGCACTTAGGAAGAGCATTTGACTGCCTTCGTTTCGCATCTGACCATCGGCAGATATCGTTACCGGCCTGGGCATGTATTCCCTGCGATTGTAAAGAATCTTTCCATCCTGATCCTTCCATTCATCAGGCAGCTTATCTAAGTTTTCATTTAAGTTGTCCGACCATTCGTCTGCATCATACGAAAATAAGAATCCCGCTTCTTCGTTCTCATCAAATATACGCTCTGTGAGCTCTCGGGGTATAAATCGCCATGTTTCTTTCTCTTCATCATAGGTCTTTGTAACTGTATAGAATTCCTGTCCACAATGACGGCAAAAAGCGAGAGGTAGCAGTATCTTGCTCTTGTTGCTATTTGGCACATATAGCTGTTTTTGGATGGTTAGATGTCTAATCTCTTTATCATCAAGAGAAGCATAGACCGTATCGCCTCTACTGATAAACTGATGAAGCTTGAATGCAAACACAGGGAAGCCATTGGCGGGATTGATCGTATCATATCCAAGCATAAGAGCGTGCTGTATTGCCTGTTGGCAAGTAGTCTTATTGATTCCTGTCATGTTGCTAAGGGTATCGACTCCACCATCCTTACCGGAAAGACTCTTAGCAGATGCCCTGTATAATATTCCTGTAGCCGGGTCTGCTTCAACTCCGAATGTTGTTTCAATCCACGAGAATAAAGTGTTGTGTTTGATTTCTTCAATGTCCATTGCATCTGACTGGAGGATGGATTCAACCGATTCCTTAAGTTTTGAGATTACTGATGTAGATGAGAAATCTAATTCTAAGGTCAGGCGTTGTAGTGATTCACCAATCACGTTCTCCGGCTCAACTTTGCTTCCAAAAAGCAAGCTTGATACTCGGGAAATCTCTCTTTCCTGTTCCTGTCGATCGCCGGAGCTCGACAAAGTTGCAGATGTTCCGACACAGATCACATCCTTTGCTTGAGTGGAGTCAATTGTTCTTCTGATCAACATTGCCACATCTGCGCCCTGTCTCCCCCTGTATGTGTGCAGTTCGTCCAAAACTAAGAATTTGAGATTTCTGCAAGCGTTTACCAAAGGAGCTTCGTTGGGTCTGGTGAGAATAAGTTCCAACATCACGTAGTTGGTTAGCAAAATATCAGGTGGATTAGAACATATCTT
>DIQS01000038.1:27056-27365 GCA_002427325.1 Cloacimonetes bacterium UBA5456 | reverse complement strand
CTAGAACATATCTCATGCTTTTCCTGCTCGGATTCTTGCCCGGTGTAACGCTTGAAGGTAACAGGCTTAGTGTCAGGAGTGAATCCCCAATTAATGAATTTAATGAGCTCCTTTTCTTGGCTATTAGCAAGTGCATTCATAGGATAGATTATGATGGCTTTGATGCCTTTCCCACTACCCGTCTGTAGAACATGATTTACGATCGGAATGATATACGACAAGCTCTTGCCGGAACCTGTGCCTGTAGTGAGAATGTAATTGTGCCCTTGCGCTGCTCGTTTAATTGCCTCGGTCTGATGCCGATATAGA
>DIQS01000038.1:4892-26916 GCA_002427325.1 Cloacimonetes bacterium UBA5456 | reverse complement strand
TCTTTGATCTCGGACAGGGCCTCGGTCTGATGCCGATATAGATGCATCTGTTTACCAAAGTCGGTTTCATGTTCCTTGATTCTAAATATTCGCTGGCATAAGGGGTGCAATATCTCTGATTTTATAAGATCATCAATGGAGTCTCCGGCTTCAAAGAAGGGGCTTAATTGAATCAGCGGATCTGGCCAGAGCACGCCGTCCTTTAATTCGGTAGCCACCATTTCCTTGATCGACTCATCTTTGATGGTAATAAAGCCTTTGACATACGAGCTGTAATCTGCAATTAGCTTTTCTCTAAGCTCAAAAACGTTCATCTGTTTCCTCCCTCCTAAGCGCAGCAATAAAAATAAAGTAGCTGCATTGATGTTATTTGCTTTTTCAAGATTATCTTCATTTTAAATATAGTTTCTACAGTTTGCGGCTTGCTCCGCCAGCCTTGAGACAAGCATCATTCTCGGAGATATTGAATTTAAACAAAGGGCATCTCTGCAGAACTGACATTTTTAAAGTATCTGAACACCGATAAACGATGACGTTGCTTACTGCCCTGTATGAGCATATCTCGTTTACCGACAGCCCAAGATCAGTTAACTCACTCATATTATCTCCTAATATCCTTACTGGCAATGGCATAAGTGCAAGATAAAGCTCTTATTTTATTTCATGCCTATGCGTAACCACATTATTCTTATACTTGTTAATTCGTCAACCGTTATTTTCGGGCATTGCCCATGGTAGAATGAAATGCCCGCCTTTTTCAGGACGAGTCAACTAACTGTGCCATAATTCAATTCATCAATGCATCGGTCTTGCTATCTCCATGCGCATGTTTTAATCATGGAACTATAGCCAAGAAAGAGCCGCCCTGTATGCAGACAAATCAAGATGAATTACGATACATCAGTTTTTTGGATTGACAGAAACAGAGATTGATTATTAAATGTTAAGAGTTAAATAAGTGGAGTATATGTGCTAAGAATCACGTCTGTCATGACAGAGGAAATAAATGAGTAAAGAACCTATTGCCAGCCCAATGTCAGCTAATTACGCTCTATGAACAAAGATAAAAAACCGCATCACCAAAATTGGAATGAATAACAAAAGGAGGATTGAATGAGGTTGTTTAAGTTATCTAAAAACGAGGCCCTGTCCGAGATCAAAGAGGCAAAAATAGCAAAAGAAAAGACGCTGCAGAGCATAACGGAGAAAAACCTCCCCCTGATCTTCGGATTGGAATTTGTCTGCTCAGAATTTACAGTGGGAGATTACCGACTTGATACGCTCGCCTTCGACCCGGAAACAAGTTCTTTTGTGATCATAGAATTCAAGCGGAGTGAGAATAGGAGCGTTATCGACCAAGGCTATGCCTATCTGGGCAAGATGTTGGACAGAAAAGCAGATTTCGTGCTCAAGTTCAGCAACGTGAAGAATAAAAGCTATGATATCAATGACATAGATTGGGCTCAGTCTAAGATATATTTTGTTTCAACCGCCTTTAATAAATATCAGCTTGATTCACTAATCTTTAGTGATCTGCCAATTTCGCTGTGGGAGGTCAAAACCTATCGTGATGAGCATATCTCGTATCGCCGTATCGACTACGGCAGTGCCGGCGCCAGCATCAAGAAGATAGCTCCAACCAACGCCATTGGAAGGGTTGCTAAAGAATTGGAAGTATATACAGAAGCTGACCACATTCAAAAGGCTAATGATGATATCCGCTCCCTCTATGAAACCCTTAGGAATAACATCTTGGCAAGATGGAACCTAAGCTTGGTGCCAAGGAAACTCTATTTAGCTTTTAAGGGGGCTACTAATATTGTGGATATTGAAATCCAAAAATCCCAACTGAAACTGACCCTGAATGTTCCCAAGGGGGAGCTGATAGATAGTCTGAACATTGCTGAGGATGTCTCTGGTAGAGGGAAGTGGGGTAATGGAGATTATCAGATCATCATGAAAGATGAATCTCATTTATCACACATAATAAGCCTGATAGAGCAATCAGTGGAGTTCCATTCGTAGTCTATCCTGTAGAGGGAATGATAGATTTAACAAAACATCCGACAAAATAGATCACGAGGCAGGAAGATAATTCCTGCCTTTTTTTGCAGGTTTTTCCATGCCTTCCTTACTGAGATCTGGTCATGATGTGGTCATGATATGGTCATGGGCATGACCATATCATGAGCGGACACTAAGCTGTAATCAATAGGGAAGCAATAGGATATGTGCTTTGTGCTTTTTTTAGGTGATATAGTTAGATAGAACACCTTGTTGTTCACCAATAGTTTTTGGGTTTAACACTTTCTGTTTGTGATAAATAGCTCGACACGAGGACGCGAAAGAATCCAACAAGCGTATGCGGCAACAAGATGTTTCCGCCCCAAAAACGAGGACGTGAGAGAAGCCAACAACCACTCGTGGCAACGAGGGCGTTGCCACACCACCCGCTTGACAAGTTTGCGCTGAAGCGCATGCGACAACAAGATGTTGGAGCCCCAAACACGAGGATGCGAAAGGCTCAAGCCTCTTTCAGAGCAAAATAATGATCTGCGTACTGACGGACCTTTGCGCTAAGACACAGGGGCAGGTTCAGGAGCCTAAAAGTCCGTCCATCCGGAAGCTGGATCTTATCAAGACTCAGGTTGCCATCATGGATGCGGATCGCCATATCGTGTTCTGAAATCAGCATAAATTGTATGAGTGAGCGCAGAGAACCGGTGCTTCCTGATTTCACTTCGATGGGGATCAGTTTCCCGCGGTGTGGGACCACGAAATCCACCTCAGCCGAGGATTGGTGCTTTTCTCTCACCCAAAAGCTAAGCCTTGGAGGTGATGAAGCCCAAATGCTTTGCAATTCCTGCCCCACAATGTGTTGAGTAATCAAGCCTTTGTGGATGGATTCCAAGGAATCTGAAAGGAAATATTCCTCCTGAATGCCAAGCTGGTAATTGAGTAATCCCGTGTCAAGTAGCTGCAGCCTCGGTTTGCGTCTATATTGCGGAACCATGGGCAACACTGCAGAAGTGACGGGAAAGCTGAGCTCTAAGAGCTGCGCCTTCTGCAATTTATCGAAAGCCTGACGGATGGTGAGCGCTTTATAATCCGATGCGCCAAAGCCTTCCAAAGTGATGCGTTTCCCTGCTTCAGCGGGTGCTGTTTTGAGGATATGAACCAAAGCTCTTCCCATCGAAACATCGTCCGCATATTTATCCACATCTTCAAGATAGGCGCTGACAAGGGATTCATAGACGCGGTTAACAATCGTCATATCCTTGTTTGCCAGATATTTGGCAACTGCTTCAGGCATTCCGCCCAAGAGTGAATAGATTTTGAACTGACGCCTGAGCTCTTCGATGAAAGGCGTTGTGGCAGGCACTTGGTGGTAAGCCTCTAAAAGCTCATCCCTGCCCAAAGCTCCCAGATATTCTTCAAAGCTGAGCGGCTGCACCCAAAGATTCTCAATTCTGCCCACCGGAAAACTCTGGTGTTTATCATCCACGACCACTTCCAAGAGTGATCCTGCGGCGATCACGCATAGCTCCGGCATTTCTTCATAAAAATAACGCAACATCTTGATTGCCAGCGAACTGAACTGAATTTCATCGATAAAAAGCAGGGTCTTCTCGGGTTTTATGGGCTGTGAAAAGCGTAAACAGATCAGTTGAAACAGTTCACGCACTTTGAGCTCACGAGAAAAAAGCTGTCTATCTGCCTCTAAATCAAGATTTACATACAAGAAAATTGGAAAAGACTTGGCAAATTCCTTCACGACGGTGGTCTTTCCCACTTGCCTGGCACCTCTGAGCACCAAAGGCTTGTGGTTTTTCTCTTCCTTCCAGCGCTGCAAATCAAGCTCAATCTTTCTTTTAATCATCTTGGACTCCTATCTGATTCTCTGATGAGGATATAAAATAATGATCTGAAAATGTGTCAAGGCAAATTTTGGTGTTTTTGATGGCAAACTAAGGGCAGATTTTGGCATTTTTGGGGTCAAACTAAGGGCAACTATTGGCGTTTTTGGGGTCAAACTAAGGGCAATTGTTTGTGATTTGTGAGGAAACTAAGGGCAATTTGCGTGCTTAAGGGAGGGTTCAAAGAGATGCCGATGAAGATTGCTAAATTGAAATAGGGAGCTACGAGCTACAAAGCTACAAGCTACGAGAGGGTCGGCTGACTCCGAGGGTTTCGCTTCGCTCAAAAAGCTTCGCAAACAGCAAGCTCTGTTTGGGTAGGTAATATCTTGTTGCCTGAGAAAGCGAAGCTTTCTACTGAAACTGTATGCGCTGTCGCGCATGCGGCAACGAGGACGTTCCCGCACCAAGCCCCAAATCCGTGCGAATCCGTTCAATCCGTTCAATCCGTTCAATCCGTTAAATCCGTTAAATCCGTTAAATCCGTGTTCTATTCCATCCCGCCTCGCTAAATCGCTAAATCGGCGAATGCAGTGAGCCCAATCCGTTAAATCCGTGTTCTATTTCTTGGAGGAGTTCGCTTTGCACATGAGATGAACAAGGCCGACTGAAGTCCACTTGGGCGGCCGGCTAAAGCCAGCGTTACTAATAACTTATCGACACATGATGTCAAACTCCGCATGATGCGAAGCTCTCGTCACTCGTAACTCGTAGCTCGTAACTAACTCCGTATTCTATTCCAACGCCATACAACAATTGTTCCCAAACTGGCTCAAATCTTGCAAACACTTATAGATAGCTGTAACAACGACATAATTTAAACTCAATACAATCATTTTTGTGATTGAATATTGAAAATCAAGCAAAAAGCTTTGAAACAAAACAGGAGTTAGAAAAATGAAGCGAGTAAGACAGATATCATTTTATCATCTCATATTCGAGAGATTCAGCGCAAAATCCCATCTGCTGCCCCTATTTATCTGCATGATGGTGTTCACTTTGCTTAGTCCTGCGCTAAGAGCCGAAGAGGGCTTCATTAGTGCAGTGGAAATTTCCGCAGAGTTTTCTAATGAAACAAAATATGCCGCCGAGGTTTTTCCGCGAGCCATCTACACCTGCTCCGATGATTCCGTGGTGCTCATCTCCCTGGCATGTTTTCTCACCGATCCGGATATGTCAAATGCAAACATCCCTTCCATCGTCAAGTTGGATTCCCATGGCAATCTTTTGTGGCAAAGGGATTTTCAAAGCTATGGCATATACACATTTTTCAATTGGTTAGTCGGCATTGGTATTGATGAAAATGATTGCGTTAGTTTTCTGACCGGTAAATCCTTTGGCGATTTGTATAAATATGTGGTTCATGTTGATGCAGAGGGTAATGTAAGCCATAACAAGCTAAATATCGGCATTGAAAACGATTATGAGCATATCGTGTTTAGCAAAGCTTTGCGCCATCCTTCGGGAGATTATCTTGCCTTTGGTGAAGTTGCCGAGCACGTTAATGCCCAGCGTGACTTGGTTTATATGAGGTTCACGCCCGATGCGACCCAAATATCACACACTATTATCGCCACAGATGAAGACAATTTTGCTGACTTCCGCGCCTATGATGCGGCTATTGAGGAAAGCGGTAACATCTTGTTGGGATGCAAGATTACTGCGGATTATAACGAGATATTACGCCTGAATTTGGATGGAGACATCTTGGATAGCATGCCTCTAAATCATGACCCCTCAAGTTTTTATGGTCTATATCCCGTTGCACTTTCAAAAAGCGCCGAATCAGGACATATCACAGCCACTTATTTTGGTATTCCGCTACTCCCGACTGAAGGAAATATCGTTTACGTCGCGCATGTGACAGAAGATGATATAATCCATCACACTTCATCCCTATCTATAGCAATGCCAATATATTCCATGATAGAGATTGAAGGCGATCTGTTTGTCACCTCCTTATTGGAGCATTACGATCCGGCACCGTCGCTAATGCGTCTGAATCAAGCAGATGACTATTCAATGGCGTGGGCTTGGCGTGATCCTGTTTTCTCGATACAAGCTTGGCCTGAATTTGTGAACTATAGCCAAGTTGACCTCTTGCGCACATATCACACAATGGCAAAAACCCTGAACAATTCCATCTATATCGCCGGGAACCAAGGGCTAAATAAAGCGTGTGTGGCGAAGGTATTACGCAGCGGAGGGCTCCCCGTGGAAGACGATATCGCGGCACCGCCTATCATCAAGATTGACGCCTATCCCAATCCGATGAAAGAGGGCGTTAAGATAATGCTCAAACGCGATGCTGATGCGCCTTTCAATGCTAATGCCGTGGAAGTTTTTAACATCAAAGGACAGCGGGTAAGAAGGCTGGAAAGCTCGCAAGATGGTGCCTCTATCTGGGATGGCAAGGATGAGAACGGAAGAGCTTGCCCAACGGGTATCTATCTGATCAGAGATGAAAAGGGGATGCATAAGCCGGTGAAGATTGTTAAGATGAAATAGGGAGCTACGAGCTACAAAGCTACAAGCTACGAGAGGGTCGGCTGACGCCGAGGGTTTCGCTGCGCTCAAAAAGCTTTTAAAAGAAGCTACCTCTTTTTGGGTAGGCAACATCTTGTTGCCTAAGAAAGCGAAGCTTTCTATTAAAACTGTATGCACTTACGTGCATGCGGCAACAAGATGTTGCCGCCCCAAACCCACAAATCCGGTCGGCGGCAACGGAGACCTTCCCACACCAAACCCATTCCGCAGCAACGGGGAAGTTCCCGCACCAAATCCATTCCGCAAGCCCCCAAATCCGTGCGAATCCGTTCAATCCGTTAAATCCGTGTTCTATTCCATCGCGCCTCGCTAAATCGCTAAATCGTTAAATCGCTAAATCGGCGCACTCCGTGCGCACCAATCCTTGACAAAAACAGCCCATCCAAAATGCTGGAGCAAATTGTAATATAAGGCAGTAAAGCATGAGAAAACACGTCGTGTCCATCCTTGGCAGACCCAACGTGGGGAAATCCACATTGTTCAACCGATTGTGTCGTCAGCGCAAAGCCATTGTCGATTTTGAGGCAGGGATCACGCGCGACCGCAAATATGAAGAAGTGATGTGGAATGGGCGCATTTTTAACATAGTTGACACCGGCGGCATCGTCTATGACAGCAATGAAGCCATGGATAAGATGATAACACATCAGGCTCTTTTAGCGATCGAAGAAAGCGATGTGATTCTCTTTATGGTGGATGCGCAAACGGGCACCACAGACCTTGACATTGCCATCGCCAAAATCCTTTTCCCCCATAGAGATAAGGTCATGTTAGTGGCAAACAAAGCGGATAACGAAAAGTTTGAATGGGAGCTTTATGACTTTCTGCAATTGGGCTTTGGCGATGCCTTTCCCATCTCGGCTTCGCATGGGCGCAATACCGGTGATTTCCTCGATGAACTCATCAAGATGATGCCGGATACCATGACGCTTGAGCGCGAAGAACAAGAGGCAAAAGAGATTGATCCGCCGACGAAGATTGCCGTAGTGGGCAAGCCGAACGTGGGCAAATCCTCCATCGTGAATCTCCTCTTGGGCGAGGCAAAACAGATTGTCACCGAGATTCCGGGCACCACGCGGGATAGCATAGACTCAAGCATTCGCTATCACGGCAAGGATTATATTCTCATCGATACGGCGGGACTCAGGCGCAGAACTCGCGTGGAATATGGCGTTGAATATTTCAGCAGCATGCGAACCATCGAGGCGGTTGATCGCTGTGACATCGTTGTGCTCGTCCTCACCTCGGAAGAGGATATCTCCACGCAAGACCTCAAGATCGCCTCCTATGCCCATCGCAAGCTAAAAGACGTGCTCATCGTCTATAACAAGTGGGACCTCATCGAAAAAGACAGCGGGAGCACGGGTAGATATATCAAAGAATTGCAATATCAGATGCCGTTTTTGAGCCATGCGCCGGTGATATTCATCTCCGCCAAGACCTCGCAACGCATCCATCGCCTCATGGAAAGCGTGGTGCAAATCGAGGCAGAAAGCAAGAAACGCATCACGACCTCGGAGCTCAATCGCTTTATGGAGACGGTGGTTGCGCGCAGACCGCCCACCCATCCCACCGGCAAGCACATCAGAATCTTTTACATCACGCAAGCGGATATCAAACCGCCGGTATTTGTGTTTTTCTGCAACAATCCCGCGCTGATCACCGAGAACTATAGAAAGTTCCTCTACAATCAGATACGCAAAGTTTTCAAGTTTTCCGGAGCATCTATCAAGTTGGTCTTCAAAGGGCGCAATAAAGAGGAGGATGAAGATGATTTATCCTGAATTAATCGCCTATTTCTTGGGGAGCATCCCCTTTGGCTTCATCATCGCAAAGCTCTTTTTTAAAGAGGATATCCGTGCTTCCGGCAGTGGGAATATCGGTGCTACAAATGCGATGCGTCAGTTCGGCACGGGAGTTGGAATCCTCGTGCTCGCCTTGGATATTCTCAAAGGTGTGGCGGCTGTGCTCGTCGCAAAGCGTCTCTTGCCTTCGCATAGTCCGGAGCTTGCCATCGCTGCTTTTTGTGCAATCCTCGGGCACGTCTTCCCCATCTGGCTGGGCTTCAAAGGCGGAAAGGGCGTGGCGGTTGCGGCGGGAGTGTTTGTTGCTCTCACTCCGCTCACGGTTCTGGGTGCGCTTGCCGGCTTCATCGTCGTCGTCGCCATCACGCGCTATGTCTCGCTGGGTTCTCTGGCGGCGGCAACTGCGCTGGGCATCAGCAACACAATCATCGAATTTAAGCTTGACAGACCGGATTATGCGCTGCTTATCTTGATCTGGATTGCCGTGATCGTGATCTTTATCAAACACAAAGAAAACATCTCGCGGCTCAAAAATAAAACAGAAAATAAAATCTCGTTTAAGAAAGGAAATTAAAAAAGATGTGTGGAATAGTCGGCGTATTTGGCAGTCCCAATGCCGCAAAACTAACCGCTTTGGCGATGTTTACAATCCAACACCGTGGACAGGAGAGCTGCGGAATGGCAGTCTCCGATGGCAAGGTCATCCGCTTACGCAAAAAGATGGGCTTGGTGCGCGATGTTTTTCATGAAGAAGAGCTCGATAGCGTTCCCGGCGAGATAGCAATCGGTCATGTGCGCTATCCCACCAAAGGCTCAGCCACGGAGTTTAACACGCAGCCACACATAGTGGAAACCCTTGCGGGACCCACCTATGCGCTGGCTTCCAATGGCGATGTGGTGAATTATGACGCCATGCGCCGCTATCTGGAAGAGCGCAATGTCTATTTCAAAAGCGATAACGATGGCGAACTCTTGGTGAAATATATCGCCTGGAAAGTGATGCGCCAAGGTGAGGGAATCGTCGAGGCAATCCGTCATCTCATGCGCGATATCAAGGGCGCATATTCAACGGTGCTCTGCACTCGTGATTCGCTGTATATGTTCCGCGATCCGCATAGCATCCGCCCCATGGTTTGGGGAAAGATGGAGGATGACACCGTTGTGGTCGCCTCTGAAAGCTGTGCCTTAGATACTTTGGGCGTGGTCGATCGCCAGGAAATCCCCGCAGCAGGAATCGTGAAAGTGAACGCCGAAGGCATCCGCATCATCCAAAACGATCCTCTGCTCTATCGTGAAAGTGAACGCCCGAAACACTGCATTTTTGAACATGTCTATTACTCGCGGCCGGATAGCCATCACTTCGGTGAGGACGTCTATAAAGTTCGTGAAAAGATCGGCGCTGCCTTGGCGAAAGCTGATGCGGGGATGAAGGCGGATTATGTCGTGCCCATCCCGGACTCATCGAACTTCATCGGCTTTGGCTATAGTAATCACAGCGGCATCCCGCTCTCGTTGGGGCTGATCCGCAATCACTATGTGGGCAGGAGTTTCACTCAAACCAAACAGGCGATTCGCGATGAAAGCGTGCGCCGGAAATACAATCTCTTGCCGCACTTCTTTGAGGGGAAAAGCATTGTCCTCATTGATGATAGCATCGTGCGCGGCACAACCATCCGCAAGATTGTCGATCTCATCAAACCTTCCGGAGTGCGTGAGGTGCATCTGCGCATCGGCAGTCCGGAGGTGCGTCACGGCTGTTTTTATGGGATCGATACTCCCTCCCCCGATGAGCTTTTCATCAATAAATATAGCGTTGATGAGATCTGTGAGAAAACGGGCGTGGATAGCCTTAAATATCTGCAGATTGAGGATATGCTGGGTTGTGTGAGCGAGAGGGACGACTATTGCCTGGCTTGCTTCAATGGCGACTATCCCGTGAAAAACAACGGAGAATTTGTATGACATTTGACGAGATTATCAAAGGGATTAGCAGGCAAAAAGCCATTATCTTCGGCGATATGATGCTCGATAGCTATCTCTGGGGCAAGGTGCAACGCATCTCGCCGGAAGCGCCCGTGCCGGTGATCGAAATCGAGAGAGAGGAACACCGTCCCGGCGGTGCGGCAAATGTGGCGATCAACATCACTGCCTTGGGTGCAAAAGCTTATCCCATCGGCATTATCGGCAAGGATGAGAGTGCGCTCTCTTTGCATAAACTCTTTGTGGATATGGATATCGAGACCTCTGGTTTGATCGTTGATGAGACGCGGAAAACTACCACAAAGACTCGGATCGGGGCGGCAAATCAGCAGATTGTGCGCATCGATATTGAAGACCTACATCATCCCTGTGCGGCTGTCGAAAAGCTCATCATCGCTGAGTTGGAGTGCCGCATCCCGCAGGTGGGACTGCTCATCGTTGAGGATTATAACAAAGGCTTGCTCTCGGAGAATATCATCGCTAAGACATTGGAACTCTGTAAGAAACACTGTGTCATCGTTGCCGTGGACCCGAAGCAAAAGAACTTCTTTAGCTATCGCGGGGTGGATATATTCAAGCCGAATTATAGCGAGTTGCAGACAAATCTGGGGCGTAAGTTTGAGAATGAAACCGACTTCTATCAGGGCGCAAATGAGGTCTTGGAAAGGCTGGAATGTCGCTATCTCGTGGTCACGCGCGGCTCGCAAGGCATGCATATCTTTTCCAAGGATGAGCCTATGCGCCATCTGCCTAGCTTTGCGCGGGAAGTCTATGACGTTTCTGGTGCAGGAGATACGGTGATCACCGCTCTGGGACTCGCCTATCTCGCCGGTGCGGGTATGCTCAGTGCGGCAACCTTTGCCAATCATGCGGCTGGCGTGGTCTGCGGTAAACTCGGAACAGCTTTTGCCACTCCTGAGGAGATTCTGAGAAATGCAGATTCTAAAGAGTAAGATAGTCCCCTTCAGTCGGATAGGCGCTCTTGCTCATCAGCTTTCGGCAAGCGGGAAGAGCATTGTTTTCACCAATGGTTGCTTCGATATCCTGCATGCAGGGCATGTGGCTTATCTCTCGCAGGCAAAGACTTTGGGGGATATCCTTGTCCTCGGGCTGAATAGCGATGCCTCGGTGAGACGGCTCAAAGGGGCTTCCCGTCCGGTGAATACTCAGGATAACCGCGCGCTCGTGCTGGCAGGGCTGTCTGCGGTGGACTATGTCTGCATCTTTGAAGAAGATACACCCTATGAGCTTATTCGTGAGGTCTTGCCGGATGTCTTGGTCAAAGGCGGGGATTGGGCGCCCTCTGACATCGTGGGCTCGGATATCGTGCTGGCTCGCGGCGGAAAAGTGCTCAGTCTTGATTTTGTCGAGGGACTTTCTACTACAGGGATTATACAGAAACTGGGTAATAGTTAAAATGGAAAAAGATATTGTTGATAAAGGCGTGGTCATCTCGGTTGATGGCGACATTGTGGAGCTCGAGATCGTCCGCGGAGAAGGCTGTGATTCATGCAGCATGCACGGGCTGTGTTTTCCCGCAAAGAAGACTGCTACTATGCGCATCCACAGCGATCTTGCCCTCGAAAAAGGCGATGTAGTCGAGCTGGAAGTTGCGCCCGGCAGCCGCATTGTCGCCTCACTCTTCGTCTTTGCTATGCCCGTTGTCTTCCTCTTTGTGGGATTCATCGTGGCGAGCTTCTTTTTTAGTGAATTAATCAGCATTGCTATCGGCTTTGCCTCGCTGGGAATCAGCTTCTTCATCGTCAAACTCTGCGATCGGAAGTGGGGCAAGGATATAAACGTTAAAATATTGAGGAAATTGTGATTATACGACTTAACCATATGGTGTTTTATGGCTTCCATGGGGTGCACGACGAAGAACGGCGCCTCGGACAACGCTTCATCGTATCCGTCGCCCTATATACCGACGAAGAAAAGGATTGCATGATCAGAAGTCTGGAAGATACCGTGGACTATACCAAGGTCTATGACGACATCAAATCCGTCATGGAAAGCCAGCAATTCCTGCTCTTGGAAAGCTGTGCAAATACTATCGCCGACAAGATATTAGAAGACTTTTCCCTCGTGGAAAAGGTGAGGATTCGCATCCAAAAACCCTCGGTGCCCATCCAAGGCATCTTGGAGAATGCCGAGATAGAACTATCCCGGAAACGTAAATGATCTACCACCTGCTTTTGGGCTCAAACCTCTCCGACCGTGCAAAGATGATAGAGCTCGCCAGAGAGCATATCGCCCAAATTGAAGGACTTGAGATACTCAGAAGCTCCTCGGTCTCGGAGACAAAAGCCTATGGTCTCGAGGATCAGCCGGACTTCCTCAATTGCGTCTTGGAAGTGGAAACAGAGCTTGAGCCCGAGGTTCTTCTTTGCAAATTGCTCGGAATTGAGCATATTATGGGAAGAGAGCGGACAATCAAGTGGGGTCCGCGCAATATCGATATCGACATACTTTTGGCAGGAGATTCGGTGGTGCAAAGTCCAAGTTTAACCCTGCCGCATATAGATTTACACAACCGTGCTTTTGCGCTGAAGCTCCTCTGTGAGCTCGTGCCGGAAGCACTGCACCCAATAGAGAATAAAACAATGGCCGAGCTTCTTAATCGGCTTGATATAGGAGAATAGATGAAAGCGCTCGCAGCAATAGTACTCGCAGCCGGAAAAGGAACGAGAATGAAGTCCGAACGCGCCAAAGTTACCTTCCCCCTCGCGGGCAAGGCGATGGTGCAAAGAGTGGTGGATACCGCTCTCAAACTCAAAGCATCCAAGATAGCCGTGATCGTCGGCTGGAAGAAAGAGAGCGTCGTGCTCAGCCTCAATCCCGATCCCAGCCTTGAGTTTATCGAGCAAACAGAACAGCTCGGCACAGGTCATGCCGTGATGGTCGCCACTGATTCATTCAAAGACTTCGACGGCGATGTGCTCATTCTCTGCGGAGACGTGCCGCTTTTGACAGCCGAGACCGTGGACAAGCTTTGGACGGCTCACAAAGAGAAGAACGCTGCGGCAACGGTTCTCACCGCCATAGTGGATGATGCCGGCAGATATGGACGCATGTTGCGAGACAGCCAGGGCAATATCAAAGGCATCGTGGAATATAAAGACGCCAGCGAAGAAGAGCGCAAGATTCAGGAATTCAACACTGGCATCTATTGCTATGACAGCAAGAAGCTCTTTGCCGCACTCGCCAAGGTGACAAACAATAACCAGCAGAAGGAATACTATCTCACCGATACCTTGGAAATCCTCTACAATGCAGGCGAGAGCGTGGAAAGCGTGGTGCTCGATGATATCATGGAAGTAAGCGGCGTGAACTCGCAAGAACAATTAGCCGAGCTGGAAGACATCTATTATGACAAGATTCGCAAACACTGGCTCAACAATGGGGTAATGATCCACAATCCTGATACGGTTCTCATCGGAGACGACGTGTCCATCGGGCAAGACTCTGAGATTGGCTCGGGCTCGCAACTCTTTGGAGACTCTTGCATCGGACGTGAGTGCATCATCGGCCCCAATTGCCTCATCCAAGACTCCGCTCTCGGTTCAGGCAGTGTGCTTATGGGACACAATATCGTCATCGAAAGCGAGCTCAGGGAAAACAGCATCACAGATTACGGCAGCAAGGTGATCCGGAACAACAACGATGGATGAGAGAAGCTATCTCTATTCACCGTGGAGGATGGACTATATCCTCGGTGAAAAGCAATCAGGCTGCGTCTTCTGCCATGCCCGAGACAGCGCAAACGATGAGGAAAACCTCGTCCTCTATAGGGCTGAGCATTCATATATCATCCTGAACCGGTATCCCTATAACAACGGCCATTTGCTCATCGTGCCCAATGCCCACCAGATGTGCATCAACGACCTTGCGCCGGAAGCTTTCAGCGAGATGAACGCTCTTGTGCGCACCCTCGAGCGGGTTCTCAAAGAAGTCTATCATTGCGACGGCATCAACCTCGGGATGAATCTCGGAAGTGCCGCCGGAGCCGGCATCGAAGCGCATTTGCATATGCACATGGTGCCACGTTGGCGAGGAGACAGCAATTTCATGGGCGTCGTAGCCGGTGAAAGAGTGATCCCCGAAGCATTTGAAACCACATATAAAAAGCTTAAAGATGAGCTTTTAAGGCAACTTTAAATTCATGAACGAGCCGTTAGGTTTGACAACAAAGCCCCCACAAAAAAAGTGGTACTCAAGACCTTGGGTGATCGGGATCATCGTGCTCGCTTTTGGGTTGATCATATATTTTGGTCTGTCCGGACGGGACAAGACGCCCGAAACCCCTTTCGCTTATGGCGAGGATCAATTGCCCGCCATCAAGGTCGTGGTGTTAAACGGCTGTGGATATGAGCAATTGGCGCGTGAATATGCCAATTCCATATCAGAGTTAAATATAGATGTGGTGAGTCTGGGTGATACGCCCAAACCTATTTACGACAAATCCATCATCGTAGTCCGCAAAGGCGATGATCACGACCTTAGCAGACTCATGAAGATGACAGGAATAAAGCGCTGGACAAGCGCATTAAATGAATATCACAGCGCCGATTTTGAGATCATTATCGGGCGTGATTTTGACGAGTTTATGAAATAAATGGAGGAGATGTTGCAAGACAATGTCAAGCTCGAAGCCATAATCTCTTGGCTAAATGAAAAGAACGCCGAGAATATCCGCGTTTATGAAGTGCAAGGAAAGACGGACTATACCGATCTGATCATAGTTTGCGAAGGAAGCGCAGACATCCATAACAAAGCAATCGCAAACCACGTTATCGACATGGCAAAGAAAAGCCATTTCCCCGTGCTCGGCAAAGAGGGCGTCGATAATGGCGAGTGGGTTCTGATCGATCTCACCGATGTAATCGTCCACATATTTCTGCCGGATATGAGGGAACATTTCCAAATCGATGACCTTTTTGAAAAGGTAAAAAACCGCAAAGTTGACGAGGAAACACAATGATCAAAGAGATTATCTATGCAAATCTGATTGAAACTTTGGACAAGCTAAAGCTTTCCTATGAAAGAGATTTCGTGGTCGAGATCCCCAATATCGCCGAGCATGGCGACTATTCCACAAATTGCGCCATGGTGCTCGCCAAAGAAAACAAGAAGGCGCCCAAGGCTCTGGCAGAGGCTCTCATCAAGGAACTCAAGAAGAATAAGGACTATAAAAAGATCGAGATCGCAGGGCCGGGATTCATCAATTTCCACCTCTCCCCCGCATTCTTCCAGCGCATCTTTTGGGAGATTCGCAAGCAAGGCGAGAACTTTGGCAACAGCGACTTTGGACAAGGACATAAGGTGCTCTTGGAATTCGTTTCTGCAAACCCCACAGGGCCTCTAAACATCGTCAGCGCACGTGCCGCCGCCTTTGGTGATTCACTATATCGCGTGATGAAAAAGATTGGGTATGCACCCTCAAGAGAGTTCTATATCAACGACGCCGGCAATCAAGTGGATATCCTCGCCGAGTCGCTCGAACTGCGCCTGCGCGAGATTCACGGCGAAGCAATCGGCGATTTCCCCTATGAAGGCTATCACGGCGAATATGTGAAGCATCTCGCCCACAAGATCAATGCCACCGACGGCGTCCGCGTCTTCATGATGACCGAGAAAGACCGCATGGAACGGCTCAAAGACTTTGCCCTCACAGAGATACTCGAGATGCAGCGCAATTCCCTCGAGCGCTTTGGCGTCAACTTCGAAGGCTGGGTTTCAGAGAAGACCCTGCGCGCTGAAGGCGTAGTCGAAGAAGTGCTATCCTATCTCACAGAAGCGGATTGCACCTTCGAAAAAGATGAAGCCATCTGGTTTGCCTCCAGCAAGTTTGGCGACGACAAGGATAGAGTTTTGATGAAGTCCGACGGCTCCATCACCTATTTCGTGCCCGATCTTGCATATCACCTCACCAAACTCCAACGCGGATTTGACACACTCATCGACGTCTTTGGCCCCGACCACCACGGCTATGTTCCCAGAATCCGCGCCGCATTCAGAGCTCTTGGTCACGACGACAGCGTCCTCGAAATCATCTTCTTACAGCAAGTAAACCTCTTTGAAAGCGGCGAGAAAGTGAAGATGAGCAAGCGCGCCGGCAAGATTGTCACCATGGACGACCTCATCGACGAGGTAGGCAGTGACGCCGCCCGCTATTTCTTCATCGCCCGCAAGGCAAGTGCGCATCTGAATTTCGACCTCGAGCTGGCGATGCAGCAAAACAACGAAAACCCTGTTTATTACTGTCAATATGCCCACGCCCGCATCTGCTCGATCATCAAAAAAGCACGCAAAGACAAGATCTGGCCGCGCAGTTTCAAGAAGGAACTACTCAAAAAGCTGAACAAACCCGAAGAGATGCACATCATCCAAAAGCTTTCTGACCTACCGGAATTGCTCGAGCTCATTTCAGTCAATCGCGAGCCCTACCGCCTAAGCGTCTATGCCGAAGAGCTTGCCGCAATGATCCACAAATATTATGCGCGCTATCAGATCGTGAGCGCAAAGAGCAAAGAGCTCTCCCAAGCGCGACTTATGCTCTTGGAAACCACGCGCGACGTCTTGGCAATAGTTTTTGACCTCATGGGTATCTCAGCACCGGAAAAGATGTAAAGACGGACAATGGAACGACTTGTGCGCGAGCTCACCTTGGAAGATTTCCCTGAGGTCATCAGGATTGAGCGAGAGACTTTCGACGAGCCTTGGCCACCTGCCGCCTTTGACGGGATGTTTAATCACCCGAATTTCGGCGTGCAACTTGGCAATCAGCTAATCGGCTTCATCCTCTATAACAAGGTTTTAGACGAGGCAGTGATCACAAACTTCGCCGTCCTCAAAGACCATAGAGGCAAGGGACATGGCGAATATCTCTTGGAGCAATCCATGAAAACCCTGCGAGACAGAGGCTGCTCTCGATTCTATCTCGAGGTTCGCCAAAGCAACCAGGTCGCCATCTCGCTTTACCATAAATATGGCTACCAATCTTTGGGCATCCGCAAAGGATATTACAACGCCCCCACCGAGGATGCAGTGGTCATGGGTGCCTTTTTCACCTCGACTTCAAAGGAGGACGACGATGACTTATGAATATGACTTTTTGGTGATTGGCAGCGGAATTGCCGGCTTGGTTTTTGCCCTCGAAGCTTCCAAAAAAGGACGCGTCGCAGTTGTCACCAAAAGTGGACTTTATGATTGTAATACAGACTATGCCCAAGGCGGGATTGCCGCTGTTTTGGATGCGAAAGACTCGTTTGCAGAACACATTGAAGACACCATCAAAGCCGGTGCTGATCTCGGTAAGAGAGAAGTCATCAGCCGCATCATCGAGCAAGGTCCTGATCTCATCCAATATCTGATCGATCTCGGCACGGATTTCACCCGCAGAGACGACAGTTATGACCGAAGGCTGGAAAACCTCTCGCTGACGATGGAAGGCGGACACACCCACAGACGAGTTGCCCACGCCGCAGACAGCACAGGTCACATGGTCATGGAAGCTCTGATCGCAAACTGCATCCAAAACCCCAATATCGACATCTTTGAAAACAGACTGGCAATCGACCTCATCACCCAACACCACGTTAAAAACGAGCACGGCTTCATCTCCGGCATCGCCTGCTGGGGTGCCTATGTTATGGATTCCACAAAACACAGCGTCGATATCTTCAAAGCCCGCAAGACCATGCTCGCAACCGGCGGTGCTGCCCAGATTTATAGCCACAACACCAACCCCGATGTCGCAACCGGTGACGGAATGGCGATGGCGCGCCTCGCCGGCGGACGCCTTGCCAACATGGAATTCGTCCAATTTCACCCCACCGCCTTTTGGAGTGCCGAAGGCGAGACTTTCCTCATCACCGAAGCTCTGCGCGGAGAAGGCGCAATCCTGAGGCTTTCAAACGGCGCAACCTTCATGGAAAAATATCATGAACAGGCAAATCTCGCCCCGCGTGATATAGTTTCCCGCGCTATTGACAGTGAGCTAAAACGCAGAGGAGAAAAGTTTTGCTGGTTAGACGCCACAAAGATTCCGCACGATGAATTGCGCAAACATTTCCCATATATCGACAGCCGATTACGCGAGCGCGGCATAGATTTCACCCGTGAATACATCCCCGTCGCCCCTGCTGCCCACTACTTTTGTGGCGGCGTGATCTCCACCATCGACGGCATCACGGATATCCACAATCTCTTTGCCGCCGGCGAAGTCGCATGCACGGGACTGCATGGCGCCAACCGTCTGGCCTCAAACTCCCTCCTGGAAGCCCTTGTCGTGGCATATAACGCCGCAAATCACCCCTCCATGGCAGATGAGGTGGTCTTCCCGGATATCCCGCCCTGGCGCCTCATGGATAGCTTCAACGAGAATGAATGGGTGGTGATCAGCCACAACCGCGAGATCATCGGCACCATCATGCACGGATATGTCGGCATCCGCCGCAGCCGTCGCCTCCTCAAATATGCCATCTCGCGCCTGGAAAACATCTATAACGAAATCAATAACTTCTATCAACACAATGCCGTGCGCCGTGAGGTCGTGGAAACCCGCAACATGGCTGTGATCGCAATCGCCGTCACGCGCAGTGCCTTGGCAAGACGTGAAAGCCGCGGCGCTCACTTCCTCATCGACAATCCCACGCGCGATGACAAGCATTATCAATATGATACGATTATCTAAGTAATAATAAATATTAGGACATAAAATGAGCGGTAAATTCATAACTCTCGAAGGCATAGAAGGCAGCGGAAAGAGCACGCAGATAAAGCTTTTGAGCCGATATCTCAGCGATAGAAACATAGCCCATCTTTGCACGCGCGAACCCGGCGGAACGCCCATCGCCGAAGCGATCCGCGCCCTGCTTTTGGACATCAAAAATCAAGAGATGCTCCCCGAAACCGAGCTGCTCCTCTATAGCGCCGCCCGCGCCCAACACAGCGGTGAGCTCATCATTCCCGCTTTAAACGAAGGCAAGATCGTGATCTCCGACAGATATTATGACAGCACTTATGCCTATCAAGGCGCAGCGCGCGAGCTGGATTTTGGCGTGATCGACACTCTCACGGAGTTTGTTTGCTATGGTAAAAGACCAGATCTCACCATCTTGCTCGATCTTCCCGCCGAGATCGGACTTGGCCGGATTTCATCGCGCGAGCAAGACAGATTGGAACAAGAAGCCCTTTCTTTCCATCAAAAAGTGCGTGAACAATTTTTAATCATTGCCAAAAAGCAACAATCAAGATATCTTGTCATTGACGCTCAAAAAAGCGAGGAAGCTATACACTTCGAGATAATCAAAGCCCTTAAGGTTCTATTAGGAGAGGATAAATGAAATCAAAACAGCGCAAAGCCCTTTTAACCATCGCCGGTATCTGGGTACTTTCGGCAGCATTATTGCTATTTGCAACAAATGCCTTTGCTCAATCAAAAAGTTCCCCCGGAAACATATACAGTCAACTCCAACTTTTCTCTGAGGTTTTGCAAAAACTCAAACAGAATTACGTGACCGATCTCTCCGATGAAGAGCTCATCAAAGCTGCAATCAACGGCATGTTGGACACCACCGACCCGCACACATCATATTTCACGCCCGAAGCTTTTAAAGATTTCACCACCGACACCCAAGGACACTTTGGTGGACTCGGCATTCAGATCGACAAAATAGGCGATTATATCACCGTCGTATCCCCCATGGAAGGCACTCCCGCCTTTCGCATGGGCATCACCGCCGGCGATAAAATCATCAAGGTTGATGGCGAAAGCGTGGTTGGCGTCACCACCGATGAATCCATCAAAAAGATGCGCGGCGATGTGGGCACAACTGTCGTGATCACCATTTCTCGCCCCGGAATCACCGAACCCATCGACTTCACCATTGTGCGCGAAAACATCAAAGTCAAGAGCATCCCCTATGCCTTCCTCTTGGATAACGGCGTGGGATATATCCGCATCAGCACATTCAACCAGAACACCGTGAGCGAACTCAGAGCCGCACTCAATCAATTGGAAAAAGAAGATATGCGCGGACTGATCATGGACCTCCGTTTTAATCCCGGTGGACTCTTGGATCAAGCCGTGGATACCGTGAATGAATTTATCGGACAAAACAAACTCGTTGTCGAAACCAAGGGACGCACCCGCCAAGACGCCATCTACACGCGCTATAAAACCAAAGAGCGCGATTATCCCATCATCGTTTTGGTGAACGAAGCCTCCGCCTCAGCTTCCGAGATTTTTGCGGGCAGCCTCCAAGATTGGGATAAAGGGCTCGTGATGGGCAAAAACACCTTCGGTAAAGGCAGCGTGCAACAGCTCATCCCGCTTTCAAACGGTAACGGGATGAAGATCACAACCTCATATTATTACATCAAAAGCGGACGCTGTATCCACAAGATGAGCAACGATAAACTCCTCACCGGCAAAGAAGTCTCCAAAGACGATCTGGCAAGAGAAGATGAGGATAACCATAATAATATCTATTATACTGCAAACGGACGCGAAGTCTTTGGCGGTGGCGGAATTGCACCGGATATCGAAGTGGATAGCGACTTGCTCACCCTTTTCGGCGTGGAACTCAGACGCAAAAACGTGTTCTTTAACTATGCCGTTGACTATTTGGTGGATCATGATCGCAATATCACCCAAGATCCGCAGATCACTTCGTCGATGATGAACGACTTCCTTAGCTATGTGAAAAAGCAGGATATTAGCTATACTCCTGCTGATCTCGACAGTGCACGCGCTTTCATCAATTCCAGCCTCAAAAGCGAACTCGTGCGCAAGGTTCATGGCGATCAGGCGGCATACAAAATTTCCATTTCACAAGACAAACAGTTGCAGGAAGCGAGCGCACTCTTTGATCGCTTCCGCACACTCGAAGAGATGTTCATTTATGCAGATAGCATAAAGCAAAAAAACAAAAAGTAGGCACACATGTTTAATTTTGACGAAATCAAAGACATGCTAATCTATGTTGCAGATGATGATAAGACCAATCTGCGACTGATTCGCACCGTTCTCACAAATGCCGGATTCGAGAATATCCGGCTATTTAACAGCGGCTCGTCGATGATGGTCGAAACCGTTCGCATCCGCCCGGACCTCCTCATTGTGGATATAATTATGCCCGGATTTAGCGGTTATGATGTCTTGGAGCGCATCAAGCAGGACCCCTCTCTCGAAGATATCCCGACAATCATGATTACCGCTGCTTCTTTGGATGAAAACTTAGAGCCTTTACAGCGAAGTTTTGAACTCGGAGCAATGGATTTTATTAGCAAACCTTTCGCAAATTTCGAACTAATTCAACGCGTTAAATCTGCTTTGCGCATGGAAAAACAGCGACAAAAATTGGAAAACGCTGCGAAACAGATTTGTTCACTGGAAAAACTCTTGCCTATCTGCTCCTATTGCAAGAAGATAAGGGCAGACAAAAACTATTGGCAGGAATTGGAGACCTATTTTTCGGAGCACACGGACACATTATTTTCTCATTCGGTTTGTCCTGATTGCTATGAAAAAGAGGTCAAACCACAATTAGAAAGCATTAAAAAAGGCAAATAATCTCTTTTTTATCCTTATTTACAACGTAGCTAACATGGTTTATTCATAGTTGGTTACGTTGTTTTTTTGTCTCTCATTTCTGTGTGTATTGTTCTCTTACTTTCACTTAGGCATCAAGCCCTATCTCACGTCTTCCCTATTGATTACAGCTTAGTGTGCGCTCATGATATGCTCATGGTGATGACCACATCATGACC
>DIQS01000038.1:1358-4720 GCA_002427325.1 Cloacimonetes bacterium UBA5456 | reverse complement strand
TCATGACCATATCATGAGCAGAACTCAGTAAGGAAGCAGTGGAAATGCTGGCTTTTGCTTCTTATTTAAATATGCATGTTTTCCTCTGTGTCTATAAGATAATTATATGTCTCTCTTAGATTTAGCATGATTTTTCTGTGGAGCATTACTTTTCTTTTCTCAAACCCATTTCAGGTGTTCAAGAGCTATTTTGCCTCTCTGATAAGATTTGGCTTGACGGATTCAATGCCATCCTGCCTTTTGATATGATGAAAATAATTATTTAAGGAGTTCACATGTTACCAGGCGGAAAAAACATGAACCAGTTAATGAAGCAAGCGCAGAAGATGCAGCAAGAGATGATGAAAAGCCAGCAAGAGCTGGAAGAGACAGTGTTTGAAGCATCTTCCGGCGGCGGTATGGTCACGGTGGAAATGAATGGTGCACACGAGATTGTCGGCATCAAGATAGATCCTGAAGTGGTTGATCCTGATGATGTTGAGATGCTCGAAGACCTCATCCTCGCAGCTTTTCAAGAAGTGCACAAAAAAGTTAGCGAAACTTCCGGCGAGCTCATGGGTAAACTCACCGGCGGCATGAAAATACCCGGCCTCTTTTAAGAACGCTCATGCTGTTTAGCGACAATTTAGAAAAGCTGATCGAAGGCTTTTCGCGCTTCCCGGGAATTGGACGCAAGACTGCGCAAAGACTTGCCTGGCATTTGATTGCCGAAGATAAATCCTTTGCCTCCTCTCTTGCCGAGAGCATCACGATGGTCGCCGAGAGCTTCCGTCCTTGCTCGCGCTGTCTCATGCTTTCCGAGAGCGACCCTTGCCCCATCTGTGCTTCCCAAACGCGCGATGAATCACAGATTTGCATTGTGGAACACAGCGCCGATGTGCTCATCATCGAAAGAATGAATGATTATAACGGACTTTACTTTGTTTTGGGTCATCTGCTTTCGCCTATTGATGGCTTTGGGCCCAAAGAAATCCATGCAGAACAACTGATTAAAATGGTGGCAGAACTCAGCCCGCAGGAGATCATCCTCGCTCTCAAACCTTCTGCGGAAGGTGAGGCAACCATGCATTATATCTCTGAAATACTGCAAGATAAGCCCTGTAAAATCACGAGACTCTCCATTGGCTTGCCCTTTGGCGGAGACCTCGAATATAGCAGCAATAACACCCTCAGAAACGCCTGGGCAAGGCGACACAGCGTATAAATAATATGTTTACAGGAATCATCGAATCAGTCTCACCCATCCTCTTTCAAAAAAGCGATGCAAGCGGGAAGTTCGTCACCATCCAAATGCCTGAAATCTTTGATGATATCAAGATCGGCTCGTCCATCGCTTGCAATGGTATTTGCCTCACGGTTCTTGAATTTGACCGCGCTTCTTTTACCGTGCAAGTCATGGCAGAAACGCTTTCAAAGAGCAATGCCGGGCTTTGGAAAAATGGCGATAAGCTCAATCTTGAGAGAGCTTTGCGCCTCGGGGACAGACTGGACGGACATTGGGTGATGGGACACGTCGATCGCGCGGCACGATTTTTGCGCAAAGAACAGCGCGGGAACACGGGATATTATCACTATGAGCTGCATCCTCAGGATAGACGGCTGATGATTCCCCAAGGCTCGATCGCCATCAACGGCGTGAGTCTCACGGTCGCCGGACTCTCCAATCGTGAGTTTTATGTGGCGCTGATCAAGCATACCGAGGCATTTAGCAATCTCACCATGATCACGGCGGGAACGCTGGTCAATCTCGAATATGACGCATTGGGCAAGTATCTCTTGCAAAAGGATTTGTGATGAAAAGGATAACACTCATTTCAGTCCTCTTTCTCATCTTGATTATGCAAGGTTGCGGCAGTAAAAAATCCCCCACCGGTGGGGAAATCGACGCAATCAAGCCGGAAGTTGTATCTTCACAGCCCGACATCATGGGACAAATCGAGGGTGGCATCATTGAGATCGACTTTTCAAAGCCGATGGATAAAAGCTCAGTCAGCAACTCGGTTTTCATCTATCCACCTGTGATAAATAAGCGGATCTCGCTCTCACGAAGTACTTTAAAGATCGAACTCAAAGAGGCACTCAAGGACAACACCATCTATCATGTCAGCCTCAGTTCTGCACTTAAAGACCTCCGCGGGAACGGACTTGCTCACTCCCAAAGCTTTGCCTTTAAGAATGGAAACCCCGCTGCAACATCGCTTTCCGGGCTGATCAAATATGAGCTCAGCGAAGATGCCGAATTGCCGGTTAATCTCACGGTTTTCACAGAGGATTCATTGATGGTTTCGCTGGGTAAGATCGAGGGACAGAGCTATTCACTCAGCAATCTTATGCCGGCTAACTACTTGCTGCGGGCATATATAGATAAGAATCAGAATGGGCGTTATGATGAGACGCGGGAGCCTTTTTTCCAGCAAGTTGCCACGCTTTCCGGCAAGAATAACCTCGATATTGAGCTGGCTTATGCAGACACCACTTTTGCGCAGATTAAGTCCATCAAACAGGTATCGCCGCATGAGCTCTTAGTGCAACTCAGTAAGGAAGTTACGGATATTCGCTATATCGATATCCAGGGCGAAGAGGAAGATATTTCGGTGAATATCCTCAGGAAACATATTGATAAAGACCGCTTGTATCTCCTGACCGCAAAGCAGGATACGCTTTCTTATACCCTTAGAGCGCATGGGCTTATGGATGCAAAAGGCAATCTTTCGCCTATGAGTTCTTTGGGCTTTAAGGTGAGTTCAACGGATGATAACACAGCTCCGCACATCGTCTCGCATTCGCCGCGCAATGGAGCAACCGTTCACAGCCTCAAGCCGGAGATCAAGCTGACCTTCTCGGAGATCATCACCGAGGCAAATTTGCACGCAAAGATTGTCGTAACTGAAACAAATAGAGAGATTAAGCTGAAGGTTCTGTCCATCAAAGGACGCGAGATCACCCTCATCCCCGAAAGCGATTTGGATAACTATCGCAGTCATAAACTGATCGTCTCAAAAGAGACCAAAGACTATGCCCAAAACACTATGGAACAGGATTTTGAGAGCATCTTCCTGCCCATCAAAAGATAAACGGAGTTTTAGATGAAAGTAGTTCAAATAGTTGGAGCGCGCCCGCAATTTGTCAAGCTTGCCCCTCTCTCCCGCGTTGTGCGTGAGGCAGGGCACGAAGAGATCATCATCCACAGCGGTCAGCATTATGACCTGCAAATGAATGAAGTGTTTTTCAGAGATATGGAGATCCCCGCTCCGGATTACAATCTCAGCGTTGGTTCTGGCTCGCAGGGAGTGCAAACCGGCGAAATCCTCTCGCTCATTGAACCCATACTCATCGAGCAAAAACCCGATATCGTTGTTGTT
>DIQS01000038.1:0-1202 GCA_002427325.1 Cloacimonetes bacterium UBA5456 | reverse complement strand
AAACCCGATATCGTTGTTGTTTATGGAGATACGAATACCACTCTTGCCGGTGCTTTGGCGTCGGTGAAACTCGGGCAAAAAACCGCCCACGTCGAGGCATGTTTGCGTAGTTTCAATCGCAGCATGCCCGAGGAGATCAATCGCATCGCAACCGATCATATCTCAGATTTGCTCTTGGCTCCCACGGATAAAGCTATGGAAAATGCTGTTAATGAGGGGCTTAGTGATAAATGTGTGCTCGTAGGCGACATTATGGTGGATTCACTTGCTTTCGGAATTGCCAAAGCGCGCAAAGAGAGTAAGGTCATTGATGAACTGAAACTTAGCGGCGATGAACCATACTTTTTGCTCACCTTGCACAGACCTTATAACGTGGACGACCCACAGAAGCTCTACGAGATTCTCAGCAAACTCGATAGCTTGGGTACGCGCATCATCTTCCCCGTTCATCCACGCACTCGTAACATCCTGCAAAAGATGATAAATAGACAGTTTAGAAACATCCATTTTGTCGCTCCTCAGGCATATCTTGATTTCCTTATGCTGATGGATAATTGTGCGATGATGCTCTCCGATAGCGGCGGCATTCAAAAGGAAGCTTATATCCTTAAAAAGCGGTGCGTTACGCTGCGCCCAGAGACTGAGTGGGTGGAAACCGTCGCCTGCGGCTGGAACCTCCTCTTGCCGCCGGAAGACCCTCACTTTCCCGAGGCAATCAGGGGCTTTTCTCAGCCCAGTGAGCATCCTGATATCTTCGGCAAGGACGTGGCAAAGAGGATTCTAACAGAAATAGAAAAAGCCATCAAAGCCTGATAAGACTCCGATGGCTTTTAAACTCAGAGATAAAGTCTATTTGCGTCTGGCAGAATAGCTTCCTCCGGCACCGAGTCCGCCAACCCCGATCAAAAAGCCGAGATCATAAGCCCAGCCTATATTGTTGATCTCATATATTCTTACGGTCTTGTTGAACAGACTGATGATGAAACTGATTGGGGCAATGATTCCATGCCATAAACCGTGCAGGAAGTTCGCTTTTCTTCCGGCTTCTTTGTCGAATTTCTCGTTTCCTGCAGCACAGGCGGCAAGCAAGAGTAGAAGTGCAAGGGTCAGGATAATGAGCAGTGTATGTTTTTTCATATTATTTCCTTTTTTTGTTGTATGTGGCAATCTATTGCGCTTTGGGATAATGTCAAGCTAAAGTT
>DIQS01000019.1:40610-76217 GCA_002427325.1 Cloacimonetes bacterium UBA5456 | reverse complement strand
GGTTCTGGTCATGATATGGTCATGATATGGTCATCACCATGACCATATCATGAGCGCACGCTAAGCTGTAATCAATAGGGAAGCAATAGCTTGTGTCCCCTTTGTTCCGTGGCATAATGGTTTGGTGATTTTGGAGGCAAAACGGCTTAAGTGCTTAGCTGAATAGGAGTTATCCTTATGTTTTAGTGAAATAATGAGGGTTTTTGAGCAAAAAAGCTTGAAATTAGACCTAAACTCGGAGTGTTGAAATTCAAGAAACTTAGGTGATGAGGGTGCTATCGCAGAGGACGATTCGCCCCAAAAAAAAAGAAAACACTTGACTCAGATATGGCTCCGGCAGATGCTGGAAATCGCTATTTAGCAAAAGACAAATAAACAAAAAAGATTAATATATTCAACAAGGAATCAAGAGATATCTTGCAGGAGTTCTATCATGAATACAGATAAGAAGCGGATATTGGTATTAGCACCGCATGCAGATGATGGCGAATTTGGTTGTGGCGGGAGCGTCGCTCGCTTTATTGAAGCCGGGGACGAGATCTACTATGCTGCCTTTTCGATGGCGGAGGAATCAGTGCCCGAGGGCTTGCCCAAAGACATCTTATACACAGAATTAGCCGCTTCTACGAAGGTTTTATGTATTCCGCAGGAAAACGTGATGAAGTTCAAATATCCTGTGAGAAAGCTCTCCTATCACCGTCAAGAAATCCTGGAAAACCTTGTTAAACTCAATAACGAACTCAAACCGGACTTGGTGTTTACCCCCTCCAAGAACGATGTTCATCAAGACCACTTCACCGTCACTTCCGAAGCTTTAAGAGCCTTTAAATTCACCTCCATCTTGGGCTATGAACTTCCTTGGAATAACTATCAATTTGAGACTACTTGTTTTATTCATTTAGAGGAGAGGCATGTTCAGCGTAAACTTCAATCTTTGCAATGCTATAGGTCGCAGATCGGGAAGCTTTATTCGAGTGATGAATACATCAAAGGACTGGCGCTCACGCGAGGAATTCAGGTGGGCGGGAGATATGCGGAAGTGTTTGACGTTTTGAGGTGGATAATTTGAGCAAAAAGCTGCTCTTTGCCGATGATCACGCGAGGCAAATCAAGATGAAAAAGGAATCGTAAGCTATGTTTACTGTTGCAGATATCAGAAAATATCTAAGCGAAGACGACAAGATTTTGGGAAAGCTTGATGCATGCTTTTCAAACATTTGCGAAACAGCGGATGTGAACGCAGAAAGCTTGGATTTGATCCATCCGAAGTTCAAAGACCCGCTGGGCTACATCGACAAGAGCTTGGCAAAGGTGATCATAGCGCCCTTATCGATTGAGGGGAAACTGAGGGGAATAAGTCCGGATAAGACGATTATTTTGAGCAAAGAACCAAAACTCTTGTTCGCCAAAATTGCCGATGATTTATTTGTCGTGCAAGCCAGCGCGGGGATACATCCCACTGCCTATATTCATCCACAAGCAATCTTGGGAAAAAACGTTCATATTGGTGCGTTTTGCTTTATTGACAAGTGCGAAATCGGGGATGGATGCGTGATACACAGCCATGTTTCGATTGAAGACGGGACAGTTATCGGTAATAATGTCACCATCAAAAGCGGGGCGCGCATCGGACAACAGGGCTCCGGCTATGTGAAAAATGAGAATGGCGAATATATCAACTTCCCACAGATCGGCACCGTTATCATCGAAGATAATGTGGTGATCGGCTCGAATAGCAGCATCGATGGCGGGGCGCTCAAATTCACCAAGATCGGCAGGGGGACAAAGATTGACAATCAAGTGCAGGTGGCACATAATGTGCTCATCGGCGAGAATTGCATCATCACCGCAAGCGTTTGTATTGGTGGCAGTTGCGAGATTGGAAATAATGTGTGGATTGGGCTGAGTGCCTCGATTAAAAACAAGGTTAAGATTGGAGATGGCGCTTTTATCAGCATGGGTTCTGTCGTGATCCGAGACCTTGAAGCGGGCGCAAGCGTGATTGGGAATCCTGCTGAGGATACCATGGACTTCGTAAAAAAAGAAAGATTTATCGAGAAAATGATGAACTCTGAGGCTCTTGCTGACATCGTAAAAGAGTGAATTTATGGCATATTACATAGTTCGAAACTACACGGTGGAGCATCTCTTTGATGGAGAACACAGCTTTTCGCATTATAATGCCTACGATCCCGATGAGATAAATAATAGCACTCACGACATGGCGATCTGCTTTCTAATGCCGCTTCTTTCCGGCAATTATGAAGATAGAGTAAGCGCGATGAATGCTCTGATTCAAGCGCTGAAGCTCTTGCTTTCCCAAGTAAAAAAGAAAATGATTTTGTTTAGCATGCCTCTTGCAGGCGGATTTCGTGCGCTTTCTGACACTCGGCTTAATCGCTTGATTATAGAGTATAATCAGCTCTGCTATGCTGCCGCTGAGAAGCATGGCTTCATCTGTTTTGATTTTGCCGAGTTTGCACGCGGGATACCTTCCGCTGAGTTCACGGATTGGAAGCATTATTATCTCTCTCAGATTGCGCTTAATCCCAAATATACGAAGCAATTCACCGCATGGTTCGAGGCTCAGATGGATGCCCTTGATGCAAAGCGCAGGAAGTGCATCGTCGTGGATTTGGATAACACCCTGTGGGGCGGCGTGATAGGCGAGGATGGTATTGAAGGAATCAAGATTGGCGGCGGCTATCCGGGCGTGGTGTTTCAGGAAGTGCAAAGGCTTTTGCTCTCCGCTTATGAAAATGGCGTAATCCTGGCTATTTGTTCAAAGAATAACGAGATCGACGCGCTGGTTGCCATCAATGAGCATCCTAATATGATCTTGAAAGAGCAACACTTCGCCATCAAATATATCAACTGGCGAACGAAGGCAGAAAACCTCTCGAATATCGCTAAGAGCTTGAATATCGGCTTGGATAGCATGGTCTTTATCGACGACAATCCCTCGGAAAGAGCGCTTGTCAGGAGTCTTTTGCCGGAGGTGCTCGTGCCTGACTTCCCAGAGAAGCTCTATCAATATCCTTCCTTTATGGAGGACGTCTTGAAGAGATATTTCAGCCTCTATAATCTGACTGATGAAGACAAAAAAAAGACCGAGCAATATCTGCAAAACATGAAGCGAGAGCAATTTCAAAAGGACTTCAGCGACTATGACAGATATTTGGAAGAGCTGGAAATCTGCCTGGAAATGTCGCTAATCGAGGAGATTGATCTTCCGCGTGTGGCACAACTTACGCAGAAGACAAATCAATTTAACCTCAGCACAAAAAGATATACGGAATATGATCTTAACTCCTTGATTAGGTCTGGTAATTTGATCTATGTGGCGCGAGTCAAAGATAAGTTTGGCGAATATGGGCTCACGGGCGTGGCGATCCTTATTATAGAAGGTGCAACGGCTACTATCGACAGTCTGTTGATGAGCTGTAGGGTGATCGGCAGAAAGGTGGAAAACGAGTTTTTGCATCAGATCATCTGTGCTCTGAAAGAGAAAGGGATCAGAAGCATCACGGCAAGCTATCAAAGAACCCAAAAGAACCCTATGGTCAAAGACTTTTATGACAAAGCAGGCTTTGAGCTATTGAATAGTTCAAGCGATTTGAAAGAATATGCGCTAAACGTGGATTTTTATCAAAAAGAGAGTGAGAATATTGTAAAGGTGACGCGGAAGAATGAGAGATAAAATCAAAGCAATCATGGCAGAAGTATTTAAGATTGAGGTGGATAAGATCAAAGATGATGCCACTCAATTGGATATCAAAGAGTGGGATTCTCTGGGACACTTGAAGCTGATCTTGGAACTGGAAAGCCAGTTTTCCCTCTCTTTTGAACCTGAAGAAATAGAAGAAATGAGCTCACTCAAAGAGATTGAAAAGGTGTTAACACTTAGTTGTTAGTTTTTAGTTCTTGGTTCTTAGTTCTTGGTTTTTGGTTCTTAGTTCTTAGTTCTTAGTTCTTGGTTCTTAGCCCTTAGCTACAACATACCGCCAACAAATGCCCGCATTCACTCCCACTCGTAGCTTTTAGCTCGTAGCTGCGACGCAGTCGCCTAAATCTCCACCGCCTCCTCTCCATAGATCTCCCTAAACCAAGTTTTATCAATCTCTCCCGGCTGTCCCTCGAAGATCTTTTTACCATCTTTGAGCGCAAGCACTCTATCGCCATATTTTCTGACTAAGGAGAGGAAGTGTAATGAACAGATAACGGTGATCCCTTCGTTGTTGATCTCGGCGAGATATTGCATGATTGAATCAGCGGTTGCGGGATCGAGGCTGGCGATGGGCTCATCGGCGAGGATGAGCTTTGGCTTTTGCATGAGTGTTCTGGCAATTGCCACTCTTTGTTGCTGTCCACCGGAGAGGTGTTTGACCTGCTTTTTGGCTTGGCACTTTAGTCCCACCTTTTCTAAGTTCAGATGGGCTAATGCTATCTCATCGGCGGTGAAAGGCGCACCGATGCGGTGATAGCCCAGCCTGCCGGTGAGGACGTTGGTCAAGACGCTGAGGTTTTTGACCAAATTAAACTGCTGGAAAATCATCCCCACTTGTTTGCGATATTCTTTCAGGTCTTTTCCTTTGAGGCCGAGAATCTCATTGCCTTCAAAGAATATCTGACCTTCCTCGGGCTCCACGAGGCGATTTATGCACCTGAGAAGCGTGGATTTCCCGCAGCCGGAAAGCCCTAACAGCACCAAAAATTCGTTTTTCTTAAGTTCACAAGAAAGGTTATCGACAGCGTTGTGTATGCCGTCATAACTCTTTGTCAGATTTCTGATTTCTAATAGTGGACTTGTCATAATCTTAATTCAACATGCTTTCGGGGTCCATGTTCATCGTGCGCAAAGCATCACGCACCACGTCATAATCCTTGTCGGAAGCGATTTCTAGGCCATCGACGTCATAGAGGTCTCTGAGTATCCTTATGCCGTCTTCGGTGAATGAAAAATTATGTATGGCTGTGACAACCTCTTCTTCGAGAGCTGAGGGCAGGTTTTTGCGGAAGGTGACGGTGTCGTTTGGAATCCACTCCGTGTAGCCGATGACGTGGATCTTTTCGAAAATATCCGGATGGGTATCAACAAGCTTTTCACGTGCGTCGGTGGGTCTGCCTGTGGAATCCGCCGGACTCCAATAGGTGCAGGCGGCGTCTGCTTGGCCGCTATATACTGCTAAGATGGCTTGGGGATGTCCGCCGGCAAAGACATGATTTTTGAGATTTACACCCAAGTGTTTCAGCATTGCCGAGGGATAGATATAGCCGGAGGCGGAAGCTGCATCGGTGTATGCAACGACCTTGCCTTCGAGGTCTTCCAAAGTGCGAATGTTTTTGTTTGAAGCCACAAATTGACCGCGGTAGTTTGTGCGACCATCGCGTACGGTGATCAGTTTTACGTTTGCATTATATTTCTCTTTGGCAAGAACATAGGCATAGGTGGGCAGCCAGGCGATGTCGCATTGATAGCTGCCTAAAGCTTCGATTACAGCCGCATAGCTCGTGGGAACGGCAACCTTGAAATGGTAGCCCGTAGCCTCATGCAAGGCGACGGCAATCTCTTCGCCGCTATTGACGACCTTTCCTGCCTCTAAGGATGGAACAAAATACATCTTGATGGGGTTTTGACGCGTGCCTAAACGCTTGTTTGCCTTGGCAGAACGAGATACTTCGCTCTGACAGCTAAATAGCAAAAGCGAGGCAAAAAGGGCAAATATAATTCTCTTTTTCATAATAGGGTTTCTCCATGAGCTTTGGGTATTGCGCAACATCTGTCATTTAATGTTTGTGGTCAAGGTTTATTTTTGGGCCGGGAAATCAGTGGGTTATAATTGATTTGGTCGAAAACTGCACTATGGCGAGATTTGCGGGCATTGTGGTGATTATTATAGGGGAAATATTGTAAAATAATCAAAAAAAAGCTTTACAGATTTTTGAGTTGTAGAATAATCGTGTTCAAACTATAAATTGTTTTTATTTAACATAATACGACATAATTCAAGGAGGAATTATGAAAAAGCTAATTAGTATATTTATCGTCAGCCTTTTGTTTGTGGGGCTGGCTTGGGCGCAAGGCACCGTCACTTTTGATGAACCTGGATGGAACTTACTGTCTAATAACCAATACGGTGACGGGAATACAACAATTAACGGTGTAGTTTGGGAATATGGTCACTCGAGAGATGAAGGGGACTATCCTATTAACGGTGCTGGCTTAATGTTGAGACGTCCAAGTGATAGCTATCTGCAAGCAGAAATTCCCGGTGGAATTGGAAACTTTTCTATTGATTATAGGAAAGCATTCACCGGAGGTGCAACAAGAAAACTTGAACTTATAATTAACGGTGTAACAGAAGCATTAACTGACAATTTTGGTTCTGATGATGGAATCACTCATACATTAACTCATGAAGTTAATACTGAAGGAAATGTTTTATTAAAAATTAAAATTCAAGGAACTGCGACTGGCAATGCTCAGACCACGATAGACAACATCTCTTGGACAGCTCATGGTAGCGGACCAATTGACCCTCTGCTTACCGTAACTCCTCTTAACCTCAGCGGGTTTTTCTACACAGAAGCTACAGGGCCATCAAATGTTCAAAGCTTCACAGTTGGCGGCAGCTATCTTAATGGAAACATCTTGCTTGTAGTTGATAACAATTTTGAAATTGCTCTTGATGAATCAGGTACTTACACAGACGCACTTACGCTTACTCCAGTTGATCAGGCAGTAGCAAACACCCCAGTATATGTTCGCATGATCGCTGGTCTTGATGCAGGCAATTATGGTGGAAATATTACAGTAAGTACTACTGATGCAGATGATAAGGTTGTTGTTCTCGAAGGTGAGGTTTATGATGCTCCACCCACAAGCGGTTATTTTGTTGATTTTGAAGATGGAACCACAACAGGTGGCTACGCTTCCAAAACAGTTGAATTAAACGGAATCGAATGGAATATGACTGAATCACTTGTAGGCGACCTTGCTAATGATTTTAAAAACGGATTAAAATCTGCTCGCTTTAGTGGAAAAGCTGCTTCTTCCATAACCATGCTCGAAGATAAAGCAAACGGTCTCGGCACAGTTAGTTTCCTCTATCGCAGATACGGAACAGATACACAGGTTGACTGGAAAGTGGAATATAGCACAAATGAAGGAGTTAACTGGACTCAAATTGGCAGTTCTTTTACTCATACCGGCAGCGAGGCATTAGAATTTAACGAAGCTGTAAATGTGGATGGAAATGTTCGCATCAGAATTATCAGAGCATCTGATTCGGATACCGGAAGCAACAACAGACGCCTCAACATCGACGACATCTTCCTTTCCGACTACAGCGGCGGCACGCCCGTGGCGGCAACTCCCGTGTTCAGCCCCGACGGCGGACATTACACCGAAGCTCAGACCGTGAACATCACAAGCACCACCGACGATGCAACAATTCGCTATACCTTGGATGGTAGCATACCCAGCGACACGGAAGGCGAAATCTACACTGCCCCTATCGTGATCGATGCAAACACCACGCTCAAGGCAATTGCCTATAAAGTTGGCTTTACCAATAGCGCAGTAAAAACTGCTGAATACACCTTCCCCGCTCCTCCCACAATGGTGGCAAACATCGCCGCTCTCAGAGCCGGTGCAACGGACGGAACCGTGTATCACCTCACCGGTGAAGCAGTTCTCACCTATCAAAACGACAGTCGTCACACCAAATATATCCAAGACGACACTGCAGCAATCGTGATTGACGACTACAGCGGCATTATCACCACAGAATATGATCTCTATGACGGAATCACCGGTATCATGGGAACGCTTAATCTCTATAGCGGACTTCTGCAATTTGTTCCCACGGCAAATCCCGGCGCAGCCACAAGCTCTGATAACGTGATTGTGCCTGAGCTTAAGACGATTGATCAGCTCACAAGTGCAGACCAAGCAAAATTGGTAAAAGTAGAAGGTTTGCAGTTTGTAGGTGCTCCCGAACAGTTCACAGCAACCCCAGCACAAAACCTCGATGCTACCGATGGCACTAATACAATTGTGATCAGAACCTTTGTGAATACTGACTATGCAAATACGGCTATCCCCACAGAACCATTTGATCTCGTTGCATTAGTTGGTCAGTTTAATGCCGGCATGCAGTTGTCTCCTCGTTTCCTTGCAGATTTCACTGAACCGGTTCCTGCATTTGACTTTGGGGCTGATGATCCGCAAATTATCGATGCAGAGACTATCGCAGAAATCACCGGTGCGGGATTCCTCGGTGGCAACATTGTCATCGTTCCTCCGGAAAGCTTAACTCCCTTCCCCAATGCTGACTTCACTCCTACAGCTCGTGGCAAATGGATGCTCTTTGGAACTGGCGATGTCACCATCAGCGTCTATACAGAAAACGACTGGTTTGCTTGGGTTGCAGGCGGGGTTTGGAACACCGTTGAAGGCGGCACAGTGCACGATATCCCCTTCAATCTTGGTGCTAAAGATGCTGCGTTCGAATTTATGACCGGCAATGGCACGAACCCCACTCTTCCCGTGGAACTCAGCTATTTCAACGCCATCTACATGGTAGAAAATGGCAATGTGATGCTCAGTTGGAAGACGGAATCCGAAACCCAGATGCAGGGCTATCGCATCTATCGCAGCGAAGATAGAGAATTGGCAAATGCACTGATGATCACTCCTGTGATGATCGAAGCTACAAATAACTCTACCGGTGCAAAATATAGCTACATCGATAACGAACTCAACGAAGGCACATATTATTATTGGCTGGAAGCAGTTGGATATAACAGCTCAGAATATTATGGTTATCAGAGCGTTGTGGTGGAAAATCCTGCCGCTCCGCAGTTGCCCTCTATCAGCTCTATGAGCAATGCATATCCCAACCCCTTCAAAACCAGCACAAAAGTTGATATAGATGTCAAAGCCGGCGAAAAAGCTAACTTTACCGTCTATAATATGCTTGGTCAGGCAGTCTATTCCAAAACGCTTAACGAAGGACAAACCATAGTCGAGTGGAACGGATTGGACAAAAACGGAAAGCGCTGCGGTAGCGGAATTTATTTTTATAAACTCAGCTCACCCAGCACCTCACAGACCAAGAAAATGGTGATCGTAAAATAGTATCAAATGCTTAGAGCATAGAGCTCGGAGCTAAGAATAATAGAGGAGTTGCGTGAAAGCAGCTCCTCTTTTTTATTCAAGGAATGATGACGCTCGTCGCAACGAGGGCGTTTCGACACCGACCGCGTCGTTGTGAAAATGATTGGCTCAATTTGAATTATGGTGGCTTGGTTAGAAGATACTGGTCTGGGAACGTCCTCGTTGCCAGTGAAAACGGAGTTTTCAGTCTCTAAATGGAAAAGCAGGTGGTGTTAATGTGCTACTTTTATTTCTCGGTTTGAGAGTTTAGCATTTGGCATTCATACTATCAAATTCCTGAACTCAAGGCTGTTTCTAAACTACTGGATGCGCTTACGCTCATGCGGCAACGGGGACGTTCCCGCCCCAGTCACCACACGTGAAACTTACATGCGGCATTCTTTTTTGGTAATTTTTGTGCCATAGGAAACATACTTGATTCTCCTCAATTTTTATTTACCCACCATAGTTGAAATTGAGCCAAATGATTTCGTGCTTGACAATAAACTCTATTTCTATTCTCATTTTCCTAATGACGTTTTAGGAGAAAATTGATATGAAGCCTTATGTTCCGGACAAGTTGCCGCTAAAGAATATTGATTGGGCTAAGCATGTGTCAGCAATCGGGCAGGCTCATAATGTATTAGGCGTATATGATGGCATGTTGCAAAGCATAGTGAACCCCATTCTTTTTCTTTCTCCCCTCACTACCCGGGAGGCGGTGCTCTCTTCGCAGATGGAAGGCATAAAAGCCACTCTTGACGATGTGCTTAGCTATGACGCCGATCCTTCGGAGACAATTGAAGAGAGCAAGTATGAAGATATCATGGAAGTGATAAGTTACAGAAATACTCTCGTTTATGCCACGAAGCAGCTCAAAACTCATCCTCTATCTTTGGATTTCATCAAAGAATTGCACGCCATTCTCTTAGATAGCGTTAGGGGACAAAGCAAAAGTCCCGGAGAATTCAGAACAAGGCAAAACTATATTGGGCGTCCCGGTTCAAGCATCCGGGAGGCTATATTTATCCCCCCGAGTCCGGCGAACGTAATGCCATCCCTCGATAGCTTGGAGGAATATATTCATTTCGACGAGAAAGACATTCTGGTTCAGATGGCTATAATCAAAGCACAGTTTCAGTATATTCATCCTTTTTTAGATGGAAATGGTAGGATTAGCAGGCTTCTGATACCCCTGTTTCTTTTTGCCAAGAAAAGCCTATCGAGCCCGATGTTTTTCCTGAGTCCATATCTTGAAAGTAACAGAGAGGCATATCATCGCAATTTGCAAGCTGTACCCGAGAAAAAGGACTGGGATGCCTGGATATCTTTCTTTTTGCAAGCTGTTATTAAGCAGGCTGAGAGCAGTATTTCAACAATAAGAGACATACAATTATTATATGAAAAAGTGAAAGTGAAAATACCAAAAATCACAAACTCCTCTTTTGCCATGAATGCAACGGATGCATTATTTGCCGCACCTGTTCTGACAAATGCAAGCTTCATGGCAAACACCGGGATATCTAAACACAGCGCAATTAGGATAATTAATAGATTGAATGAATACGGTTTGTTGGATGAGCTTAGGGAGCCAAAAGGAAGACGAGCTGCTATCTATCAATTCAAAGAGCTGTGTGAGATCATCAAATAAGTTTGTGTTGCGTCAATGCAACTCAAAAAAGCGAGTCTGTGAGTGAGTCCGATGCGGTCAAATCAAATCACTTGACAGTAAAGCGGCTTTCTTCTTAGCATTCCTTCCATAGAAATCGCACAATAATCATAGTAAATGAAAATTGGGAGAAAAGGTATGAAGCCGGAAAAACATGGCAAGACTCGATATCGGGTTAGCACTGCAGAGGCATTTAAGCTGGCCTTTCGTCATGCGAAAAAGCGCATCTTAGAACAGATCAGAGCCATTGCTTTAATCATTGTCTATATGGTGTTATTTCAAGTATTGGTGCTAAACATTCCTTTAGTCGATTCGGGTTTGATCACTTTTGGTTTTGTGTTAGTAATCTTTGGTTTGGCTTTCTTTATGGAAGGCTTGCTCCTGGGGCTCATGCCCTTGGGGGAGGTGATTGGGATAAGGATGCCGCTAAAGGCGAGTATGGCGACCATTCTCATCATCGGTTTCATTCTGGGGATTGGCGCAACCTTTGCCGAGCCTTCGATCGGGGCACTGAGGATGGCGGGACAGAGCATCAAGGCGTGGAATTCGCCGATGCTTTTTTTGCTGCTTAATAAGTTTGCCGCATATTTGGTATATGCCATCGGGATTGGCGTGGGCTTGGCGGTGGTCTTTGGCATGCTGCGCTTTCTCTATGGCTTCTCGCTGAAGCCTTTCATCTTTATTTCTGTTCCCTTTCTTTTATTTATCTCCCTTTTTGCTTATATCAAGCCAAATCTGAATCAACTATTGGGGCTGGCTTGGGATTGCGGTGCGGTGACTACGGGGCCGGTGACGGTTCCGCTCATCTTGGCCTTGGGGCTGGGGATCAGCCATGTCTCGCGGCGAGGGGGCAAAGATAATGGCGGCGGCTTTGGCGTGGTGACTCTTGCCTCGCTGTTTCCCGTCTTAATGGTCTTGTTGATTGGTTTTGTGCTGAGCTCAAAGGTGCAGGCACCCATGAGTGAAAAGCAGTTTTACACGATGGAAAATCGGGAAAGCGCGCTCTATCTCTTTGAAAGTGAAGATGCAATGAAAGGTTATGCCTTGGCTTATAGTTCTCGTGAAAACTATCTCCCGCTCTTTGATAATGACGAAGCAAAGCTAAATGAGTTCAAAGATAAGCTGATCAGCGATGCCGCAATGCAAGGGAAGGTCTTTAAATCCCAAAATGAATTTGAAAGCTGGTTGATCAACCAGGATGATCACCAGCTCAAGCTGAAGTATTTCGGAAGTGAGGAAAAGCTCTTTGATGCTATCTACAAAGGCGGGGGCAAGGGTGCGGACTTCATGGAAGTGCTCAAGGATTTCCGCCGGCATAGCGCGAGTGCGGCGCAGGCAATCGTTCCGCTCTCACTCTTCCTCATCCTCGTGATGTTTTTTGTTTTGCGTGAGAGATTGCCGCGGGCAGATGAGATCTTCTTAGGACTGTTTTTCGCCTTCTTGGGAATGGTGCTTTTTAGCGGAGGAATTGAATTGGGTTTGGGCAAGATCGGCGACCAAGTGGGTGCAAATCTGCCTGCTTCCTACACCAAGATCGAGAGACCTTCGGAGAAGATGGTGATCCGTGACTTTAATCCTGAAATCGTGAATATCGCTATCGGAGACGACGGCAAGGCAAAACCCTTCTTCTATTATGAACATAAGGAAAAGCTCTATAAGGTTCCTTTTGAAGAGAAATGCTTTAATGCTGAACTGGGGCAATATGAATACATCCCTTCAAGCGGGCCGCTCTTTGGCAGCGGGGATAGGACAAAGGCGGGGCTCTTTGTGGTCTTACTTTTTGCCTTCATCATGGGATATGGAGCAACTCTTGCTGAGCCTGCCTTGAACGCTTTGGGTATGGCGGTGGAAGATATCACCGTGGGCACCTTTAAGAAAAGCCTGTTGATCCAGAGCGTGGGTGTGGGCGTGGGTGCAGGAATAGCCATCGGGCTGGCAAAGATCATCTGGGATTTGCCGCTGTTTTGGATGCTTGTGATTCCCTATATGTTACTGATGGTATTCACCAAGCTTTCCAGTGAGGAATTTGTGAATATCGGCTGGGATAGTGCCGGGGTGACCACTGGGCCGATCACGGTTCCGCTGGTTCTGTCTCTGGGACTGGGGATAGGCGCACAGGTGGGTGCTGCAGAAGGCTTCGGCATTCTGAGCATGGCGTCCGTCTGCCCAATCATCTCCGTGCTCAGCGTGGGACTCATCGTCAATCGCAGACGTAAATCAGCGCTGAAGGCTCTCGACGCAGATGAGGGCAAAGAAGCTAAGGAGGTGGCAGCATGAAAACTTTCACTGATATTTCAAAGATCAGCATTGTGATAAACAAAGCGTTTTCTGGTAAGTTGATCGACTTCTTGCACGATCTGGGTATAGAGCGCATATTCGTGGAAAGCGGACGTAGTTCTATCCTCGGTGATGGGAAAGGATTATTCGGCATCGCTCAGACGGGGAAATTGGTCTATGACCCTGCCGAGATCATCAGCATCCCTGTGGCTAAAGAGTTGGAAAGCAAGCTGATGAATATGGTGGCAAAAGAATTTGAGCTGAGCACGCCGGGACGGGGTGCCATCTTCAGCACGCCCTTAACGGGGGTGAGAGCTCATGATGATTATATGGTCTATGACAAGCTTAAAGAGATGCCGGATGAGGGCTTGCAACTATTTGACGAACTAATCGGGCTGGATTGCATCGTTCAGCGCGGCGAAGGCGATATCGTTGCGCGAATTGCCCTAAATGCTGGTGCAAGCGTTCCTTATACCAGCTATGGAACAGGCACGGGTCTGCGAGATAAGCTCGGACTTTTGCGCATCACCATCCCGGCAGATAAGGAGATCATCAGTCTCATTATGAGTAAATATGATGTGGATCAGGTTTTGGAGATGTATATCTCGGAAGCAAAGCTGGACGAGCCCGGGCGCGGAATTGCCTATATCTATCCCATCGGAAAGGGATTGATCAATACCCGCATCAGTAGCAGAAAAAACAGTCAAGCTGCCAGCATGGAGCAGATCATCAGTGCAATAGATTCCATCAAAGGCGGGATTGAATGGCGCAAGGCAGGACTGGAAAGTGCAAGCCTTTCCAAACGAAACTTTCTCACCGAGATGTGTGAGATCGGCTTGGTTTGCGCGGACGGTGAAGGACAGAGACTCAGCTTGGTCGCCATGGAAAACGGCGCCGGCGGGGCAACGATCTCCAAGATCAGCTATCAAAGACCTATGGCTGAAGGCAAACAAGAGAGTTCTGCTTGTGAATATTCGCGCATGATTGTCTCCAAAAGCAGCCTTGCCCAGATCACCGAAGCATTAGAAAAAGAAGCTGCTTTCAGCTCTGAGATCAGAGCAATGATGATGGTCAAAGAGGTGGAAAAAGCTTTCACCTATTTGGCGAGGAAATAAAAATCTTGGTTGAAGAATTGCTCAAGAACTCATATTTTGAGGTTTCAAAGACAGATATTTTGGATGAAAATCGCATATTTCGAGCTTTTTGTAAAAAAGTGTTTGACATAATAGCACCGAATTATGCAGTTGGACAGATAGTGATAAATATATTGTTAATGTAAGAATAGGAGTGAAATGTATGAGGTTAGACAAACGTCGCCTTATCCTTTTCCTGCTTTTTGCGTTTATCCTCTCAAGTGTGATGGTAAGCGCGGAAAAGAAGGAAAAAAAAGATGACAACATTGTTGCAGATTTCACTGTGTCGGATATAGAATCCGATGACGGTAGCGGGCTTATCCTTTCATGGAAACCGCTTCATCGCAGCAAGCGTATCATTGAATACCGAATCTATCGCGGCACGGAGCCAGACCAGCTTTTCTATTTGGAAACCATTGAGGTGAATCCAAAAAGTGGCGTCGCTTCCGATCGTATGTATTTTTATGACAACTCGCCCGGCGAGATTTCGGACGTTAGCTTTCCAAGCAAACTGAAACATGAACAAGGTCAGCCAAAAGATGGGATTCTTTATAAAAAGCCTCCCCGAGACCTGAAGTTTACCGCTTCTCTATTGGAGAAATATCAGATGATCTCGTTGGTTAATCGCAGTCATTTCTACAAACGTAGCAAAGAAATGATGGTGGATCCCGAGGCTGAGGAAATAGAGAGCTATGCCGCCCTCAAAGCTAATCAACAAACCATCCTTGCACTGCTAAAACCCGGTGTGGAATATTATTACACAGTTGTGGCAGTAAACGAGAGACAGAAATATCTCCCTCACGCCGAGGTGAAAAGTGCCATCCCCATGCCAAACAAACCTGAGCCTTCACCCGCGCTTTACAGCGTTGCGCTTGAAGACATTGGCACCATGCAATTTGAATGGGAATATCCTATTGAAAAGAGTGCTCTGGGACAATATCGTATTTGGCGTGTTCCTGCTCTCACAGAAGGCTTTGCGCTCACGGGTGATGCCTATGAAGACTTCATCAAGTCAGTAGGAAACGTGGTTGCTCAAGGTTCAGTGGGTGGTGGTGTATTACCAAATCACAACAAAATCGAAGTGGGTGATGAGATTGTAAGTTTTGGGCAATCCCAATATTCACTTGAATTGATCGACTATTATGGTTCATCTTCATTTTCGCCTCTTTCCTCTCCGCGAATCTTAAACAGTGATGCCTTGCCGAGATGCACAGACTTCATCGTGGAAGACAAGCCAAACGATAAGGGCGACAGACTCACCATAGTGTGGGATAACCCCATCTGCTTCATCGTGAAGACCACATCCTTGAATAAAGATAGCAGTCGTTTGCGCGTAAACTATCAACTGAACTCAACCGAGAATCAGGAAGTCGATATAGCTTGGTTTAGCTTCTTCGATCCCGAAACTGGGGAAGAACTCGCAAAAGTGAAAGAGTTTTATTTGGATAACAGCGTCGTTCTCAAGCTTCCCAGTGGCTATGACGTGAGGAAGGGACTCAAGGCTCAAATCACGCTCACAGGCAAACCGGAGATTCCAGAGGATTATATCATTGAGCAAGACCTTATCTTTGACGAAGGGATGCTTGCCCTCTTGCCCGGAACTGCGCTTTATCGCAATGAACGTGATGTTTCTAAAATATATAATGTTGTTTATAGGAAATATATGAACTCCCCCGCATGGCGTCTCGTTATGCGCAACACCTCTTTCGACAACTCTTTGGATGTTACTATTCCTTATCCCTCAAACGTGCAGAAATTAGTCAATGGAATAGCCTATGCCGAAGGGGATGAGATGGTGATGTTTGTCAATACACCTAATGGAGTGGAACGCAAAACTCGTCCGCTCTTGCCCGGTGAAAGACGTGCACCCGTCACCTTGATGGATCACATCGTTGATTTCACATGGGACAAGGATAATGAAGTGATGGTCAAGACCAGCATCTTTGCCGATAGAGCTAAAGAGATGTATGAGAAAACTATCGCTGATAGCAAAGCGAAAATCGCTGAGTTGGAAGCATTGAAAGCTGAGGCCGGTGAAGAAGAATTGGCCATGCTCAATGCTGAGATCGCTATCCATGAAAGACAAATCAAAGCTTATGCCGATAATGAAGTTGTTAAAAACGCAATGGCAGCTTTGAGCAATCGTGCTCGCATCAAACAAGTGCTCAAGGCTTATGACATTGTTCAGCGCAGCCAAAGCTTTATGGTGGTAAGAACAGACCTGAAGGGACTCTTTGTGGAAACCCATGCCAAAGACGAAGGAGATGAGGTTATCTATCACATGCCTATCTCAAACTGGTTTGACCATAATAAATGGGTGACGCTCTTTGTCAGCTTGCTCTTCGTGGGCGTAGTATCGGCATTTGTGGGTATGGCAAAAAGAGGTAGAGACTTCTATATCCGCCCTATTGCCGGTTTGCAAGAGATCGATAATGCGATCGGACGCGCCACTGAGATGGGACGCCCAATGCTCTATTGCATGGGACATGGCTCTCTTGGAGATGTTGCCACCATCGCATCAATGGGAATCCTTGGACTCGTTGCTCGCCGTGCTGCAGAATATGATACAAAGCTCATAGTTCCTTGCTATGACTATATCATCATGCCTATCGCACAAGAAATCGTGCGCGAAGCTCACTACGCTGTGGGACGCCCGGATACCTTCGACAAGAATAACGTTTTCTATCTCACAAACGTTCAATTCGCATACGTCGCCGGGGTAAACGGAATCATGATTCGCGAAAGAATGGCAACGAACTTCTTTATGGGATATTTCTCGGCTGAAGCCCTGCTTATGACTGAGACAGGAAACCATGTGGGTGCCGTGCAGATCGCCGGAACCGACGCGGTTACCCAGATCCCATTTTTTATCACCACTTGCGACTATACGCTGATCGGCGAAGAGTTATATGCTGCCAGCGCCTATCTAAATCGTGAACCTATGCTTTTAGGAACCCTGAAAGCTCAGGACTATTTCAAGTTTTTCATCCTATCTGTTGTGATCATCGGAGCTATCCTTTCCAGCTTTGAACTCACCGGATTCATCAAACTTCTGCCAGAGAAATAAAAGAGGTTTTCAATGAAGAAGACAATACCACTACTAATCGTTATCGTGGGCGGACTCATCTGGGTGGCATGGGCTTTTAGCCCTCACCACGCGCTCCAAGATGTGTATTATAACCAATTCTACCTGCCTTGGGCATACGCGTCTGCTCCCTTTGGCATGCTTTTGGGCGTGCTCTCGCTGTCTCTTATGCACACAAATAAGATCAAAACCAAAGCGCCAAAATGGCAATATAGCTATTTCTTTTTTGGCAGCTTTATCATCACTTGCCTTGCCGGCTTCATCGGCGGCATCCAAAAAGGCGGACTCTTTATGTGGATATTTGAAAACGTTCAGATGCCTATGAGTGCAACGATGTTTTCACTTTTGGCTTTCTACATGGCATCAGCTGCATATAAAGCATTCCGCGCACGTAGCCCGGAAGCAACGGTTCTGCTCGCTGCAGCAATCGTTGTGATGCTCGCACAAGTGCCGCTGGGAGTCAAGATATCGAAACATCTCCCCACGATCTCACAATGGATTTTGGACGTTCCCAACCTTGCCTCAAAGCGCGGCATCTTGCTCGGCGTTGGTCTCGGCTCGGTTGCCACCTCACTTAAGATTCTCTTGGGAATCGAACGCTCCTATTTGGGCGGCAGTGATTGATCTTAAGGAGAGCAAAAATGAACATATTTGAAAGAATGCAAAAACTCGACCCCCGGTGGATCTATGTTGTTGTCGCTTTGGCTATCATCATCCCCTTGATGATCCCCTATGATTCGGATAACGTGACCACCCCGCCTACCGAGAATCTCTATCAGATGATCGATAGCTTTGCCGGACGCGAAGACCGCGCTATCCTGTTGAGCTTCTATCATGATGCTGCAACCATGCCGGAACTCTTTCCCATGGAAGTTGCAATCCTGCGTCACTGCTTCGAGCGTAACGTGAAAGTCTTTATGCTCACCTGGTATCCCGCCGGTGCTCCCATCATCGACTATGCTATAAATACAGTCAAAGAGGAATATCCGGATATCCAAAGCGGAACGGACTACTGTAACTTCGGCTATAAACCCCAGGCTTTTGCCATGGTTTTGGGTATGGGTGATAACATCGCCAATACCATGAATACCGACGCTGAGGGACGCAAGCTGGAAAACCTGCCCATCATGCGCGGGATCAACAACTATAGCGAGATGAACTTAGTCATCGAATTCTCCGGCTCTTCTGCCGGCGGAACTTGGATCGTCTATGCAAGACCTAAGTTTGGCTTGAACGTGGCTGTAGGCGTCACTGCTGTGATGGCAGCAGACGAATATCCCTACCTGCAATCAGGACAGCTCATCGGCATGCTCGCCGGACTCAAAGGCGCTGCTGAATATGAGAAACTGGTGGATATCTTCGCCGCCTATAGAGACCCTAAGATCGATTATAGCAAGACCACAAACGAAAATGGCGATAAGATCTTGCCCGGCAGACCCTTTGGCCGTGAGATCCTTGAGGATGAATCGAGCAAAAAGCTCTCCTTGATCACCACGCAGACCCATGCTAAGTTTACTGCAAGTGAATATAAAGCTTTCAGCGCAAAGTATCCCGATCAGCAGAACATCCTTAACGGGCTGATCAAGACCGAGAAAGATATGATCGAGATTGATATCACGGATATCACTCCCGAATTGCGCACTGAAATGGGTGAGAAGCTATATCGTGAAATAGATCGCCATACCCACAACACGCTGTATAAATTCAAGGTGGCAAGAATTGGTATGAACGCCCAAAGCGTTGCACATATCATGATCATTGTCTTCATCATCCTTGGAAACATAGGCTATTTCATCCAAAAAGCCCGCGTGGCAAAGAAATAATAGGAGGAAATAATGAGTTTCGAATTATTTAGCAATCTGGTTGGAGCTTTTTTCACGCTGTGTATTTTCTCCTTCCTATACAAAGACAACCCCTTCTATCAAGCTGCAGAGCAGATGCTCGTCGGTATCTCGCTCGGCTATGGCTTGGTTTATACATACAATCGTGTATTCGTACCCTACGTTTGGCAGACCATTGTGATCAAACATCAGTTTATCCTCATCATCCCTGCCATCATGGGAATACTCTATCTCACCCGCTTCTCGCGTAAGTGGGGCTGGCTCTCTCGCTATCCCATCGCATTTTCTATGATGACTGTGGGTATGGGAGTGCCAATGGGAATTCACGCAAGTATCTTGGTTCAGATGCGTCAAGCAATGGTTCCGATCGAGACCCTCAATCTCTTTCTCATCTTCCTCGGAACCATCACCGTCTTGCTCTATTTCTTCTTCTCAAAAGCCCACAGCGGTGCCTATGGAAAGTTTGTAAACGTGGGTAAATGGTATATGATGATCGGATTTGGTGCCTCCTTCGGGCTCACCGTGATGGCACGTATCTCGCTGCTCATTGGAAGAATCCAATTCTTGGTAAACGACGTCTTCGGAATCTTGAAATAGATGTTATCAATCCTTCGGCATGAGCCTAATAAAAAGCTTGTGCCGAAGGATATCGATATCTCGTATCTTAATTAACCTATGAACAAGCCCTTGCTGAAATAAGGGGATATAATGAAAAAACACTTGCTTGTCGTTCTTTTTGTGCTCAGCTTCTTGAGCATAAGCACATTGCTTTTGGGAAATGCATCGGATGGTAAGATCACAGATTTTGAACTTGCCGACATGCCTGATGATGATGGCAGTGGAATCATCCTGAAATGGAAACCGCTCCCAAAAGAATATAGAGTAATCAAATACAACATCTATCGAGGAGTGAGCCCTGATTCACTGTTTTTGCTGACCTATCTTGAATCCGATCCCAAATTGGGCATAATGGCACCATATTTATACTTTTATGACACCGGTGATCAGCCGCTTATCGAATTAGAAACCGCTCCATCCAAGATCACCAAAGAAAAACAACAGTCTGAAAATAGCCCCCTATATAAACAATTCCCGATGGATGCAGGCCTGCTCAGCAGCGTGATGGATAGGTATTTTGTAGCCGCCCTCACCAAAGCATCCAATCTCCATAAACGCTCAAAAAGAATCACCTTTGACGAGACTACTTTTAACGGACTCAAACTCACCCAGTTTGAAGGCGTCTATGCCATCCCCACAGCCGGAGTCACATATTATTATGCGGTTGCCGCAGTAAATGAAAAAGGCTCTATCTATCCTCATAGCGAAGTATTGGGTTTGATGCCCATAGACAACGCCCCCGATGCTTCAGCGACGCTCAATGCCACCTATATCAAAGGCGAACCGGGCAGAGTCAACTTTGAATGGCTGCCACCCTTAGCCGCTTCCGACATTGCGCTCTGGGAAGGCTGGATAGTCCCGCGGCACATACTAAGCGAAGACGGCGCTCTCCCACAAAGCTGGCAAGATAACGCCCTGCCAATTTTCCAATTGCCCAACATGGCAAGAGGAGCAAACCGCTATCATTCAGAGGAATTTGATGCCTCATACCTTAACCCTGCAGAGTTTGTTCCCGTGCTTTCTTATATGGATTACAACGAACACAGCACCGCCGTGGTAGCAAATAGTTATCGCCACTTAGATGAAAATGAACTCCCGATGATGCCAAACTTCAAGATCATGGACAAACCAAACGACAAGGGAGACTGCATGCTGGTCTCTTTTGGCAAGCCTTTGGCATATATCATTCAGGCAGAATATACCAATAAACAACATAAAAGAATTCGCCTGAATTATGAGATATCTGAAAGTGATGGCTACACTGTAGATAAGATTCGCTTCCTTTTCAAAACAATAGATGGCGAGGAAATCGGGGAAGCAATAGAGAACTATACAGACAAAAGCATCTATTATAGCCTGCCCAAAACCTATCATAATAGCAAGCACCTCAAGGTGGAGATAGCAGTAAAGTATTTGGGCAAAAAAGACTATGAAACAGATGTGGTCTATCAAGACATCATCTATGACGAATATTTCCTCAGATTCCAACCCCAGAGCAGCTTCTTTATGGGACAAAACATCGAGAAGACTTACTTTGACGTGCTCGTTCGTTCGCGCGCGGATTGGGACTTTTCCAGTGAAATCCGCTCTCCCGCACTTATTCGCACCTACGACCACACCATCCCCTATGAAGACATCATCTTCCGCCCCATATCCGGGTTTGACTCCGAAAGCGGCAGATTCCTTTTTGGGCTCCGCTTCACCATCGATGTCGATCCCGAAGCCATGATCTCTTTTGATGTGCCCTACACCAAGGCTGAGTTTGAAGCTGAGATGCAAGAAAAAGAACAGCTAATAGCGAATCTGAAGAGCATTCCCAATGAAGATATGACCCAGGAAGAGCTCATGCATCTGCAGATGGCAGAAATGGAATATAACTTCATCGTCAATCACGAAGTCTATAAAGAACTGATAGCCACCAAAAACGAGAAACAATGGCTTAAAACGGTGCTAAAATACAAGTCACTTGCAGAGCGCAGCTATCAATATAAAGTGGTGAGCGGCGATGGCAAAGGCGGCTTCACCATCTCCGAGATATATAATGACGATCACGACAACAACTGGTTCTTCCCCATATCACAATGGTTTGACACAACTAAGACCATCACCCTAATTGGCACCATTTTATTGATGGTTCTCGTAGTCTATGCCATCTATATCACACGCATCAAAGAGGTCTATATCCGCCCGATTGCAGGGCTTCAGGAGATAGACAACGCCATTGGACGTGCCACCGAGATGGGACGCCCCGTAATGTTTGTTCCCGGCTGGGGCACTTTGGGAGACGTGTGCACCATTGCCAGTTTGATGGTGCTCGCCCAAGTGGCAAAAAAGACGGCTGAATATGACGTGCGCCTCATCAATCCACATTGCGACTACATGGTCTTGCCGCTTGCTCAAGAGATCGTTTCCAGCTCCTACAGCGAAGTAGGCCGCCCGGATTCCTACCAGCAAAACGACATCTTCTTTGTGAGTGACGACCAATTTCCCTTCACTGCCGGAGTGAATGGCATCACCCTTCGCGAAAGGGTTTCCACCATATTCTATATGGGATTTTTCAATGCAGAAGCACTGCTTCTCACCGAGACCGGAAACCAAGCCGGTGCTATTCAGATTGCAGCAACCGACGCCGTGACGCAGGTGCCTTTCTTCATCACCACTTGCGACTACACACTCATCGGCGAAGAGTTCTATGCAGCCAGCGCCTATCTTTCAAAGAATCACGACATGGTGAGCATGCTCAAAGCTCAAGACTATTTTAAACTCGTCATAATCATCACGATCATTGTCGGTGCGCTTCTATCCACCTTCAATATCACATCATTCATACACGCATTCCCGCTGGAGTAAGGAGGAACAAGTGGTTAAGATTCCAACTTCAACCCTCAAACGCCTGCCGCAATATCTTGAGGTGATCAAAAGATTGCAAAAAGCAGGATTGGAGGAGGTCTCTGCCACCAAGATTTCTGTCTTCTCGGATATACACCAAACTTTGGTGCGCAAAGATATCTCCTTCACCGGAACCGTGGCAAGCAAGATGGGATATAACATCGAAACTTTACAAAAATCAATTGAAGACTTGCTTAATTGGGGAGACACTTCCTCGAGCTGCCTTGTCGGTGTGGGACATCTCGGCAGCGCCCTTTTGGGATATCAGGAGTTCTCGCAACGCGGGCTCAAGATCATCGCCGGCTTTGATAACGATCCGGATAAGATAGGCACAGCAATTCATGGAGTGCCCGTCTATTCCGCATTAGACTTCCCCCAGATCGTAAAAAAGAACAAAGTCAAGATCGGGATAATCACTGTGCCGCCGGATTCTGCTCAGATCATCGCCGATATCATGGTGCATAGCGGCATCAAAGCGATCTGGAACTTCACACCCCACAAGATCATCGTCCCGCCGGAAATCATCGTAGAATATGTAGATATGTTTGCCTCCCTGGCAGTTCTTTCACGCCGCCTGGCAGAGCAAAACTGATCTTCACTAAATTATAATTAAGGGTTCGCTATAATCCCCCAAATACAAGGGAGAAAGCGAACCCTATAAACACAATAAAGAAACAAAACGAGGTATTATGTCATGACCTTACAATATCAGGAAATTTTGAGTCATTTTGCAGCAAAGAAAGCAGATTTTGAAAAGCTCTTTAAACAGCTCAAAGATATGCGCATCCCGGAAGATGCTGCCTTTGCTGAGTTTTTTAGCCAATATCGTCAGCGCATCATCAAAGGTCATGAATATGCCACAATTTTAGCACAAGACCCCAAGCTTAAATCGGTTTCAATAGAAAAACTGCAAGAGCTCAACCAAGCTTATTTTGCCAAATTGCATCCCGAGACCGGCTATCCCACAAGCCTCGCCAATCCTGACTATGCGGCTCAGCTTTATGGAAACGAAATGGGCGCACTACTCAGTGCCTTATATACAAATTCTTTTGGCATTCTCTATAGATTGCAGACAAATAACTATCTTTCTGCCACGAGCTTACTCGAGATATTTTTCCAGACCTGGGAGAAAAGAGACGCCCCGAACTATGATGAGTGGGTGAAAATCTATCGCGATGAAGTGGAAAGAGACATGGATATCAAGATAAGATATGGCATCTACGAGCGCTATAGCCCACAGGCAAGACTTTATTTTGACATTGTTTACAATTCTGAGCTCAGCGACAACCGCTATCTCTATCGCTATGGCACATACCTTTCCGAATATGATCTGGCGATGGCAGACTTCATGAGAGAATATCCCCAAAAAGATATTGAACACCTTGCTGAGTTCTTTGTCCAAAGCTGGATAGACGGCTTTGTGAGAGCCCAAAAAGACTATCGCAAGAAGAAATATGCAAACGTGATGATACCCGTGGGAATGGAAGCTTTAGGACGCCTCATCATCGATAAACTCGAAGCGAGAGGAATTCAGGCACTCATGCCTATGCCCCATTCCAATGGCATCAATCGCCAATTTGGCTATGACCATCGCTATGACTCGGCACTCACCTTAGACAGACAGTCCCTCGATAGCTCCCTAAAAATATATGCTGAAGTCTATGAAGAGCTGCAGGAACTCTTTGCCTTGCAAGCAGGACCTCTCTATTTAGAACTCTTTGGAGAACAGCCCTTCAGCCCTGAAAGCAAGAGCACCACGCTCAAGCTCAGCGATGAGCAGCAAGGATTACTCCGCGAGCGCAGCGCCAAACTCGGCGAACTCATCAATCGCTATTATAAACAAGATGAATCCAGCTTCAGCATCATCTCCCTCCCCTCTTTGGAGATAGGCGAGAAGTTCCCTGAAATCTTTGCCGATACTATGAGAATCAACCTGCTTGATAGCAACACCTATGCCCGCATCCAGCAAAACATCATCGACGTCTTGGATACCGCAGACTATGTCCACATCAAAGGCAAAGCCGGCAACGACACGGATATCAAAGTAAAGATGCACAAGCTCACTGACCCCGAAAAGGAAACGCTGTTTGAAAACTGCGTGGCAGACGTAAACATCCCCGTCGGCGAAGTCTTCACCTCTCCCATGCTCGAAGGCACAAACGGCACGCTACATGTGGAAGATATCTACCTCGAAAGCCTACGCTATTTCAATCTCAAAATAACCTTTGAAGATGGCTGGGTAAAAGACTATTCTTGCACAAACTATTCCGACATGGAAGAAGGAAAGAGATACATCCACGAAAACCTCCTCCTCCCCCACGAAACCCTACCCATCGGTGAATTTGCCATAGGCACAAACACCACCGCCTATCAGATCGCCAAAAAGCATGACATCATGCACCTTTTGCCCATACTCATCATCGAAAAGATGGGTCCGCACTTCGCCATCGGCGACACCTGTTATTCTCACGAAGAAGACTCCCCGCACCCCAGTTTCTATAATGGCAAGGAGATGATCGCGGTGGATAACGAAAAATCCATCCTGCGCAAAACAGAGCCCTTAAACGCCTATCTCATGGCGCACACAGACATCACTCTCCCCTACGAGATGCTTGAATTTATCGCAGTGATAAAGCACGACGGCACAAGGGAAGACATCATCCGCAACGGACGCTTTGTAGTTCCCGGCACCGAAGAGCTGAACATCCCCCTCGATGAGATGGACTCCCAATAATCTGAGGTGATACATTGTTTATAGACTATGCAAAAATAACGATCAAAGCGGGGAATGGCGGACATGGCGTCGTGAGCTTCCGACGCGAGAAATTCGTGCCGCGCGGCGGACCTGACGGCGGAGACGGAGGTCGCGGCGGAGATGTCTTTGTGATCGGAGACTATAACCTAAACACCCTTTTGGACTATCGATATAACAAGCGTTTCGAGGCAGATAACGGCAAGGACGGCGCAGGTAAACGCAAAAGCGGTGCCTCAGGAAAAGACCTCGTGCTCAAGCTGCCCTTAGGAACCGAAATCTTTCAGATCAACGAAGACGGCAGCAAAATCAAGCTTATTGATGTCACTGAGCACGACGAGAAGATCCTGCTGGCAAAAGGCGGATTCGGCGGCAAAGGAAACAGCAATTTTGCCACGCCCACCAATCAAGCCCCACGCCACGCCACTTCTGGCAAGCCCACCCAAGAAATGCAACTGGAATTGGTGCTCAAACTCATGGCAGACGTAGGTCTTGTCGGTTTCCCTAATGCCGGCAAATCCACCTTACTCTCCGTGGTCTCCGCAGCCCGCCCCAAGATCGCCGACTATGAATTCACCACCCTTGAGCCCATGCTGGGAGTGGTGCGCATCTCGGATTATAAGAGCTTTGTGATGGCAGATATCCCCGGCATCATCGAAGGTGCGCACTTAGGCAAAGGCTTGGGACATCAATTCTTGCGCCATATCCAACGCACCAGCATCTTACTCTATCTCTTAGACGTCTCTTCCCAAGACCCGCTTGAGGCTTTTCAGATTCTTAAAGCTGAGCTCAATGAATATGACAGCTTCTTAGAAAAGCGTCCTTTCAGCATTGTGCTCAGCAAGATAGACACCATCCCGCCCGAAGAACGCGAAGAGAAAATTGCCGAAATCCAAGCACTTTTTGCCGAAATCACCTCCGAGCCCATAATGGCAATCTCCTCAGTTGCCAATCTCGGCATAGACGAGCTTAAAAACTCACTCTTTCATAAGGTGCAAAACTCGCAATGACTTCCCAAGAATATCTCGCTTGGCTTTGTTTTAAAAACGTCCCCGGCATCTCCGGCAGGCAGATGGTGGAACTCTTGGCCGAATATCCCGATCCTTGTGAATTTGTGGGACAAAAAAGCCACCCCATCTATGAAAGCAAGCTTCTTAAGACCCCAAGCATTGAACATTTGCAAAACACCGTTCTGCCAAAAAACATCGCCCAAATCCAAAAGATGATGGATTATCATAAGATCAACACGCTGAGCTACCACGAATATCCCGCTCGCCTCAAGAATATCTATGCCCCACCCATCATCCTCTATTATCGCGGCGATCTCTCAGCCTTTGAAGCCAAGAAACATTTAGCCGTGGTGGGCACGCGCAAGACCAGCACCTATGGCAGGGAAATCAGTGCCAAGATCATCGCGCCCATCTGCCGCCAAAAGGTTTGCATCGTGAGCGGATTGGCTCTCGGGATTGACACCATCGCACATTCAACTGCGCTTAGAGAAGGAACAAACACCATCGCCGTCTTGGCTTGCGGCCTCGAAAACATCTATCCCACCCAAAACCAGGAATTGGCAAAGCGCATCTGTGAGACGGGCTTGCTCATCAGCGAATATGAACCCGGAACAAAGCCGGATCGGTGGAACTTCCCCGCAAGAAACAGAATCATCAGTGCTCTTTCCGATCTCGTTTTCGTGGTCGAAGGTCCCATCAGCAGCGGCGCACTACTCACTGCTAAAAACGCTTTGCAACAAGGAATTGATGTCTGCGCCCTACCCGGCAATGTCAATAGTATCAATGCCGAAGGTCCCAATCATCTCATCAAAAACGGAGCATCTCTGATAGATTGTCCCGAAGAGCTGAGCTATCTCTTGGGCTTAGAGCCGGAAAAGGAAAAACAAAGCGAGATTGCAGTAGCACTCAGCGAAGACGAACAAATGATGTATCAATTACTCAAAGAAGGGGATAGCAATCGTAGCTTCGACGAGATTCTCATCAAAACGGGATATCCTGTTGGCAAGCTCTCCACCCTGTTGACAAATCTTGAACTCAAAGGGTTGATTGCCAAAGAAAGCGGAAATAACTTCTTTGTGATATGAATTCTTGATATAAGGGACAGATTATGTGGCAGACCTCGCACCAAGCTGATTTCTCATATTTCAGAAAGCTTTTCGCCACATTCATCTTAGCAGGATTCAGCGCACTGTTTGCCCAACACATCGAGATCGGCTATGCGGATATCATAAATACCGGACTACCGATCGAACCAATGGCGAGATACAGCTATAGTCAGCAGATTCTCTATCCCGGCGATATCGCCTATAATGGCCAAATAACAAAGATAAGTTTCCACTATCAAATCAGCTCACAAAACTTCTTAGAAGCAAATAAAGATTGGCGCATATTCATCGGTCATTGCACCCAAAACGCCATCACAGATTGGATTGATGTCAGCGCCATGAGCCAAGTTTTCAATGGCAGCTTGCAAGAAGACTGGTTTTTGGGAGGCATGACGGGCAACGGCTGGCTTCAGATTCCCCTTGATAACTCTTTTTTCTATAATGGAAATAGCAACCTCCTCATTGCGGTTTCCGAACACAACTCGTCCATAGGAAATAATTCAGATGACTTTTTATCGTGGACGGTCACAAACAATCGCGCACGCAAATATGTGAGCATGAACGATAATCCCGATCCCTATAATCCCCCATCTGCGGGCAGTGCGGTCAATGCTCTCAACCATCTTCGCCTACACTTTTCTGATGATGTCAGCACCCGCATCCCGCGCGCACTTTATGGATACGCTCTGGGCGAAAGCAACAAACTCTTTTGGAAAGCCCCATCGGGAGATGCGCCGCAATATTACACGATAAACCGAAACGGACAGAACATTGGAAGCTGCGTCAATTGCAACTTTGAAGATTTAGAAGTCTTGCCCGATACAAACTATCTCTACAACGTTCAAGCTTTTTACCCCCATGAAGGACTCTCCCCGGCTTCGCCGCCCTATCTCATCCGCACCCCAGAAAAAGGAATATCCTGCATTTTCTTTGATAGTTTTGAAGATTACTCGCCCTTCAGCATCGATCTTGATCCATATCTCAATCTCGACCTCGATGGCGCAGCAAATTGGGGCTTTGCAGATATAGATTTTCCCCACGAAGGTGAGGCATTGGGCTGGATGGTCTTTTCACCTGAGGATTGCATACCACCTTTACTCATGCCCTCCTACGTTTCCGGCGAGCAATTTTTGATGTCCTTATCCAGCACGCAGCCGCCCAATAACGACTGGCTGATCTCCCCTGTTTTCAGCTTTAAAGACCAAGGCAAATTAAGCTTTTTTGCCGGCAGACTAAGCAATGCCTATGGCGCCGAGAGAATTCGCGTGCTCATCTCAAACACGGGAAGTGCTCCACAGGATTTTGTCCCTTTACACTCAGCAAGCTATCTACTCGTGGAAAACTCCTGGCAAGAGTTTGAATTTGACCTCTCGCCCTATAGCAATCAGGAAATCCGCTTTGCACTCAACTGCTGTTCCTTGGACGCCCTCGCTCTCTATGTCGATCACATACAGATATTTGGAAAAAGCAAAGAGGTGAGCATTGAGGACGAGACCCTTGCACCCCTGCGTCCCTATCCAAATCCGGCGCGAGATTATTTCACCATGGAGCATAAAGATTATTTTGATCTGGAAATATATAACCTGCGCGGACAGAGAATACATAAAGAGCGTGGCATCAAACGCTTTGATAGTCGCTCATTAAGGCTCAGCGCCGGTGTGTATTTCCTTAAAGTCACCAGCCAAGAACAAAGCCAAGTCTTTCGCCAAGTCATCATCCCTCGTTAGATGCGCCTAAGAAAGAAGCTCCCCGCACTCGATGAACTCCACCACGAATTGAGCTCAGCACCTCGATTTCGACAAAACATCGTCTCCACACACATACACCTCGCCCGTGAAAAGATATCTTCAGCATTGCCGCCTCAGATTGATAATGAGCTTGCGCGAATCCTGAGTGACAAAGGAATTGAAGGACTATATTCTCACCAAGTAAAAGCATTGAACCACATCTTTTCCGGCAAGAATGTGGTGATTTCCAGCGGTGTCGCCAGCGGCAAAAGCCTGATCTATCAGATACCCATAATCCAAAGTATTTTGCAGGATAGAAACAGTCGTGCCCTGCTGCTTTTCCCCACCAAAGCACTCACGCAGGATCAAGCTTTCAAGATGGGGGAACTAACGCGCACAGCACCCTCAATTTCTTGTGCTATCTACGATGGAGACACACCTTCGGAAAGCCGCCACAAGATTCGCAAAGAGGCAAATATCATCTTCTCCAATCCCGATATGCTCCACCTTGGCATCCTGCCCCACCACGGACTTTGGAGCAACTTTTTCTCGCGCCTCAAATACATCGTCATCGATGAAGTGCATTACTATCGCGGCGTTTTTGGCTCACACTTTGCCTGCGTGCTCCGCCGCCTCATGCGAATCTGCCAAGTTTATAAGGTAAAACCCATCTTCATCTGCACTTCCGCAACCCTTGCCAATGCGCAAAGCTTTGTTCAAGAACTCATTGGCGACGATATCATCCACATCGATGAAGACGGTTCACCGCAAGGCGAGAGGATCAATCTGATATACAATCCGCCGCTCACTAACAAGGATTTGGGCATCAGACGAAGCTCACTCATGGAATCTGGACGCATCGCAAGGCTTGCCCTAAAATACCCCTTGCAGAGCATTCTTTTCAGTGTCTCGCGCCGCAGCGTGGAAACCCTTCTTTTGCACATCCCCGTCGATCAACAGCATTTGGTGCAGAGCTATCGCAGCGGCTACCTGCCTTCTGTGCGCCGCGAGATTGAACGCAAATTACGCGAAGCGGAGATCAAAATGGTGGTCTCGACAAACGCTTTGGAACTCGGCATCGATATTGGCGGACTCGATCTTTCCATCATAAACGGCTATCCCGGCAGCATCTCCGGCGTGAGACAAGAGGCAGGACGTGCAGGACGCGCAGGACGCAAATCTCTCGCCATCCTCGTTGCCGGCGACACTCCGCTGGATCAATATATCTGCCGCCATCCCGAATATCTCTGGGAAAACAGCCCCGAAATGGCGCTGATTGATCCCAAAAATACCGAGATTTTGCTCAAACACCTACACTGCGCCGTCGCAGAACTCTCTTTCAAAGAAAACGAGAGCTTTGGCGATATAAGCTATCCCGAACTCAGCGCATATTTGGATATCCTCGTCGAAGATGGCAAGATTCGCAAAGCGGGCACGAGATATGTAGGCATCATAAACGACTTCCCCGCCGCAAATGTCTCCCTGCGCAACGCCTCCTCCCAACTCCCTATCCTCCACGATGGCAAGAGCATAGGCTTTGTTGATCTCGAAAGTGCCCATTGGCTCACCCACCCCCATGCCATCTATCTCCACGAGGGCGAAAGCTGGGTTGTAAAAGATTTAGACCTCACTGAAAACATCGTGAAAGTAGAGCCCATCGAGGCTGACTACTACACCCAAGCCATCAAAAACACCACCATTATCCCCGATAAGATATATAGAAATCAGCGACTTCCTTGGGGAAGCAAACACTTTGCCGATGTCACAGTCCGCTCTCAAGTAACAGGCTTCAAGATGATCCGCATCGCCAATTTGGAGAAACTGGGTGTGCGTGAATTGGATTTACCAGAGCGCGTGATGCAGACCAAGGCATGGTGGATGGAACTCTCGGAGGAGCTCGTTGAAGAGGTGCGTTCCCAAGGGCTATGGAATAGCGATCCCAACGATTATGGCAAGGATTGGACAAAGCTCAGCAAGCTCATCCGTGCCCGCGATGCCCACCGTTGCAAGCATTGCGGAATCCCCGAGAATGACGAGACTTGGCATGTTCATCACATCGTCCCCTTCCGCAATTTTAGTGATCCCATCAGCGCAAATCATCCCTCAAATCTCATCACACTTTGCCCGCGTTGCCACGCCTTAGCCGAGCAGCGCATCATGATCCAAAGCGGCATTTCCGGCATGGCATATCTCATCCACAACATCGCACCATTCTTTGTGATGTGCGATCCGCGCGATCTCGGCTTACATTTTGGCAGAGAAAGCGGATTTGCCCACGGCAACTATTTTGTGGCGATCTACGACGCCGTCGCCGGTGGCACGGGACTTAGTAAAAAGCTCTATGAGATTCAAAAGGATGTGCTTGAAGCCGCCTTGGAACAGGTCTCAGCCTGCACTTGTGAGAATGGTTGCCCTGCCTGCACGGGAGCGGTTTCAGAGCAAGGACAAGGTGCCAAGACCCATGCTCAAGCTATCTTGAAAGAACTACTTATCTTAGAAGATATTCCAAAAGATTGATAAAAGCTTTTTCTTGCCGCTTGAGTATCTTGCGCAAGATCTTATCCGGCGGATGGATGATGCTGCGCCCATCTTTATTGATCCCGCCAATCTCCACCAACATAGCATCGGTCTCCAAACCGTGATAGAAGAAGTTCCGCGCATTGCCCACCTTCGAACTCAGCCCTCTATGCAGGGTGTAACTACCTTTAAAATAGTCCCGCGGCAATTGCTTTGCATAGAAATCTGCAATCTCCTCTAATCTCTCAAAACGTTCGTCCCGATTTTGCACCGCCGGCAAGAATATCTTCTCATTCAAACTCCCCGTTGCCGATGAGTGATAGAATATCGCCAGCTCAAAATCCACCTTTCTCCCAAAGCTGATCACGGCTTGAACCTCAGCCTCCGAAGCAGGCGCAGTGCCCTTATAGAAAGGACTCAGCACGTTCGTCTCCTGATCCAAATCCCAAAATATAGGATAGTTTCTATTCAGATCCACGCCGTCCGTGCGCACATCTAATTTACCGTTTGCATCCGTATCCCTATTATTTTTCCGCTTGATACGTGCCGCTCCATCCACCACCATCTGCCAAGCGTCCGGGTTGATGCTGGGGATAATCCACAGCGTATATTCATCCAAAAGCTTTGCGACGCGCTCTTCTTTTTTCCTTTGCACCAGCCTCCGGCTCAGATGCATGGTGAGCGCAGTTCCCAAAACTTCATCTCCATGATGCTGACCAATCAACAGGATGTTTCGCTCGCCGCTACCCACTTCGATGACATAGATGGGCAACTTCTCTTCCTGAGAAAAACCGATGATTCTGTGGCGAATGAGCTCGGGATTGGTATGACTCAGATTGCTAATCTCTTGCGGCAGGATGCGATAGTTTGGATAGCCTTTGCTCAGGGGATATTGATTGAAGCCCGGATGCGCACACGCGTTTAACAAAATCAGCATAAGAAAGATATAGATCAAACGCGGGCTAAACATCGTCATCTCCCCTCACCAGTTCATGCCAGACCGGAGCTATCTCATCCATAGAAAAGCCTTTACGATATAGCGAGCTAAAGGTCTTTTCCTTTCGCTTATAGGGCTCTTCGTTTTTGTGTTTGTGCAAAAGCCTGACAATTTGCTCTTTTAGAAGCGAAGCAGAAAGCTCGCCATCGCTAAGCTCGGTCACCAATTCCTCCGTGACATCGCTTCCAATCCCAAATTCATAGAGTTTTTGCACCACATAACGCCGGCTTTTCCCTTTTTGCAGATAGTTTTGCACATAAATCTGCGCAAATCGCCGATCGTCTATATATTTCTTTTGGATGCAAAGCTCTATGCAGGGCTCGATTATGGACTTATGAAAGCTGTGTCTTTGCAGGTAGCGACGGCTCTGCAGAGCAGAATGCTCGGCTTTTGCCAGATAGCCCACTAACATGCTCCAAGCGTTCTTTTCCAGCTCCTTTTTTAGCAGTTCCACTTCATCGGGCTCGATCTCTAATTCATCCCCAAATGGAAACAAATGACGGAGGGTTCCGACAGGCAGAACCCCCCACTCAATTTCATCCAAGACGACTATAGAATTTCTCTTATTCTTCGCCCGAATCGTCAGTTTCATCTGGGTCATGACCGCCATCGAATTCTTCGGGGCTGAGCATTGCAATCAATTTATCTTCAACCTCTTGCATGATCTCAGGGTTTTCTGTTAGGAAGGTTTTACTCTTATCCGCTCCCTGACCCAGCCTCACATCACCATAGGCAAACCACGAACCACTCTTTTTGATGATGTCATGATCCACAGCCATATCTAAGAGTATGTCGAGATGGGAAATACCCTGACCAAAGATGATGGGAAATTCAACCGTTTTGAAAGGTGGCGCAAGCTTGTTTTTAACAATCTTTACCCTTGTTCTTGCACCGATGATTTGAGCATCACTGCCGGTATCCTTGATGGCGCCGGCATAGCGAACTTCCATCCTCAGCGAGGAATAGAATTTCAGAGCAACTCCACCGGTGGTGGTCTCCGGATTCACAAAAGCGGGCGCACCGATCTTGATCCTCGTCTGGTTGATAAAGATCACCGCCGTGTTACTTTTGGCAACGATCGCCGTAAGCTTGCGAAGAGCTTGACTCATGAGTCTTGCTTGCAAACCAACGTGGCTATCGCCCATATTGCCTTCGATCTCCTGACGCGGCACGAGGGCGGCAACAGAGTCTATTATCACCAAATCAACCGCTGAACTGCGCACCAATGTCTCGGTCACTTCCAATGCCTGCTCACCGCCATCCGGCTGAGAGAGTAGCATGTTATCCGTCTGAACTCCGAGACGCTTTGCATAGGCAACGTCGAGAGCGTGTTCCGCATCCACAAATGCAACTATCCCGCCTTGTTTTTGACACTCGGCTGCGATGTGCAATGAGAGCGTGGTCTTTCCGCTGGCTTCAGCACCATAAATCTCGATGATTCTGCCTTTGGGAACTCCGCCGATGCCGAGGGCAACGTCGAGGTTAAATGCACCTGTGGGAATAGCTTCCACCTCTTGCAGAGGCTTGTCGCCAAGGCGCATAAGGGTGCCCACACCAAATTTCTTTTCAAGCTGAGAAATTGCTGTTTTTAGGGCTGCATCTTTGTTCTTATCGAGCATATTTCCTCCATTTTTATTCAAATCTATATTGTTCTAAAAGTTTGTAGCGGGGACCGTCCGGACGCAAAAAGCTCTCATACAGGCTCAGTCTATCCCATTTTTGGCTGAAATCTTCTATGGGATGCGAAAGCACTGCCTCCTCAAAATATGGACTCTGAGCTTGTTTCAGCCGCGCCAAAGTGACGTGTAGTTTCAGCTTTTTCTTATCGACTTCCAAGCCGGCATGGTGCATGATCTGCTGCACTTTGCGGCTCAGCTCTTCCAAATATCTATCCTGGGAAGAAAGCTTCAGCCAGAGCACTCGCGGTGACCTGCCGGGAAAAAGCTCATATCCTTCCGCCTTTAGGATTGAAGCGGGATATTTCCTTGCCGCAAGCTCAATCTCGCCCCACAAATCGCCAAGCATGTGATCCGGCGTATCGCCGATGAAATTCACCGTGAGATGCAGGTTTTCCGGTTTCACCCAGTTGATACCGTTGTGTTTTAGCCTCTCAAACCTGAGAAGCGATCTGCAGAGCTCTGCCGAAACCTCCTCCGGAGGCTCCAAAGCCAAGAAAAGACGCATCAGCGTTTGTAACCTATGTCCAAGAGAAATTTCTTGCGATGGCTGATATCCGTGTCGAGCTCCACACCCTTGGGCGAAGAACCGTCTATCACGCCGAGCACACCGCGTCCCTGCTCGGATTGTGCAACGATCACCTCAACGGGATTTGCCGTCGCGCAAAAGATGTTTACCACCTCACGACAATCTTTGACGGCGGGTAAGACATTGAGCGGGAAAGCATTGCGCATCACAATCATAAAGACGTGACCTGCGCCGAGCTTGCGCATATTGTCCACCGCAATCTCGATTAGCTTCGTATCCGTGCCGTCTTTTCGAATCAGGCAAGGTCCCGAAGCTTCACAAAAAGCAAGACCAAATTCCACACCGGGAACGCTATTGACCATAGCCTCATAGACGTCTTCCACTGTTTTAATAAAATGACTCTGCCCCAGGATGATATTGCAATCCTCGGGAAAGTTAAGTGCAACTAATTTCAGTTCCATACAACACCTCGCAAAGCGGATATTATTATTTCAAGCAAATTATTGTGGCTCGGACTGTCAAGGTAAATCAAATCTATCTTGTCTGCTCTGTGATTTTTTCTTGATTTTTGCCTCTGCTTCGCCACTTTTTATCCTTGTTTTCCACTGCTTCCTTACTGGG
>DIQS01000019.1:40124-40389 GCA_002427325.1 Cloacimonetes bacterium UBA5456 | reverse complement strand
GCGGAGCATAAGCGTAACCATATAAGGAAGCAAGGACTTAGGCTCGCTTCGTTTTGTGGTATTATGTTTTCAAGATTTCGTGATTCAGAGTCTATCACCGAGCTAAGTGCTTAGTAAAGCTGGTTTTATCTTGATGTATCGATATGTTTTTCTTGACTTTTTGAGTCTTTTTACTCGCAGCACGCTCCTTATTTAGTGCAGCGATCTACACACTCGGAATCCATTACCGAAGCCGGACACAAAAGGATGTGGATGATAGCTTCGA
>DIQS01000019.1:14477-39928 GCA_002427325.1 Cloacimonetes bacterium UBA5456 | reverse complement strand
GGTCAAACCAATAGCCGCCACGCAAAACACGATATTCACCGCTGTTCGGTCCTATTGGATTTATGGGTGGAGTCATGCTATAATAATCTTCATCAAACCAATCCCAACACCATTCACGGACGTTTCCGCTCATGTCATAAATACCGAGTGAATTGGGGTCTTTCATGCCCACATCACGCAAGATATGAGAGGAATTGCTATAATACCAACCCACGTCGCTTAAAGTATTTGAACCGCTATAGAGAAGATCGGGATAGTCGTGACCGCCACGTGCGGCATATTCCCATTCCGCCTCGGTGGGCAGGCGATAACCATTTGCAGTCCAATCACATGAAACGCTGTCCCAGGCAGGATCGCCGAGCTGTGGAACAATGCCCCAGTCAGCGGGATCGGTGGAGCCAAAGAGACTGTAAACAGGCGTGAGACCTTCGTCCATACTGCGCAGGTTGCAATATTTTATGGCATGATTCCAGCTTACATCATTGACGGGTTTGGCAATATCGACGATGTTGTCAACATCAGGATTGAGTCCCATGATGAGCTGATATTCTCCTTGAGTTACGGGATATTTGCTCATATGAAAAGAGCTAATACTAACTCTGTGCACGGGAAGCTCATGAGGCCAGCCTTCACCGATAGTTCTACCCATGTTGAAGCTTCCCATGGGAACCTCGATCATCTCAACATCCAAATTGATGATGCCTAATCTTTCCACGGTATATGGGCTATAGCTCCAATCCTTTTTTATGGCTATCGCAATAATTTTTGCACCAGAACTAAGCACGAATGGACCTTCATATAGATTTGCATAGGTGCTGGGCAAATTGCCATTGGTCGTGTAATAAATATCCACTTCCTCTGTGGGGCACTCCATTGTCACCGTAAGGGGTGAAAGATAAACGCCGGAAGGTGGATCAATGACCACTTTGGCGGGTTGCAGACTGATAAGCATGCTGGCGGTTTGGCTTGGCTTCCAGTTCTTCTTATATGCTCTTGCCACGAGCCGCGCATTTGCTGTAATCTCTATGTCTTCGTGATATTTGGTAGATTCTTTTGTGGGTGTGGTGCCGTCCAAAGTGTAATAGATCGAAGCACCCTGTGTTGGACAAGTGAGGGTCACATATTTCGTCCCTCCATCAGGGTTTTCGCTTAGGGTTATGATAGGGGTTTCCACTTGGTTCTTGGGCGAAGAAGTGAAAGGGTCTGAGCAAGCTGTTATGCCAAAAATGATGAACAGACTTAAGGTGATCGTGCTAAATAATTTGACTTTTTTCATGTGATTTCTCCTTACTGCGCAGAGCGACACACTCTGAAACCGTTGGCATAACTCGTTGAAAATGGAGTGATATGAATAAAACGATGTGAAACCTGGCAATATGACGGAAAGTCACCCCAATAGCCGCCGCGCAAAACATGATAGTTGCCGCTATCGGGGCCTCTCGGATTCGACGTGGGAGAATTTGCGTAGTATTGCGCGTCATACCAATCCCAACACCATTCTCTGATGTTGCCGCTCATGTCGCAGATTCCCAACCTATTTGCGCTCTTCTCGCCCACAATGCTTGAAGTGCCGCCTGAATTTCCGTAATACCACGCCACGGTATTTATGTCATCTGAGCCGCTGTAGAAATAGTTGGGAGTATTTAAGCCGCCTCTTGCCGCATATTCCCATTCTGCCTCGGTGGGCAAACGGTAGCCATTTGCATCCCAATTGCAGATCATGCCGTTCCAAGCACTGCTGCTTTCAGAAGGGGGAACGACTCCCCAGTCAGCGGGATCGGTTGAGCCATTAAGACTGTAAACCGGCGTAAATCCCTCGGCGATGCTGCGTAGGTTGCAATATTGGATGGCTTGATTCCAAGTCTTGTTTTGGGTGGGAACATCCATTTGTATGTGATGGCTAATATCTGCGCCTATGCCTGTCGTAAAGCGATATTGACCGTTAGTGACGGGGTATTTGTCCATATAAAAAGCAGCTATTTCAACGTTGTGAGGGGGATATTCATCGCTCTCGCCTTCCCCCTTGGTTCTGCCCATGAAGAAAGTTCCGCCGGGGATATAGACCATCTCAGAGGATATTTCGCAAACGTTAAAAAGAGCTTCTGTCACCCGAACTGAAGTCCAGTTTCTTCTGATGGCTCGCGCCTTTAACACACAGTTTGAAGTGATCTCAAAAGGAGCTTCATAGAGGATAGATTCTTCGGTGGGGGTGCTGCCATCCAAGCTGTAATAGATCACGGTATCCTCTGTGGGGCACTCAAGCGTGATCGTGGGCGGAGTGATAAAGAAACCGCCGGAGGGGCTGATGGCGACTGATTCAACAAAAAAGCTCTTGTAGAAGCTGGAAACCATACTGCTCCAATAATTCTTTTTGAAACCCTTGGCATATATAACAGTATCCTCTTTTATTTCTATGGGTTCCGTGTATTTCAAAGAATTTTGATTAGGCCATTTCCCGTTATATTCATAACGAATCGTGGCACCTTTTGTGGCGCATAACATGGTCAGAAGAAAGGTGCCGTCCTCGTCTTCATCAAGACGAAAGGTGGGAGCCTCTACTTCCTTAATTTCTAAATTAAATATCCGGTCTATGCAGCCCGTCAAAGTGAAGGCTAAGAGCAGTAGGACTAAAGTCGAAATAAAAGGTCTAACTTTTTTCATTGGAAACCACCTCGCGGGTTTCGCTTGGGATTGTCTGATCATCCTTGTTGCTTAAATGTTGCAGGATATTCCTTTAGATGGGGTCTGCAAATATCTAAACAGTTTATCTATGACGTTTATGCTTCTTTGTTTGTTCATTCTTGTCTGTGTTTGAAGCAGGCATGTCTCCACTGATATGCTCTTATGTTTTCATGTCAAGATAAAAGTTGATTATTTTGTCTGTGACCGCCTTTTTTATCCTCGGACCTTCCCGCCTTTTTAGTACAAAGCCTTTTTGGTTTCACTCGCGATCAACCAACAAAAAAATGTGGCGACATCCCTGCCACCACACTAATAAACACACGCTCGGACGATGTTTTAAGAGCTTCTTACCAATCTGAATCCGACAAAGGGATAGCCACGATTGGGGTCTCCCTTTTCTCGCCAGAGTATATGCAAAAACTTGTTATCGGTATTGAGCACATTCCCGCCACGGATGACCTTTTGGCTCCCACCTTCAGGTCCTTGAGGATTCACGAAGCTGCTGAGCCCCGAAAGAACACTTTGTGTATGCCAGTCCCAGACCCATTCCGAGACGTTTCCGCTCATGTCATAGATGCCGTAAGCATTAGCCTTTTTGCTGCCCGGTTCCTGCGTTTTACCGCCGGCATTATCTTTATACCAAGCCACTTCGCCTGCCTCGGCGCTGCCGCTATATGCTGTGAAAGCTCCACCTTTGGCAGCATATTCCCATTCCGCTTCCGTAGGCAATCTATAGCCATTTGCCGCAAAGTTGCAAGTGATAACACGCGCTGCACCAATGCCTTTGATGCGATATGCAGGCTCGAGCCCATCGGCTTCGCTGAGTCCATTACAAAAGATCGCGATGTCGTTCCAACTGATATTATCCACGGGCAGATTAGTTCCTACGGTGCTCACATTTGCCGGTTTCATAAATCTATTCCACTGCGCTTGCGTAACCTCTGTTTTAGAAACATAAAAGCCTGAGATGGATACATTTTGTATGGCTTTATTATCCAATCGACCAAAGCCAAATATTCCGGCTTCGACATAGGCAAAATCCGCACCGGGCTTCTTGGGCTGTTTGACCGTGGTAGTTTTACTTTTGTTAGTCGTCTCTTCTCTATATGCATAAGCGCGTCTGGGATCAGAGTTTGCGCCTTCATAGTTTTTCAGTTCACCATAGGTGGTCACCACGGGCATATTCCGCTCGGAGCTCTGCACATCGTTGATTTCAATTGGCTCTTCTTCTGTTTCCTCATCTACCTTGCCGCCTATTTGAAATCCGGTATAGCGAAGTTTATGTTCTCCGGTTCCAAAGATTACCGATGAGATATTTGTGGTAAAAAGCAGCGCCACCAAGAAGAGAATGATTCCCACCAAGGTCCAAAAGACTATTTCCGGCTTGCGTTTCGGCATATTGATTGTTGAATTTGTTGTATCTTCTACCAGTGCCTCAGGAGGCAAGACCGAGAGTTCTGAACCTTCCGCGGGAGGAAGTGCCATCAATGCATCACGAAGCTTTTCCAGCCCCTCATAGCGGTGATTGATGTTCCGATGCAGCGCTTTAGCTAAGACCTTGTTTAGATTCACACTTACTCCGGGAACATGCATGAATTTTGCTACCTTCATTCTGCTTTCGGTATAGAGGCTTTGCGTGATGACTGGAGTGAGCATCTGCGCCACTAATCTGCCGATGGCAAAAACATCTTCGCGCTCATCTACATCCTCATAATCTATTCCGCTAAAGAGAACCCGATAGTCCTCGTCCTCATTTTGCATGATGCCGGAAAGGCTCAAATATGCCAAGGTGAGCCCATATTTACGAATATTTATGGCAGTATCCACCAATTTCAGAGCCATCTTACGAGCCATCTCTTCAGTGAGCCGATCGGGATTTTGTTTCTTGATGTTCTCAAGTGATTTGCCGTGAACAAAATCAAACACTGTGTAGGTAAGTTCCTTGCTGCTTTGAACTTCTGACAATTGAGGAATCTGCTCATCGTGAATCAGTTTAACTTGCGCAAGCTTCATCTGCAAGGCGAAAAGGATGTTTACATTTTCAAAGCTGGAACGGTTGTAAATCGTTAAAAGATACTCTTTTCCATCTTTTTCGACCAAATACTTGATGCCTTCCACATCCTTGTTGATCATCCTCAGAATCTTATAGCCCTGAAATTCGCTTCCGGGTTCGAGGAGCGTGAAATACTTATTCCAGCTCTCTTTTTTCTTCTCAGCTTTTACCTCGGCGGGTGCTTCTACAGGTGATTCTTCAATGATTTCCGCTGTCTCAGTCGCTTCTTTTTCAGCGCTTTGAGACATATCGCCTAAATCTTCACCACAGAAAGGACAAAACTTTGCCTTTTCAGGTATGTTCTTTCCACAGTTAAAACAAAAAGGTGCAGCCACATCAACCTCTTTTTTGGATTATTCTACTTTCTTCGTCTTGCATGTTTTCAGCCCAATCATCCTGCCATTGATGTCAACTTCGGGCAAAGAGCCCTCTTTAAGACGAGTTATTTTGTCACACAGAGTCTCACTTTTGATGAAGTCGCCATATTTCTCAAAAGCAGTAGCGATATCTTCATCAGATACAAATTCGATATAAATGCGGTCCATGATCTCAAAGCCCTGTTCTTTGCGGGAAAACTGGATCTTGTTGATGAGTTCACGGGCAAATCCCTCAAGGATGAGCTCTTCATCCAAAGCGGTATCCAGTGCCACAAAGATATCTTTCATTGTTGCAAAGACATAGCCTTCTCTGGGGCGGATTTGAACCGTGAGGTCTTCCGAAACCAAGGCAAAGTTTTCAGCACCGATCTCAAGCTGGAAAGCCTCATCTTTGGCAAAGGCTCGTAAAGCCTCCGCTGAATCCGCATTCTCCAACGCCGAGGCGATTTTCTTCATATCCTTGCCAAACTTGGGACCCATGACCTTAAATTGGGGCTTAAGTTCATATTGAACAAAGTCACTACCTTCGGGAATATACTCTATTTCATGGATATTTACTTCTTCTTGAACCAAGGCTAACATCTTGTCCAAAGAGGGCTTCAGCTTATCCGGAACAAACATTTTGCCCAGAGGCTGGCGAATCTTGATATTGCTCTCGCCGCGTGCCGTTCTACCCAAAGAGACCACATCGATCACGGCTTGCATATCTTTTTCCAGTGCCTTGTCGATAAACCGCGGATCACAAAGAGGATAGTCTTCGAGGTGAACGCTCTCTTTGGCGCAAAGACTGAGGAAAATCTCGTCAGCCAAATGAGGCACAAATGGCGCAATCAGCTTGCTGATCTCCACCAAAACCATATACAAAGTGCGATAGGCGGCAATCTTGTCTTCATCGAGCTCAAAGCTCCAAAAACGCCGTCTGCTACGACGCACATACCAATTGGAAAGCTCGTCGATGACGAAGTTTTGGATGCCGCGAACACTACGCGTAAATTCATATATCTCGGTATTTTGTCTCACATCCGTGATCAAGCTGTGCAGCCTCGAGATGATCCAGCGATCGATCTCCGCTTCACGCTCCCATTCATAGGGATATTTCGAGGCATCAAAACCATCGATATTGGCATAAGTTGCATAAAATGAATAGACATTCTTGAGCGTGCCGATGAATTTGCTGTGAACCTCGCGCACTCCATCCACGTCAAAACGCTTCGGAACCCAAGGCGGACTCGCTTCCAAGAGATACCAGCGATTTGCATCCGCACCATATTCTTCCATGAGCTCGATCGGGTCAACGCTATTACCGCGACTCTTGCTCATCTTCAGCCCTTTTTTATCGAGGATAAGATCGTTCACAAGACAGCTCTTAAATGACGAAACTCCCTTGAAAATCGTGGAAATCGTGAGCATACTATAGAACCACCCACGAGTCTGATCTATCCCTTCCGAGATGAAATCAGCGGGGAAAAGTTCCTTCTCAAAGATGTCCTCATTCTCAAAAGGATAGTGCCATTGTGCGAAAGGCATAGCGCCGCTATCAAACCAACAGTCAATGACTTCCGGCGTGCGGTGCATGGTTCCTGCACATTTCTCACAGCGCAGAACCACATCATCGATATAAGGCCGATGTAACTCGATATCAAGTTCCACTTCGCCGCCGTCACTCTTTTTTCCACGAGCGCAAAGCTCATGAATACTACCCACGCTGCTCTTGTGTCCACAATCATCACAAACCCAGATATTCAGCGGAGTTCCCCAAAATCTATCGCGAGACAGTGCCCAGTCAACATTGTTTTCCAGCCACTCTCCGAAGCGTTTTTCACCCACGAAAGAGGGAAACCACTTGATCTTGCTATTATTTTCCAAAAGCTGATCTTTGAACAAAGTCGTGCGAATATACCAGCTTTCACGTGCATAATAAATCAAGGGGCTTGTGCAACGCCAGCAATGTGGATAGTTGTGCTTAATCTGCTCTCGGCGATAGAGATAGCCTTCATCGCGCAAGTGGCGAATGATCTCTTTATCCGCTTCCTTAACAAAAACTTTTGCCCAAGGCTCCACGATTTCTTCAAATTTCCCTTCGCCGTCCACGGGATTCACAAAAGGCAGGTCATATTTCACGCCCAGAGTATAGTCGTCCGCACCAAAAGCCGGCGCAGTGTGCACCACTCCCGTTCCATCGGTCATGAGAACATAATCCGCACATCCGATAAACCAGGCAGGCTTATCCACAGGCACGAAGGTGAAAAGCGGCTCATAAGGCCTTCTTTCCAATGACTTACCCACAAATTCTTCCAATATCTCATATTCCCCGTCGAGCGCTTCGAGACGCGCTTTGGCGAGGATGAGATTATAGTCATTATGCCGCACTTTCACATAAGTTTCATCCGGATGAACAGCCAGTGCCACGTTTGAAATCAGCGTCCAAGGCGTGGTCGTCCAAGCTAAATAATAAGTGTTTTCCTCATCCTTGGCTTTGAAGCGGATATAGACGGAAGGATCTTCCACATCTTTATATCCCTGAGCCACTTCGTGTGAGGAAAGAGGCGTGCCACAGGAAGGGCAATATGGCACGATTTTGTGTGCCTTATAGATCAAATCGCGCTTAAAAAAGTCGTTTAAAATCCACCAAACGCTTTCAATATAGTCGTTTTCAAGGGTGATATAGGGATCATCCAAATCAATCCAATATCCCATCATCTCGGTCATCTTGCGCCAGAGCTTTTCATAAGAAAACACAGATGACTTACATTGGTGGTTAAATGCTTCCACGCCATAGGCTTCGATGCTCTTTTTATCGGATAGTCCGAGGCTTTTTTCCACCTCGATTTCCACGGGCAAGCCATGCGTATCCCAGCCGGCTTTGCGCTTCACTTGATAGCCGGTCATGGTCTTATATCTGCAAACTGCGTCCTTCAAAGTGCGGGCAAGAACGTGGTGAATTCCCGGTTTGCCGTTTGCAGTGGGGGGTCCTTCATAAAATACAAATTGGGGTTTTCCATCCCGAAAATCGATACTCTTCTGAGCGAGATCGTGCTCTTGCCAATATTTCTGTATCCGCTCTTCCAAGAGGCGCGGGGATTCTTTTAGATCGATATTCTTATACATTGCTTAGATTTTCTTTGCTCTTCCTGTTCTTTTTGGACCCGGAACGTGGGCTGTTTTCCCCACCGGGTGTGCTTTTTTGTGATCGTATATTGTTTGAGCGGGATGCTCATCGGTCTCGAGTTCTTCCTCTTCGCTCTCTTCAAATAGCTCGCTGAAGTGCTCTTTCAAATCTTCATGACCGCTTACATATTCTTTCCAATCTTCCATCGCAGCATCGAGATCAACACAGCGAGTGCAGAGAACTAAGAGATTTTGTTCGGATACGCCGATCCAGCCGCGCTCATAACATGTGTCGCAACTTCTTTTTTTCCTGTGCTCAGACGCAATCTTCTTGGCTGCATCCAGATGCTTTTCGTCTAATGTAAACATGTCTAACTCCTTTGTTTATGGACATCCTATCTATTACGTATATTGCCTTAAATACACGTAATTCTATCACGTGTGCCAGTATTTTACATCGCACAATTTTGTAAAAGCTTTTTTTGCCTTTTGATGAATATCGTGCTTAACTTTTCTTGCGTCCGCGCGTTGAAGGCTTGGGAGCTTCCTTTTGGGGCTCTTCTTCTGCCGGCTCTTCTGCCTCGCCAAATTCCATCGGCTTGGTGATTGTTGAACGTTTCATCGTCACTTTTACTATAGCCTCAAGTCTGTGTGAGATAATGAATAAGCTCTTATCTCTACTGAGGGCTAACTGTTCTTCAGGACTCATTGCTTCGATTTCTGCCATCTCTACAACACGGTCAATCTTACCGCTTGCTGTATCGACGATCTGAACAAATTGTTTTCTTGTTTGTTTCTCAGCCATGAATTCTACCTCCATTTCATATTTTTCGGGAAATCTATTGATGATATCGAGCACAAACTCAATGTACTCCTTTTTGTGATGCTGATACCACAGCCGAAAAGACTTACATTTTCCCACACGCTCGCACACGGCACATAGCTCCGGGGCCACCTGCCTGTGTTTTCTTATCTCGCATGTATATAATCTTGCTTTTCTCACGAATGACACAATCGGCACAAGCCCCGAACTTGTCAAGCTTTTACTGAGATTTTGTGCCTATCCATCTGATTATCGATTAAGCGTTTCATGCTTCGATGATCATCGATTCCCGCCTTGTTTACCAGAGTTCTTCATTTCACTTTTTCATGACTCATCTCTGGTAGAAATTGCATGTTTTTATCATTTCCTTGCAGGCAGCACCTGATTGAAGCCGCCAACTTCTTGCCACCATGTGTCTTGCCTATATATTTCCGCTTAATGTGCGCTCATGATATGCTCATGCCCATGACCACATCATGACCATATCATGACCAGAACCCAGTAAGGAAGGCATAGAAAAGACGGGTGTTTCAATTAAATATTTCATGAAAGAAATCTTTTTTTAGCGAAATATTTGATCCATTTAGTCTGTGCTAAACAGTAAAGATGTTGCAATTAGCCTCATCTAACTGAATATCATGTCAATTAAAGCATATAAAAAATGTCAATAACGCTTGCTTTTCTGAAATACTCGGATATATTTTCTGCAAATTCATTTAACATGTAAAATAGGAGACAAAATGAAAAAGACACTTATTATCTCTATGCTCTTAGTCCTTGGCATCAGCTTTGCTTTTGCACAGGGTAACTACGGCGTCCGTGCAGGACTTAACCTTTCAAATTTTGAAGGCGATGGCAATCAAGACAACAAAATTGGCTTCCACGCCGGATTTATGATGGACTATCCGGTTCATTCACTCATCAGAATTCAGCCTGAATTGACCTACACCCAAAGAGGAAATCACAGTGAAGTAAAGCTTCTTGGCACAACAATTAAGACAGATAACCTGCTTCATTATGTTGAACTTCCCATATTCCTCAAAGCCAGCATCGCTTTGGCAAGTGACAATTTCAAGGTTGAACCCTATGTCGGTCCCGAATTTCGCTATCTCGTGAAAGGCACCAAGAAAATCAAAGGTGGCAGCAACGAATCTTCCGGCGATTATGACAAAGATGACATCAACGCTTTTGACTATGGTGTCGGCTTTGGTCTTGACTTTAGAATCAATAGAGACATGCTGCTCGGCGCGCGCTATAGCATGGGCATGGCTGAAGTTTTTAAGAATGCAAACTCCAAAAACACCGCAATCATGGTTAACTTGGGCTATTCTTACTAAAAACTTCTGTAACAGATATCGAGGCTGCTAACTAATTGCAGCCTCTTTTTTTAACTAAACAAACAGCTCATGATTTTGAGAATGTTGAATAAAATAAAGCTTGCCATGATGAAATATTGTATTTATACTTTATTATATACCATGAAATAGGATTCAAAATGGAAGATATAACTTATCACGTAGTTAAAGAAACGGATTATAAAAGGATCTTGGAGCTCTATCGCGCTGCAGGATGGTGGGAAATGGACGATGATCCACGCCACCACGAAAAGGTTGCAAAGATCGTGCAAAACACCTTTTGTTTTGTCATCGCCAAGATAGGTGAAGAAATCGTCGGCATGGGACGCGCCATTTCCGACGGTCATAGCGACGCCTATCTCCAAGATATAACAGTAGATAAAGCCCATCGCGGAAAAGGAATTGGCAAGGGTATCGTCCGCAGATTAGTCAGCTTTTTAAAAGATAATAAAATGCAATGGATCGGGCTGATCTCCGAGCCTGGTTATGAAAAGTTCTACAACGAGCTCGGTTTCTCCGAGATGAAAGGCTACACCCCCTTCCTCTTAAAATAATTATGAAATCAGAAAATAAATTAATGCCGGGTCTGAATGATCTGGAAATCGCACACACCCAAATGTTACAGGATTATCTAAGTAAATATCCCCGAGATAGTTGTGATTATACGACAACCAACCTCATGGCTTGGGGATCGATATATGAAAGCAAGTTTTTGCTCTATAAAGAGCGACTTGTCATCTTCAACCTCCGCTTCAATTATGTCCTTTTCCCCATAGGAGAAGAGCTTGCGCCCGTGGAGCTTAAAGAGCTGGTATTGCTTTTCAAACAGTATTATCCCGAGGCGGAGATGGTTTTGATTCCTCAAGAATATTTAGAAAAACACCCTGATTTTGCTGAACTCTTTGAGGTTTATGAAGATAGAGATTGGTCGGATTACATATATTCGAATGAAAATATGGTGAGCTTAAGCGGCAAGAAACTCGCCAAAAAGAAGAACCTCATCTCCCAATATCGGCGCACATATCCTGAATTCCATGTGCTGAGAATCACGGAAAATAGGCTGGCGCACATCATGCAATTCACAGAGAAATGGCGTCGTGAGCGAGACTTAGATGATCCCTATCTCAAAACGGAATTCAAGGCAATTAAAAACACCATAGATAATTGGAACAGCCTTCCCACAGAAGGAATCATCATTTGCTACAAAGAAAAGATCTCGGCATATTCCATATTCAGTAAGCAAAATGAAGACATGGCGACGGTGCATTTCGAGAAATTTGACCCATTTATGAAGGGCAGTGCTCAGGTCATCACGTGGGAAACCTCGAAGTATCTACAAAGCCGCTATACTTGGCTAAATCGTGAACAGGATATGGGTCTGACGGGGCTGAGACAAGCTAAGCTCAGCTATGTTCCGGATCGTCTGGTTCCTTTCTTTGGGTCCGAGCTAAAAGCACAAAAGTAAGTGCCCAAGTAGCCAAGAAAGCAAGCGAAAAGGCGAGAATGCGTTTTGGTCTCGGATTCATAATCATCTGCCAGATCACGGGATAGCCGTCATATTTCAGCCATCTGTTTCTCATGATCATCAAAGTGGGATGGTATCTAACCTCCAAGAGTTTCTCTAATTGAGTTATATAACGCTGATTATATGCCCTGCCCGCCTTGAGTCCGCCTAAATGGTAATAGGCATATCCTCGATAGTCAAATTCCGGAAGCTTTTCCGCTAAGGCATTGAAACCCTTGTCAAAGAGCTCTCCTGCCAGAGGATCGTGGGTAAGATCATGATAGTCATGCAGTTTGATGAGCGTGCCGAGCATGCCGTCGAGAACGAAATATGGCTCTTCTGCGGGATATTCCATGAACCATACGTTGCTATCCGAGAGGGCAACGCTGAGGCCTGCAACGCCGGGTTTTAGGCTATATAGCATCTTTTGGGCAATCAAATATGTGTCTTCATCCCTGTCTGCTGCAGCACGGACGGCGATTGCATTCATCGCCACTGATTGGGTTAAAGCAGATGACCAGGGGGCTTTCAGGTTGTAATCAGGATAATCAAATTTATATTGCATGAGTGCAACGGAGTCGTTCACCACAACGTTGTTGATCAGCCAATTTGTGTGTTTGATAAAGCTCTCATCGCCTAAGCCCGCCTTGCGATAGAGGTTTTGGGTCAGCGCTTCATTTGCAATGAAAAGCGGATTATATTGATTTCCATGTTTGTTGTAATTCTGCATGATAATGCCGTCATCGTCATAGATTGTCACCTGATGGAAGGGGCGTTTAAAGAGTTTGTGGGCTGCCTTGTCGGCAACACTTAGAATCTGGGGTTCCATGACCTGCCAGAGGACACTTACAAAGATTAGGGCAATTGCTAACGAAAAGAATATAACATAGTTACGAGACATTTAAAGCTATTTTCTCCTTTTGAAAATGAAGCTTAGGGCATAGATGAAAGCTTGAACGATTACGATGGTTGCGCCGGTGGGGATATCCAAGACAAATGAAAGATAAAAGCCGATCAGTGCGGAAACTATCGCTGCAATCACCGATATTGCGATGATCCAGCCCAATTTCTTTGCGAGATTGAAGGCAATCACCGCCGGGAGAATCAGTTGAGCGGTGACGAGGATGATGCCGGCGCTTTTAAGATTCAGCACAATATTTGCCGCCAAAAGCAGGTAAAAAAGGTGGTCGATCAGCCCAACGCGGATGCGAAAAACCTTTGCCATCTCGGGGTTGTAGCTCAGATAGAAAAGCTCTTTATAGAAAATCAGGATGAAAAGGATGTTGAAAACGTTCAGGATTCCCAGCGCCCAAACCTCGGAGATGCTGATCAATAGCACGTTGCCAAAGAGATAGCTGGAAAGATCGAAGGCGTAGTTTTTGCTCAGCGAGATCAACACTATTCCCAGCGCCATGGAAAGCGAGAGGAAAATGGTGATGGTATTGGCTTCTTGAATCTTCTCTTTGCGCGAAAGCCAAGAGATCAAAAGTGCCACAATGCTAACGAATATCCATGCTCCAAGCGTGAGATTCATCCCGCTGATCAGGGCTATCGCAATGCCCGCAAAGGCAATGTGTGAAAGTGCTTCGCCCATATAAGAGATGCGTCTGAGCGTCACATAAGGCGCAAAAACTGCCAGCGAAATGCCGCTGAGAACGGCACCGATGAGGGCAACTATTATAAATCCCGGCATCAATAATCCTTTTCAATGAGGCGACTGTGTTCGCCAAAAGTTCTGTCAATCAATTGTTGATCAATGAGTTCCGAGTGATCATGGCAATGCAAAGTCTTGTTCAAGCAGATCAAGAAATTGCAATATTTATTAAGCGTGTGCAGGTCGTGGGAGACGGTGATCACGGTTTTGCCGGCGTCGTTGAGCTCTTTGAGCAGTTCAAAGAAGTTCACCACGCTATGACGGTCTATCCCTGCCTCGGGCTCGTCTAAGATGAGATATTTGCTGTCTGAGAGGATGGCGCGAGAGAGCATTACGCGCTGGAATTCGCCGCCGGAAAGATTGCCAATGGCGCTGTTTGCTTTGTCTTTGATGCCCGTGTCTTGCATGATCTTTAGCGCACGCTCGCGGTATTCATCACCCACTCTTTTGCCCCAAGGGATGCGTCCGGCGATTCCCATGAGAACGATGTCAAGTGCGGTGGCGGGGAAGCCTCGGTCATATTCCTCGCGCTGGGGGAGATAGCCGAAGCCATTGTGTTTCAACCAGCTATCGCGCGGGATATTATCAATCAATATCTTACCTTCGCTGGGGTCTTCCATGCCTAAAAGTAGCTTGATCAAGGTGGATTTTCCGGCTCCGTTAGGGCCAATTATCGCCGCAAAGACGCCGTCTGGGATAGTCAGATTGATGTCTTTGAGAATGGTGATGCGTCCGGCATGGTATTGAACCTCTTGAAATTCAATCATCGCGGCTTAATCCTCATCTCCGGCAGAGGGAATGGGGCTAAAAGCTTTCTTCATCTCTTGCCAATTTTTCACTATGAGCTCGGCAATGCTTTTGGGCTGAAAGCTATATCCAATCGGGTCTAAGCTCAGGATTTCCAGCTTATATTCCTTGGCGAGAATCTCGGCAGATTTGGGGTTTTGCTGAGGCTCGATGAATATGCTTTTCACTTTGTGGCTTTGGATCTTTTCGCCTAATTGACTGAGCTGACGGGCGGTGGGCTCTTTGCCGGGCGAGCTTTGCACCCAGCCTAAATAGTCGATATCGTATTCCCGCGTAAAATAGTGGAAACTATTGTGATAGGTCACCAAAGCAGGGCTGTCAAATCCTTTGCGCTCTCTTTTTATCTGCTCATCTGCCTCTTTCAAGCTGCGGGTGAGGGTTTCATAATTGTGATTGACCAGCGGGGCGAGATCGGTAAAACGCTCTGCTAAAATGCCTTTGAGCTTCATGCTGAGCCGCTGCATCATGGAAATCGAAGTCCAAAGATGAGGGTCTGCGCCCGCATGATGATGATCGTGATGCTCATCATCTTGATGCATCTGATGCTCTCGAACCTGCTGTAAAGAATCGAGAGCAATCAGATCACCAAGAAGCTCGGAAACTACTATAGTCTTTTCCTTTAGGCTCTTCAGGTTTTGCTCTATCATCGCTTCCAAGCCCATGCCGTTGACGATGATGAGGTCTGCCTTGTTTAAGTCTTTGAGATCACTGGGTTGAGGGCTGTATGTGTGAACCGAAGCATTGGGCGGAATGAGCGAGCGAACTCTTGCACCATCGCCTACTAACTCCTTGACCATCAGCTCATAAGGATAGATGGATGTGAGGATGAGCGGTCGAAGTTCTGCCTCTTCTTTTGCTGCGGGATTGCAGCCGCTAATCAGTAGAGCCACGGCAATCAGCATTAAGACGAGCTTTTTCATAAGCCTTTCTCCCATAATCTTTAAATATTCTTTGTTTATTCCATTGTGCGGAACATGTTGGTCAGCGTTCTCACGCCCACGCCGGTTGCTCCGGGACCATCGGTTCCCATGGGCTTTTCCGAAAAGGATGTTCCGGCGATGTCCATGTGTATCCAAGGTTTACCTTGCACAAATTGGTGGATAAATAGGCCTGCGGTGATGCATCCGGCCAAGGGTCCGCCTATGTTTTTGAGGTCTGCCGTTTCGCATTTGAGGAGCTCGTTATACGGCTCGTGCAGGGGCATTCTCCAGATTCTCTCTCCGCTGAGTTCGCTGGCGGCGTGTAGCCTGTCATACCACTTATCGTCGTTGGCGAGCACTGCAGTGAAGTCCTTTCCGAGCGCTGCTACGGCGGCACCGGTCAGAGTTGCGATATCCAGTATACGGTCTGCCTTTTCCTTTTCTATGGCAAAGTGAACGGCGTCGATGAGCGTGAGGCGTCCTTCGGCGTCCGTATTGTGGATCTCAATGGTTTTTCCGCTCATACTGGTGAGGATGTCGCCGGGGCGATAGGCATCTGAACCTATCATGTTCTCGGCTGCAGCGATGATGGCGACCACGTTTACCTTGAGTTTAAGCGAGGAGATCGCAGCCATGGTTCCGATCACGGCGGCGGCTCCGCTCATGTCACTCTTCATAGAAGTCATGCTGTTTCCGGGTTTGAGGCTATATCCGCCCGAGTCGAAGGTCAAGCCTTTGCCCACGAGTGCGGTGAGTGAATTCTTCTTATCCGGGTTGCCCGTATAGCGCATGATGATGAGCTTGGGCTCGTTCTTGGAGCCGCGTCCCACAGCGAGGAAGGCTTCCATCTTGAGTCTGCGAATCCTGTCTGCGTTAAACACGTCAATCGAAAGGCCATATTCTAAGGCAACTTTCTTGGCTTGCTCGGCGAGTGCTTCGGGTGAGATAACATTTGCCGGCTCGTTCACAAGATCGCGCGCAAGGATGGTGGAGTCTGCATATATCCTGCCTTCCAAGATGCCGCGATTGAGATAGCGGTTTGTCTTGGCGAAGTAGATGAGATGCACATTCTCCGGCTCGTGATGCTTATAATCCGAGAGATATTTAACAAACTTATAGCTGGTAAGCAGTGCCGTCTCGGCTATGATATGCCCGATAGCCAGCTCAGCGATAGGAAGCTCAAAGGCATAATACAAGAAGATGTTATCTGCTTTCAGGCTGATAGCTTCACGCCAGCAAGATGCCATATATCCTCTTAAAATGGGCTGGGTAAGCTTGTCCTTTTTGCCCGCTCCGCAGAGGATAACATTCTGTTTCTTACCTTTCACAAGGCGCATAAAACTGCGAATGTTTCCTTTGCCAAATTTGAATTCATCAGCATTGATAAACTCATCGATACTGTCATGCAGCGCATCGCTAAAGATGCTCGTGCGTTCGATAACGCCATCCTCTTCGTGCATGATGATTAGGGTTTCCATATATTCCGGTATCTTCCGGCATACATCGATTTTCATGATTGCTCCTTTATTTTCACATTATTATCCGTTAAAAGTCTTCTGATAGGCTTAGATATACCTGAGGTTTTGAGATCTTTGAGAGGTCGCTCTGCCACGAGATGTCCATTTTGAGCACGAAATAGCCGAGATTCATGCGAGGTCCAAAGCCATAGCCTAATTTGATATCCTCGAGGCGTCCGTTCTTCACGCCTCTAAAAAGCTTGCTTTCATCCCAAACGGCGCCTACATCGATATAGGCAGAACCGCGGATGCCGCCCAGAGTGATGGGCAAAGGAAAGGCCATGGAAAGGTTATCTACCATGGGGAATCTCAGTTCCACACTGCTCAAGACCTTCTTATTGCCGGCAAGGTTGTAGGACAAAGCTCGAATCCCGCTATATCCACCCAGCGAAAAGCGAGAGGGAGAAGAGCCATGACTATAGCCGCCATTCAGCTTCATCGCAAGACAATAGCGCTTTGAAAAGAGGATGTATTTACGAAAGTCGGCAATGTGGGTCATGTTATCCAGATCGTTCTTAGCAAAGCTCTTTTGCACAGAATATATCCCACGAGTGCCCAGCATCGGCCCCGTTGAGCCATAGAGCGCATTATCAAAGACAAAGCTCACTGCGGGGGTATAGATAAAGCCGTCCACAGAGGCAACATCCTTGATCCACACTCCGCTGTCTATGTTCTGATTTGGCAGATAGTCTAAGTTCAGCCGATAGTTGTAGAACATATTGTCAAACTCCATGCGCATAAAACGGCTGAAAGGATAGCGCAGAGAGGCAAACACTCCGGTTTGATATTGGCGATAGCGATAGTAGTCCCATCCCTCTGGTCGAAGCGCTCTGGCATAGGTCTCATCAAAGAGATTAAACACGCCTCCGCCCACATCCAGCCTGTGTTTGAGATAGGTGTATGAGAGCACGACATTAGTCTCTTTGAGGCGGTCTGAGAGCCCGAGATTGATCCCGATTGCATGATCTCCCATGAGATCACTGAGCCCGAGCTCAATGCTTCCTAAAACGCCGTAGGAAGAGGAATATGCCAGCCCGCCCCACACGCTATCCAAGGCGAAGGTCGGACGATATTTCTTGATCTTAGGCGACTCTTCGGAAGGCTCTTGCGGTCTTTCATCCCAAGAATAGTTTGCATGGATGAGATTGCTATCCGGCAAAGAGGGCTCAAAGCCACTAATCCAAGGACGGCGAATCTCCTGATATGCGGGTTTTGCACGCGTCGTCTTATCTTTCTTGCGCGGACCGTAGTTGTTTAAAAGCTCAAAGTCTATCCCATCCAAAAGGTCTTGATCAAGCTGCACTTGCTGTGGCTCGGCAACGCCTTCATACACGAGATCATCCAACGGTGAGATGCCGAAATAGATGTCCCAAGCACTGTCAAAATAGTTAGATAAGACCAGATGATCGAGGTCTGAGGAGATATCTGCATTGAAGGTTCCGCACAATAGCTGCGTGAGTTGTGCTTGGACCTTACGCTGGGGATCAATGAGACGCAGGTTTGAGATGCCGTCCTCGCTGCTCACATAGACTATACGCCCATCTTGCAGATACATAGGCCACTGCGAAGCATGCACTCCGTCCGTGATTTGCCACATCTCTTTGCTGGCGATATCAAGCTCAAAGATGCCGGAAATCAGGTTCCCAAAATAGCCATATTTGCCTATATTATCACCTTTTATGCGCTCAGAACTGAAAACAACTTTGTTTCCATCCGGTGAAAAGCGCGGTTGAGCATCGAAATAGCTGTCATCAGTCAGGCGCGTAAGCTCCCTCTTTTCCAGATCAAAGAGATATAGGTCACACTTGATCTTTTCTTGTCCGCTAAACACGATGCTCTTCCCATCAGGGGAAACATCGAGTTCAAAGATAGCGGTAAGCTCTGGCATCTTAATACTTTCTATGATCTTGCCTTTATCCACATCAAGGATATGAATCCTATCCCCCGTAGAGCTTTTTGCTGCAAATGCCAGCCTCTTGCCATCGGGAAACCAGCTCAGATTTGTGCGCCTGAAATAGAATTCTTCCATCTTCCCGCTCTTTTCGCCGGTGATGATCTTCTTTGGCTTCGAGATGCCGTGACTGCCTGCAAGCCAGACGCTGAGCCGTGCCCCTGCATCGGATAGATAGGCATAACGGCTACCATCCGGAGAAAAGCGCGGCGAGAAATTCATATATGAGCCATCTTCTTTGTGGTCGGTTCGCCTCTCAAGTGTTTCTTGCGGCACGAGATGTGAGTTGATCACGGGAAAATAATCCCGCTTGAGCTGATATTTCCAGCGCGATTCCAACTCGTCAAACTTCATCCCAAATACGCGCTTAGTGGATTCTTCGAGATTATTCATCGTGCGAATTGTGTAGAAATACTCGCTAACCTTATCACGCCCATAGACTTCAGCGATATATCCCAGGAAGCTTTCGCCCAAACGATAGGCATAATATCCGCTGCTATAATCCAAGGAAGTAGATACTTCATTGACCACCATGTCCATGATAAACATGTTGTTATAGTCGTCTTCATTGCCGATGGAGAGATATTCCGGCAAGCCTTCTGAAAACCAAAATGGGAAAGATGTGGGACGCAGGTTTTCCACCGCATTCACGATGCGATTGTCCAAAGCGTTCACATAGGCATGAGTAAGCTCATGCGCCAAAAGCTTTTCGAGATTGTAATAGCTACCATCAAAGGGAACAGCCACCCGATTACGCAGGCTCTCGGTGAAGCCGCCCACCCCTTCCGAGAGGAGCGAAGTGATGATATTTGTCGCCTGAAAGTCGGTCTTAGACGAATAAAAGATAACAGGGATGCGGCTAATCAAAGGATATTTGAGATTATCTTTGAGATAGTAGTAGATATCCTCCGCCATGAGTGCGGCTGTGCGCCCAAATTCATCTTCTCCGGCGGGGAAATAAATATCAAAATGCATGGTGCTCAGAGTTGACCAATCCTGAGGCACTGCATTGACCTTGTTCTTACCGTAGCTCACTGCACCCAAAAGAGTTGCAGTTAAGAGTAGCCAGAGAGATATTATCTTTTTCATAAGCTAAAATATGGAAATCTTGATATATTTCTTCGGGTTTGCTTTGATGTCTTCGATGAGCTGATCCAGTTTGTCAACTGATTGCAGGATATTGTTATAAAGCTCATCATCGGTGAGAATCTTGCCCGCGCTACCTTTTCCATCGGAGATGGCATCCACGCTGCGATTGAGTTTTGCGCTAAGCACGCTGAGACTATCCAGGGTGCTATTCACCCTACCCATCGTCGCAGGAGCCACCTTAATCGTCTGCAAGAGATGATCTTGGCTTTCATCCACGAAGAGATTGATGCGTCCCGTGAGTTCATCCACCTCGCCTATCAAAACCGAGAACTCGTCTTTGAGCGAATCGATCCCGCTTTGTGCACTTCTGAGCGTGCCATCCGCTCGCCTAATCAGGCTTTCACCTTGATCGATGATGCCGCCATTGCGGCGGATAGAGAGCAGGATTTCATCCACTTGCGTCAAAGTTTTGCCTGCCTTGGCGATCATCGCCATCATGCCGGATGGGTCTTCACCGAGCTGTATCTGGCTGAGGTCTAACTGTTCTTTCTTACTTCCCGGCTCGATATTGAGGCTTTTGCTGCCCATGAGGCTGTCCTCTATATAGAACCTACTGCCTTCATATAGAATGATTTGAGTGGAGATATTGCCACTCACAAGAATGCCCTGCGGGTGCAGCACAACGCTCTTGATTCGCCCCGCTTCCATGCCGCGATACATGATCTTATCACCGGTTTCCAGCCCCATCACGTTGGTGAAGAGCACCTTAAGATTTTGCTGACTTTTAAGCTCTAACCGATTTGTGAGCCAGAGATAGCCAAAAAGCAGGATGAGAAGGATGATCAAAGTCCAGATTCCGGTCTTGATCCTTGTGCTGCGGAGATGTTGATAAAATTTCGCCATAACGTTCAATTCTTTTTAGGTTTTAAGTTTCTTTTTCTCGGCTGCCGGGAAGAGGACATTATTGAGGATCAATCTATATCCCGGAGAGTTTTTATGAAGGTCGAGCACCGTCTCGGGATCACCCACAAAGTGCTGATAATCCTCAGGATCGTGCCCGCCATAGAAGGTGAAAGTGCCTTTGCCCAAGTTGCCATGAATATACTTAACATCTTCTTGACCGGGCACTTCCGCAAGGATGATAACGCTCTTTTTTACTTTGTTGCGAAAGAAAGAGGTGGTCTGCCCCATAAATCCATTCACGATCGCCGTGTGATTTTGAGTGAGCATGGTGGGCACGGGGTCATATTTCGCGGAAAAATCAAAGAGCAAGAAATAGTCTCCTTCCGCCCCGCGCATCTTACTATTATCCGTGGCATCGATGTCGGAATATTGATAAATATAAGGATTTGTGGTGAGTTTGAAGTTTTCAAAAGCAAAGCAGCGATCGAAATTCAATTTGCTGTCATAATCCGGATCAATCCCATCGCCATCTATCGCACTATCAACGATATCCACGCCACGAGCAGCGAGTGCAATATCGATGGTATCAGTTGCGGCACACATCGCAAAGAGAAAGCCGCCGGAGACCACATAGTCGCGTATTTTCTCAGCGATATCATGCTTGAGCTGCCAGACCTTTGCATAGCCGTTTTTCCGCGCTGAGGATTCGTTGATGCGAACTTCTTCGAGATACCAGTCCGCATTACGATAAGAGCCATAAAACTTGCCATATTGCCCCGTAAAGTCCTCATGATGCAGATGCAGCCAGTCATAGTCGCTGAGTTTCCCCTGCAAAACCTCATCATCCCAAAGCTTGTCATATTCGATCTCGGCATATTCCAGTGCCATGGTGACAGCATCGTCCCAAGGCAAAGAATTCGGCGGAGTATATACGGCGATCTTGGGCTCTTTTTCCAGCGTGATCACCTCCATATTCGCCTCTTGGATGCTTTGATAGATGTTTGCCACGGTGGAACTTGAGACGCTTTCAAAGCGAACGCCACGGATGTTGCAAAGCGCCACGATTTGAGGGCTATCGGGAAAGAGAAAACTGCCGCCACGATAGTTCAGCAGCCATTTTACCACCATCTCATCTTTGAGCCCGGCAAATGCAATCCCATAAGCCTTGAGGTGGTCGGTCTGCGTTCTATCCATGGGGATGAGAATCTCAGCAGAAAGAAGCGCAAAGGAGAACATAGCTAAGATCATTATTAAGCAGGTCTTAGTCCGTCTTGAGTGAATTCTATTTATCAAGGCAATTCTCCTTATATACTATTTCGACAGATAACGCCGATTTTGTGATAACATCTGATTTTAAGCCCCCTCTTGTCAAGCAAAATCTTTTAGCGGCTTTTCAAATCCACTTTTATGAGGCTTTATAGCACGCAAAATACACAGTTGCAAAACTTTCTATTTGACAAAAGAACAAAGTCACAGCATGGTGCGCGCATGAAAGAAAATTTGCGTAAAAAAACACGTCCCATCAGGCTCGGCGATGTTTTGATCGGTGGTGAAAACCCCGTCAGCATACAGAGCATGCTCAGCGTCAAGACTTCAGATGTCCCCAAAGCCGGGGAGCAAATCCGCCGTCTTGCCGCCGCCGGTTGTGAAATCATCCGCTTTTCTGTGATGGATATAGATGATGCACAAGCGATTACAGCACTTAAAGGCTACAGCGATCTCCCCTTGGTTGCAGACATCCACTTTGACCACAACTTAGCGCTCGCCGCCATAGCAAACGGCATCGATGGACTGAGGATAAACCCCGGCAATATCGGCAGTAAGGCAAAAGTTCAAGAGCTTGTCTCCGCCGCCAAAGACCGCCAAATCCCCATCCGCATCGGTGTAAATAGCGGCTCTTTGCCCAAGGACTTACTCGCCAAATATGGCCACGGCAAAGAGGCGATGGTGGAAGCCGCGCTCTCCCACGTCCACATCCTCGAAGAACTGGGTTTTTATGACATCAAAATCTCTGCAAAAGCCTCGAATCTCCCGCTCATGTTAGATAGTTATCGAGAGCTTTCCCGCCGCGTGGACTACCCCTTGCATCTCGGCGTCACCGAAGCCGGCACCCTGCTTTTGGGCAGCATCAAGAGTGCCATGGGAATAGGCATCTTGCTCAGCGAAGGCATCGGCGACACACTGCGCATCAGCCTCACCGCAGACCCCGTGCAGGAGGTGTATGTAGCGCGCCAAATCCTCGTGGCATTAGGGCTGAGGAAAGGCTTGAATATCGTATCTTGCCCCACTTGCGGCAGAACTCGCATCGACCTCATCGGACTGGCGCAAAGGGTGGAAAAGGCGCTGGAAAACTATCAAGATAGAAATCTCACCGTCGCCGTGATGGGCTGCGCAGTAAACGGCCCCGGTGAAGCACGTGAAGCCGATTTTGGCATAGCGGGCGGCATAGGCGAAGGTCTCATCTTCGCAAAAGGCGAAATCGTAGGCAAATACCCCGAAGATAAGCTATTGGACAAATTGGTGGAACTAATTGAAAAAGTATAATTTTAAGAAACTATGGAGCATCTTTTTCTCCTTTCTGAAGATAGGCGGCTTCACCTTGGGTGGCGGATACGCCATGATTCCTCTGATCAAACGAGAGGTTTGTGAAAAGCAGAAATGGCTTAGCGAAGAAGAGTTTTTGGATGGACTTGCCGCCGCTCAGAGCAGTCCCGGTCCCATCGCCGTTAATATCAGCATCTATTCCGGCTACAATGCGCAAGGCATCCCCGGCATGTTAGTAGCGGTTTTGGGCACAGTTCTCCCCTCTTTTGTAATCATCATAGCCATTGCCATGCTATTTCAAGAATTTGCAGAGCAAAAGGTTGTGCGCAAAGCATTTAGTGCGCTCGAACCCGCCGTGGTCGCACTCATCGCCGTGCCGCTGATCGACATGGCAAAAAAGAGCGGAATCAACAAGCATAATATCTGGTTTCCCTTCATCGCCGCACTGCTCGTAGGGCTGCTCAATGTCACCCCCGTGATCATCATCTTGCTCAGCATCGCTTATACCTTGTGGGAGACCCGTAAATGATTCTACTTACTATGTTTCTCACCTTTTTCAAAATCGGACTTTTCAGTTTTGGCGGCGGATATGCCATACTCGCGATGATACGCCAAGAGGTGGTGCTGATCAATCCTTGGCTCACTCAGCAGGAATTTATGCAAGTGGTGGCAATCTCGCAGATGACGCCGGGACCAATCGCAATCAACGCCGCAACCTTCGTGGGCTATCACAAAGCGGGAGTTTTGGGCTCTTTGGTGTGCACATTGGGCGTGGTAATGCCTTCGCTGATTGTGATGGCGTTGATTACCGTAACTTACATGAAACTCAGGAAGTTAGAGTGGTTTAAAAGGATATTCAAACGCCTGCGCTTGCTCTCTGTGGGACTCATCGGCGCCGCATTGATTATGATCCTCCCCAAAGCGGTGGAAAGCACCTTTGCGCTCGGTGTATTTATCGTCAGTTTTTTTGCAACTTGGCGCTGGAAAGTCAGCCCCTTTACCCTGCTAATTTTCGCCGCTATTTTTGGCGCAATTTTCGGCATCGCCTGAGCATTTTTCCACTGCTTCCTTACTGGGTTCTGGTCATGATATGGTCATGATGTGGTCATGGGCATGAGCATATCATAAGCAGACGATAAGCTGAACCCACTAAGGAAGACATGGCTTAGCAAGCATAATTATCAATCTGTTAAGCTCTTGACTTTGGCTACGAAAAGAGTATTTTAGAGAAATTTAAGCAATTCGCTCAAAGAAAAGTCCGAAAGCAGCTTTTTTCCTCGCTCTTTTTGGGGGTGATTTGCGATTTGCTCGAGCTCATATTTCAGGTTTTTTGAGCTTAATTTCAGGCAAGTGAAGGAGAGTTTTTTCATGGCTTCTGCCGTGTTTTCTTCAATCTCAAAACCGAGGGTCGTGGCAAATCTGATCCCGCGGAGTATGCGCAGGCTGTCTTCCAAAAACACCTCTTCCGGCGCTCGGATGGTTTGAATCTTTCCTTCTTGAATGTGCTTTAATGCACTGCCGGAAGGGTCTTTAAGCTCCTTTGTAAAGAGGTTTAGATATAGCGAATTGATGGTGAAATCGCGGCGCAGATAGTCTTTATCGACCCTTGCAAAACGGGTTTTGGGATAGCGTCTGCCGGATTCATAGAGCTCGATTCTGCTTTGGGCAAGGTCCAAGCTAAAGCTCTCATAAACAAGCTTTGCGGTTGCAAAACGAGGGAATATCTCATAACTCAGTGGCGGATGCTTTCTGTTGAGATATTCGGCAAGTTTTGATGCACCATAACGCTGTTCGATGCAGAGATCGAAATCTCGAAAGTCAGTCTTGCCGAGCTGAAGATCGCGCGGAACTCCACCTACGATCCAGGTTCTTTTGGCAAAACTGCTGCCTTTTAAGAGCTCTTGCATTTGCAAGATAAAGTCATCTATCTTCATATCAGCTCCGAGATTACGGCATTTGAGATAAAAAGAGCATGGGGCTGGATTTTGAGCCTCTTGCCATCGAGAAAGATCATGTCTTGCTCTGTCAAACGCTTGATTTCTTTTGCTTTTGAGGCGAGTAAATCCTCAGCGAAACGCGTCTGATATTCGCCCAAATCCAAGCCATCTAAAAGCCTGAGCCCCATCATGATAAAGTCTGTTCTTTCGCAGGCTTCTTCGTCCTC